>NZ_JAGESB010000001.1:0-673787 GCF_017572865.1 Salmonella sp. 32082101201600294FB01SM01 | reverse complement strand
TGGACAGACGACGAGCCTGCGAGGAGACTGCCCGAAGGGCGAGCGCAGCGAGTCAATCCCCCCCTCACCGCCATATTCAAGAAAGAGCTCGTATGAAAGTACGGGCTTTTTTTCGCATTAAACCCCCGTCGATTACCGGATGATGACGCAATTTACAAGCGCCTTGTCCGCCTACCGCGAGCACAACGCCATCAGGCTAACTATTAGCCGGCGTAAAAAAACCGGGCGCTAAGGCCCGGTTTGTACGGCAGTGAAACGAAGATTAATGCGCGGCTTCCGGCTTGTGCTTTTGCGCACTCTGGAAGCCATACGTCAACGCATTTTTCTCTTTATCCAGCGCGACGGTGACCTGTCCGCCGTCAACCAGCGATCCAAACAGCAACTCATTGGCCAGCGGTTTTTTCAGGTTATCCTGAATCACACGCGCCATCGGTCGTGCGCCCATCGCCCGGTCATAGCCCTTTTCCGCCAGCCAGTCGCGCGCTTCCTGACTGACTTCCAGGGAGACGCCTTTCTGATCCAACTGGGCCTGCAACTCGACGATAAACTTATCGACAACCTGATGAATCACCTCGCCAGACAGATGATCGAACCAAATAATGTTGTCGAGACGGTTACGGAACTCCGGCGTAAACACTTTCTTGATCTCGCCCATCGCATCGGTACTGTTGTCCTGATGAATAAGACCAATAGATTTACGTTCGGTTTCTCGCACGCCGGCGTTGGTGGTCATCACCAGCACCACGTTGCGGAAATCCGCCTTACGGCCGTTGTTATCGGTCAGCGTACCGTTATCCATCACCTGCAGCAGCAGGTTAAAGACATCCGGGTGCGCTTTTTCGATCTCATCCAGCAACAGCACCGCATGAGGATGCTTAATCACCGCATCCGTCAGCAGCCCACCCTGGTCGAAACCGACGTATCCCGGAGGCGCGCCGATCAAACGGCTCACCGTATGACGCTCCATATATTCGGACATATCGAAGCGCAACAGCTCAATACCCAACGCTTTTGAAAGCTGTACCGTAACTTCAGTTTTCCCTACACCAGTTGGCCCGGCGAACAAGAATGAGCCGACAGGTTTATGCTCATGGCCCAGACCCGCACGACTCATCTTAATAGCTTCGGTCAGCGCCTCAATCGCGTTATCCTGGCCGAAGACCAGCATTTTCAGACGATCGCCCAAGTTCTTCAGCGTATCGCGATCGCTCTGCGAGACGCTCTTTTCAGGAATTCGCGCAATTCGCGCCACTACGGACTCAATATCCGCCACGTTGACCGTTTTCTTACGTTTGCTCACCGGCATCAGACGCGCCCGCGCGCCCGCTTCGTCAATCACGTCAATGGCTTTATCCGGCAGATGGCGGTCATTGATATATTTTACCGCCAGCTCGACCGCCGCACGCACCGCTTTCGCGGTATAACGCACGTCGTGGTGCGCTTCGTACTTAGGTTTCAAGCCGTTGATAATTTGCACCGTCTCTTCTACCGAAGGCTCGGTAATATCAATTTTCTGGAAACGGCGCGCTAATGCGCGGTCTTTCTCAAAAATATTGCTGAACTCCTGATAGGTCGTTGAGCCGATCACCCGGATCTTGCCGCTGGAAAGCAGCGGTTTAATCAGATTTGCCGCATCCACCTGTCCGCCCGACGCCGCGCCAGCGCCGATAATGGTATGGATTTCATCGATAAACAGGATGCTGTTGGTATCCTGCTCAAGCTGTTTCAGCAACGCCTTAAACCGTTTTTCAAAATCGCCGCGGTATTTGGTGCCCGCCAGCAGCGAACCGATATCCAGCGAGTAAATGGTGCAATCGGCCATCACTTCCGGCACATCGCCCTGCACGATACGCCAGGCCAGCCCTTCGGCAATCGCCGTTTTGCCAACGCCGGATTCCCCCACCAGCAGCGGGTTATTTTTACGGCGACGACACAAGACCTGGATCGCGCGTTCCAGTTCTTTTTCACGACCAATCAGCGGATCGATGCCGCCCACGCGAGCAAGTTGGTTAAGATTCGTCGTGAAGTTTTCCATACGTTCCTCCCCACCAGCTTGTTCGTCGCCAGTTGGCTGATTGCCGAGATCGGAAGATTGGCTCGGTTCGTCTTTTCGCGTCCCGTGAGAAATAAAGTTCACGATATCCAGACGGCTCACTTCATGCTTACGCAGCAGATAAGCCGCCTGTGATTCCTGTTCGCTAAAGATAGCCACCAGCACATTCGCGCCAGTCACTTCACTACGCCCGGAAGACTGAACGTGGAAGACGGCACGTTGCAGGACACGCTGGAAACTTAACGTCGGCTGCGTATCACGCTCTTCTTCACTGGCAGGCAGTACGGGTGTGGTTTGTTCAATGAAGGCTTCGAGTTCCTGACGGAGCGCCACCAGATCCACGGAGCATGCTTCCAGCGCTTCGCGAGCCGATGGGTTGCTGAGCAGCGCCAGCAACAGATGCTCGACGGTCATAAACTCATGACGGTGCTCGCGCGCTCTGGCGAAAGCCATGTTTAAACTGAGTTCCAGTTCTTGATTGAGCATAGGCACCTCCCCCAATTTTTATACCTGCATTCAGGCTTTTTCCAGCGTACACAGCAACGGATGCTCGTTCTCCCTTGCATACTTGTTCACCATCGCCACTTTGGTTTCCGCCACCTCGGCGGTGAACACGCCGCAGATGGCTTTGCCTTGATAGTGAACCGCAAGCATCAATTGCGTTGCACGTTCTACATCATAAGAAAAGAATTTTTGTAACACGTCAATAACAAACTCCATCGGAGTGTAATCATCATTGACTAATATCACTTTATACATAGATGGCGGTTTTAGCGCGTCGCGCACGCTATCTTCCACCAGCTGGTCAAAATCCAGCCAATCGTTCGTCTTACCCATCGTCAGTCGTCATTATCGGTTACGGTTGTCGGCAGGAAAATCTGCCGCTGACCAGAGTCTATGCACACAATCAATCTACCTCAATTGATAGATAACTAACATCTATCAGTACCATCCGCGACATCTGTCACATTCCCGGCAATAGCGTTAACTGCTTCAAATTTTTGATTCATTTTTACCCGATCCCCCCTGCCTGATGCTTGACGCCTCGCCTGATTTCTCTAAATTGTAATGTCGAGAGTTGGTGAGGTTTTGAACAGCCCCCACTCCGTCACCGGTTCATTCCATCTTACTTATATAAGATTTACGAAGGATGTCGAAGCATGGAAACGGGTACTGTAAAGTGGTTCAATAATGCCAAAGGGTTTGGTTTCATCTGCCCTGAAGGCGGCGGCGAGGATATTTTCGCCCATTATTCCACCATTCAAATGGATGGTTACAGAACGCTTAAAGCCGGACAGTCTGTCCGGTTTGATGTACACCAGGGGCCAAAAGGCAATCACGCCAGCGTCATCGTGCCCATCGAAGCAGAGGCCGTTGCATAGCTCCTCTGTCTCATTGTGTACATCCAGGAGGCAAAATGCCAGCCCGATCGGCTGGCATTTTTATTTAACGCCAGTTCCTGATAGCGACACTGTTACATCTTATCAGGCCGACAAATGACGTCAGCAAGATTACTCCCTTGCCAGCGCATCCACCGGGTCCAGTCGCGCCGCGTTTCTCGCCGGTAGCCAACCAAACAGTATCCCAGTAAACGTCGAACATAAAAACGCGCTCGCCAGCGCAGTCAGTGAAAAACCGATCTCCCAGCCGGGCAGGAAAAGCTGTAGCATAAATGCGATGAACATCGACAAGCTAATCCCCAGCGCTCCCCCAACCAGGCAAACCAGCACCGCTTCAATAAGAAACTGCTGTAGCACATCGCTGGCGCGCGCGCCTACCGCCATACGGATGCCGATTTCACGCGTTCGCTCGGTGACGGAAACCAGCATAATATTCATAACGCCGATGCCGCCGACAACCAGCGAAATGACGGCCACCAGCGTCAGAAATAACTGAAGAGTATAGGTGGTTTTTTCAGCCGTTTTCAGGACGCTGTCCATATTCCAGGTAAAGAAGTCTTTTTTACCGTGGCGTAAGGTGAGCAGGCGGGTAAGCTGCTGTTCAGCCTGATCGCTATCAACGCCATCTTTCACACGAACGGTGATCGAGTTAAGCCATGACTGACCCATTATGCGATCTGACATCGTGCTATAGGGCAACCAAACTTGCAACAGATTGCTATTGCCGTACATGGACGGTTTCTCTTCCGCCACGCCAATAACAATAACCGGCATATTACCCACCAGCACCACTTCCCCTACGACATTCGCTTTATTTGGAAATAGCTGGCGTCGCGTGTTGGCATCCAGCACCACCACCTGTGCGCGATCCTGTTGCTGTACAGCATTGAAGGTGTTCCCCTCCCTAAAGGACATGCCGTAAACGTTAAAATAATCGCCACTGACGCCATTAGCATTTACGGCAATATCAATATTGCCATAGCGAAGACGTAGGCTCTTTGAAACACTGGGCGTCGCAGAGTTAACCCACGGCTGTTTCTGAATAGCCACCAGATCGTCATATTTCAGCGCCTGTCGATACTGCGGGTTGTCGTCGCCAAAATCTTTGCCTGGATGAATATCAATCGTGTTAGTGCCCATAGCGCGGATATCCGCCAGTACCATCTGTTTTGCGGCGTCGCCGACCACCACAATCGACACCACCGACGCAATACCGATAATAATTCCCAGCATGGTCAGTAAAGTACGCATTTTGTTAGCGGCCATCGCTAACCACGCCATCGACAGCGCTTCGCGAAAGCTGCTGGCAAATTGCCGCCAGCCGGGAGCCGTATTAACTACGGCAACGTCAACGCCCTGTTCGCGTTTCTTTTCCTGCGCGGGCGGATTATGGACAATCTTGCCATCGTGAATTTCAATAATCCGCTCCGCCTGGGCGGCAAGCAGCGGATCGTGCGTCACAATGATCACCGTATGTCCGCGATCGCGCAGTTGGCGCAAAATCGCCATCACCTCTTCGCCGGAATGGCTATCCAGCGCGCCGGTCGGCTCATCCGCCAGAATCACCTGTCCGCCGTTCATCAGCGCGCGGGCAATGCTGACACGCTGCTGCTGTCCGCCAGAAAGCTGTGAAGGTGGGTAATCGACGCGATCGCTTAATCCCAGCCGCAAAAGCAACTCTCTGGCGCGCGCCTGGCGTTTTTTGCGTTCAATGCCGGCGTAGACGGCGGGGATTTCAACATTTTGCGCTGCCGTTAAATGCGACAACAGATGGTATCGCTGAAAGATAAAGCCAAAATGCTCACGCCGCAGCTGCGCCAGCGCGTCCGGGTCCAGCGTAGAGACGTCCCGCCCCGCCACCCGATAAGTGCCGCTGGTCGGTTTATCCAGGCACCCGAGGATATTCATCAGCGTTGATTTTCCAGAACCGGAAACGCCGACGATCGCCACCATCTCCCCGGCGTGGATTTGCAGGGAGATATCTTTTAACACCGCCACCTGCTCTTCTCCGGAGGGGTAGCTGCGACTCACATTGCGCAGTTCAAGCAATGCCGTCATGGCGTCGCTCCTGGCCTGCTCTCGCCGATGATCACCTCATCGCCCGCTTCCAGACCTTTAACCACTTCCACGTCTGTATCGTTACGCTCGCCAATGACCACTTCGCGCTCACGTTTTTCGCCGTTACGCAACAGCGCCACTTTATAACGATTGCCGCCCACCGGTTCGCCAAGCGCGGCGAGAGGAATAATCAGCACATTTTTGACATCCATGAGTTGAATATAAACCTGTGCGGTCATATCAAGACGCAAGATTCTTTTGGGATTCGGCACTTCAAACCGGGCGTAATAAAAAATAGCGTCGTTGACCTTTTCCGGCGTCGGCAGAATATCTTTTAAAACGCCTTCATAGCGCGTTTGCGGATCGCCTGCAATGGTGAACCATGCTTTCTGCCCCGCCCGAAGATGGATCACGTCCGCTTCCGAGACCTGCGCTTTTACCAGCATGGTGCTCATATCCGCCAGCGTCAGAATATTGGGCGCCTGCTGAGCTGCAATCACCGTTTGTCCTTGCAGGGTAGTGATTTGCGTCACTTCCCCCGCCATGGGGGCAACAATACGGGTATATTCCAGGTTGGTTTTCGCGGTGTCCAACGAGGCCCGATTACGTTTGATCTGGGCATCTATGGTGCCAATACGCGCCTGTTTAACCGCCATCTCCGTCGCCGCGGTATCCAGATCCTGTTGCGATACCGCCTGAGTCTTAGCTAACTGCTGCTGGCGCGCCAGCGTAACCCGCGCCAGCTTTAACTCAGCGGCTGCCTGCTGACGCTCCGCGTTCAGCTCCATCAGGGTGGCCTCGACCTCTTTTATCTGGTTCTCCGCCTGATCTGGGTCAATCACGCCGAGTAGCTGATCTTTTTTAACGTTATCTCCAATGGAGACCAGCAGCGTTTTCAACTGGCCGCTCACCTGCGCGCCGACATCCACTTTACGCAACGCGTCCAGTTTTCCAGTCGCCAGTACACTCTGTTCAAGATCGCCTGGCCGCACGATTAATGTCTGATAAGTTGGCAGCGGCGCATTTATCATTCGCCAGCTAACCATCCCCCCCACTAAAAGAATTAAAATAATGGCCAGATAACGCTTTTTAAATTTCTTTCCCTTAGCACGCATAGAAACCCTGACGGCAAAATTTTAACCAGAAAGTAAACCGTATCTAAACAAACCTAACACAATAAAGATAGCGTCGGCCTGTATTGACGATTGGTTAATGTTTCCTGTGGTTCAATCTCGACAATCTTATGTCGCGGATTACGATCATGACACAGCTTACAGATAATACCTGGTACACTTCAGATCACATCTCTCCTTTACAATTATTTATTCGTCTGACGCGCGGGCAATTACAGCCAGGAAAATTCTGGCGTAAAGCCAGCTTTCGTCGCAAGTTTTTAATCCGCTCATTAGTCATGCCGCGTGCGACCAGCCAATTACTGACCAATCTCACCCAATGGCCGGAGTTAAATACGTTACTTGCTCGTCAGCCGCGTTTGCCTATTCGGCTACATCGTCCTTATATGGCTGTAAATATTAAACGCGATTTCGCCTTAGACGCTCTGTGTTTTCATTATCAACAGATGCGCCAACTTTTATCGCGGGAACAACAAGTTAGCTATTTAAGTCAGTATGGCCTGAATCTTGCTAAATTTGAAACTAAAACCGGCGAGTTGTTTCAACTTGATTTAGTCAGTCTGGTCTCACTGGATAAAGAAGGTGAAAGCACTATTGTTGTTCGCGACGCACAGTTACGTATTCTGGCAGAGATCACATTTACCCTGTGTCGCTTTAACCAACAACGCACACTATTTATCGGCGGATTACAGGGCGCGGCAAACGACGTCCCTCACGAAATTATCCAGCAGGCGACCAAAGCCTGCCATGGTCTTTTTCCCAAACGCATCGTGATGGAGGCTCTCTGTCAGTTTGCGCAAGTCTTTCAGGCGGAGCAGATTATAGCCGTGAGTAACGATGCGCACGTTTACCGTAGCTGGCGATACATGGATAAAAAGACGCAAATGCATGCCGACTATGACGCGTTTTGGGAATCGTTAGGCGGTGAAAGAATTAAAGGGAATTACTATACGCTACCGCTGGCGATCGCCCGAAAAAGCGAAGCGGAGATCGCCAGTAAAAAACGGGCCGAGTATCGCCGCCGCTATGCTTTACTCGATAGCGTTGTCGAACAGGTTCCGGCCACATTCAAACGCTAATCCGCCCGGCCCCGCGCCAGCCAAACCACGCGCGAGAACATCTTTCTGAACAGCGGCGGCACGGCGTCAATTCCCCGCCGCCCGGCTTCCATCGCAACTTCAATCGCCAAATCCGGCTTTGACGAGCGGTGGATAGCTTTAGTGATAATTTTCCGGGTATTCATCGGTACATTAGGCGGAAGCTGCGCAACCCGGTGAAAAACATCGGCAAAGCCCTGACGATACATAAAATGTTCCATATCCAGCGCAGGCAGCGCCGTGAGATGTTCGCGTTCTTCTTCCCGATCGTTATTAAGCAGGCTGCGGACCGTCGCGGCATATTTTTTCCCCGCTTCGTCGCCATCCACCAGGACATGCCACTCGATTCCCATACGGCGGGCGAACTTCACCAGCGGTTTCAGACCGGACTGAGCAAACTCAATGACTTTAATGCCCTCCGCATCAAAATGATGTCCACACTGACGCGCCAGCTCATTAATAACCCAGGTTTCCGTCTCGCCTTCCACCAGTAGCCAGCAACGCGCAAACAGCGACGACGCGCGATTAAAGCGGATATGAAAGGCGATGCGCCGTCCATCTTCCGCGCTTAACCCGCCCGGGCCCAAACGCCAGGCGGCGACGCGGGAAGATTCGCGCACCAGCCGTACGACATGCTCCACCGGCGTTAGCGAGAGCAATTCGCCTGAGTTAGTCGTCGCTATCCGCTGTAGCGGTAACAGATTGAGCAATTGCCAGGCGACTGAAAGCATAATGGGATGTAAACGGGTTTCCGGATCTTCCACCAGAAGTAATGGTCGCGCGTCTTTATGTAACCGCAGCGTCCCTTTCGCCTGTAACAGCGTGGAGAAAAGCCCCAGCAGGATCACCCGATGCGACCGGCTGCCCGGTTTGTCGATCATCCGATTAATAATATCCAGATAGCGCCAGCTACGCTGCTCATTTTGCGAACGCCGGCGCATGAGTCGGTGACGCGCCTGTCCTGCGCCCTGCTCTGAGAAATAGTGTTCAAGCAGTTGCACCATCGCGGACAGTCCCTGACGAATCTGCCCGTCGGTTAAATTTTGCGGCCGGGTCGCCAGCTCACGCGCCAGAAAATCCAGCTGTCGGGCCGTGACTTCAACATCCGGCACATTGGGCACCGTACCGTTGCGAATACGTCGCATAAAGCGCGCATCGCGCAAACGTAGCACTGGCATCAGACGAACCAGATGGCGCACCTGATCGTTAATATTTTCCACCGGCAATGGCTGCCCATCGCTATTAAGAAAACTGCGTAGCGTCATCACGCTGCCATCAGCGCCGCACTCTCCCTCTAGCCGATAAAAAATACGGTGAAAATCATCCTCGCAAGGCGACCAGCATGCTTCCAGCGCTCGATAACGACGTACCCGATGCCGCCCTGGCTGCGTTTCGCGAAAAGTCAGAATAATATGCAGGTGATGCTCGCGTCCTTTTATGTCGCCAGGCGGAAACCAGAAATCCTCACGGACAAAATGGTAGAGATCGAGTTCCGGCGACAATAACAGAGTCAGCGCATCCAGCAGGCTGGATTTGCCCCAGGCGTTTTCCCCAATCAGCACGTTGTTTTGTTCCAGCATCAACGACAGTCGGTTGATACCGCGAAATCCCACTATTTCAACGCGTTCGAGAATCATGCTTCCTCCAGAAAAGCGTCACCACTCCATTAAACTCACCGCAGTATAACGGCAAATGCTTCCGCCTGGCGTGATATTCCCTCCTTTGCCTGAGGCAACTGTATGATAAATGTACGGCTGACGGTGTCGCTTTACTGATAGTCTGGAATTCGGTAGTGTCATGTACGCTATTCAAACAATAAAAAAGGGCCCGGCTGTTCATGTTTTCAGGACTTTTAATCATTCTGGTTCCACTGATTGTGGGCTATCTCATTCCACTGCGACATAAAGCCGCATTACAACTTATTAACCGGCTACTGAGCTGGATCGTGTATCTTATTCTCTTTTTTATGGGAATAAGCCTGGCGTTTTTGGATAACCTCGCCAGTAATCTGGTGGCGATTTTTCATTATTCCGCTGTCAGTATTACGATTATTTTATTGTGTAATATCGCTGCCTTATTGTGGCTGGAACGTATCCTCCCGTGGCGTCACCATCATCAGCAGGAAAAACTGCCTTCGCGTATTGCCATGGCGCTGGAGTCGCTGCAACTGTGCGGCGTAGTGGTATTGGGGTTTGTTATCGGCCTGAGCGGACTCTCTGTTTTACAGCACGCCACCGAAGCCAGTGAATATACGCTGATCTTTTTATTGTTCCTGGTGGGGATTCAGCTACGAAATAGCGGCATGACCTTAAAGCAAATTGTGCTTAACCGCCGGGGAATGATGGTCGCGGTCGTTGTCGTGGCAAGCTCATTACTGGGCGGCGTGATTAATGCGTTTATCCTGGGCTTACCGCTAAAAACCGCCCTGGCGATGGCGTCAGGTTTCGGCTGGTACTCTCTTTCCGGTATTTTGCTGACGGAGTCGTTTGGACCGGTTATCGGCAGCGCGGCATTTTTTAACGATCTGGCCCGCGAACTCTTAGCCATTATGCTTATTCCCGGCCTGGTTCGCCGCAGCCGTTCAACGGCGTTGGGCCTGTGCGGAGCGACCTCAATGGACTTTACGTTGCCGGTATTACAGCGCTCCGGCGGCGTAGAGATTGTTCCGGCGGCTATCGTACATGGCTTTATCCTCAGCCTGCTGGTCCCCCTCTTAATGGCGTTCTTCTCGGCCTGATACCTCTTTGGCGGTAGGCATCTGCCGCCAAAATTGCGCTAAATCAATCTCCTTGCACATTATGGCAGAAATCCCTTTTATCCCTTTGTTCACAGGCATAACCTTAAACATGTATATTAAATATAACTTTAAAAGGTGTGACCATGTTTTGTGTGCAATGTGAACAAACCATCCGTACACCAGCCGGAAACGGCTGCTCCTACGCGCAGGGAATGTGCGGTAAAACAGCTGAAACGTCCGATCTGCAAGATCTGCTGATTGCGGCTTTGCAAGGTTTGTCTGCCTGGGCGGTGAAGGCCCGTGAATATGGCATCATTAATCACGACGTTGATAACTTTGCGCCGCGCGCGTTTTTCTCCACGCTGACCAATGTTAACTTCGACTCTCCGCGTATCGTCGGCTACGCCCGTGAAGCGATTGCCTTGCGTGAAGCGTTGAAAGCGCAGTGCCTGAGCGTGGATGCCAATGCGCATTGCGAAAATCCGATGGCCGATCTGCAACTGGTTAGCGACGATCTGGGCGAACTGCAACGTCAGGCGGCGGAATTTACCCCGAATAAAGACAAAGCCGCCATTGGCGAGAATATCCTCGGCCTGCGTCTGCTGTGCCTGTACGGTCTGAAAGGCGCGGCGGCGTATATGGAGCACGCGCATGTTCTCGGTCAATACGACAACGACATTTACGCGCAGTACCACAAAATCATGGCCTGGCTCGGCACCTGGCCTGCTGATATGAACGCGCTGCTGGAGTGCGCAATGGAAATCGGCCAGATGAACTTCAAAGTGATGAGCATTCTGGATGCCGGTGAAACCACCAAATACGGTCACCCAACGCCGACTCAGGTCAACGTCAAAGCGACTGAAGGCAAGTGCATTCTGATCTCCGGTCACGATCTGAAAGATCTCTACAACCTGCTGGAGCAGACCGAAGGCACCGGTGTTAACGTCTACACTCACGGTGAAATGCTTCCCGCACACGGCTATCCGGAACTGCGTAAATTCAAGCATCTGGTCGGTAACTACGGCAGCGGCTGGCAGAATCAGCAGGTCGAGTTCGCCCGCTTCCCTGGCCCAATCGTGATGACCTCTAACTGCATTATCGACCCGACCGTGGGCAGCTATGACGACCGTATCTGGACCCGTAGCATCGTCGGCTGGCCGGGCGTTAGCCATCTTGAAGGTGATGACTTCGGGCCGGTCATTGCCCAGGCGCAGCAGATGGCGGGCTTCCCGTATAGCGAAATTCCGCATCTCATCACCGTCGGTTTTGGCCGTCAGACCCTGCTCGGCGCTGCCGATACGCTCATCGATCTGGTCAGTCGTGAAAAACTGCGCCACATCTTCCTGGTCGGCGGCTGTGACGGCGCGCGCGGCGAGCGTAACTACTTTACCGATTTCGCCACCAGCGTACCGGATGACTGCCTGATCCTGACTCTGGCGTGCGGTAAATACCGTTTCAACAAACTGGAGTTCGGCGACATCGAAGGGCTGCCGCGTCTGGTCGATGCCGGTCAGTGTAACGATGCTTACTCCGCGATTATCCTGGCGGTGACGCTGGCGGAAAAACTGGGCTGCGGCGTCAACGATCTGCCGCTATCGCTGGTGCTCTCCTGGTTTGAGCAGAAAGCGATCGTGATTCTGCTGACGCTGCTGTCATTAGGCGTGAAAAATATTGTCACCGGGCCGACCGCGCCGGGCTTCTTCACGCCGGATCTGCTGGCTATCCTCAACGAGAAGTTCGGTCTGCGCTCCGTGACCACCGTTGAAGAAGACATGAAGCAATTGCTGAGCGCGTAAGGAGGCCAATGATGACGATGCCAACCTCACAATGTCCCTGGCGAATGCAGGTGCATCACATCCGTCAGGAGACGCCGGATGTATGGACAATTGCGCTATTATGCCATGACTACTACCCTTACCGCGCCGGGCAGTATGCGCTGGTGAGCGTGCGTAATTCAGCGGAAACGCTGCGCGCCTACACCCTTTCGTCTACGCCGGGCGTCAGTGAATATATCACGCTGACCGTTCGTCGGATTGAAGATGGCACGGGTTCACAGTGGTTGACCCATGACATCAAGCGCGGCGATTACATCTGGCTGTCTGATGCAATGGGCGATTTTACCTGTGACGATAAAACAGAAGATAAGTTTCTGCTGCTCGCCGCCGGTTGTGGCGTAACGCCAATCATGTCGATGCGTCGCTGGCTGGCGAAATACCGCCCGCAGGCCGATGTGCAGGTCATCTTTAACGTCCGTTCGCCGGATGATGTGATTTTTGCCGACGAGTGGCGACAGTATCCGGTCACGCTAGTGGCGGAAAATCATGCCACGGAAGGTTTTGTCGCGGGCCGTCTGACCACGGAATTATTACAGCGCGTACCGGATTTGGCATCGCGCACCATCATGACCTGCGGCCCGGCGCCCTATATGGATTTCGTCGAACAGGGCGTGAAAGCGCTTGGCGTAACGCGCTTCTTTAAAGAGAAGTTCTTCACGCCGGTGGCGGAAACGGCAACCAGCGGCCTGAAATTCACCAAACTACAGCCAGCGCAGGAATTTTATGCCCCGATCGGTACAACGCTGTTGGAGGCGCTGGAGAGTAATAAAGTACCGGTTGCCGCTGCCTGTCGGGCAGGTGTTTGCGGCTGCTGTAAAACCAAAGTCGTTTCCGGCGACTATACGGTGAGCAGCACCATGACGCTGAGCGAGGCGGAGATTGCCGAAGGTTACGTACTGGCCTGCTCCTGCCATCCGCAGGGCGATCTTGTTCTCGCATAATCGGTAAACGTTCCATCGTAGGCCCGGTAAGCGTTAGCGCCACCGGGCGATTTACCACTCGCTTCATCCTTTCGCCCCTCTCTTCGCCAAAGAAAAACGTCATCGTCATCTTCAACTAAACTTGTAACCGTTATCACATTTAAGGAGATGGAGAACCATGAAACAAACCGTTGCTGCTTTTATCGCCAAAACGCTGGAACAGGCTGGCGTAAAACGAATCTGGGGCGTCACTGGCGACTCCCTGAACGGCCTGAGCGATAGTCTTAATCGTATGGGAACCATTGAATGGATGCCAACCCGCCACGAAGAGGTTGCCGCTTTCGCCGCCGGCGCACAAGCGCAGCTTACCGGCGAGCTGGCAGTGTGCGCCGGTTCATGCGGACCGGGCAACCTGCACCTGATCAATGGCCTGTTTGATTGCCACCGTAACCACGTCCCTGTTCTGGCGATCGCCGCCCATATTCCGTCCAGTGAAATCGGCAGCGGTTATTTCCAGGAGACCCACCCGCAGGAGTTGTTCCGTGAATGCAGCCACTATTGCGAGTTGGTTTCCAGCCCGGAGCAGATCCCGCAGGTACTCGCCATCGCCATGCGCAAAGCGGTGCTAAACCGCGGCGTCTCCGTGGTCGTACTGCCGGGTGACGTGGCGCTGAAACCCGCGCCTGAAAACGCCGTCACTCATTGGTACCATGCCCCGCACCCCGTCGTCACGCCGGCGGAGGAAGAGCTGAAAAAACTGGCGCAACTGCTGCGCTACTCCAGCAATATCGCATTGATGTGCGGTAGCGGCTGCGCGGGCGCGCATGAGGAGTTGGTCGCGTTGGCGGCAAAGCTAAAAGCGCCAATCGTTCATGCCCTGCGCGGCAAAGAGCACGTTGAGTACGATAACCCTTATGATGTGGGAATGACCGGCCTGATTGGCTTCTCTTCTGGCTTCCACACCATGATGAACGCCGATACGCTGATCCTGCTCGGCACCCAGTTCCCCTACCGCGCCTTTTATCCGAGCGATGCCAAAATCATTCAGATTGACATCAACCCGGGCAGTATTGGCGCGCACAGCAAAGTCGACATGGCGCTGGTGGGCGATATTAAAGCCACGCTTCGCGCCCTGCTGCCGCTGGTGGAAGAAAAAAGCAATCGTAAATTCCTCGATAAAGCTCTGGAGCACTATCAGGACGCCCGTAAGGGACTTGATGACTTAGCCAAACTCAGCGATAAAGCCATCCATCCACAATATCTGGCGCAACAAATTAGCCATTTCGCCGCTGACGACGCTATTTTTACCTGCGATGTCGGCACGCCGACCGTCTGGGCGGCCCGCTATCTAAAAATGAACGGCAAGCGCCGCCTGCTGGGCTCGTTTAACCACGGGTCAATGGCCAACGCCATGCCACAGGCGCTCGGCGCTCAGGCCACCGCGCCGGGTCGGCAGGTTATCGCGATGTGCGGTGATGGCGGCTTCAGTATGCTGATGGGCGATTTTCTCTCGGTGGTACAGATGAAGCTGCCGATAAAAATCGTCGTCTTTAATAACAGCGTGCTGGGCTTTGTGGCGATGGAAATGAAAGCCGGCGGCTACCTTACCGACGGTACCGAACTGCACGACACCAATTTCGCGCGTATCGCCGAAGCCTGCGGCATTACCGGTATTCGCGTGGAAAAAGCCGCAGACGTGGACGGTGCGCTACAGCGCGCGTTTTCCATTGACGGCCCGGTACTGGTTGACGTGGTCGTGGCAAAAGAAGAGCTGGCGATCCCGCCGCAGATCAAACTGGAACAAGCGAAAGGCTTTAGCCTGTACATGCTACGCGCCATTATTAGCGGCCGCGGCGATGAAGTGATCGAACTGGCGAAAACGAACTGGCTAAGGTAAAACAGTGCACATCACCTTTTAAAATCCAGGGATGTGCCATGATTGATTTACGCAGTGATACCGTTACCCGACCGGGCCGCGCCATGCTCGAGGCGATGATGACCGCCCCGGTCGGGGACGACGTATACGGCGATGACCCTACCGTTAACGCCCTTCAGCGCTACGCCGCCGACCTTTCCGGTAAAGAAGCGGCGCTTTTTTTACCCACCGGCACCCAGGCCAATCTGGTCGCGCTGCTTAGCCATTGTGAACGCGGCGAAGAGTATATCGTCGGTCAGGGCGCGCATAATTATCTCTATGAAGCTGGCGGTGCGGCGGTGCTCGGCAGCATTCAGCCGCAGCCCATCGACGCCGCCGCGGACGGTACGCTGCCGCTGGAGAACGTGGCGGCGAAGATTAAAGCGGATGACATCCACTTCGCGCGTACGCGCTTGCTCAGTCTGGAAAATACGCATAACGGGAAAGTGCTGCCGCGCGCGTATCTGAAAGACGCCTGGACGTTTACCCGCGAACGTGGGCTGGCGCTGCACGTTGACGGCGCCCGAATTTTTAACGCGGTGGTTGCCTACGGCTGTGAGTTAAAAGAGATTACGCAGTATTGCGACTCTTTTACCATCTGCCTGTCAAAAGGTCTCGGAACGCCGGTCGGTTCGCTGCTGGTCGGCAACCGCGATTACATTAAACGCGCGACGCGCTGGCGTAAAATGGTCGGCGGCGGAATGCGTCAGGCCGGGATTCTGGCAGCGGCCGGACTGTATGCGCTGAAGCATAACGTGGCGCGTCTGCAAGAGGATCATGATAACGCCGCCTGGCTGGCGCAGCAGCTTCGGGAAGCGGGCGCGGAGGTCATGCGCCACGAAACGAATATGCTGTTTGTTCGCGTTGGCGAAGCACAGGCCGCCGCGCTTGGCGACTATTTACGGGAACGGAATATCCTGATTAACGCCGCGCCGATTGTGCGTCTGGTGACGCATCTGGATGTCTCTCGCGAACAGCTTGCCGACGTCGTCGCCCACTGGCGCGCCTTTTTAGCCCGCTAAGGAGAGCAACGTGGCGCAACGCATTCTGGTTCTCGGCGCCAGCGGCTATATTGGCCAGCACCTGGTCTTTGCGCTAAGTCAGCAAGGGCATCAGGTGCGGGCGGCGGCGCGGCGCGTCGAACGTCTGGAAAAACAGCGCCTCGCCAACGTCAGTTGTCATAAGGTCGATCTGCACTGGCCGGAAAATTTACCCGCACTGCTTCGCGACATTGATACCGTTTACTATCTGGTACACGGCATGGGCGAAGGCGGCGATTTTATCGCCCATGAGCGTCAGGCGGCGCTCAACGTGCGCGACGCGCTGCGCCAGACGCCGGTTAAACAACTTATTTTCCTCAGTTCATTGCAGGCGCCGACGCATGAGCAATCCGATCACCTGCGCGCCCGCCAGCTTACGGCTGACACACTGCGCGACGCAGGCGTGCCGGTGACGGAATTACGCGCCGGGATCATCGTCGGCGCAGGCTCCGCCGCCTTCGAAGTCATGCGTGACATGGTTTACAACCTGCCAATACTCACGCCGCCGCGCTGGGTGCGTTCGCGCACCACGCCCATCGCTCTGGAAAATTTACTCTACTACCTGGTCGGCTTACTGGACCACCCTGCGCGCGAGCATCGTATTCTGGAAGCCGCCGGGCCGCAGGTATTAAGCTATCAGCAGCAGTTTGAACGTTTTATGGCCGTCAGCGGTAAACGGCGTCCGCTGATCCCGGTGCCTTTTCCGACCCGCTGGATTTCGGTCTGGTTTTTAAACGTCATTACCTCTGTGCCGCCGACTACCGCAAAAGCCTTAATCCAGGGGTTAAGGCACGATTTGCTGGCCGATGACGCCGCGTTAAAAAAGTTGATCCCCCAAACGCTTATCACCTTTGATGACGCCGTTCGCCGCACGCTAAAAGAAGAAGAAAAACTGGTGAACTCCAGCGACTGGGGCTACGACGCGCTGGCCTTCGCCCGCTGGCGTCCCGAATACGGCTATTTTCCAAAGCAGGCGGGCTTTACCGCGCAGACCCCGGCCAGCCTATCGGCGCTCTGGCAGGTCGTAAATCGGCTGGGTGGCAAAGAGGGCTATTTTTTCGGCAATATTTTGTGGCAGACGCGCGCCGCGATGGATCGTCTGGTGGGGCATAAACTGGCGAAAGGCCGCCCGTCGCATACCTTGCTCAAGCCTGGCGATACGGTAGATAGCTGGAAAGTGATCATTGTCGAACCAGAAAAACAGCTCACGCTCTTGTTTGGCATGAAAGCGCCGGGTCTGGGGCGGCTTAGCTTCACGCTGCACGATAAAGGCCGCTACCGCGAAATTGACGTGCGCGCCTGGTGGCATCCACACGGAATGCCGGGCCTGATTTACTGGCTACTGATGATCCCGGCGCACCTGTTTATTTTCCGGGGAATGGCAAGGCGTATTGCCCGACTTGCAGAACAAATCACAGAAAAATGAGAAAAAGTTGCTGTATTCTTTCGTGTTTCCCATTGCATACCGACGTAATTCACGGAAGAATGCGCACGACGGTTTATTAAACAATGCAATGGGTACAGACCTGATTTTAAACAATTAAATCAAAGTTGATTTTACATTTTAGGTGCGGAAAAAGCAAATTTAGGTACTGGAATTATTTTACACTCCAGCTATTCATTGCTTTATTTGTGCCGCCTTGCCTGTTTGATTGAACGTTTTGCTGTTTAATCCAGTTTTGCGCGGCGCGTTGAAGGGCTTTACCTAAATCCTGACCCTGTTTTGTACTTGATTGTACATTTCCATTTGTATTTCCTCCCTGATTATACACGTAAACCTGAATGCCGGAAACAGAAGAAGAACCGACACCTGATGTTTTCGTGGCGCTTAGATTTGGCACGCTTGGTACTGGAAGTGAATTATAATCCATTGCTGATTCAGTGGCTGAAACTCCACTTGAAGAACTACCAACACCAAGTAACCCGCCCATCCAATTACTAAACGGAGTAACAATAACATCCCTTACCATTACTTTTTCGATCATGATTAAAATATCTTTTAAATAATTTTTCCATTCCGCCTCCCCTGTTGTGAAAAAATCAGTTAATGAATCGGTCATATAATCTAAGGATTTATCCCATACTTGCGCAACTTGCAAAGCAACTTTATCAGATGTTTCTTGGTAACTTTTCATTCCTTTTTTAGCGCCAGCTAATACGGAATGAAGGTTATCCTCATAATTATTATATCCTTTTAGGTTATCCTCTAAAGCATCGCCGCGCATTTTATTTATATCAGCAATTTGTTTTACAAATTCAGGAGATGAGATTGATTTATGTTGATGTTCTGCCATGATTTTTAAGTTATCAATCATGTTATCAAACTGTTCGTTGATTTGTTCTTGCGTCTGCTCAAAATCATAAGCATCAGAAGATAAATCGCTAAAAGGTTGATTTTTATTCGCCCACCTTTTATTTATAGACAAATCCATTGATTTAAATTGCTCATTAACTCTAGTGCTATAATCACTTAATTGTTGAGCATATCTTGCGGCATCTGCGGCGGCTTTATTTGCGGCCCTTTGAGCAGCAGTTAAACCGTGATGACTAAAGGATGTATGATAGAAAGCGTTAAAATCATGGTATTCTTTTGTATCGCTTAAATCTTTTGATTTCGATGAATTTATTGAATTAGCAACATCCTTATGGTATTCATCAGTTTTTTTAATAATAAAATCTTTTCGTTGTCTCATCCCATTTAATATATTCTGTTGAACCTGAACCCCAGCAGATGAATAGCCCATAGCACCCATACCCATATAAGATAAAGCATCATCCAACCATGTTGATTGTTTTAGCTCACCCTGTTTCCCCTGTGATTCGGTTACTTCATTTTGCATCCCCTGCAATAACCCAGCCATAATATCAGAACCAGCGGTTTTATAATTCCCAGATTCAATATCTTTATTTACCTTATCAAGAAGACCGTCACCCATTTTATATAGTGCGGCATATCCTTTGGTTGCATCAGTTTGTGTTTCTGCAAGTATTTTCTCCATCGCTTCAGTTTGCTTATCACCGAATTCCTGTTGATATTGAAGAAGAAGAGAACCATTCTTTTTCAAAAAATCAGGTGTTAGCCCAGCATTAAGCGCATTGGAAATAAACTCTTCTTTAGCTTCCCTTGAAGCATATTTAATAGTTTGTAGACCGTTAACAATATCATCAACTTTCCCTGAAAATAATGCATTAGCATTACCGGATAATATTGATGATTGTTGTAAATCCCTTTGTGCTTGCGCGGCTTCCTGCATTGATTCTGTTAATTCTTCAATCCCTTCAATTAATCCGGTTACACCCATAATGATTCCAGTGCCAGCAAGACCGCCCAATCCGGCAGCGCCCATAAATATACTCGCAGAACCGCGAAGATTAGTCCATCGCCCCGACATAGCCTCATGAGACATTACGCCAAGCTCTCTTAATGCGCCGTGGTTTTCTTTAATTCCACTAATAAAATTAGTGAACCAGTTACCTCCAGTTTTTTTAGCGCTTTCTGCAATTTCAGCCTCCGCTCTAGCTAACTGGTCTTTTGTTTTAGATAGCAGACCAGAATAATAACCGCCAGCGTGCATGTTAATAGGCTTACTCATTTGGTCTGCTAATTTACTTGCGGCATCAGTAGCACCTTTAGCTGATTTAGCTAAATCATCTAAACTACCAGAAGCGGCGGTTATTTGTGATGTATCTACAGAAAAGCCTAATTCAGCATCTGTTCCAGACATTTTATTTTACCTCTTTAATGTATATTGGTTCGCTTCGCTCACGCCCCTGCGGGGCTGGTGGGTAAAGAAAAGGAAGTTTTTAAACCTTGTGTTAGAGTGATTTAATATGATGGGTTAAATTCCATTAACCCACACACTATTTGATTCTAAAGATAATTATGTATTTATACGTCCTGATATTTAATGCCCCTGTCTAATTAACATTTCCCGTCTTTTCCTTTGCTGACTCTTTTTTAATTCTTCCAAGTCCGCCTTCTCAGCATCATAGTCATAAAATTTTTGCGTGGAATATTTTGAATCTCCTTTTAGTTTACTGTTTCTTTCTGCACAAACATAAGCGGCCTCCCTTCGGGTTGAGTATTTAAAAACAGGCTTGTTCTTCTTGTTGTAAAAAGAATTAGGGTCTAAAGGTTCGGACTTCTTATGGTATACGACCGTCCAAAAAACATAATCTGGGTTCATCTTAATTAACCTTTTTACTTGGAGTTATTCTTAATCATCAATTTCTTGAGAATTTCATAACGGTTATCCTTTTCCGCTTCCACTTCATCGTTTTTACTGGCGATTTGCTCTTGTTTATAAATTTCAACATCAACCAAATCAAGCATTGTTCTAACTACGACTTTTCGCTTGTCATTTGATTTATTTAAAATGTTAATAAGTGAGCGGCGCTTGTCATTTGCCAGTGCCGTTGATGGAAATATCGACAAAGGCTTTAAATACGCATTACAGTACATAGTATCAGGGTTATCGCTATCCGTTTCAGGGTTGATAACAAATACTCCATAACGCCTTTTATCAGTGTTCATTTTTAAACTCCGTTCTTAATACATGGGAGGCAACTGCCATGATAACGATAAGCGCAATAATCATTTAGCATATCCTCTATAAAGCACAGTCTGGACTAGTAAGATAGTTACTTTCCTTTTTAATCATCCCTAAATAAATAGCGATAACATAATCTTTGCTGTACATTCCGGCCTCAGTTAGTTCGGCCTCGATTAATTTTAAATTTTCAACCTCGTCCTTTATCGGAAAGTTGTATGACATAGTGCTAAAAATTCTCTCACAATTATTATTCATTTAATCACCTCGTTAATTTCTTTATCTAAACGACAAACCAACATTCTGATAATCGCATTTCTACTAAGATTTACTCCGTATTTATCCTTATAATAAAGCTTATATTTTTCAATAATATTAAGCTCCTGCTCATCAATAGAGCATATAACACGTCGCATGGACATACATTCTTCCTCTTGTTCATTGAATGAAGCTATCATAATATAATCACCACACCATCAACAAGCGTTTGATGATATATTTTTGATGAAACTAACCTAAAGGATCAAATAATGATCAATACTGACGATACGTTACCTATAAGTAAAGAAGAAGCACTCTCACTAGTTAACAAAGCCGAAGCTAACCTATTGAAAGCAAAGGAAAGACTAGATTACTTCACCAGGAAAACATATTTAATTCAATTAACCATAAATAATAAAATCTACTTTTTATGTAATGATGATTCTTTAACTGAAAAATTCGGGGGCGCAATTAAATTTAAAAGAAAATGCGATGCACAACAAGAATTGATGTTTTATCTTGAAAGAATTGAAGCTGTAGGTAACCCAAAGATAAAAAGTGAAATCGTAATTGAAAAAGATCTGCTTAGAAATTTTATCTCACACACTGAGAAAAAAATTAACAATTAATCCCATTCTAATTATCGGTTCCAGTAATTACTATGCTATCAGGGTGGTTTAATCTAAATCACCCTATTTTTATGGATACACACAATGATTAGTCTGAAAAATATCTTAGTTGGTTTGATAGCGTTTTTGTCTTTACTTTTATCTGGGTGCGCCCAGTTTAACAGGCCAAGTAACATTAAAATTCAAAATGGTGATTATGGATTGGCACCTACAGATGAAGATAAAGTTGAAATTAAAGATTTTATACGTAGCAATTTAATTGACCCAAATTCAGCCATATTCAAAATTGACACCCCCAAAAAATACTGGCTAACTGATTATAAAGGAATCACACATTTTGGTTATTTTATTGGTGTACTGGTTAACGCTAAAAATAGTTTTGGAGGATATACGGGATGGCAACCTGAAGGTATTTTCTATAAAAATGGTTCAATGACTGATGTGACAGGAATTGAAATGTGCGACAACTGGGCATGTCAAGCTCACGGTTACGTGCAATAACAATCCAGCCATCAGTAAGGGGCGCTCCGTGCGCCTCTATACGGCTTCATCCTGACAGGTCACCCAATCATACCCTCTCACCTCTTGCGCTTGCTGGCGGTATAGTTCCGGCGCAAATCTGAGGCATCCAGCATCATGCCTATATCCACCCAATGACGAACACCAGTCACGCCATATATGTACAATTATCAACCAAAGAATTCACAGGAAGCATCAGGAGGCGATGGCGCACTAAGCCGTACAATCACCTTGCCTGACAGACGTTGGGCCCGCTGTGATGGGCTGACGCCGAGCGATAGGAGCTATCGACCTGAAGCAACATTTTCGTCCGCTTCCATTTAAAAATTACTCTTTCGACAATTTACATGTTGACGAAACAATATACCCACCAATAAATAATAAAGCGCCGACAACGTTAAATTCAAACTGATTAAATAAAAGCCCAATATTCAGCGTTTCAGAAAACCCACTAGTGGTTTTCATTGTTGCCCCGTACATTACAAGAATTCCACCAGCAATAATAAACATATATGCGAAAAACACTTTCATTAAAATATCTCAAATAATTTTAAAACTAAATTGTGTAGAATGTCACTAAAAATGCAATATGCCAAATGGCATAAACTATCAAGCCTTTTGGCTGTGATAAATTATGAATTAAAAAGCTGAAACACAATGATAATTTTAGAAATTAATTTATAGCCGTTAATGGTGATAACATCCATTCCCTTTTACTGGAGTAACGAAAATGACCAAAGCAGAAACCAAGCGCCATTTACATGGGGTTTACCTTGAATGGATTCAGGGAAATATGGATACCAGAGAAAAAGAATTATCTTTTCATGGATATATTTGCCATCTCCCAGATTTTTCAACTTTTAGATTTGGTGCTGCCCGCGACTATCAACAAACAGCTATGTGGGTTAGAGAATGGAATGAGCAATTAGGAATTAACAGCTAATCATATTGAGCTCATTGTTCGCTTCGCTCACGCCCCTGCGGGGCTGGTGGGGTAAAAAGAAAGTTGGTTTTGAACCCGCCTTTTCTCTACCTCACCACGCCGTAGGCGGTGGAGCGAAGCGGAACAATGCTAATTAAGTTGGCCTGTGAAATTCGTATTTTCTAACTAGTACATAAATACAAATTAATTAATATCCATTACGCACACGCGCGCGGCATACCCCACTACACAAGAAGTCAGTAAAACAAAATGCGCCCCTTAAATTAGAGACGCATTGATTTATTTAAATAGGCTTTCGAATTACACGATTTTTCGGAGAGCCATCTTTTTCATAATATCTAGAAGGCCAAATTTCTTGAGGTGAAACGCCGATTGCATTTGCAATAATTAATTCACCCCTAGGCCAGTCTCGATTTAATGCATTTAATAATGTCCCATCAGATAAACCATGTTCGCGAGATAATCCAGCCATACTTATTTTCTTTTTCTTTAATGCGGCAAGAATATCCGCCTTGTGCCAGTCTGTTTCCTGCATACTTGCATCCCCGTGGTGACGATCACGACGAGGTTTGCAGTACCAGCAAACAAACAAAACTGGCGAGCCTTTCGACTCCCTCGCCGTGACCGCCATAACTGACGTGCGCACGCGCATCGGCAATTGCTTGCCAATGGTTTTGTTTGTTTGGGGCTGCAAATCCCCACCAGCGCCTTTTTCACGCTGGCACACTGAATTTACCACAAACAGAAATAAACGAAAAATACAGACGGTAAATGAATAATATTCCACCACTTCTTTTTTATAAAACACCCTTGCAAAGCCTGACGCCGCTGGATTCCTGCTAAAATTGATCACGCAATGAGCAATTAAATGTTAATTTTTTGTGTTAAATGTTATCAAGACATTAAAGTCATAGGAAAGTCAGCGACTTTCTGACTCAACATTCCCAAGCGCCGCAAGGGTTAGATAGTAGTTTTATAGTAAGTCATAAAAGTCATATATCCCCATTAAAATCCTTATACCCCCCTTACCCCATATCCCCATGTTTTTACCCTGTTTTATACTGTGACTTTCTGACTTTTGATAAAATCGGCCTGAAACCCGCGCCATTACTGGGTTTTACGTGTCAAAACACGTCTGACTTTTCCATGACATATCATGACTCGTTTGATTTTTAACCACTGAATGCGTGTAAGCGATTCTGAGCGGTTTTGCGCTTGTCTAAGGTGATTGTATGGATTAGGTATCTTGATGGCGTCAGCGTGGCGCACGTTGAGGGATTTAGATGGGTATGATGCGGTCGATGAGGATTATCCAAGATGAGAAGGTGATATTTAATATGCAAATAAAAAACCCGCCATAATCGACGGGTTAAAAAAAGAAGTGGTGGAATATATTATTATTCAAAATTTATCGTATTTCGCAATTTATAGCCATGTGATTTAAATACATCTTCAAATTCATTTAAAAATTCAGGCTTAACATAATAATATGTTTGCTTTCCTAAATCCTTTTTAATTTCCATTCTGTAAATATGACCATTTCTACACATTTTCATTAATGCTGCATCGCTTTCTTTATCATTATTAATAGATGATTTGCGTTTTAACATTCGCTCCCTAATCCATTTCCCTGTTACACCGTCATAATTTTGTGCATTCCCTGATTTATCAGACTTGATTTCGTTAATCGCTTTAATTACTTCACCCTGCAAACGCTCTATATTGCTATCTTTAATGCTATTTACGGCGCTGCTATATGAATAATCAAGACAAAATCTAACAAAATCATATGCGGCTTGAGCGTTATCGTATTCAATATGTGTACTGTTTATATTGCTTGTTACCTGAAATACAATTGCTACTCGTTTCGTTAATTCTGCAAGCCTTGCATAAACACAACCGTATTTATCATCAGATAAAATCAAATCTTCTTCTATTTTTGTCACCGACTGAAAAAGTTTATCAACATTGACACCATCAATTAAAGTCTTGCAATCATTAGATATGAACAAGCGACCGGACTCAACCGTATTAAAGCGCATATAAATACTGCTAACAAATTCACCCACATTTATTGGCATTGGTGAATTTTTTGGTTCTTTACGCTTTCCAATTGTCTTGGCTTCAATAACTACCATTCTATTTAAAAAACCCGTCCCAGCCTCACGGCTTGAAAATGCACTCCAGAATACATCCGGCGTTGACACGCCAAAAATAGATGGGCAAGCATTTTTAATTACACTGTTATTTTTATTATTATCACTATTTGCACTTTTTGCCTCCGGTGAATATCCAGAATTAAAAGCGGTGAACATTTTAAGGATTGCTCGTTGAATCTGTGTATCTGTCTGAGATGCTTTTGGCGACATAATGCGCGCAATTAAAAATCCTAATTCATCTAACATGAATGTTTTTGCTGCATTTTCCGCAACTTCTTTAGACATACCCCCTTCAGATTTAAAATTATCTGCGCCTATTCTATTTTCGTCCCCAGAATCTTGTAAGATTTTGGAAAATAAATCCATCGTCTGAGTTTTACCAACTGATGTCGGGGCTAAAACTGCAATATATAAATTACTCGTTAGCGTTCCCTTATATGACCATCTGCCAGAAATTAAAGAAGCCATTGACGCAACGGAAAACGCCAATGCTAATTCAGGGCAATATGTTCTAGTGTTTTCAATTTGCCAATCAAACAAGCCAGTTAAAACAGGATTGTTATTTAATAGCTTATGATATGGTTTTACTTCGTCATAACTTGGCATTCCGTAATTATCATCAAGCGGGTTAATTATTAAATCACCTACCATCTTATCTAATTCCGTCTTAGGTGTATAATTATTAAAACAAGTGGTAGAATTTAATGTAACCGATGGGTATTTTTGTTCCACTACTTCGGGATCATCAAAATAACCGTGTCTTGCATAATATTCAAAATCCGCCATTAATTCATCGGGTGTTCGTTCACCAATAAATGAGTGCGACCCATCTTTGTAATAAATAAAATCTGAATCACTACCAACAATAATTCTGCTTTCATCTTCTTGTCTAAAGCTTATTGAACCATCTGAATAATAAGTAGTGCCTACATCTTCATCATGACAGACAACATAAATTTCCATACTCATTTTAACCCACCTTATTTCTTAAAGCGGTTAAAAAATTCTGTCACTTCTGATGCGCTAAAAAGAGCATAACGACCATTACCAACGCCGTAATTTATCGGAAAATCATTAGTATCAATGCGGTAACGTCTTGCATAATGCCACTCAGTAGCGGTAATACCAACTAGCTTTTGCGCGGCTGATGGTGAAATTAAATCTTCTGGGCGTGTTGACAGTACTTTATTAACAGGAGTAATATTGGCGGCTGTGATGTTCATTCGATGAACCTCCATAAAATATGTAGTTGATTGGTTTAAAAGCCCCTTAGAGTTGGCGCTCTTTGATAGGGGCTTTTTTGCGTCTGGTGATAAGTATACGCCGCTTTCTAAAAAGAAAATAGCCTTATATAACAATAAGTTACTGATATGAATTCATAACAATAGT
Organism: Salmonella sp. 32082101201600294FB01SM01; assembly: GCF_017572865.1. Taxonomy (NCBI): domain Bacteria; kingdom Pseudomonadati; phylum Pseudomonadota; class Gammaproteobacteria; order Enterobacterales; family Enterobacteriaceae; genus Salmonella; species Salmonella sp. 32082101201600294FB01SM01. The sequence goes on along the minus strand of NZ_JAGESB010000001.1, from coordinate 647,149 downwards.
CAGTGTTAACCTTGTATGTGGTTATTGATCGACTATATCTATCAAAAATAGACGCGGCTTAATATGCGCCATTCTGAGCAGTTTTATTGCTTACTTGAAGGATTGCATTACCTACCATGAGAAAACGCCGCACAATGCGATACAGAAAGCCGATTTTTTGATCAAATCGTAAAAAATCCCCATTTAAGGGGATTAATTAATTAATCTTTATTTGATATTCTATCGGCTATAATATTTCGTGGTCTATAACTTAGGCTATTAATGCTTCTGCGTAACTCGATTATCTCACTTTCCATATCTTGTATTTTTTCTTTCATTTCCGCATCATCTGCGGTTTTTAAGACGGCATTTTGAAATAAATCAACTAATGCTTTATGCGTTCTTTCTTCTTTTTCATCACTCTTTTTCATTCTTGAATATACAGTTTCTAAACATTCATAAATATCATTTATCTTCTGTACATCATCCTTAAACCATCCTTTTACAAATGAATTAGAGGCGCTTACAGCGCGATTTTCTATATCTTCACAATATTCCTTAATTTCTGAAAGGTCTATGTGCTGCGGTTTCTGCGGCGTGGTATTTCGCATTTTAAAAAAGCAAATAGTATAACCAATAGCCGCGCCAATTAATGCGGGTATACCTAAAATTAACAATGCATCATTCATTTATAAAAACTCCAAAAGATAATCATTAACGGGCAGGATCTTAGCGCCCCATAAATTCATTAGGCGCTTATAGTTAAGTGCCTGATATTCATAAAAGTTTTAAATATTATTTTACCTTTATGCACAACACCCCATTTAAAGCCGTGATTGCAAAGCGTCTGTAATGTGTCCTGTTTTTCCACATCAGAATTAATATGATACGACATGATAAATTTATTTTTTGCGTAAGCGTGCCTAAATTCCACCACTTTTATTTTTACAGGCAAGTGCAAGCCTCACACAAAAAACGTGGTGGAACATTTTTTGCTCACTGGTGTAACTGATGGTGTAGTAATCAGTTTTCCACCAGCGTTTTTACACTGGTGTAGGTGTCATATAGTTGACGAAAAATAAAAATTTAACCAATTTAAATTCATTATTTTTAATTGAAAAAATAAAACAGTATTAATTAATTATTGCTCTTTTAATTTCTATTTATCGAAATTGAATTTACATACAGTGGTTTGTTGTATGCTTTATGATCGACATGAACCATTAATGCTATTCATCATGATCCAACAAAAACATAAAAACACTTAGGAATGAATCTGATAGCTTATCTTAACAAAGGTCTCAGCACCAATGGAATCCACGCGCGACAAGGCTTACAGGCTTATTGTTGACATATTTTAAGGCGTTAAGTGCCATCAAAATATGCATTGCATTCATATCCTATTCTTATATCATTATGGCATTCAAACCAAGCTACAAAATAAATATATCACTAATGCTTAAATTAAAAGGTGCATCATCACAACTGGTACTATAAGAATCAATATACAATGAAATCAGCAGGAAACAATATGCTAAACCAATCAATTTAAAATTATTTTTAAGTACAAATGATAGTAATGTCGGGAAAGGAAGGATTCGATAAAAAGAGCATTCAGTGAAATGGTTCGCAAAGGCGTCATAGAAATGGATGGCAAAGCAATATCATTACCAACACCGCCAGTACCAATAATGACATGTATTTAATTTTAGGAAAAATAAAATGACCGACACAAATTACTTTGAAGAAAAATTGCGTTCAATGGCAATTGAAAAATACACCAAAGAAAATAAGAAATTAATCGCCGCACAAATCAATGAGCAATCCCAGAAAGTACAACTTGCAGGGCTTGTATGTGGTAAGGATGCAATTGCCCTTTCAGGCGTAACTTCCCCTATGTTCTATGCTGCAAAGCGTTTTAACCCAAAGGAATTTCCACAAGAAATTTACCATGAGACAGAGGGTTATATCTGGTATCGAAAGCAAGACATTGTAGACTTTTTTGCAAAACATCCAGCAAGACGATATGGTAGTAAATATAATGGCTAATTTCTTTACTGATTTAAATAACTATATTAAACAAAATCCTATTGAATACATGCGTGATTTTGGTATTGAAATTCTGGAGAACAAGAGTCAACCATGCCCTATTTGTGGTGGGTCAGATAGATTTAACTGGCGTAAAGCTGGTGACTATCCGCAGACAGGATATTGCCGAAAGGGATGTGGAATAAATGGCAGTAAGATATTACAGCCCCTTTATATAATAACTCAAAAGACCAGCTTACCATATAAGGACATAGGCGCACGTATTGGATTTAATAAATCGGAAAAATGGACTAACCCGAATCATTTTTATATGCGCCCTACGCCAAAACAGAAGAAACAGGAATTTAAACCTGCCGATTTAGATGATAAGAAACTTGAATTATTTACGCAAAGCATAAGCGAACACACGAAAAACGCCACATGGAAAGAATCACCTTACCTGCTAGCCAAAGGGATTAGAAAAATGATGTGGGTTGGCGGTCACGGTCAAACATTATTAGATTACTATCGCGCCGACAATACATTTTGCGCATTGCAACGACTGCCAGTAAGTGCCGATAAAACATTTATTAAAGATAGTCAATTGTCAGGAGCTTTTCACTGTGAGCGCAATCAGGATGGGAATATTGAAACAATATTTATTGGTGAAGGTTTTGGAACGGTTACGGCTTTTCAATACTCAATAAGTGAATTATATCCGGCATCATTATTTTTAACTGCCGGAAATAACAATAACTTACTGAACGTTGCCAAAGAAGCAAGAAGATATTACCCCAATGCTGATATATGCATTTTGACTGATAATGATAGTCATAAAGATAGTACAGGCTTAAAAGCCACCGTAAAAACAATGTCGCAAGTAAATAAATGTTGGTGGGCTATGCCCGTAACTACTGGTGAGGATTGGTGTGATGTTTTTCAGCGCGGAAAAATTGCAGTGCGTGATGAGTTTCGAAGGGTTCTTACAGACCGCAAACCAACAATACAGTAATAAATACAGATATTATAATTTTACTGATTTATTTTCTAAATTACACATTTATTGCTCGTTGCATGGGACTTATAAACGAATTGGTATATATCATATTTATGGTGATGAATGTCCGATTTGCCAGAACAACAGGGAAAAAACTTATTTTAATTACATTATTCTTTGCGGAGGGATTATAAAGATCGGAAGGACAGCTAATGTTAATGCAAGATTAAGTGAACTGTCTTTCAGGCTAGGAATAGGATGTACGCTGTATTCACTATTTTCCTACCCTTCCAGACAAATAGCCTGCATTGCCGAAAAGAAAGCACATGAAATTTTAAAGCCTTATCAAACATTACCTTTTAATTTAAAATTTGGCGGTTCATCAGAATTTTTTAATGTAGAACCATCAATAGCATTAAGCGCATTAGCATTTACAGGAGGGGATATTATATATCAACATTATTAGATTAATGCCCCTTACGGGGCTGCGCTTCGCGCTGGTGAGGTAGAGAAAAAGCGGGTTCAAAACCAACCTTCTTTTTACCCCACCAGCTCCGCAGGGGCGTGAGCGAAGCGAACAATATTACTTCAACAATGCCAAGTTAATTTTATTAATAACTAAAAATAAATGTTCTATATCGTCTAAGTTTTTATTTTTAGCCAGATAAATTTTACGCCCCGTATCTTTAAAGGCGTGACCTGTTATCTGGTCAATATGTGTTGTATTTATATTTTCATATTTGCTTGCGCGTGTTTCGAATGAATGGCGGAAAGAGTGAAACGTTAAATTATCTTCTAACGCTTCTGGGATAATCTTTTTTATGGTTTTATTTACTTCTTTACCAAGTGTATCCTTAGTGAAATACTTGTAATCTTCATTCCTGCAAGTACGAAACAACGATAAATCTAACTTAAACCACTTAGGGAAATCACCAAGCGGAATAAGGCGTTCACTTGCTGAATTTTTTACCGCACCATGAATATAAATACCTTTGGGTGCGCCATTTGCATCACATAAAAAATCTTCCTTAGCTAAATCTTGTAGTTCAGCTATACGCGCTCCTGTAAACATACCTAATACAATTAGTTGTTGAACCAGACTTTCACCATCATCACCATAAGTCCTTCTCTTACTGTTGTTGCAACTAAATCCCGCATGAATTAAATCAAGGATTCTATGACACTGTTCATTCGTGAAAGTCCCTCTCTTGTCATTATCTGAACGTTTATCTTTAAATTTAATATCTATTGCTCTATTCTCATTTATTATCCCTTTTACTTGCAGCCATTTAAAAAACGCAATTATTTTACTAAGTCTAAGATTTACCGTTGCTTTTAATGTATCTTCACTTTTACTTTTCCCTGCTTTTAATTTATCCTTGAAATATGTTTCTCGCATTTCAATAAAATCACCATGCGTCATTGAAGCTAAGTTTTTATCTATTAAATAAAATGATAATTCATTATAAGTTGTTTGATTTGTTTCTTCCGTACCTTTTGTCCATTCACCAGAGCTAATTTTTTCTTTTTGATATTTAGGAAACCAGTCCTTAAAAAATATCGCGTTATCTGTTTTCGCTTGATTAATAACGATAGTTTGCAATAAATCCCGCATGGTTATTTCTTCAGATTTTTCACAATCAATAAGACTGAATATTAATTGTTTAATCTTGAATCGATATTCAGATATACTTTCTGCTTTTAGTTGTCGTTGCAAATTAAAACCAATTTTTACCATTTTTAACATTTTTTGAGCGGTCATTAAATCTGTACATCTTTTCAACGAAACTATCACATCACTGTATTTTTTAGAGTGAATTTTCAGAATTTGCGAAGGAAGTTGTACCCTGACGCTGTAAGTGTTTCCACGGCGTTTAAGTGATGGATTTGGAAGGGGAAATTTAGGTACAATTTTAGGTACATCGTTTTTCCGCATCTTTTCGCAGCCCTTTGATTTTTAATCTTTTTGACTGCACCCATTGCATACCGACGTAATTCACGGAAGAATGCGCACGACGGTTTATTAAACACAGTGGATTGATATGAAGGTACTGGTTACCGGCGCCACCAGCGGCTTAGGTCGAAACGCGGTTGAATTTTTGCGCAATAAAGGCATCAGCGTCAGAGCGACGGGTCGCAATGAAGCGATGGGCAAGCTGCTTGAAAAAATGGGCGCGGAGTTCGTCCATGCGGATTTAACCGAACTGGTCTCCTCGCAGGCTAAAGTGATGCTCGCCGGGATCGACACGTTGTGGCACTGCTCCAGCTTTACCTCGCCCTGGGGAACCCAACAAGCTTTCGATCTGGCGAATGTTCGCGCCACCCGCCGCCTGGGAGAATGGGCGGTCGCCTGGGGCGTGCGCAATTTTATTCATATCTCCTCTCCCTCACTCTATTTTGATTACCACCATCACCGTGATATCAAAGAAGATTTCCGTCCGCATCGGTTTGCCAATGAGTTCGCCCGCAGTAAAGCCGCCGGTGAAGAGGTGATTAATCTGCTGGCGCAGGCTAATCCGCAAACACGTTTTACGGTGTTGCGTCCGCAAAGCCTGTTTGGCCCGCACGATAAAGTATTTATCCCACGTCTGGCGCATATGATGCACCATTACGGTAGCGTCTTATTACCGCACGGGGGCAGCGCGCTGGTCGATATGACCTACTATGAAAATGCGATCCACGCCATGTGGCTGGCCAGCCAGCCGGGCTGCGATCATCTGCCTTCTGGCCGCGCTTATAACATCACTAACGGCGAAAACCGCACCTTACGCAGCATCGTACAAAAGTTAATAGATGAACTGACTATCGACTGCCGCATTCGCTCTGTGCCTTACCCGATGCTGGATATGATCGCCCGCAGTATGGAGCGCTTCGGCAAAAAATCCGCCAAAGAGCCCCCGCTAACGCATTACGGCGTGTCAAAACTGAATTTTGATTTTACGCTCGATACGACTCGCGCGCAGGAAGAGCTGGGCTACCAGCCCATCGTCACGCTGGACGAAGGCATTGAACGCACCGCCGCCTGGCTACGCGATCACGGAAATTTACCGCGTTAATCCTGGCCGTACTTCTCCAGTAATGCTTCGGCAATCGCCTGCGTTTCGGCATCTGCGATACCGTTCCATTGCGCCGGACGGAAGTGCATCTGGAACGCCATAATCACCCGCTGCTGCTCGCGTGTCGTCATATCGGCTTTGACTTCATAACCATAGCGCGAGAGTAACGCAAGCACCGTTGCGGTATCGACTGGCGTATACGGCGCGCGTCCAGCCAGATAAAACGCCACACGCTGGGCGTCAGGCCAGGCGCCAATCCCCTGCGCCGCCAGCTCGCGCCACGGGAAGCGCGGGCCGGGATCGTCTTTACGCTGCGGCGCGATATCCGCATGGGCCACCACATTCTGCGGTTTGATGTCATAGCGCGCGATAATGTCCTTCGCTAACGGAATCAATGCCTGAATTTGCGCGGATTCAAACGGCGCGAAAGATTTCACCCCGCCGGACATTCGCCAGCCGCGATTTTCCAGCTCAATGCCAATAGACGTATCATTGAGACGCGTGGCGCCTCGCCAGAAACTGGCGCCCGCATGCCAGGCCTGATCCTGTTCCGGCACCAGTTGCCAGATGCGCGGTTTACCGCCATATAATGGCGGGGTTGCGGGAATCAGGTAATGCGAACTGACGTTGCGACCCGTTAACGTCGCCAGCGAAACGTCAAAGTTTTCCGCCGTATAGTGAATCACCAGAACTTTAATGCGCGGATAGGCCGCCTGCGCCCGATGTCGGGTATCAAGCTGATATCCCTCTTTATCGATAATTCCTTTTTCGCTCGCGCAGCCTGTTAACAGCAACGCGAGACCCACCAGCCACAGTAGCGCTCTCATCGGCGCGTTTTCACCGCCGTTCCGCTGACGCTGACCATCAGCATACTGCCATCCTTGCCGACAGTTTCGTAATCAATATCGATGCCTACCACCGCATCGGCGCCCAACGCTTTAGCCTGCTCGCCAAGTTCCTGGAAAGCGATTTCACGCGCTTTACGCAGCTCTTTCTCATACGCGCCGGAACGTCCGCCGACGATATCCCGAATGCCGGCGAAAAAATCGCGGAAAATATTGGCGCCTAAAATGGCTTCGCCCGTCACCACACCGCAATACTCCACGATGCTTTGTCCTTCCAGCGTTGGGGTTGTTGAAAACTGCATAGTGAATCTCCCGGGTTAGCTAAGCACACGATCTCAAACGCATTATCAAGCTGATACGCTATCATTGAAAGGATATAATTGATTATCGTAGATCGGTTTTTGCTCGATCGCCTATAAGGAAATCATCATGCGCTATTCTAAACTCTCTTTGCTCATCCCGTGCGCGCTTCTGCTTAGCGCCTGTACGACCGTCACTCCCGCCTACAAAGATAATGGCCCGCGTATCGGCGCGTGTGTGGAAGGCGGCCCGGACAGCGTGGCTCAACAATTTTACGACTACCGTATTCAACACCACAGCAATGATATCGCCGCGCTTCGCCCCTACTTGAGTGATAACCTGGCGAAATTGTTGACCGACGCCAGCCGCGATACGGAGCACCGCCAGTTGATGAGCGGCGATCTGTTCTCCAGCCGCGCTACGCTGCCGGATAGCGCCAACGTCGCCAGCGCATCAACCATTCCGAACCGAGATGCGCGCAACATTCCTCTGCGGGTGGCGTTAAAACAGGGCGATCAAAGCTGGCAGGATGAAGTGCTTATGATTCACGAAGGCTCATGCTGGGTGATTGACGACGTTCGCTATCTGGGCGGAGATGTCCATGCCCCTGCCGGTACGCTGCGCCAGTCGATAGAAAACCGTTAACAGCCAGTATTCCCCGCTTTTGCACCCATAACCCCGTAAATTGTCTGGCATTCTGCCCGGGATGCCGACAATTCTTCTTACCTACTATTCCTCCTGCTATTTTGTGCTATGTTTAGGGAAGAATGTGGGATATATTTAACTTTTAACGCATAAATATTGCATAACTATTCTGCGAAAGGTACTATCTGCGGCTTCAATAGCTATCAGACTGCCTGTATACGAGTGTCAATGAGTATTCAATTAAACGGCATTAATTGCTTTTACGGCGCGCATCAGGCGCTGTTCGATATCACGCTGGATTGCCCCGAAGGCGAAACGCTGGTGTTGCTTGGCCCAAGCGGGGCGGGTAAAAGTTCGCTGCTGCGTGTACTCAATCTGCTTGAGATGCCGCGCTCCGGCACTCTGACTATCGCCGGGAACCATTTTGATTTTACGAAAACGCCGTCCGATAAGGCGATTCGTGAGCTACGTCAAAATGTCGGAATGGTCTTTCAGCAATATAATCTTTGGCCGCATCTCACCGTTGTGCAGAATCTGATTGAAGCGCCCTGCCGCGTACTGGGTCTGACAAAAGATCAGGCGCTGGCGCGCGCAGAAAAGCTGCTGGAGCGTCTACGTCTGAAGCCATATAGCGATCGTTATCCGTTGCACCTTTCCGGCGGTCAGCAGCAGCGCGTCGCGATTGCCCGCGCGCTGATGATGGAGCCGCAGGTGCTGCTGTTTGATGAACCGACCGCCGCGCTGGACCCGGAAATTACCGCTCAAATCGTCAGTATTATTCATGAGCTGGCGGAAACGAACATTACTCAGGTGATCGTTACGCATGAAGTCGAAGTGGCGCGTAAGACCGCCAGTCGTGTGATTTATATGGAAAATGGTCACATCGTCGAGCACGGTGATGCGGGTTGCTTTGCCCACCCTCAGACCGAAGCGTTCAAAAACTATCTCTCTCACTAAGATTCGGGACAATGACAATGAAAAAAGTTCTGATTGCCGCGCTAATTGCAGGCTTTAGCCTTTCCGCTACAGCAGCCCAGACCATTCGTTTTGCGACCGAAGCGTCCTATCCGCCGTTCGAATCGATGGATGCTAATAACAAGATTGTCGGCTTTGACGTCGACCTGGCCAACGCGCTATGTAAAGAGATCGACGCCTCCTGTACCTTTACCAATCAGGCGTTCGACAGCCTGATCCCCAGCCTGAAATTCCGCCGCTTCGACGCTGTAATGGCGGGAATGGATATCACGCCGGAACGTGAAAAGCAGGTGCTGTTTACCACGCCATATTACGACAACTCCGCGCTGTTCGTGGGTCAGCAGGGCAAATACACCAGCGTCGATCAACTGAAAGGCAAGAAAGTCGGCGTACAGAACGGTACGACGCACCAGAAATTCATCATGGATAAGCATCCGGAAATCACCACCGTACCGTATGACAGCTATCAGAACGCGAAGCTGGATCTACAAAATGGCCGTATCGACGCTGTTTTCGGCGACACGGCGGTCGTGACCGAATGGCTGAAAGCCAATCCTAAGCTGGCACCGGTCGGCGATAAAGTCACCGATAAAGATTATTTCGGCACCGGCCTGGGTATCGCGGTACGTCAGGGCAACACCGAGCTGCAGCAGAAATTCAATACTGCGCTGGAAAAAGTGAAGAAAGATGGGACTTACGAGACCATCTATAACAAATGGTTCCAGAAGTAATCTTTGATGAACGAATTTTTTCCTTTAGCAAGCGCCGCCGGGATGACCGTCGGCCTTGCCGTCTGCGCGCTGATCATTGGCCTCGCGTTAGCCATGTTCTTTGCCGTCTGGGAGTCCGTAAAATGGCGCCCGATTGCCTGGATAGGCTCCGCGCTGGTCACTATTTTACGCGGCCTGCCGGAAATTCTGGTGGTGCTGTTTATCTATTTCGGCTCCTCGCAACTCCTGCTTACGCTGTCTGACGGGTTTACCCTCCATCTCGGCTTTACGCAGATCCCGGTGCAAATGGAGATTGAGAACTTTGACGTCAGTCCGTTCCTGTGCGGCGTGATTGCGTTGTCCCTGCTGTATGCGGCCTATGCGTCGCAGACGCTACGCGGCGCGCTGAAAGCCGTTCCGTCTGGTCAGTGGGAGTCGGGTCAGGCACTGGGATTATCAAAGACGGCGATTTTTTTCCGTCTGGTGATGCCGCAGATGTGGCGTCACGCCCTGCCAGGGCTGGGTAATCAGTGGCTGGTGTTGCTAAAAGATACGGCTCTGGTCAGCCTTATCAGCGTTAACGATCTGATGTTACAGACCAAAAGTATTGCCACACGCACCCAGGAACCGTTTAACTGGTACATTATTGCGGCGGCTATTTACCTGGTCATTACGCTGATCAGTCAGTACATTCTCAAACGCATAGACCTGCGCGCGACACGTTTTGAGCGGAGGCCAGACTAATGCTTGAGTACTTACCTGAACTGCTAAAAGGGCTACACACCAGCCTGACGCTGACCGTGGCTTCTATTGCCGTCGCTTTGGTGCTGGCGTTAGTTTTTACCATTATCCTGACGCTAAAAACGCCGTTCGTGGTGTGGCTGGTGCGCGGCTATATCACGTTGTTTACCGGTACGCCGTTGTTGGTGCAAATTTTCCTGATCTACTACGGACCCGGTCAATTCCCGACACTGCAAGAGTATCCGCTACTCTGGCATCTACTGTCTGAACCGTGGCTGTGCGCACTGATCGCGTTGTCGCTAAACAGCGCCGCTTATACCACGCAGCTATTTTATGGCGCGATTCGCGCGATTCCGGAAGGTCAGTGGCAGTCCTGCGGCGCGCTGGGGATGAGTAAGAAAGATACGCTGGCGATTTTGTTGCCCTATGCGTTTAAACGCGCCCTCTCCTCCTATTCTAATGAGGTAGTACTGGTCTTCAAAAGTACCTCTCTGGCCTATACCATCACCTTGATGGAGGTCATGGGGTACAGTCAGTTGCTCTATGGTCGTACCTACGATGTGATGGTATTTGGTGCGGCAGGCGTAATTTATCTGGTCGTCAACGGTCTATTGACGCTGATGATGCGTTTGATTGAGCGTAAAGCCCTGGCGTTTGAGCGGCGCAATTAACCAGGCAGGATAAGGCATTCTCGCCGCCGTTCGACAATGGTCAGATGGCGCTGCGCTTATCAAGCCTACGATGCATAATATTGAATAAACCCGACGGACAAGTGGTTAACTTGTCCGTCTTTTTTTATCCATTTTAAAATATTTAATCATTTTTATTGCATACAAATTCAATTAATGGCATTGTAAATCTATGCCGCAGACACGGCGCATAATCATAAGATTACGGGAGTGACATCATGAAAAAGTTAGTTCTGGCCGCATTACTCGCCTCTTTCGCCACTGGCAGCATCGCCGCTGAAAAAATCAATTTCGGGGTTTCCGCCACCTATCCCCCGTTTGAATCCCTGGATGCGAGTAATAAAATTGTGGGCTTCGATATCGATCTGGCAACCGCATTATGCAAGCAAATGCAGGCAGAATGTACTTTTACCAATCATGCTTTCGATAGTCTTATCCCGGCGCTGAAATTCAGAAAATATGATGCCGTCATTTCCGGAATGGACATTACCCCGGAGCGCAGTAAGCAGGTCGCCTTTAGCAATCCCTATTATGCGAACTCCGCGCTGGTGATTGCCAAAAAAGACACCTATAAAACCTTTACCGATCTAAAAGGTAAGCGTATCGGTATGGAAAATGGCACCACGCATCAAAAATATCTCCAGGATAAACATCCGGAGGTCAAAACCGTGGCCTACGACAGCTACCAGAATGCGATTATCGACCTGAAAAATGGCCGTATTGACGGCGTCTTTGGCGATACCGCAGTGGTCAATGAGTGGCTGAAAACGAATCCGCAACTGGGTCCGGCAACAGAGAAAGTGACCGATCCGCAATACTTCGGTACCGGACTTGGCATCGCGGTGCGCCCGGACAATAAGGCGTTGCTGGAAAAACTGAATGATGCGCTGGCCGCCATTAAAGCGGACGGCACTTATCAGAAAATCAGCGATCAGTGGTTCCCGCAGTAAGACGTATGTGATTAGCCCACCGTGTTGCGAAATGGCAGTATAAATACCTTATTCAGACCACGAAATCATCCTGGCCTGATAAGCGCAACGCCATTGAGCATTCTACAGTTTGTCATCAGTCTCAAACGCCTGCATCAACAGGCGATTCGGACTAATACTTGCCGGGTGACGCTGACGCGTACCCGGCTTATAACATTGTTACGTTTTTAGATAACATCCAGACCCAGACGGCGATACTGCTCCGCCGGAGCATCATTTTCTTTCATCAAACGGATAAGTAAGTTGATCATCCTTGCTTCGATGGCCTCATCATGAATAGGATGTTGCTGCTGCGGATCGTCTCTGAGATCAAACAAGAGATGACCAAAGCTATTCACACCTTTATATTTTTCCCTGGCCGGAATACGTAATACCTGAAGCCCTTTAGTGAATTTAAACGGAGGCGCCAGAGATAATTTTCCCAGTTCATCCACGTCATAACGCGCATTCATCTTGATCGGCATTAACGTGTAGTTCGCAATGTCATGCTCACGCCCCGGCTGCGCGGCCCGCATATAAACATACCGTCCGTCGGTAACATTAACATGTCCGCTAAACACGCCAAACAGCGCGCCTTCCCTGACGGGTTCATCACTGGCAATGACTTTCGCCAGCGGTTGGCCCTGCATATCTGCGGGAATAGGTTGTTGAAAATAATCCAGTAGCGTTGGCGCCCAGTCAATCATCTGCACCAGCGACTGCCGTCGCGCTCCGCATACCGCGCTGCGCGGGTCCCAGATAAACAGCGGGTTATTCGCCACCTCGTTATAATAGGGCATTTGATTTTTAGCCCACCAACCGTGCTCCCCCAGCAAGAAGCCGTGATCGGTACCGACAATCAGCATCGTATCGCGCCAGAGATCGTGTTCACCCATCAGATCAAGGATACGTCCAAGATTGCGGTCGCACATGGAAACCAGGGCCCGATAACGACAGCGAATATGCGCTATCGCCTCCTCGCTTTCACTGACTTTGCCGCGCGGCCAGTCATAATGCGGGCCTTGCCACTCATCGTCATAGAGCGATAAATATTCCTCGGTGGTATAAAACGGTTCATGCGGATCGAACGTCTCAACCTGCAATAACCAGTTATCTTCGGCATGATTTTTATGGATAAAATCGCACCCGGCGTCAAAAACTTTCGTCTGGGGAAAATCGGCTTCCTGCTGGATGTATTCGCGGTTCGCCCAGTCATGACGCCATAGCCCGGAAACGCCGCCTCCGGTTTGTTTTTGTGGAACGCGCAGTACTTCCGGAATGGGCGGCTCGCCAACACTTGCCTTCCAGTGATCGCCCTCCTGACCGCGTACTACGTCCCAGGAGCTATAGCGGTTATGGTAGTTACCGCCGCCGTCTTCCCAGTAATGCAAATGATCGCTGATAAGATGGGTGTAGATCCCCGCTTTTTTCAATAATTCCGGCATGGAATCATTAAAGGGTTCCAGCGGCCCCCACTCACGATGCAGGAAATTATAGCGCCCGGTGTGCAGTTCCCGACGGGCTGGCATACAGGGCATACTGCCGACATAACTATTGTCAAAGGTGGCGGCATGTGCCGCCAGGCGTTGAAAGTTAGGCGCTTTCGTTAGCAAATCGCCATAGGGCGGCAAATAGTTTTTATTCAGACTGTCAAACAGCAGAATAATCGCTTTCATGACTCAGCCTCATTTGTTGAGCAGGTGCGGAAAATTTTTCTCTACCACATCGTAAATCTGTTTACCTATTGATTCGCCATCCATGATATTTTCAATGGGAATGAGATATTGTCCGTGTTTAGGATCGAGGCTAACGACATCAAGCAATTTTTTTGAAATCGCATAAATATCTGCCCAGTCGGTAAATCCACCGACCTCTCCCGCTGCCGTATGCTCCATATCAAAAGAGAAGTCATATTTTGCTAACGCTTTTTTAACCACAGTCTGTAACATTACGCTACTGCCTACACCATAACCGCATACGAATAAAATATTTACAGAATCTTTCATAATAAAATCCTTTATATAAACCGAATCAATTAAATGGAATAAGGACCAAGATGGAACGTTGAAGCAATAAATTTCAGTAATTCACAAATCGCAGGCCACAGAGTCGCCCAGTCAAATATTCCCGTCCAGCCCACACCTTCTTTTGCCAGCCCGGTTAAAGGAATGGCCCATACCGTACCGAAAGTCTGAATAATCCCTAACAGGAAAGTACAAATAATAACGGAACGATATCCCCCCATTCGGTTGGCTAATACGCCGATGGGACCGCCGGAAAAGAAGAGCGGAACAAAACCAGGCAATACCATAATAGGGCTATGGATGAGCAGCAGAATGCCCATGGAAAAAATCGTGCCGAAGGTACAAAAGACGAATCCCAGCGTGGCCGCGTTCGGCGAAAAAGGTAATAAAGCAGCAACATCCACAGCCGGTATAGCGTTAGGAATAAAGCGATCCTGCCATCCTTTAAACGAACCGTTAATTTCGCCTACCATCATCCGCACGCCCTGCAGCAAGATGACCATATACATAGAGAATTGCAGGCCCAGATTGATGATATAGATATACCAGGGTTTGCCTTTCGCCATTAACTGTACGTTATCGATTCCTGTCGCCAATAAAAAACCGCCAACGAAGAGCGTCATCACAATGGCGATTGCCGTCACGTTGTGGTTAAAAATGGCTAACCAACCGGGAAGTTTCAGGTTTTCGGCGTCATGCTTTTCCGGATCGCCGAATTTATGCGCGAATTTCGAGAAAAACCACAGTCCCAACATCTGGTTATGCGCGATGGTAAAACCGGCGTTATTGGTCACTTTGGCGATGGGTTTAACAATAAGCGTGGTTGAAAACGCCCAAAAGACCCCGGTCAATACCCCGGCAATCACAATGGATTGTACCCAACCGAACCCCAGCCAGAAGACAATTAACCACAGTACCGCCTGTGAATGTGAGACCCCGGTATTACCGGTAAGAAATATACCTTTTGCGCCAGTATAACGACCAAATAAAACTAATATCAGGTTAGTAAAAAACGCCAGTACAAAAACGTATCCTACATAGCCAAAATTATCGCCCAGCGCTATTTGCGTCGCGGCTTTCATGGCGTATGAATCCATTAAGTATCCATGCACGCCATAAGCCTTGCTGACTGCCTCTGCAACCGGTTTAAAAGTGGCTGAAAATTGAAAGCCGCCAAATAACACCATCATCAAACCGACCATCGCGCTGATCATACCGGTGATAATTTTTATAGGCGTCTTTTTATCCAGCGCATAGCCAACACCGACTAATATCCCAATTAATATCGCCGGTTCAGTTAAAAACGTTTGAATAACATCTATAAATTTGGCAAACATCGTCTGAACGCCCTCCATAAGCGTGCCTATTCGTTGTCATGATTGACCCCTTTACTGACGTTACGTATTGCTTCGCTGATGCTATTGAAATTTACCCGATAAACCACCTTGTCTAATTTTGCCTTACACGCACTGTAATAATCAAAATTAGTCATTAAAAGATTTAAAGTGATTATTTGTGATTTGATTTGCAAAAATAGGATAATATATAACCATGATCGATCGGAGTTTTTTATCGATCGATCATGGTTATTATTATTTATGGATAATTAGACAGTTAATATAGATATTTTGTATGTCTGGCTTTTGGCGCTACAGCCTGCAAAGCAATGTTAACACTTCATAATGCGCGGTATGCGGGAACATATCGAAAAGCTGAACACGTTGAATACGGTAGTTCGGCAGATGGCGAATATCCTGCGCCATCGTCTGCGCGTTACAGCTTGAATAAATAATAAAACGCGGCGCCATTTGTGCAAGGTAATCGCACAACGGCTTGCCAATGCCACGGCGGGGAGGATTCACCAACACCAGGTCGGGCGTTTCGCCTTGTGCGGTGGCGAATTGGGTGGAATCCAACGCCTGGAAATGAAGGCGGGTCAATCCCAGCTCGGCAGCGGATTGCTTCGCGCAGGCAATCGCCTCCGGCGCGATCTCAATACCGGTTAATTGCATCTGCGGCGTCGCGCAGTGCAGGCCGAATCCGCCCACTCCGCAAAAAAGATCCCACATATGGCGTACCGGCAGTTGCCCTACCCAATCGCGCGCCGTTGCATATAATCGGCTGGCGACCGTAGGGTTGGTCTGAAAGAAACTTTGCGGACGAATCCACAGCGGCACATCGTTAAAACGTTCCGCCAGCGCCTGCTGATCCGTCAGATAGATTTCCGTCTCCCCTTCCATAATCGCCATATGTACCGGCTGAATATTTGCGGTGATCACCCTGAGCTGCGGCAGTTGCGCACGCAGCCACGGTAACGCTGCGCGAAGTTGCGTAAGTTTGGTTTCTGAACGCAACACGAAGCGTAGCATCATGCCGCCATCGAACTGACTTTCCGTCAGCAACAGGTATTTCAGTTCGCCACGTTTTCGCGCCACGTTATAAGGCGTGAGTCCGGCACGGGCAATAAAAGGTTTTAGCGCGCTGAATACGGGGGCAAAGGAGGCGGGATACAGCGGGCAGCCGCAAAGATCGACTGGCGTACCGTCGCGATGCAGCATCCCGAAGAGCGGTTTTTCTACACTACCGCTCACGACCATTTTCGCTTTGTTGCGGAAATGCTGTTCCGGGCCGCCAATCGACGCGCACCACTGTTCAACAGGCAGCCCGGTCAGCAAACGATGTAAATCGGCTGTTTTTGCGGAAAGTTGTTCATTAACCGACTGCGTAATCCATTGACAGGAACGGCAGCGACCCGCGTCATAGAGTGCGCACTGCATACCAAAAAACCTTCATATTATCCGGGGCGACGATTATACACATTATTGCAGCCGGAAGAACCGACGGCTGGGAGCGGGAATAAACAGCAGAAACAGAATTAAAAGATCGGGGAGTTTTTGCATGACCAGGGAATGCAGGATATCACGCTTCGATTCTCCCGCGATGCTAAACAACTCCGGATACCCGTAGCCTAACGACGCCGCCCACAGATATCCGCTCACAATAATTTGTGTCGCCAGGTACACCCAGCGCGCCCAGCTACGGCCTTTCACCAGCGAAAACGCACAATAAATTTCAACAAAGACCAGCACTAAGCTTGCCAGAAAGACAAGGGTTAAGCTCCACGTCTGTACACTGCGATGAATAAACTCGCCCATCCCGCGTATGCCGAGGGTATTCATAATCATCAGCACATCGAGACCGCGAATCAAAATAATCGCCATAGCCGCAACCTGCACCAGCGTAGGCACATTTAAACGGGCATGTGATGAGGTTGATTGCTTTATAAATCCCAATGAATGTCTTCCCTGAAAATGATGCCGCGACCCGCGCGGCAACGCATTGCCATAGTGGAAGATTTTAGTGGCTTCAGCCGCGTCTTGCACGCTGGATATCGCGAATCCGCTGTTTTTCCGCTCGCGCCATCAGGTACCAGGCAATAAATCCGACGATTCCTACCACGCCGAGGATTAACGTCGCCAGCGCGTTGATTTCCGGGTTCACGCCCATGCGCACGCTGGAGAAAACTAGCATCGGTAGCGTGGTGGCGCCGGGACCGGAAACGAAGCTGGCAATCACCAGATCGTCAAGGGAAAGCGTAAAGGCCAACAGCCAGCCCGAGATCACCGCTGGCATGATCATCGGTAACGTAATGACAAAAAAGACCTTCAACGGCGCCGCGCCAAGATCCATCGCCGCCTCTTCAATCGAACGATCCAGTTCGCGTAATCGCGAAGCGATCACCACTGCCACATAGGCGGTACAGAAAGTGACGTGCGCCAACCAGATGGTCAGCATCCCGCGATCGGAGGGCCAGCCGATAGCATGACCGAGCGCGACAAACAGCAGCAGCAGCGACAGCCCGGTAATCACATCCGGCATCACCAGCGGCGCGGTGATCATAAACGCAAAGCCGTTTGCGCCGCGAAACCGTCCAAATCGCACCATCACCACCGCGGCAATGGTACCGAGCACCACCGCCATCGTCGCCGCGCAGGCGGCAATTGTCAGGCTTAGGCCCACTGCGCTCATCATGGCGGTATCCCGAAAGAGCTCGCCATACCAGCGCGTCGACCATCCCGCCCACACCGTCACCAGCTTCGAACTGTTAAACGAGTAAATCACCAACATTAACATCGGCGCATAGAGAAAAGTAAACCCCAGCACCAGAATCAGAATGCGCCAGGGCGAGCGAACGACCGGTAAGTTATTCATCCGTGCTCCCCCACACTTTTTTGCTGATGTTTATGGAACCACATGATCGGTACTATCAGCAGCAGCAACATAATAATGGCGACCGCAGAAGCCACCGGCCAGTCGCGGTTATTGAAAAACTCCTGCCACAGAACGCGACCAATCATGATACTGTCCGGCCCGCCAAGCAGTTCCGGGATCACGAACTCGCCCACCGCCGGGATAAAAACCAGCATCGAGCCGGCGATGATTCCGCCTTTGGTGAGCGGTACAATGATGCTAAAAAACGTTTTCAGCGGTCGGGCGCCGAGATCCAGCGACGCTTCCACCAGCGAATAATCAATGCGCGTCAATGCGGTATAAATGGGCAGAACCATAAACGGCAGATAAGCATAAACAATGCCGATATAGACGGCCAGGTTAGTGTGCAGGATCGTCAGCGGCTGATCGATAACCCCTAGCCACAGCAACACATTGTTCAGCACGCCGTTGTTTTTCAAAATGCCCATCCAGGCATAGACGCGTATTAAAAAAGACGTCCACGAGGGCAGGATCACCAACAGCAGCAGGATATTGCGCGTGGAGGGCTTGCTGTGCGCCACCGCCCACGCCAGCGGGTAGCCCAACAGCAGGCAGCAGATGGTGGAAATACCGGCAATTTGTAACGATTGCAGATAGGCTTCGAAATAAAGCGGATCGTCGGTCAGTTGCAAAAAATTGCCGAGATTGAGCGTAATCGACAACTGACCGTCAGCCCATTCCAGCAGATCGGTATACGGCGGGATCGCCCTCGCCATTTCCGCCAGGCTTATCTTAAAGACGATAAGAAACGGCAGTAAAAACAGCAGAATGAGCCAGATATAAGGCAAAGCAATAACCAGCTTACGCCCATGTTTCATTTGCATCCGCGCCAACCATAGCGCCGCGCCGCCAGGTTTACTGATGCGTGCCGGAGGTTCAAGTGTGCTCATGTTTCCCCCTTATACCGTCAGGACCACGCAGCTATCCGCTTCCCAGCACAAACGCACTTCATCGCCCCAGGTCGGTAACCCTTTCCGGTAACGGTGCGCATTCTGCAGTTGAGCGCTGATCATCTGCCCGCTTTTTAGCCGCACATGATAAATAGACAGATCGCCGAGATACGCAATATGCGCCACTTCGCCGACGGCGAAATTATAGCCATCGGCAGGCGGCGACTCACACAGCATGATTTTTTCCGGACGTAGCGCCACATATACCGGCACATTATCAACGACAGAGGCATCTGCATCGACTTTTAACGGATGAACCAAACCGGGCGCGTCAATGACCAGACCGTCCTCTTCACGCGCTTTCAGTAAGCCCTCAAAAACATTTACCGATCCGATAAATTCGGCGCTGTAGCGGGTCGTCGGATGCTCGTAAATCTCCTCCGGTTCGCCAATTTGTACAAATTTTCCACGGTTCATGATGGCAATGCGCCCCGCCATCGTCATCGCTTCTTCCTGATCGTGCGTCACCATGACGCAGGTCACGCCGACGCGCTCAAGGATATCCACCACTTCAAGCTGCATCCGGTCGCGTAATTTTTTATCCAGCGCGCCCATCGGTTCATCCAACAAGAGCAGCTTAGGACGTTTCGCCAGGCTGCGCGCCAGGGCCACGCGCTGACGCTGACCGCCGGAAAGCTGATGCGGCTTACGTTTCGCAAACTCCTGCATGTGCACCAGACCCAGCATCTCATTGACGCGGCTGGTAATCTCCGCCTTTGGCAGTTTGTCCTGCTTCAGACCAAAAGCGATGTTCTGCTCTACCGTCATATGCGGAAACAACGCATAGGACTGAAACATCATATTAATCGGACGCTGATACGGCGGAACATGCGCCAGATCGACGCCGTCGAGCATAATTTGCCCGCTGCTCGGCGGTTCAAAACCTGCCAGCATCCGTAGCAGAGTCGATTTTCCACAACCTGACGCACCCAGCAGGGCAAAAATCTCGCCTTTATAGATAGTCAGACTGACATCATCGACAGCATGTTGCCCGTCGAATGACTTCGTCAGGTTGCGAATTTCCAGAAGCGGCGTCAGCGCTTTACGGGTTTTCACCTGCGGGCGGTGGGGGACATCATTCACAAGGCGCTCTCCGGCATAACACAATCAAACGATACAAACGGTGGAATGCCCGATAGCGCACGCTTATCAGGCCATACCGTTAATAAATTACTTACCGCTTTTCACCTTCGTCCATGCGCGGGTGCGGACGCGATCAATCTTCGGCTCCTGCACTTTCAGGGTAAACAACTTGGCCCGCACATCCGCCGGCGGATAAATTCCCGGGTTATCGCGCACCTGCTGGCTGACCAGCGCCGTCGCCTCTTTATTCGCATTGGCGTAGAAAACGTGATCGGAAATATGGGCAATCACATCAGGGCGCAGCAGATAATTAAGGAACTGGTAGGCCTCGTCTTTATTTTTGGCGTCAGCCGGCATGGCAAACACATCAAAAAACGCCATTGCCCCCTCTTTGGGAATCGAGAAAGAGATATTGACGCCATTTTTCGCCTCTTTCGCCCGGTTAGCGGCCTGCCAGACATCGCCCGCCCAGCCGATGGCCACACAGGTATCGCCATTAGCCAGATCGTTAATGTATTGCGAGGAGTGGAAATAGCGAATGTTTGGCCGTAGCTTCAACAACAGATCGGTTGCCGGGCCGGTGTAGTCATCCGCTTTGCTGCTATTCGGATCTTTACCCAGATAGTTCAGCACGGTGGCAAAAATTTCTTCAGGCGCATCAAGGAAAGAGACGCCGCAGCTTTTTAGCTTCTCCAGATTTTCTGGCTTGAGGACTAAATCCCAGCTATTCACTGGCGCATCATCCCCCAGCACCGCTTTCACTTTATCAACGTTATAGCCAATGCCCGTCGTGGCCCACATGTAGGGCATGGCGTATTTGTTGTCAGGATCGTGCTTCGCTACCAGTTTCAGCAGTTCAGGATCGAGGTTTTTCCAGCCGGGAAGTTTGCTTTTATCCAGCGGCTGAAAAACGCCCGCGGTGAGCTGGCGCTCAAGAAAACTGGCCGATGGCACCACCAGATCGAACCCGGTGCTGCCTGCCATTAACTTGCCTTCCAGCACTTCGTTAGAGTCAAAGACATCATAGATAACGTTAATCCCGGTCTCTTTTTCAAAGTTCGCCACCGTGTCCGGCGCGATATAATCTGACCAGTTATAAATGTGCAGCGTTTTTTGTTCGGCAGCGAGCGTGCCGACAGAGACGACCATCAAAGCACCCGCAACCAGACCCGATAGCCATTTTTTCTTTAAGGCGGTCATCATCGCTTTCCTTCTGAAATCCGTTAACAAATGAACCCATTAGGCGTGGTTTAAAACATGCCTGAAATGTGCATACCTTTTCATTTGATACAAATAAAGAAGAGAGGTCGCCCTCCCTGCCATCAAGCTCGCTATAGAAGCTTCGCAAGAATAACTTTAGCTAAGGTTTGAGGCTATAGCCCAGATTAAAAAACGCCTTTTATCAATTTTTTATGCAGGTTTTGTCTATGTGATAAAGCGAAATGGTCAGAAATGAGGTGAATAATTCTTTAAATAAAGGTTAACTGCAGCATAAAAAAACGTAAACAGCAGCCGCGCTGGCAGCGACTGCCTGATTATCGGGAGGGATCAGTGAAGAAAATGGTCAACCGCGCTGGTTTTTTGCGCGTCTTCTTCCGCGTTAAACAGAAGCTGATGCGCCCCGGCCTCAAGGATCACCATAGAAATCTGCTCTTCACTTTGGCGAACAAACCATTCGAACTGTTCGTAGGTGACGCCTTGCATAACGGATAAAGACTGGCACACAACCAGTTTTGGCAGATTATCATCCTGCATATCGAGAAAGGCTTTTACCGTCAACGAACTGGCGTTGATAGCAGAGAGATCGGCCGCCAGCGGCAGCAACGCGGAAGGCCTGACCTCCGCCATCGCGGAAAAAAGAATGGTGTTGTCCACCAAATCGATTTTAGCATCGTAGACGCCGTCAAAATTCTGCATATGCGGCAAATGCAGCGCCTGGCAGGTATCACATTCGAAGAAATTCATGCCCAGGTCGTCGAGCCATTGACGCAACGTATCCAGAGTGGGAACGACCAGTGATATCATAATAATGTGCTACCTCTTACGATGACGATGAAAAATTACCGGCACAGCTTACGCAAAAAGCGTGCTTCGTACTACGGCGGAATCCACGATTGCGATTAGCCGCCGATTTTAAGGCAAAATTCAGGCGTAGCGTGACGTTCTATCCACTGAATCATTCGCCCCGCGATATCCACGCCCGTAGTCTTTTCGATACCTTCCAGTCCCGGCGAGGCATTCACCTCCATCACCAGCGGCCCGCGCGCGGCGCGTAAAATATCGACACCCGCCACATCCAGCCCCAGCGTCTGTGCGGCTTTGATGGCGATATCCCGTTCACGGGGCGTGATCGTCGCGATGCTGGCCACCCCGCCGCGATGAAGATTGGAGCGAAAATCACCGGCTTTCGCGCACCGCTCAATCGCCGCCACAACCTCATTGCCGACGACCAGACAACGAATATCGCATCCTTTAGCTTCGGCAATGTATTCCTGAACCAAAATATGGGCATTCAGCCCCCGAAACGCATCAATAACGCTTTCAGCAGCCTGACGCGTCTCCGCCAATACCACGCCGATCCCTTGCGTGCCTTCTACCAGCTTCACGACCAGCGGCGCCCCGCCAACCATCTTAATAAGATCGCTGGTGTCATCCGGAGAATGGGCGATCCCGGTAATGGGAAGATCGATCCCCTGGCGCGCCAGAAGTTGTAGCGATCGCAGCTTATCGCGCGCGCGGGTAATGGCGACGGATTCATTCAGCGGATAGCTACCCAGTAGCTCAAACTGACGTAGCGCAGCGGTACCATAAAAGGTAATGGCCGAACCAATACGGGGAATAACGGCGTCATAATGGGGCAGACGACGCCCCTTGTAATGGATCGACGACGCAGCCGGATTAATATTCATATAGCAGGAAAGAGGATCGAGTATCTCGACCAGATGGCCGCGCCGCATCGCCGCTTCGCGCAGACGTTTGCAAGAATAGAGCGTTCCATCCCTGGACAATATGGCAATTTTCACCCTGCACCTCGCTGAAAACCCTGAAAAGCCCGCGTATCATACACTGGCCCGCAGGTTTTAGCGCGTCGCCCAGCCCTGTTTATGCAAATATTCAAGGATAAATGGGCGATTTTCTTTAATCAGGGTGCGACGGATATGATCGCTCCAGGTATCGCGTCGCGTATTACTGCCTCGGGTCAGATAATACTCAGCCAACTGCTCGTCATAGCGCGCCAGCAGCTTTTCATCAAGCGGTTGATACTGGTTCTCATGAACCACAAGCTCTGCAGGCAGGCGCGGTTTCAGATCCGGATTATCCGCAGGCCATCCCAAACACAGGCCAAAGAGCGGCAATACATGCTTCGGCAATTTTAACAGTTCGGTAACAGATTCAATATTGTTACGAATGCCGCCGATATACACGCCGCCTAACCCCAGTGATTCCGCCGCCGTCAGCGCATTTTGCCCCATCATCGCCGTATCGACGACACCGAGCAGCAGTTGTTCGGCAAGCCCCAACTGCGCGTCAGGGCAGATCTGCAAATGACGATTAAAATCGGCGCAAAATACCCAGAACTCAGCGGCCTGCGCCACATGCTTTTGCCCGCCCGTCAGGGGCACTAACGCCTCGCGCAGCGCCCGATCGGTAATACGGATAATAGAGCTGCACTGTAAAAAACTGGAACTGGACGTACTGCGCGCGGCGGCAATAATGGCTTCTCGCTGCGCGTCAGCCACGGGTTCATCGGTGAAATGGCGAATAGAACGATGGCCACAAAGAAGTTCAATGGTCGGACTCATTATGCTTTTCTCTATCTGAACGGGAAGAAATGTCGGGTGGACGTTTCATCAACTGCGGCGCCAGTAACTGCGCAATACGCCACATCATCGCCACCGCGGCGGGGAGGATCAACACGACGCCCAGGAAAACCATCAACACGCCAGCCAGCGGCGTATTGAACGGCGCGGGCAGCGTAAGGTAATGATTAAGCGATAGCAGAGCAAGCGCCAGCAAAATCATACCGAGGTATTCCAGTATCAGTACGCTTTTGGGTAACACGCCAATCGTGCGCATATCAAGCCTCCCGGTTAACTGACGCACAGTGTAGAACGTTCTGGTCCGGCGTGCTTAACAGATATAGCCCTGGGTTATCAAAGGAACAGGCGTAACCTGCTTTTCATCTGCCGTAAATCGCGGCATGATAACACCTGTTCGCCGTCTGGCTTTATGTTCGAGGAGAGATATGTTTACTGTTATTTTTGGCCGCCCAGGGTGCCCTTATTGCGTGCGTGCAAAAGAGTTGGCGGAAAAACTGAGCAAAGAACGCGACGATTTCAACTACCGCTATATTGATATCCATGCTGAAGGCATTACTAAAGCGGATTTGGAAAAAACCGTAGGTAAACCTGTAGAAACCGTACCGCAGATTTTTGTCGATCAAAAACATATCGGCGGCTGTACGGATTTTGAAGCATGGGCAAAAGAAAATCTGAATCTTTTCGCCTGATTGCTCTGGCAACGCCCTCTACCGGAGGGCGCTATCGGCGTTTTTTTCGCCGGTGGCTAAACAGGCTGCTAATAAACAAATAACAGAGCGCGCCTAACGCACACCAGAATACGGCGCTAAATAACCACGCCAGTTCTTGCCAAAACGATCGGGTAGGCATAAATACCACGCGCATTAACACCAGGCAAAACGGCGCCGCCAGCATCGCCCCGATCAGCGGTCGGATCACCTCGCGTCGGTGAGAACAAAAACTGGCCACCGCGCCAGGTAACGTAAAAAATAACAGTCCAATCTCAGGATGCCCTGCCGCGCGAAAAGCGCCTTGTACATGCATAGTTAATGAAAGACACACCACAATAAAGAGTACAAAGCAGCAGACAACGCTTGCCCACCCGTGTTTATGTTTCAATCGTTCCTCCTGACACTCTCTATCGAACACGCTTTCCGCCGTGAGGCATCCAGTCAGATAAAGTCATGTGGCATTCCATGCCAAAAACACACCTGCACGATTCTTATAGCCGTTAGTACGCAATAAGATTAAACTAGCAGGATATATTGTTGTGTTGTTTTTATTTGGATGCTGTATGCAATACGATTGCACCCTTAATTCATGATAAAAACAGTAGCGTAAATTACCATTTCTTTCAACAGCTTACTCGTAAACAAGAAGTTAGTCTCCGTGAATATAAACGTCGCAGATTTGTTAAATGGGAATTACATCCTGTTATTATTTGTGGTCCTGGCTCTTGGCCTGTGTCTTGGCAAGTTACGTCTGGGTTCAGTCCAACTTGGTAATTCCATTGGCGTTTTAGTGGTCTCTCTATTATTAGGGCAGCAACACTTTAGTATTAACACCGACGCGCTAAATCTGGGATTTATGCTGTTTATTTTTTGTGTCGGCGTCGAGGCTGGCCCCAACTTTTTTTCGATTTTTTTTCGCGACGGTAAAAATTATCTGATGCTTGCCCTGGTCATGGTCGGTAGCGCTCTGCTAATCGCCTTAGGCCTTGGTAAGCTATTCGGCTGGGATATCGGCCTGACGGCCGGTATGTTGGCCGGCTCAATGACTTCCACGCCCGTGCTGGTTGGCGCAGGCGATACCCTGCGACATTCCGGCATCGCCAGCACGCAACTCTCCTCCGCTCTTGATAATCTGAGCCTGGGTTATGCCCTGACCTATCTGATTGGGCTAGTCAGTCTGATCGTGGGCGCGCGCTACTTGCCTAAACTACAGCATCAGGATTTGCAAACCAGCGCCCAGCAAATTGCTCGCGAGCGCGGTCTGGATACCGATGCTAATCGCAAGGTTTATTTGCCGGTTATCCGCGCCTATCGGGTTGGCCCGGAGTTGGTGGCCTGGACTGACGGCAAAAACCTGCGCGAGCTGGGTATTTACCGTCAGACAGGCTGCTATATCGAACGTATTCGCCGTAACGGTATTCTGGCGAACCCGGATGGCGATGCGGTGCTGCAAATGGGCGATGAGATTGCGCTGGTCGGCTATCCGGACGCGCACGCCAGGCTCGATCCCAGCTTCCGTAATGGTAAGGAAGTGTTTGATCGCGATCTGCTTGATATGCGCATCGTAACGGAAGAAATTGTGGTGAAAAACCACAATGCGGTCGGTCGCCGCCTCGCTCAGCTCAAGCTGACCGATCATGGCTGCTTCCTTAACCGCGTCATCCGCAGCCAGATCGAAATGCCTATCGACGATAACGTCGTGCTGAATAAAGGCGACGTGTTACAGGTGAGCGGCGACGCCAGACGCGTAAAAACCATCGCCGATCGCATTGGTTTTATTTCGATCCATAGCCAGGTGACGGACCTGCTCGCCTTCTGCGCTTTTTTTATCATCGGGTTAATGATCGGGATGATTACCTTCCAGTTCAGCAATTTTAGTTTCGGCATCGGCAACGCGGCCGGATTGCTGTTCGCCGGGATCATGCTCGGTTTCCTGCGCGCTAACCATCCTACCTTTGGTTATATTCCGCAGGGCGCGCTTAACATGGTGAAAGAATTCGGCTTGATGGTATTTATGGCAGGCGTTGGTTTAAGCGCCGGCAGCGGTATCAGCAACGGTCTGGGCGCGGTCGGCGGACAAATGCTGATCGCCGGGCTTGTCGTCAGCCTGGTACCGGTGGTGATCTGCTTCTTGTTTGGCGCTTATGTGCTGCGCATGAACCGGGCGCTACTGTTTGGCGCCATGATGGGCGCGCGTACCTGCGCCCCGGCGATGGAAATCATTAGCGATACGGCGCGCAGCAATATTCCAGCGCTGGGTTATGCGGGGACTTACGCCATCGCCAACGTTCTGCTAACGCTGGCGGGGACGCTTATTGTCATCATCTGGCCGGGGTTAGGATAAAACTGAAGTTTGCCTTTAAGTGAAAAAATTTTGCCAATAGGTCGAACTTTTCGTTAAAGCATCAGTCATACCTATTGCCACTGCTTTTCTTTGATGTCCCCATTTTGTGGAGCCCATCAACCCCGCCATTTCGGTTCAAGGTTGGTGGGTTTTTTGTTGCCCGACGCAGAGTGACACGACATTGACTCTCCGGCGATTCGCTTTACCATCTGTAAAATCGCTTCACGCGCCAGCGGCGTTCGATCCGTCACAAAATGCAACGTCATCCCCTCGATAAACGCATCCAGCGCGCGGGCGGTCTGCGCGTCAAACCACTGCGCCAGCGTATTTTGGCTACGTTGCATCCAGTTTTGCATGACTATTTTTAACGCTGGCTTATCGCTGGCATAGGCATATAACTGATACATTAACGCCATATTATCCGGCGTCGTAACCTGCGAGCCGTAAATCATTTCCGTTATCGCCTGGCACGCCCCCTCCGCATCCGTCACCTGCGCAAAAAAGTCCTGGTATTGATGCGACATGTTCTCGGTGAAAAGTGTAAAAGCTTCACTCAATAACGCATCCATACCGGCAAAATAGTAGGTCATCGAGCCAAGCGGCACCTGAGCGATAGCGGCGATTTTCCGGTGCGTCACGGCATGAACGCCATAGGTCTTTACCGCTTCCAGTGTGGCCTGAATTATTTTTTCCCGTCGCTTAGGATCATTGGCGCGTCTTACGGCATTTTCTTTCATGATGAGTTCCACATCTCATTCAGGATGCAGGCTATAGTAACCTGCCGCTTACGCTGAAAAAATAGACAGTAAAAACTGTCTGCACAACGAAGTATGACGACGATATGTACAAATGTACACAAGCTTGCTAATGTTTACCTCTCGCTTCTATTTTCTGGCCTGACGCTATGACCGTCCTCTCCTCACGTAACGCCTTAAAACGCCGTACCTGGGCGCTGTTTATGTTCTTCTTTTTACCCGGACTGCTGATGGCCTCCTGGGCAACCCGAACGCCTGCTATTCGGGATATTCTTTCCGTCTCTACCGCGGAAATGGGGGCGGTCTTATTCGGGCTTTCTATCGGTTCAATGAGCGGTATTCTTTGTTCCGCCTGGCTGGTGAAACGATTTGGCACCCGAAAGGTTATTCGCACGACGATGACCTGCGCAGTAACCGGGATGGTTATTCTTAGCGTCGCGCTGTGGTGCGCCTCGCCGCTGATTTTTGCCCTTGGATTAGCCGTTTTCGGCGCCAGTTTTGGCGCCGCCGAAGTGGCGATTAATGTCGAAGGCGCGGCGGTCGAACGCGAGCTGAATAAAACCGTTCTGCCGATGATGCATGGTTTCTACAGTTTCGGCACGCTGGCGGGCGCTGGTGTCGGCATGGCGTTAACCGCATTAAGCGTCCCGGCTAACATCCATATCATCCTCGCGGCTGCCGTGGCGATCGCGCCCATTTTTATCGCCATTCGGGCGATCCCTGACGGTACGGGTAAAAACGCATCGGAAGATGCTCACCTTCAGGAAAAAGGATTACCTTTTTATCGGGACATCCAGCTTTTGCTTATTGGCGTGGTGGTGCTGGCAATGGCATTCGCCGAAGGCTCTGCGAATGACTGGCTGCCGCTACTGATGGTAGACGGACACGGTTTTAGCCCAACCTCCGGCTCTCTGATCTACGCCGGTTTCACGCTAGGTATGACCGTTGGCCGCTTTACCGGCGGCTGGTTTATTGACCGCTATAGCCGGGTGACGGTTGTTCGCGCCAGCGCGTTGATGGGAGCGCTGGGCATTGGTCTGATTATTTTTGTCGATAGCGACTGGGTTGCCGGCGTCTCGGTCATTCTTTGGGGCTTAGGCGCTTCGCTCGGCTTCCCGCTGACCATTTCCGCCGCCAGCGATACCGGTCCCGACGCGCCGACGCGCGTGAGCGTTGTCGCCACGACCGGCTATCTGGCGTTTTTGGTCGGGCCGCCGCTGTTGGGCTATCTGGGAGAGCACTATGGATTACGCAGCGCCATGATGGTTGTGCTGGCGCTGGTTATTCTGGCGGCGCTGGTGGCGAAGGCCGTCGCCAAACCTGTATCGACTCCGCAACCGGTGATGGAGCATAACGCATGAGTATCAAATTAATCGCCGTCGACATGGACGGCACTTTTCTGAGCGATCAAAAAACCTATAACCGTGACCGGTTTATGGCGCAGTACCAACACATGAAGCGGCAAGGCATTCGCTTTGTCGTGGCCAGCGGCAACCAGTATTACCAGTTAATCTCCTTCTTTCCGGAAATTGCGCACGAAATCGCTTTTGTCGCGGAAAACGGCGGCTGGGTGGTCAGCGAAGGAGAGGATATTTTTAACGGCGAGCTGACAAAAGCCGACTTCCAGACGGTTGTCGAACACCTGCTCACACGCGCCGATGTGGAGATTATCGCCTGTGGAAAAAACAGCGCCTACACGCTGAAACGGTATAACGATGCGTTAAAAGCCGTTGCGGCAATGTATTATCATCGTCTGGAGTTTGTGGATAATTTTAATAATATCAACGATGTCTTTTTCAAATTCGGCCTTAATATTACCGATGAACGGATACCGGAAGTACAGGCGGCGCTGCACGACGCCATTGGCGATATCATGGTCCCTGTTCATACCGGCTATGGCAGTATTGATTTAATAATTCCCGGCGTGCATAAAGCCAACGGCCTGCGTCTGTTACAGCAGCGCTGGGGCATTCATGATAGTGAAGTGGTGGTCTTCGGCGACGGCGGCAACGATATTGAGATGCTGCGTCAGGCCGGGTTTAGTTTTGCCATGTCGCACGCCAGCGAAGCGGTCGCGGCGGCGGCGAAATACCGCGCCGGATCGAACAACCAGGAAGGCGTGCTGGATATTATCGACAGCGTATTAAACAACGAGCCGCCGTTCAACGTCTAGCGGATACCTCTCTATGCCTGATAACAGAAAGCTTATCAGGCGTAGCCGCTCTCTCAGACTGTTTGCAAATTCCCCGTCCGCTTATCTTTTAAGAAGACCAGCATCAGCAGTAGCCAAAGAATACCGTTTGCCAGATTAAACAGGCTAAATAGCCCATTGCCGCCGCTTAACCAGGCATGTTTACTTACTTCAATGCCAACGGTAAAAATCAGCATTTGTAGCATTCCCATCGCCGCCGAGACCGTTCCTTTACTCATATCGCTGGAAAAGAGCGTCAAACGCACCAGTCCGGCATTCGCCAGCCCAATGCCAAAAGCGTATACGCTTAATCCCGCCGTCATCCATAAATAAGCATGGGATGAAACCACCGTCGCCGCCGCGGCGATGATCAGCCCCGCGACGATAGGCCAGCCGCCCATCACGATCAGCGAGCGAACCGTACGTCGGGAGGTTAAACGCGCCAACACCAGATTACCGGCAATGAGCGCGCCAAAAACGGGCACCTGTAGCAGACCATATTCATAGCTGCTGAGCTGTTCGCCGCTAATGATGATAATTGGCGACTGCGCAATCCAGGCCAACAGCGGCAGGCTGACAAATCCCAGCGCTAACGCCCCTGCGACGAACCGCCGGTTTTTTATCACCAGCCGATAATCCCGGCCCAGCGCCTTAAATGACAACGTTTCGCCCCGCCGCGTGGCGGTCTCCGGCATTGCGCGCTGTAGCCCGAAAAAGGCGATAGCGGCCAGTGCGGCAAATAAAATAAACATCCCCTCCCACGGCAGAACATGCACCCATGCCGCCCCAACCAGTGGTCCCAGTAGCGGCGCGATTAACGCCACGTTCGCCATCAGCGCGGTAATTTTTATACACACCGCCTCCTCAAAGGATTCCTGAATCGCGGCATACCCTACAGCGCCGATAAAACACAGGCTAATCCCTTGCAAAAAACGCAGGAAGGTAAATTGTTCGATGTTTTTCGCCAGTAACGTCGCCAGGCAGGTGACAATAAACCACACGACGCCCGCCAGCATCACGGGACGACGGCCAATCCGGTCAGACAACGGGCCAAGCAGCCACTGTAAGAACATACCGCCCGCCAGATAAGCGGTCATGGATGTCGGAACCCAGTCCAGGCCCGCCTGATACTGCTCAACCACCGCCAGCATACCCGGCTGGATCATGTCGTTGCCAATATAAGTAGAAAATTCGTACAGCACCAGACAGAGAGGAAAAAGCAACGCCTGACGTCCCAGCCTGCCGCCTGATTGTAAACGATTCTGCATACCATCTCTTCGCCAATAAAAACCGCGCAGAGTGTAATGAAAGTCGGGGAACTGAGATAGCGAATTATGAGGCTGCAAGGGAAATAGCGCACATTTTTACAGAAAGCCACTTAGCGCTTGCGTACTTTAAGGTTAATTTAAGTTTGCGCCGTTATCATCGACATTATTTTATGCCATTGTCTTAAATCTCTTCATGTTGCCGCCAAATAAGACAATACTGCTTTTCCTCCCTGTTACGCTGCATTTATGCTCAGTTTGCACGGGGATGAGCTGGCTATCCCTTTTGATTTCATTGCTCCGAGCCTGGATGTTATGCTGGAAAACCTTAACAACTCGCTGTTTTATTTTATTAACGCCACGCCTGATTCCGCGCAGTGGACAATTTCGCTCGCTATCTTTATCGCCAAAGATGTCATCAACATCGTCCCGCTCTTAGCCGTGGTACTCTGGCTGTGGGGTCCCCGCGATCGGGTCTGCGCCCAGCGTCAGCTGATCGTTAAAATCGGCATCGCGCTGATTATCAGTCTGGCGGTCTCCTGGACAATGGGACACCTTTTCCCGCACGACCGTCCGTTTGTCGATCATATCGGCTATAACTTCCTGCATCATGCCGCCGATGACTCGTTCCCCAGCGATCACGGTACGGTGATTTTTACCTTTGCGCTGGCGTTTTTGTTCTGGCACCGCCTCTGGTCAGGCATCGTGATGATGGCGATAGCTATTACCATCGCCTGGTCGCGCGTCTATCTCGGCGTACACTGGCCGTTAGATATGATTGGCGCGCTGCTGGTAGCGATGCTTGGCTGCCTGAGCGCACAGCTGATCTGGCAATGGTACGGCGCGCCGCTCTACCAGGCGCTGCAACGTTGTTACCGTTTCTGTTTCGCGTTGCCCATTCGAAAAGGCTGGGTACGTGACTAAACAGCGAAAAAAAGAGTAATATTAAGCGCTCTGTATGGTGCGGAGCGCTTATTTAACTCTCCAGGGGAACTATGGAAACGCGACGCGACGAGCGTATTGGTCAATTGCTGCAGGCCTTAAAACGCAGCGATAAACTTCACCTTAAAGAAGCCGCGACCCTGTTGGGCGTCTCTGAAATGACCATTCGTCGCGACCTGAACCATAAAAGCGCGCCTGTCGTGTTGCTGGGCGGCTATATCGTACTGGAGCCCCGCAGCGCCAGTCATTATCTGTTAAGCGATCAAAAATCTCGTCTGGTGGAAGAAAAACGCCGAGCCGCTCAGTTGGCTGCGGGCCTGGTACAAGCGCATCAGACGGTATTTATTGACTGTGGCACCACCACGCCGTGGATCATTGAAGCCATTGATAATGACCTTCCCTTTACGGCGGTGTGCTATTCACTTAATACCTTTCTGGCGCTGCAGGACAAACCCCATTGCCGCGCCATCCTCAGCGGCGGGGAGTTTCACGCCAGCAACGCCATTTTCAAACCGCTTGATTTCCATGAAACGTTAAACAATATTTGTCCGGATATCGCGTTTTATTCCGCCGCCGGCGTTCATACCAGTAAAGGCGCTACCTGCTTTAATCTGGAAGAGCTGCCGGTAAAACATTGGGCCATGACAATGGCACAGAGCCATGTACTGGTGGTGGATCACAGTAAATTCGGCAAGGTACGTCCGGCGCGGATGGGGGAACTATCACGCTTTGATACGATTATCAGCGACCGCCGTCCCGATGAGGCCTTTGTGGCCTACGCTAAAGCGCAACAAATTACTCTGATGTATTAACCGCCCGTTGCCGGATGCGACGCGCACCCGGCAACGGGGTTATTTTACGAGAACCAACTGCCAAACCACTGATGGAGTTTCATCAGCACAAAATCCCACATCCGGCTGAAAAATCCCCCCTCCTCGACGTTTTCCATCACCATTAACGGGCGTTGCTCAATGGATTTTCCGTTAAGCTGGAAATCGATGGTGCCGACAACCTGCCCTTTCTTCAACGGCGCCGTGAGCTGTGGTTCGTTCAACGTAAAGCTGGCCTTCAGGTTTTTAAGCTGCCCACGCGGAATCGTCACAGACCCCGCATCGCCCGCCCCCAAATTGACCTCAGGCTTATCGCCAAACCAGACCCGTTGCGTCACGAATGTCGCGTCAGGTTTAATCGGCGTGACCGTTTCAAAGAAGCGGAAACCCCAGGTCAACAGTTTTTCTGACTCATTAAAACGAATACGGTCCGTTTTCGCCCCCAGCACGACAGAGATCAGGCGCATATCGCCCTGGGTGGCGGAGGCGACAAGGTTATACCCTGCGCCAGCCGTTGTCCCCGTTTTCATGCCGTCGACATGCAGATTGGTGCTCCACAACAGGCGGTTGCGGTTCGGTTGACGAATATTATTAAAAGTAAATTCTTTCTCTTTATGAATGGCGTATTCGTCAGGCACATCGTGAATCAAGGCCTTGCCGAGCAACGCCATATCGCGAGCGGTACTGAACTGCCCTGGCGCATCAAGACCGTGTACCGTCTGGAAGGTTGTATTCGTTAACCCCAGTCGTTTCGCATAGGCGTTCATCAGGCCGATAAAGGACTCCTGGCTTCCGGCGACGTAGTCGGCAAGCGCGATACAGGCATCATTACCTGACTGAATGATGATGCCTTTATTAAGATCCGCAACCGACACCTGATCGCCTGGCTTCAGAAACATCACCGACGACCCACGTAGCGCCGGGTTCCCCGTCGCCCAGGCATCTTTGCCCACCGTCACCATATCGGTCAGCTTGATTTTCCCTGCCTTCAGCGCCTGGCCCACCACGTAGCTGGTCATAATTTTTGTCAAACTGGCAGGGTCGAGTTTCTCATCGGCATTGCCTTCCGCCAGTACTTTACCGCTGGCGTAATCCATTAAGATCCAGGCTCGCGCATCAACGCCCGGCGGCGCGATCGTTTGTTCCTCTGCCTTTACAGGCGAAGCGAAAAGGAATAAGAGAACCGAACCTGCCGCGAGGCTACGAAGGGAAGAAGCGTATTGCGTCATAGTACCACCCGAGTATCCATTCCAAAAACACACGTCACACCACCGTGTAATAAGTGCGGTGAGTAATAACGCACTCACGACGTTAAAGAAACCGTAACTTGGTAAAGTTTTTAAAGTTTATGCAATAACATCCCGTTACGCTTCCTTCATAACGATTTTTTTACAGACCATTGTGTAAATGTTAGGTTTATCTCACGGTAGGCCGATTACTGTCATCATCCTGATAAAACAGAAGGGGTTAATATGATTACGCTGTGGGGCCGGAACAACTCGACTAATGTTAAAAAAGTGTTGTGGACGCTTGAAGAGCTGGAACTGCCATACGATCAAATTCTGGCAGGCGGAAAATTCGGCGTTAACCAGGATGCCGACTATCTGGCGATGAATCCTAATGGGCTGGTGCCGCTGCTTAAAGATGATGAAACCGACCTGTTATTGTGGGAATCCAATGCCATTGTCCGCTATCTGGCGGCGCAATACGGCCAGAACCGGCTATGGGTTGATAATCCGGCGCGGCGTGCGGAGGGCGAAAAATGGATGGACTGGGCGAATCAAACGTTAAGCCCGGCGCACCGCGTGATCCTGATGGGTCTGGTCAGAACCCCGCCGGAAAAAAGCGACCAGGCGGCAATTGAAGCTGGTATCGAAAAGTGTGACAGCCTGTTTGCGCTTCTTGATGATGCTCTGGCCCACCAGCCGTGGTTCTCCGGAGATAACTTTGGCACCGGTGATATCGCTATTGCGCCTTTCGTCTATAACTTGTTGAACGTGGGTCTGAAATGGACGCCGCGCCCGAATCTGGAGCGCTGGTATCAGCAGCTTACCGAGCGCCCAGCGTTTCGCAAAGTGGTGATGATCCCGGTGACCTAACGCGTGGCTGCAGGACTTACCTTGAGTAACTGCCCGTCGGACTCATCGGTTAACACATATAAGTAGCCGTCAGGTCCGACACGCACATCCCGAACACGCTGCTTTCTGTCACCCAGAATACGGCC
This sequence comes from Salmonella sp. 32082101201600294FB01SM01, assembly GCF_017572865.1. Taxonomy (NCBI): domain Bacteria; kingdom Pseudomonadati; phylum Pseudomonadota; class Gammaproteobacteria; order Enterobacterales; family Enterobacteriaceae; genus Salmonella; species Salmonella sp. 32082101201600294FB01SM01. The sequence goes on along the minus strand of NZ_JAGESB010000001.1, from coordinate 611,805 downwards.
TTCTTCCGTCACCGTATTGCCATCGACGCGCATCACAATGACCTCTTTATCTTTTAGCGCGCCGATAAACAGTTTGTGCCGCCACGGCGCAAAAACGTCGCTGGCATAAAAAGCCATCCCGCTGATCGCCGGAGAATCCTTCCAGTAGTAAACCGGTTGTTCCGTTCCCTCGACAATTTCACCTTTGGCTTCCGGCACTTTCAGACCACTATAGTTGACGCCCCATGTGGCCAGCGGCCAGCCATAATTTTTGCCTTTTTCCGGGATGTTAATTTCATCGCCGCCGCGCGGACCGTGTTCATGCAGCCATAGCGCGCCGCTCCAGGGATTGATGGCCAGCCCCTGCGGATTACGAATACCGGCATTGTACATGGCAAGATCAACAACCTGCTCTTTCATGCCGGGCTGACAGGCGCGGTATTCATAGTCGACCTGAAAGCTGCGGCAACATGCCTGACAGCGGTAATGCTGGTACCCTGCACTCCCCGGACCATACTTTTTAACGGATGCCGTTTGCGCGCAAAACGGGCATTTCACATCGACTTTAACCATCATAAATCCTGCGATAAAAGTCGGTATTCGAAACGATAATCACCGATTGAATACATGATCGTTTTCTGGGGATTTCACTGCATGTCATGATGGTTTACTCCTGCGATGAATAAGAGAACGGCGTTTAACCGTAAAATCAACATGCAGCGGGTCGAGAATAAAGATTATTAACGGAGTGATACCGACTTGAATCCGCCGAGTACTTTTTAGAGTATGTTCCATTCTTCGCGCCGGAATCCCTGAGTAATAGCCTGTCTGATCTAAAATGGAGATCAGAAAAATATGACACAAGCTGTTGCATAACATGGATAAAATGGGTAGTCATGCAAGCGAGATAAGACAATGAATGTATTCATTACTGATGCTGGTCGCTTATCGTGGTTACAGTGTGATCCTTTTTGCTCCGCTGGTAGCACTTGGCGCAGTTCTGTTCACCCGTCCAGTGACGGTCGCCCCGGTTTTCAGTGATATATTTATGGATAAGTTGATCGGTTTTGTAAAACTTTATTTTCCTGTCTTTCTGCTGGGTGCAGTATTTGGCAAGCTGATTGAATTTGCTGGTTTTTACTACTCAATTGTCAGTGCTGTGACCTGTATGGTGGGCCAGAACAAAGCCATGCCGATGATTATTCTTGTATGCGCTTTATTGACCTATGGAGGCGTATCATTGTTTGTGGTGGCGTTTGCCAATCTGTTCTTTACTTGGCTGATTCCACATATTTACGGTGATCAGTTTATGATAAATCTGCCGGGGCTGAAAAAACCGCTGTAAACGGGTTAACCTGATGACCACGGGGAGCAGGTATTAGCATCTACGTTACAACGGTTCCGACAATATGTCTGACCTGACCCCCTGTCAGCGGTCACCAGCGTCCTACCAGATCCGCCCCGGATCATGGTAGGGCGGTGACACCGTCAGCCTACATTTTGTAGTTATCTCGACGTGACAGGAATTCGGATAGGCCGAAATACTCAGTCTGACTGAGTCTATAAAAAAGCAGCACACTGTATTATACGTTAATTATGAGCCACAACGATGCACTTTGATATAAAAGATTTAAAATTATTCCTTGCTATCAGTGAAGAAGGGAGCTTAACACGTGGAGCGGAAAAAACTTACATGTCTGCCGCATCTGGTAGCGTGCGTATACGTAATCTTGAACAGAGTATCAATCTGAGATTGCTGTATCGTAGTAGCAAGGGGATAACGTTATCCTCTGCTGGTGAAACATTTAAACACCACGCCAGCCTTATTGTGAATCAGATGGAAATGTTACGTAGCGATATGCAGGAGCATGTTAAAGGCATCAAAGGACATGTCAGAATATTTTCCAGTATAACTGCTATTGCAGAGTATCTCCCCCCATTGTTGAGCCATTTCCTTACACTATATAACGATGTGAATATTGATTTCAGGGAGTATCCAAGTCCGGAAATTGTACGTTCTGTTATTGAGGGGAAAACTGATCTCGGAATTGTTGCTGGTAATATTACAACAGATAATCTTGAAATACTGCCGTTCCGTACTGATAGGCTAGTGCTTATCACCGCGACAGACCATCCCTTTGCTGACAGAAAAAGCGTGACCTTTCATGAATTAATTCAATATGAACAAATCAGCCTGCCTGAAGGGACAGGAATGTTTGAATTTATCCGAAAAAAGGCAGAACTAGTACCATCTAAACTGAAAATTAGAATACAGGTCGGCAACTTTGAAACATTTTGCCGTATGGTTGAAGCAAAAGTGGGCATTGGTATAATGCCTCACTCTGCTGCATCCCGTTTGCGTCAGTTGCATGAATTTTCGATTATTGATCTTGATGAATTTTGGTCATTAAGAAAATTACAAATCTGCGCCAGAAGCTTTGACAAATTACCCGGCTTCACACAAAAACTGGTTACTATGCTCACAGCTCAGACTGAGTGATAGCGTTACATCCCTGTATAATTTGGTCCGTTGCCACCTTCAGGCGTAGTCCAGGTTATATTTTGTTTAGGATCTTTAATGTCACAAACTTTACAGTGAATACAGTTCTGTGAATTTATTTGCAGACGCATGTTTTGTGTTTCACTATCCTGTAAAAATTCATATACTCCGGCAGGGCAATATCGTTCTTCGGGGCCACCATAAATATCCAGATTAATGGATATAGGGATATTCTGATCACTGATTTTCAAATGTACTGGCTGGTCGTCATCATGCCAGGTGTTACTGAGATAGACGGATGACAAAATATCAAACGTCAGTTTACCGTCAGGTTTGTCGTACAGTTTTTTCTGGCTTTTGTTGGCCGGTTGCAGAGTGATATTGTCCGGTCGGTTATTTTTTACACGCCAGGGGATTTTTTTTATACCCATTCGGGGAAGCAGCCAATGCTCAATGCCAGTCATGATAAAACCTATCACACGCCCTTTTTTAAACCAGGGTTTGAAATTACTACCATTTTCCAGTTCCTGCCAAAGCCAGCTCTGTCGCAGTAATGTTTGATATTCTGTCAGTATGTCGTTTTTCCTGTTGTCCAGCAAAGCATTAAATATAGCGTCAGCCGCTATCATGCCACTTTTGATAGCTGTATGGATGCCCTTGATTCTACTTGCATTGAGCGTACCGGCATTACAACCAATCAGCAGACCACCAGGTAAACAGGGATCAGGCATAGACGCAATCCCGCCGTTATTGATTGCTCTTGCGCCATAACCAATACGCTTACCCCGGTCAATGTATTTGCGTATAGAAGGGTGTGTTTTCAGGCGCTGCATTTCCTGAAAAGGGCTTAACCAGGGATTTGAATAATCAAGTCCCACAACCAAACCTAGTGCAATTTTATTATCATTAAGATGATAGAGAAACCCACCCCCAAACGACTCTTTATCCAGAGGCCAACCTGTGGTGTGAATTACAAGCCCCGGGTGGGACTGGTCTGATGGAACCTCCCACAACTCTTTTATGCCTATGCTAAAACTCTGGGGTGCTTTGCCTGTATCAAGATGAAATTTTTTGATCAGTTCTTTAGCCAGACTACCGCGGGCCCCTTCGGCAAAAATTGTATATTTTGCCAGAATTTCTATTCCACTCTGGAACCCCTCTTTCTTGCTGCCATCCCGATGACGTCCCATATCACCAGTTACTACACCGATAATGTTAGTATCCTGATCATACAGTATCTCAGTTGCCGAAAAGCCTGCATAAATATCCACGCCTGACGTTTCTGCCTGACCGGCGAGCCATTTAATGAGATTACCGAGGCTTACGATAAAGTTTCCATGGTTGCGAAAATTATCAGGAATCAATGCATCCGGCAAATTAATACATTTTTCATTCGTCAGTAACAGTAATTTATCCTGAGTAACAGGCTGTTTAATGGGTGCGCCTCTTTCCTGCCAATCAGGAATTAGTTCATTCAGCGCTCGGGGATCCATGACTGCCCCACTGAGAATATGAGAACCAGGCTCAGCTCCTTTATCAAGGACGATAATGGACAGTTCTTTTCCTGCGTCATTTGCCTGTAATTTAAGTTTAAGAGCTGCAGATAATCCGGCGGGTCCTGCTCCCACAATAAGAACATCACATTCTATTGTCTCACGTGATTGCTGGGTATTAGAAAGTGTATCGTTCATTATTAACTCCTTAATTTTTCAGCACCGTAGGAACAGCTATATTATGTAAATAAAATTGCATTCATATTGTAACCAATGAAATAAATATCATAGTGATAAAACAGATGAAATGGTATAGGAATGTTCAACCTTAGAAAAAGGTGCCTATAAGACTATATAGCCAGTTATCAACTATTAAAAAAATGTCGGTGATGATGAAGCATTCCATAACATTTATATTTAGCTTTCTCCCTCAGATGAAAAATAATATACACAAATCATTTTTAAGCCGTTCATCATAATTGCAGGAAAAGTCCCTATTTTCTTGGCATTCTATTATAGTTACCCGCGAGAAATAATCAGCCAACTGTCGGGTACAGAAGGGAGCGGCAATGACATGTTCAATCGAGACTATAATGACTCCGGACAGAGGTAACTGTTTCATAATATTTTTCCAATTGATTTGACATCAGAATGAACGTGGCATCTCCAGCACATGCTCAGCGATATAGCTCAGGATCAGGTTGGTAGATATGGGAGCAACCTGATATAAACGTGTTTCTCTAAACTTTCGTTCGATATCATACTCACAGGCAAAACCATATCCACCATGAAATTGCAAGCAGGCATTGGCTGCTTCCCAGCTGGCTTTCGCAGCAAGGTATTTCGCCATATTAGCCTGTGCTCCACAATCAAGATGCTGATCAAAAAGCTCGCACGCTTTAAAACGCATCAGATTAGCCGCTTCCACTGCAATAAATGCTTCTGCAATAGGAAACTGCACCCCCTGGTTCTGACCAATGGGACGACCAAAAACCTCACGCTCGCAGGTATAGCGGGTAACACGATCCATAAACCAATATCCATCGCCTATACATTCTGCCGCAATCAAGGTACGCTCTGCATTTAAACCATCAAGTATGTAATGAAAACCCATACCCTCTTCACCAATAAGATTTTCTTCGGGAATTTCCAGGTTGTCAAAAAAGAGCTCGTTGGTTTCATGATTGACCATATTGGGAATAGGTCGTACTGTCATTCCATTTTTCATAGCTTCTTTAATATCAACCATGAAAATAGACATCCCTTCGGATTTACGTTTTACATTTGCAAGCGGAGTAGTTCGAACCAGAAGAATCATCCAGTCTGAATGTTGAACACGTGAAATCCAGACTTTTTGTCCGTTTATCACATACCGGTCTTCTCTTTTTACAGCTGTAGTTTTAATTCTGGTGGTATCTGTACCTGCTGTGGGTTCTGTGACGCCCATCGACTGCAGGCGCCATTCACCAGTAGCTATCCGTGGCAGCCAGAATTCTTTCTGTTTATCGGATCCATGACGTAACAACGTATTCATGTTATACATCTGACCATGGCAGGCTCCAGAGTTTCCCCCCGATCTATTGATCTCTTCCATGATAATAGATGCTTCAGTTAAACCAAGCCCTGACCCTCCAAATTCCTCCGGGATGAGCGCAGCCAGCCAACCAGCTTTGGTTAGTTTATTAACAAACTCTTCAGGATAGGCTTTTGCTTCATCTATCTTACGGTGATATTTATCATCAAATTCACTACATAATGAACGAACCGCATCACGAATATCCTGATATTTATCCTTTTCAATACTTTTCATAATTTTTTCCTCAATAAACCAGCGCCAACAGGGGGTAGAAAATGACCTTTTATCGGATGACCATCAGCAGATAGATCTGACTGGCGGTCGACAGGAAGAAAATAGAGCCAGTGCCATAATTCTGGCAGAACGCCCCCCTCTTTAAAGATTTTGATGTCTTTATCCAGAGTGGCGGCCAGCAGCTTAGCGGGACCGGGGTTAAGATAATCGGTGTTGCGCAGAATGCCAGGCTGCCAAATTTGAATATCGGTATATTGCATAAAAGTTACCTTTAAGGAGGAAAAAATATGATTTATAATTTATCGATAAGTTCAGGTACAGCTTTGAAAATATCAGCTACCAAACCATAATCCGCAATAGAAAAGATAGGAGCGTCAGGATCCTTATTAATAGCGACAATGACGCCTGACTCTTTCATCCCGGCAAGATGTTGTATGGCGCCAGAAATTCCCAGAGCAATATAAAGTTGAGGCGCAACGATTTTTCCGGTCTGGCCAATCTGATAATCATTTGGTGCATAACCAGCATCTACAGCAGCCCGGCTTGCCCCCACGGCAGCGCCTAATTTATCTGCCAGGTTATCAACAAGTTCTTTGAATGCCTGTGCACTTCCTACTCCTCGTCCACCTGATACTACAACTCTGGCGGATTGTAAGTCTGGACGGTTACTTTTATTAACATGTTGGCTAATAAATTTTACCTGATCTGAACCAAGAACAACCTCTGTAAATTCAATGGGGGCTTTTCCCTCATCTTCCGCAACCGCAGCCGCAGCCGCAAATGAGGTAGGACGAACAGTTATCACTTTATATTCATCATCACTGTGTACTGTGGCAATAGCGTTACCCGCATAGATTGGACGTTCAAAGGTATGTTGATCAATGACACGCGTAATATCACTAATCTGAGATACATCAAGTTTTGCTGCTAAGCGTGGCGCACAGTTTTTTCCAAAAGAGCTTGCAGGAAAAAGAATGGACTGATAATGATTTTTCCCACTATTCAAAAAATAGCTGATCTGTTTTTCCACATTCTCTGCCAGAAGGTGTTCGAATAGTGGGCTGTCAGCAACAAATACAGTGGATATCCCCTGAATATGACTGGCTTTAACTGCAATACTTTCTATACCATATCCTAACATAAGTATATCTATATCACTATTAATGGCTTTTGCCGCAGTGATAGTACTGAGTGTTGAAGGTAAAAGAGTATTGCCGTTATGTTCAGCAATAACTAAAGAAGCCATATTTTTCTCCTTAAATTACTTTTTCTTCGTTTTTTAATTTATCTAGCAGCGTGTTAATATCTGGAACGATTATGCCTGCTTTCCTTCTTGCTGGCTCATCAACTTTAATAATAGTCAATCTGGATGACGGGTTAATACCAAGTGAATCGAAATCTATCTCCTTAACAGGTTTCTTTTTGGCTTTAATAACATTCGGCAAGCTGATATTCCTCGGTGTATTCAGACGTAGATCTGTAGTGAGTACTGCAGGCAGGGATAAATTTAACGTTTCTAATCCTCCATCAACCTCACGAACAGCAGTTAATGAATTATCAGAAATAGTAATTTCACTAACATTAGTGGCTTGGGGAAGATCGAGTAATGCTGCCAGCATTTGGCCTACCTGATTACAATCATCGTCAATAGCTTGCTTGCCTAATAATATAATATCGGGTTTTTCATTCCGGGTAATAGCGGTGATAGTTTTGGCCACAATTAGTGGTGTAAGAGAGTTTTTTGTTAATATGTGTATTGCCCTGTCTGCCCCTGCTGCCAGTGCTGTACGCAATACATCCCCTACACCTGTGTTTCCTATAGACACTACAACAATCTCACTGATTAATCCCCGTTCTTTTAAACGTACTGCTTCTTCAACTGCAATTTCATCAAATGGATTGATACTGAGTTTTGAATCAGAAATATCAACATCAGAATGATCTTGCTTTATTCTAATTCTAACGTTATGATCGACAACTTGTTTTACACAAACTAAAGCTTTCATTGGTGACTCCTTCATATATTTACTAAATGCTATGAGCCAAAATCCTTTTTGCTTTTTCCAGTAACGGTTTATCCACCATTTGCCCTTCATGACTGAACGCTCCATGGGGATATTGAGCCAGTCGCATAATCTGGGGAACCCACTCGATTTCTTGTTTTAAATAGCTGAATGCTCTGTTTACATGTGAAATTTGTGGAGGGTGAATACATACCTTGCCACTGAACCCCATTTTACAGGAGTGAATAGCATTTTGTATTGTCAACTCGTTTTTCATAAATTCAGTTGTGATACCGTCAACAGAAGGATATGATCCAGCCAGGCGTGAAGTTATTACAATTTTTGCACGTACAGCAATCAGTACTTTTTCATCATTACTCATGAAATTCAGAGCATTTTCTCTGGCAATTATTTTTTTCTCAGATGACACCGCATTTTCTAAATCAAGGATTACGCTATCAGCCCAACTGCTATTTGCTTTTTCAAATCGTTCAGGTTGGTCCCCCGTAACGAAAAGAAAAAACCGTTCTAACGTTTGCATTCTCGTCTCTCATTTGAATGGAGCATCTGATAATTCAATATATCTTAAAAAAATAATTTTCTGAATTAGCTTTTATCTAACCCCCCATTAAAATTGGTTCAGGTTCGCTGATAACAGAAAGAAACATGTAATTTATTGTTACAATAACAAAGATAAAAATAAAATTTAATTATTTGATATAAATAACGTTTCAGAATAGTAAACTGCCGACATTCCGTACCTGTTTCAGGAGTGAATTCGACTATACCGTTCCCTAAGAACATCAACGATTGTCTGGTGAACCGAATTTAGTCACCTTTGGCGGAGAACAGGCTGGCATATAGGAGAGCATGACAACCCGGGTCATTCCCTCCGTGATTTTTTAGTAACACGCTGAAAAAGTATCTGAAACTTCATTCTGCAAGTGAGACTTTCCCCGAAGTCGATCGATACGTTTTATCTTGTGCCTGACCGATGCTACTCCTGACAAATCACGCCCAATACTGAATAAGTGTAAGAGATGCACCGTTAATCACTACACTGGTAGCCTCAATCAGAGATTGACGGCGGTAAAGGTGCAAAGGCTCCAGTATATTTTTAAAGGATTTTTGGCATAATGAACGAGCAGGCATAGTGATGATTTCCTTGAAAGTGTTAGCGCAATCAATTAGATCACATAACACTATGCCTGTCCTGGTTTGCTGGGGATTCCTCAGGAGTCGCCTCCCCCTTATTCAGACCTGTGTAAGCGGTGAATGTGCTTTCAGACTCTGAATACTCAGCGTCAAAGTTGTCAGACAGTTTTCAAGTTTATCTGCGTTGACGGCAATAAAGGTCGGACAATCATGGTGTCCGCTCATTAAACAAACGGCGGCGGCTGCAAGCGCGCCTTCGGCACGGCGCAGCGCGTTCCACTCTTCCTGATCGAGATGCAGTCCCTGCCGTAAAGCGTGATCGTGGAGCTCGCGATTCAGTTCAAAAAAATTGTCACGCAGAGTGTCACTTTCGCTGACTGACATATACCCCTTCGCTTTTCGCAATTGCAGATAAGCGGCAAGATCGATACGCGCGTTTATCAGCTTGTTGAGAAGATCGGTTCTCAGTCTGTCAACGACCATACCTTTTTTCCTCCTCTTTTCTACCAGGGTTCAACTTAATAGTATGGTCGTTTTTTAGACAAAGTGGTGTCAGAGATCAAGAATTTTCTTAGAATTGCCCTTTTTCACCTTTTGCTGATAACCACAACGGTTGATGCCGCCGCTCCCGATGAGATTGCGATACAATTTTTGTTCGGATATCTGTAGAATCCCTGCCCTGACCATTCCAATAAATGAACATTTTTTAAGCTATGAGTAATGTAACCCACCAGCCAAAGATCGGCTTCGTTTCCCTGGGCTGTCCGAAAAACCTCGTTGATTCGGAACGCATCCTGACTGAGCTGCGTACCGAAGGCTATGACGTTGTGCCACGCTATGACGATGCGGATATGGTTATCGTTAATACCTGTGGCTTTATTGACAGCGCGGTACAAGAGTCGCTGGAAGCCATTGGCGAAGCGCTGAACGAAAACGGTAAGGTAATCGTCACCGGCTGCCTGGGCGCAAAAGAAGATCAGATCCGCGAAGTGCATCCGAAAGTACTGGAAATCACCGGGCCGCATAGCTATGAGCAAGTTCTGCAGCACGTACATCATTACGTACCGAAGCCGAAGCACAATCCATTTTTAAGCCTCGTACCGGAACAGGGTGTAAAACTGACGCCGCGCCATTATGCGTATCTGAAAATTTCTGAAGGCTGTAATCACCGCTGCACGTTCTGCATCATCCCGTCGATGCGCGGGGATCTGGTCAGCCGTCCGATTGGCGAAGTATTAAGTGAAGCGAAACGTCTGGTTGATGCCGGGGTCAAAGAGATTCTGGTGATTTCGCAAGATACCTCCGCCTACGGCGTAGATGTGAAGTACCGCACCGGATTCCATAATGGCGAACCGGTGAAAACCAGTATGGTGAGCCTGTGCGAACAGTTATCAAAACTGGGCGTCTGGACACGTCTGCACTACGTCTACCCCTACCCACACGTTGATGATGTGATTCCGCTAATGGCGGAGGGCAAAATCCTGCCCTATCTGGACATTCCGCTGCAACATGCCAGCCCGCGGATTCTTAAACTGATGAAACGTCCTGGTTCCGTTGACCGCCAGCTGGCGCGCATTAAGCAGTGGCGCGAAATCTGCCCGGAACTGACCTTACGCTCCACCTTTATTGTCGGCTTCCCCGGCGAAACGGAAGAAGACTTCCAGATGCTGCTCGACTTCCTGAAAGAGGCGCGCCTCGATCGTGTAGGCTGCTTCAAGTACAGTCCGGTGGAAGGCGCAGGCGCGAATGACCTGCCGGATCAGGTGCCGGAAGAGGTGAAAGAAGAGCGCTGGAACCGCTTTATGCAACTGCAACAGCAAATCTCCGCTGAGCGCTTGCAAGAAAAAGTGGGCCGCGAAATTCTGGTGATCGTCGATGAGGTTGACGAAGAAGGCGCTATCGGACGTAGCATGGCGGATGCGCCGGAAATTGACGGCGCGGTCTATTTGAACGGCGAAACCAACGTCAAGCCGGGCGATATCGTGCGCGTGAAAGTGGAAAACGCCGACGAATATGATTTGTGGGGCAGTCGGGTTTAACGCCACCTCCCCCGGCGCGGGTGCCGGATGTGTTACCCCACCTGGCGAGCCCGTTCCAGGCCCGCCAGGCGTCAACGCCACCGGGCTGGCTTACCCCTTAATCTTCGGGTCCAGCGCATCGCGCAACCCGTCGCCTAACAGGTTAAACGCCAGCACAGTCAGGAAAATCGCCACCGCCGGGAAGAGCGCTACGTGCGGCGCGATGACCATATCCGCCCGCGCTTCATTGAGCATCGCTCCCCACTCCGGCGTTGGCGGCTGCGCGCCTAATCCGAGAAATGACAGGCTTGCCGCGGAAATAATTGACGTACCGATACGCATCGTAAAGAAAACCACAATTGACGAGACCGTTCCCGGCAAGATATGGCTAAACAAAATCGTCGTGTCGCTGGCGCCGATACTGCGGGCAGACTCAATAAACGTCTGCTGTTTTAAGACCAGGGTATTTCCGCGCACCAGACGTGCAAACGCCGGAATAGAAAAAATCGCCACCGCAACGATCACATTAGCAATACCGCTGCCTAACACCGCCACAACGGCAATCGCCAGCAAAATGCCGGGGAAGGCGAACAACACATCGCAAATGCGCATAATAAAACGATCCCACCAGCCTTCATAATATCCCGCCAGTAATCCCAACACCGTACCGATTATCGCGCCGATAAATACCGCGAACACGCCCGCCGCCAGTGAGATCTGCGCCCCAACGAGAACCCGGCTAAAGATGTCTCTTCCCAGCGAGTCAACGCCAAACCAGTGCTGCAAAGAGGGGCCATTGTTCAGGCTATCGTAGTCAAAATAGTTTTCCGCATCGTAGGGCGTCAGCCAGCGGGCAAAAATCGCCACCAGAATTAACGCCAGTACGAATCCCCCGGCGACCAACGCGACATGCTGGCGGCGAAAACGACGCCAGAACTCCCGCCATGGCGTGCGTATCTGGTCGGGTTTTACCACCGGCATAGCATGTAAAATCGCCTGACGGCGCCAGTTAAATAATCGCATCCTTACTTATACCTGATAGCCGGATTAATGGCGGCATAGAGGACATCCACCACTAAGTTGATAAGAATAAATTCCAGAGAAAACAGCAGCACTTCCGCCTGAATCACGGGGTAGTCGCGCATGTCGACCGAGTCGACCAGTAATCGCCCAAGCCCCGGCCAGTTAAACACTTTTTCGACGACGATCGATCCGCCAAGCAGAAAGCCAAATTGCAGTCCCATCATGGTGACGACCGGGATCATCGCATTGCGCAGGCCATGTTTTAACACCACCCACGTTTCACTGACGCCTTTCGCCCGCGCGGTCCTCATGTAATCCTCGCTCAGGACATCGACAAACGAGGAGCGCGTAAAACGCGCCATGACTGATGCCACCGCCGCGCCAAGCGTCAGGGAGGGTAAAATATAATGTTGCCAGCTATCCGCCCCCACGGTCGGTAGCCAGCCCAGATCCACGGAAAAAATCTGCATTAACAACATTCCCAGCGCAAAAGCCGGGAAAGAAATGCCGGTCACGGCAAGCGTCATTCCTACCCGGTCAGGCCAGCGATTACGCCACACGGCGGCGGCGATGCCGATCGCCATGCCAAACAGAACCGCCCATATCATACTGGTTATCGTCAGCCACAGCGTCGGCAAAAAGCGGCTGGCGATCTCCTCAGAAACCGGGCGGCGGGAAACCATTGACGTACCGAAATCGCCTTGTAAAACATGAGTGATGTAATGCCAAAACTGGACATGAAGCGGCTGATCAAGCCCCAGCTGCTGACGAACCAGCGCGATCACCTGCGCGTCGGCTTCCGGTCCGGCTATCAGCCGCGCCGGGTCGCCGGGCAACAAATGAACAAATAAAAACACCAGCACTGCCACAATCAACAGCGTAGGAATTAATCCCAGCAGGCGCTTGAGAACATAGTTAAGCATCACACGAACCTTTTACCGGATGGCGGACAACGCGCGCGCCATCCAGCCCCATCGCATTACTTACTTCAAATCCGCATCGTCAAAGCTGAAACCGGTATCCGGCATAATCCAGAAACCGGTCAAATTTTTACTGTGCGCAGAAACCAATTTCTCCACCACCAACGGTATCCAGGGCGACTCTTTCCAGATAATATCCTGCGCCTCTTTGTATAATCGTGTTTTCTCCTGCGGATCGTTGGTCTTTAAGGCCGCCGCCAAATCGCTGTCGACCTGCTTGTTGCTGTAAAAAGCGGTATTAAACTGCGTCGGCGGCCAGTTTTGTGATGCGAAGAGCGGCGATAACGCCCAGTCAGCTTCGCCCGTCGACGCCGACCAGCCGGTATAGAACATTCGCACGCCGCTCTCTTTTTGCCCTTTGCCCTCAACTTCCGCGGCGCGCTGGCCAGCGTCCATCGCGGTTATCCGGGCTTTAATGCCAATCTGCGCCAGTTGCTGTTGGGTAAACTGCAACACTTTTTGCGCGGTGCTATGGTTGTGCGATGACCACAGCGTGGTACTGAAACCGTCTGGATACCCCGCCTCTTTCAACAGTTCGCGCGCTTTAGCCGGATCATAGGGCCACGGCTGATAGCTTTGCGCATAGGCTATCGACGGCGGCACCACGCCCGTCGCCGGCGTGGCGTATCCGGCAAACGCCACTTTAACCAGCGCCTGACGATTGATAGCGTAATTCAACGCCTCACGCACCTTAGGATTATCAAACGGCTTCTGCGTCACATTCATACTGATATAACGCTGCATAATGGACGGGCTGGCGACCAGTTCGAGGTTTTTATTTTTCGCCAGTAACGCGGCCTGCTCATAAGGGATAGGAAAAGCAAATTGCGCTTCGCCGGTTTGCAGCATCGCCGCGCGGGTATTGTTGTCAGTAACCGGACGCCAGGTAATAGAATCCAGCTTGGGTAAGCCCTGCTGCCAGTAACCGGCGAACTTTTTCACTTTGACAAAGTCGGTCTGATTCCAGGTTTCAAGCTGGTATGGACCGGTACCGACCGGATGAAAACCAATATCCTTGCCATATTTTTCCAGCGCTTGCGGCGAGATCATCGCCGTCGCCGGGTGCGCCAGAATATTAATGAAAGCGGAGAACGGCTGTTTCAGGGTAATTTTTACCGTTGCCGGGTCGACAACCTCCGTTTTTGCGATATTTTTATACAGGTTATAACGCTTGAGGTGGTTATCCGGATTGCTGGCGCGATCGAGATTCGCTTTCACCGCCGCCGCATCAAAATCCGCGCCGTCCTGAAATTTCACCCCCTGCCGTAGGGTAATGGTGTAGGTCAGACCGTCATCAGAAACGGTATAGCCTTTCGCCAGGACGTTTTTTACCTTCATGTCTTTATCCAAGCCAAACAGCCCCTGATAAAATGACTTCGCCACCGCCTGCGAGAGCGTATCGTTGGCGTCATACGGATCGAGCGTGGTGAAATTAGACCCTACCGCCACCACCACATCTTTGGCCGCCAGGGCCGGAAAAGCCGCAATGGATGAGGCCAGTCCCAGCGCCGCCAGCCATTTATGCGTAATAAATTGCGTCATGTTGTTCTCCTGAAACCCTGCCTGTCTGAATGTTATAAGCGCGAGAGCGCATTATCCTGCAGCGGCCGCGCAACATAATGTCCCGGCCCGACCAACTGTAATGAAACGGCGGGCGTCTCTTCGCCACGTTTATGAATATTGCTGGGTATATCATCTGATAGCAGAACGCGCCGCGGCCGGTGTCTGGAGGGATCGGCAACCGGCACCGCCGCCATCAATTTACGCGTATAAGGATGCTGCGGATTTTCAAAAACGGCGCGCCGCGGCCCCATCTCAACAATTTGACCAAGATACATCACCGCTACGCGATGGCTAATTCGCTCCACGACCGCCATATCATGCGAAATAAACAGGTAGGCGATCCCCATTTCCCGTTGTAAATCGAGCAGTAAATTAATGATCTGTCCGCGAACGGAAACATCCAGCGCGGAGACCGCCTCATCAGCAATAATCACTTTAGGATTCAATGCCAGCGCGCGAGCAATGCAGATGCGCTGACGTTGACCACCGGAAAACTCATGCGGATAACGCCAGGCATGTTCAGGACGTAATCCGACACGCTCAAGCAACCAGGCCACGCGCTTTGCCGCAGCGTCCCCCTGCCCCAGGCCATGAATCCGTAAAGGTTCCATAATGGAATACCCCACGGTCTGGCGCGGGTCGAGCGAGGCGTAAGGGTCCTGGAAAATACATTGAATATCGCGGCGCAACGGCTGGAGTTTACCCGCAGACAGCGTGTCAATGCGCTGGCCGTTAAAGATAATCTCCCCCTGCCGGGATTCAACCAACCGCAGCAGCGCGCGTCCGGTCGTCGATTTTCCGCTACCGGACTCGCCCACCAGCGATAGCGTTTCGCCCGGCCAGAGATCGAAACTGATATTCTCAACGGCATGAACTTCACGCGTAACGCGGTTAAAGAGACCGCTACGCAGCGGGAATCGCGTCACCAGCCCCCGAACCTGGAGAATAGGCTCGCCTTCCACCACCGTGTCTTGCTCAATCTGCGATTCATAAAGGGCCGGTTCGTCAGCGGAAATCAACGGGAAACGGCGTGGCAGCGAGTGGCCGCGCATCGCGCCAAGCTGAGGGACGGCGGCCAGCAACGTTTGGGTATAAGGATGCGTCGGCGCATGGAAAATCTGCTCTACGCTGCCGGTTTCCACGGCCTCGCCTTGATACATCACCAGCACGCGATCGGCAATATCCGCCACGACGCCCATGTCGTGGGTGATAAAAATCACGCCCATCGACATCTCTTGCTGCAACACTTTGATAAGTTGCAGAATTTGCGCCTGGATAGTGACATCCAGCGCCGTGGTGGGTTCATCGGCAATCAATACCGCCGGACGGCAGGATAGCGCCATCGCGATCATGACTCGCTGGCGCATCCCGCCGGAAAGCTGATGCGGATAACGCGATAAAATCGCCTGCGACTCCGGGATCCGTACCTGATCGAGCATACGTTTCGCTTCCGCCAGCGCCTCTTCGTGGCTGGCGCCCTGATGCAAACGAATAGATTCGGCAATTTGCTCGCCAACGGTAAATACCGGGTTGAGCGAGGTCATTGGCTCCTGGAAAATCATGGCGATATCCGCGCCGCGCACACGCCGCATCTGCGCGTCACTCTGCTCAGACAACTCAATCACCTGGCGATTACGCCGACGCAACAGCATTTCGCCGCAGCGCACGTTCGCGCCCGACTGCTCAATCAGCCGCATTAACGCCAGCGCCGTCACCGATTTTCCCGATCCCGACTCGCCGACAATCGCCAGAGTCTCTCCACGCTTCAGGCGTAATGACACATTACGCACGGCGTCTATCTGTTGCCCTTCGTGGTGAAACGCGATATTCAGGCCACTGACGGACAGAACATCGCGGCTATCCAGTTCATCGCTGTGCGGCACCTGCGGCTCCTTATTCCCGGTAAATTCCTGTGGTAGGGGTATCCCCGGCATATCCCCAGGCGCGATACATCCCTTCGCTGTTAAACGGCAACGCGACATTACCTTCGTGATCAACGGCGATTAATCCACCGCTGCCGCCCAGCGCCGGTAATTTTTCCATCACCACGCGCTCGCAGGCGTCGGCAAGGCTGAGTCCGCCATATTCCATCAATGCGGCGATATCGTAAGCCGCGAGCGTGCGAATAAAGACCTCTCCCGTTCCGGTACAGGAAACGGCGACGCTGGCGTTGTTGGCATAACACCCTGCGCCGACCAGCGGGCTGTCGCCGACGCGCCCGGGCAATTTATTGGTCATCCCACCGGTAGACGTTGCCGCCGCCAGATTGCCGAATTTATCCCGCGCCACCGCGCCGACTGTACCCATTTTTTTCGTTTCGTCCAGCGGCGCGCCGCTGTGATCGAGCGCCATTTCGCCCGCCGCACGCGCCGCCAGCAATTGCTCGTAACGCGCCGGGGTGGAAAAGATATCCGGCGAAACGCGCGCCATCCCCTGTGAAAAGGCAAAGTTTTCCGCCCCTTCCCCCACCATGAGTACATGCGGGCTGCGCTCCATCACCAGTCTGGCGGCGAGCACAGGATGGCGAACATGACTCACGCCCGCGACGGCTCCGGCTTTCAGGGTATTGCCGTCCATCACGCAGGCATCCAGTTCATGAGTTCCGTCTCGGGTATAGACCGCGCCGATACCCGCATTGAAGAGCGGACACGCTTCCAGCAGGCGCACCGCTTCCGTCACTACATCAAGCGCGCTGTCACCTGCTTCCAGCATCTTTTGCCCGCTTTCGACAATCTCTGACAGCGCCTGGATATAGCGTAGCTCCTGCTCATGGCTCATTTGCGCGCGAGCAATCGCGCCTGCGCCGCCGTGAATCGCAATCACTGCTTTATTCATTTTTAGGGTCCATTAACGGTGGCACACAACTTTTACTATAACTATCAGAATTGTTGTGAGTTATTCATTCGATTTTTGAATATAGAAAGATGCGTAAGGTATGTAAAGGCGCAAGGCCGTCTCTAAGACCGAGGTAGCATACTGCCCGCCACTGTTTTCTGACATAATAGCCGGATTCGATTTTGCCTCGCAGGAGTATGTTCATGGAATTTTCCGCCGGATTGATGCCGCTTGAAACGGCGCTGACCCAGATGCTTTCACGTATTACCCCGCTCACCGCCGTAGAAACGTTGCCGCTGGTGAACTGCTTTGGCCGCATCCTGGCGACCGATATCGTATCTCCCCTTGATGTCCCCGGCTTTGATAATTCAGCTATGGATGGTTATGCGGTACGCGTGGCGGATTTGTCCGCCGATAAGCCGCTGCCCGTCGCCGGCAAAGCATTTGCCGGTCAGCCTTACCAGGGAGAGTGGCCTGCGGGAACCTGCATTCGCATTATGACCGGCGCCCCGGTACCGGCAGGTTGCGAGGCGGTAGTCATGCAAGAGCAGACGGAACAAACCGATGATGGCGTGCGTTTTACCGCCGATGTTCGTTGCGGACAAAACATCCGCCGCCGCGGCGAGGATATTCGCCAGGATGCGGTGGTCTTTCCGGCCGGTACGCGCCTGACTACTGCCGAACTGCCGGTGCTGGCGTCGCTGGGAATTGCCGATGCGCAGGTTGTACGTAAAGTGCGCGTAGCGCTGTTCTCGACCGGCGACGAGCTCCAGCTTCCGGGCCAGCCGCTAGAGGCGGGACAAATTTATGACACTAACCGTCTAACTATACATTTGATGCTGCAACAGCTTGGCTGCGAAGTGATCAATTTAGGCATTATTCCTGACGATCCCGGTAAGCTTCGCGCCGCGTTTATCGACGCCGACAGCCAGGCCGATGTAGTGATAAGCTCCGGCGGCGTCTCGGTTGGTGAAGCGGACTATACCAAAACCATCCTTGAGGAGTTGGGCGAAATCGCCTTCTGGAAGCTGGCTATCAAGCCAGGCAAACCGTTTGCCTTCGGCAAACTCAGTAATAGCTGGTTCTGTGGCCTGCCGGGGAATCCAGTCTCTGCGGCGCTCACTTTTTATCAACTGGTTCAGCCTTTACTGGCGAAGCTTGGCGGCAACACGGCAAGCGCTGTACCGCCGCGCCAGCGTGTACGCACAACATCTCGCCTGAAGAAAACGCCGGGGCGTCTCGATTTCCAGCGCGGCATCCTGCAACGTAGCGCCAACGGCGAACTGGAGGTCACGACCACCGGGCACCAGGGTTCACATATTTTCAGCTCGTTTAGTCTGGGCAACTGCTTTATTGTGCTGGAGCGTGAACGCGGCAATGTTGAGCCGGGAGAATGGGTGGAAGTCGAGCCGTTTAATGCTCTGTTCGGAGGCCTGTAATGGCGGAACTTAGCGACCAGGAGATGCTGCGCTATAACCGACAAATTATTCTGCGCGGCTTCGATTTTGAAGGGCAGGAAGCGTTAAAAGATTCGCGGGTATTAGTGGTCGGGCTGGGCGGACTCGGCTGCGCGGCAACGCAGTATCTGGCCGGCGCTGGCGTCGGGCAACTGACGCTACTCGATTTTGATACCGTTTCCGTTTCCAATCTCCAGCGTCAAACCTTGCACAGCGACGCCACGGTCGGGCAGCCAAAGGTAGAGTCCGCCCGCGACGCGCTGGCGCGAATCAACCCGCATATTACCATTACGCCCGTTAACGCGCGGCTGGACGACGACGCCATGACCAGCCTGATTGCCGGGCATTCGCTGGTACTGGACTGTACCGATAACGTTAGCGTACGTAATCAACTTAACGCCGGGTGCTATACCGCGAAAGTGCCGCTAATCTCCGGCGCGGCCATTCGTATGGAAGGACAAGTTACCGTCTTTACATATCAGGAAAACGAACCCTGTTACCGCTGCCTGAGCCGTCTGTTTGGCGAAAACGCTCTGACCTGCGTAGAGGCAGGGGTGATGGCGCCGCTGATTGGCGTGATCGGTTCGCTACAGGCAATGGAGGCCATTAAGCTGCTGGCGCATTACGGTCAGCCTGCCAGCGGAAAAATCGTCATGTACGATGCGATGACCTGTCAGTTCCGCGAAATGAAGTTGATGCGCAACCCCGGCTGTGAGGTCTGCGGGCAGTAGTCACTTTACAGATAAACATACCGAAGCACGGTTTATGGCCGTGCTGTATCAACAGATAATTACTGTCATCAGACGCAAAGCCAGCTTACCCAAGCTCCGACTGACGATCGGCTCAAGCAGCGCGGCATCATCTTAAACGCCATACCACAACCTCAAACCGTGATGTTGTACCTCATTTAACGCCTCTTTGTCAGAACCTCTCCATTCGTTGACGCACATCAAGATAACTTTCATTCGAAAGTAATTTAATCTTTATATGAAATAAGAGAGGCCGTTTATGATCTTCAATATTCAGCGCTATTCTACCCACGATGGCCCCGGTATCCGTACCGTAGTATTTCTCAAAGGCTGTTCGTTGGGCTGTCGCTGGTGCCAGAACCCGGAAAGCCGCGCCCGCGCTCAGGATCTGTTATACGACGCGCGGCTGTGTCTCGAAGGATGCGACCTGTGCGCGCAAGCCGCGCCGGACGTCATTGAGCGCGCGCTAAACGGCCTGCTCATCCATCGCGAGAAACTGACCGACGCCCATTTTTCCATCCTGGCGCATTGCTGCCCCACACAGGCGTTAACCGTGTGCGGCGAAATAAAAAGCGTGGATGAGATCATGGCGACGGTACTGCGCGATAAACCTTTTTACGATCGCAGCGGCGGCGGTCTTACGCTTTCCGGCGGCGAACCGTTTATGCAGCCGGAACTGGCGGCAGAGCTGTTTAAAGCCAGCCATGACGCCGGTATTCATACTGCGGTTGAGACCTGTCTGCATGTTCCATGGAAATACATTGCGCCCTCACTGCCTTATATCGATCTGTTTCTGGCTGATTTGAAGCATGTCGCCGACGGGCCGTTTAAGCAGTGGACCGATGGCAGCGCCTCGCGGGTGCTGGAAAATCTCAGGAAACTCGCCGCCGCGGGCAAAAAAATGGTGATTCGCGTCCCGCTGATTCAGGGATTTAATGCCGATGAGGAGGCCATTAAAGCCATTACCGACTTTGCCGCCGACGAACTGCACGTCGGGGAAATTCATTTTCTGCCCTACCACACGCTGGGCATCAATAAATACCACTTACTCAGTCAGCCCTATCATGCCCCGGATAAACCACTGGATGCGCCGGCGTTACTTGATTTTGCCCAGAAGTACGCCTGCCAAAAAGGTTTAACCGCGACCCTACGAGGATAATTATCATGACCCAACTGAAACTGGACACGCTCAGCGACCGCATTAAGGCGCACAAAACCGCGCTGGTACATATCGTGAAACCGCCGGTCTGTACCGAACGCGCACAGCATTATACCGAAATGTACCAGCAGCATCTGGATAAACCGATTCCGGTACGCCGCGCGCTGGCGCTGGCCCATCACCTGGCGGAACGCACTATCTGGATAAAACACGATGAACTGATCGTCGGCAACCAGGCAAGTGAAGTCCGGGCCGCGCCGATTTTCCCAGAATATACCGTCTCGTGGATTGAAAAAGAGATCGACGACCTGGCGGACCGGCCCGGCGCAGGTTTTTCCGTAAGTGAAGAAAACAAACGTATTCTGCACGACATCTGTCCGTGGTGGCGCGGTCAAACCGTCCAGGATCGCTGCTACGGCATGTTTACCGATGAACAAAAAGGGCTTCTGGCGACTGGCATTATCAAAGCCGAAGGCAATATGACTTCCGGTGACGCGCACCTGGCGGTGAACTTCCCGCTGCTGCTGGAAAAAGGGCTTGATGGCCTGCGCGATAAAGTCGCCGAGCGCCGCTCACGCATCAACCTGACCGTGCTGGAAGATCTGCATGGCGAGCAGTTCCTGAAGGCGATTGATATAGTGCTGGACGCGGTAAGCCAGCATATCACGCGCTTTGCCGCGCTGGCGCGCCAGATGGCAAGCGAAGAGTCCCGTGAAAGCCGTCGTAAAGAACTACTTACCATCGCCGAAAACTGTGAGGTGATCGCCCACCAACCGCCGCAGACCTTCTGGCAAGCACTGCAATTGTGCTACTTCATTCAACTGATTCTACAAATTGAGTCTAACGGTCACTCGGTGTCATTTGGTCGTATGGACCAGTATCTTTACCCCTATTATCGTCGCGATGTCGAACTAAACCAGACGCTGGATCGTGAGCACGCCATTGAACTGCTGCACAGCTGCTGGCTGAAACTGCTGGAAGTAAACAAGATCCGTTCCGGTTCGCACTCTAAAGCTTCCGCGGGCAGCCCGCTGTATCAAAACGTCACCATTGGCGGTCAGAATCTCATCAACGGTCAGCCAATGGACGCAGTGAATCCGCTGTCTTACGCCATTCTGGAGTCCTGCGGACGTCTGCGTTCTACCCAGCCCAACCTCAGTGTGCGTTATCACGCCAGAATGAGTAACGATTTCCTTGACGCCTGCGTCCAGGTCATCCGCTGCGGCTTTGGGATGCCGGCGTTTAACAATGATGAAATCGTCATCCCGGAATTTATCAAGTTGGGAATCGAACCACAGGACGCTTACGATTACGCGGCGATCGGCTGTATCGAAACCGCCGTCGGCGGGAAATGGGGTTATCGCTGCACCGGCATGAGCTTTATTAACTTCGCCCGCGTCATGCTGGCGGCGCTGGAAGGCGGTCGCGACGCCACCAGCGGCAAAGTATTTCTGCCGCAGGAAAAGGCGCTCTCCGCAGGCAACTTTAACAATTTTGACGAAGTGATGGCCGCCTGGGATACCCAAATTCGCTACTACACGCGCAAATCGATCGAAATTGAGTATGTGGTCGACACCATGCTGGAAGAGAACGTCCACGATATTCTCTGCTCAGCGCTGGTAGACGACTGTATTGAACGCGCGAAGAGTATCAAGCAAGGCGGCGCGAAATATGACTGGGTATCCGGTCTCCAGGTCGGTATCGCCAACCTGGGCAACAGCCTCGCCGCCGTGAAAAAACTGGTCTTCGAACAGGGTGTTATCGGTCAACAGCAGCTTGCCGCCGCGCTGGCCGATGACTTTGACGGCCTGACTCACGAGCAGCTGCGCCAGCGTCTGATTAACGGCGCGCCGAAGTACGGTAACGACGATGACAGTGTCGATACCCTGCTGGCGCGCGCTTATCAGACCTATATTGATGAGCTGAAGCAGTACCATAACCCGCGCTACGGTCGTGGCCCTGTGGGCGGCAACTATTACGCCGGTACGTCCTCTATCTCAGCAAACGTGCCGTTTGGCGCCGCGACTATGGCTACCCCGGATGGTCGCAAAGCGCATACACCGCTGGCGGAAGGCGCAAGCCCTGCATCGGGTACGGATCATCTCGGCCCGACGGCGGTGATTGGTTCCGTAGGCAAATTACCTACCGGTTCTATTCTCGGCGGCGTGCTGCTCAACCAGAAACTGAACCCAACGACGCTGGAAAACGAATCCGACAAACAGAAACTGATGGTTCTGCTACGGACGTTCTTTGAGGTGCATAAAGGCTGGCATATTCAGTACAACATCGTGTCACGCGAAACGCTGTTGGATGCGAAAAAACATCCAGACCAGTACCGCGATCTGGTCGTGCGTGTGGCAGGCTACTCCGCCTTCTTCACCGCGCTGTCGCCGGACGCGCAGGACGATATCATCGCCCGTACCGAACATATGCTGTAATTTGCCCAGGCGCCATCGGCAATATGTCCGAATTGCCTGATGGCGCTACGCTTAACAGGCCTGCGCAGGCCTGTTAATCAGAAGGGATCGGTGCCGTCAAGCACGGCCTGAATGACGTTGAGCGCGCCTTGATGGTTATTATCATCAGTGTGATAGCGTGAAAGCGCTTTGATATTGTCTGCAGCATTGCCCATGGCAAAAGAGTAATGCGCCATTTTCAACATTTCCGCATCATTACCGCTGTCGCCAATGGCGACGACATTCTGTGGCGACCTGTTCCAGCGCTTTAACAGACGACTGATGCCATTCGCTTTATGCAGTCCCGGGATAATCAGGTCGATAAAACCGAAGCCGCTGGTGACGGGCTTCATGATGCCATCCAGAGATACGTGCAGTTTGTCGATAACCAGCGGAATTTGTTCATCAGGCAAATTCAGGGAGAACTTAAACAGGATATCGTCAATGTCGTGATAATCGTTTACCGGCTGCAGGCGGTGATAATGTTTGGCCATCAGCGCCACGAAAGCCTCGGGAGCGTTTTTGCTGACATAAGCGCTTTTCAGACCACAGGCGACGAAGTTAAGCTGCTTATCCTTCAGCAGTTCGCCAATCACAATACGCGATTCATGCCGGGTTAGCTCCCCGTGAAACAACTGTTTGCCATGTTCATACACCAGCGCGCCATTTTCTGCGACGAAGGAAATTTCGTCTTTCAGCTCGGGGAAGAAGGAGATCAACTGATAGTACTGATTACCGCTAGCGACCACAAATTCGATATTACGTTTTTTCAGTTCCTGGTATTGCGCCATGAAGCGTACACGATCGTACTGCTTGGCATCGTCGAGAAAAGTGCCGTCCATATCGGTAACGACAACGTTAACGGTCATACTTAAGCTCCTGGCTGTAACTGCGACCAGAAACATTTTAATAACAATGTGAGCAGAACCACAAATTTATTTCGAATGAAAAGTGGCTGAACGAAAGGAATAGCCGCATAAGACATTAAGGCGTCCTGGCCACCTTACGTTTTCCTCTCGCTTCCCTCTTTGTGTTCCCCTGCAATATTTTAAACTTGCATTAACCTTATTTTAACTTAAAGTATCACATGTAACTAATTTTACTTTCGAACGAAAGACGATGAGGTTAATATGACGACTCCTTTTACCCACGAAACGCTGCCCGCCGACCCAAAAGCGGCCATTCGTCAGATGAAGCAGGCGCTACGCGCGCAAATCGGCGACGTACAGGCGGTGTTCGACCGTTTGAGCGCCACCATAGCAGCCCGGGTGGCGGAAATTAACGATCTGAAGGCGCAGGGACAGCCGGTATGGCCAATTATCCCTTTTAGCGAACTGGCGATGGGCAACATTAGCGATGCCACCCGCGCCGAGGTTAAGCGCCGCGGGTGCGCGGTGATTAAAGGTCATTTTCCACGCGAACAGGCGCTGGCATGGGACCAGTCGATGCTCGACTATCTGGACAAGAACCATTTTGACGAGGTGTATAAAGGACCGGGGGATAATTTTTTCGGTACGCTGAGCGCCTCCCGGCCTGAAATCTATCCTGTCTACTGGTCGCAGGCGCAAATGCAGGCCCGCCAAAGTGAAGAGATGGCGCTGGCGCAGTCGTTCCTCAACCGTCTGTGGCAGGTAGAGCACGACGGCAAGCGATGGTTTAATCCGGATATCAGCATCATTTATCCGGATCGCATCCGTCGCCGCCCGCCAGGCACCACATCCAAAGGACTGGGAGCGCATACCGACTCCGGCGCGCTGGAACGCTGGCTGCTACCAGCCTATCAGCAGGTATTCGCCAGCGTGTTTAACGGCAACGTCGAGCAGTACGATCCGTGGAATGCGGCGCACCGTACCGACGTTGAAGAGTATACGGTGGATAACACCACCAAATGTTCGGTATTTCGCACCTTCCAGGGCTGGACTGCGCTCTCCGATATGCTGCCCGGTCAGGGGTTGCTTCATGTCGTCCCTATCCCGGAGGCGATGGCGTATATTCTGCTGCGCCCGCTGCTGGATGATGTCCCGGAAGATGAATTATGCGGCGTCGCGCCGGGCCGGGTGCTGCCGATTTCTGAACAGTGGCATCCTTTACTGATGGCGGCGTTAACCAGCATTCCGCCACTGGAAGCCGGGGATTCCGTGTGGTGGCATTGCGATGTCATCCACTCCGTCGCCCCCGTAGAAAATCAGCAGGGCTGGGGCAATGTGATGTACATTCCTGCCGCGCCAATGTGTGAGAAAAATCTGGCCTATGCGCGTAAGGTGAAAGCGGCACTGGAGACAGGCGCATCACCGGGCGATTTCCCGCGCGAGGACTATGAAACCACCTGGGAAGGGCGCTTCACGCTGCGCGATCTGAATATTCACGGTAAACGGGCATTAGGTATGGACGTTTGACGGTCGTACAGCCCTGCCCGCTCAACTGCGGTGTGCCCTTTGCCTGGGCGCACCCGTCTTACCGAACCGACGCGCCAGGATACGTTGGCCCGGTAAGCACAGCGCCACCGGGCGTCAGTGTTTAGCTTTCAATCCCTTTACTACGCAAATAATCGTCGTAGTTGCCGCTGAAGTCCACCACGCGCTCTGGCGTAATTTCAATGACGCGGGTTGCCAGCGAGCTGACGAACTCACGGTCGTGCGAAACAAAGATCAGCGTGCCCTGATACAGCTCCAGCGCCATATTCAGCGATTCGATCGACTCCATATCCAGGTGGTTAGTCGGTTCGTCCATGATCAGGATATTCGGCTTTTGCATCATCAGTTTGCCGAAAAGCATACGGCCCTTCTCGCCACCGGAAAGGACTTTCGCAGGCTTTTTGATATCATCCTGGCTAAATAGCAGGCGGCCCAGAATACTGCGCACTGCCTGCTCGTCGTCGCCTTCCTGCTTCCACTGACTCATCCATTCAAACACCGTCAGGTCATTTTCGAATTCATATTCGTGGTCCTGCGCGTAGTAACCAATACGCGCGTTTTCCGACCATTTAACGGTGCCGTGATCGGCGTCCAGATCGCCAACCAGCGTCTTCAGCAGCGTAGATTTACCCACGCCATTGGTGCCGAGTACCGCCAGCTTCTCGCCGACTTCGAGCAGCAAATTGACATTTTTAAACAGCGGACCGTTATCAAAACCTTTCGTCAGCGCTTCCACTTCCAGAGCGTTACGGAACAGTTTTTTATCCTGCTCAAAACGGATGAACGGGTTCTGACGGCTGGAGGCTTTCACCTCTTCCAGCTTGATTTTATCAATCTGCCGCGCGCGCGACGTTGCCTGACGTGATTTAGAGGCATTGGCGCTAAAACGGCTAACAAAAGATTGCAGCTCGGCAATTTGCGCTTTTTTCTTCGCATTATCGGCCAACAGACGTTCACGCGCCTGAGTCGCCGCCGTCATATACTCATCATAGTTACCCGGATAGACGCGCAAGTCGCCGTAATCCAGATCCGCCATATGCGTACAAACCATGTTCAGGAAGTGACGGTCGTGCGAAATGATGATCATCGTGCTATCGCGCTCGTTCAGCACCTGCTCCAGCCAACGGATAGTATCAATATCCAGGTTGTTGGTCGGTTCGTCGAGCAACAGGATGTCCGGATTAGAGAATAACGCCTGCGCCAGCAGCACACGCAATTTCCAGCCTGGCGCGACTTCACTCATCAGACCGTAATGCTGCTCCAGCGGGATGCCCACCCCCAACAGCAGTTCGCCCGCGCGCGCCTCAGCGGAATAACCGTCCATCTCGCCGTATTTTACTTCCAGATCGGCGACTTTATAGCCGTCTTCTTCGCTCATTTCCGGCAAGGCGTAGATACGGTCGCGCTCCTGCTTGACTTCCCACAGTTCGCCATGCCCCATAATGACAGTATCAAGTACGGTGAATGTTTCAAAAGCGAACTGGTCCTGACGCAGCTTACCGATGCGCTCATTCGGATCGAGGGAAACATTGCCCAGCGTCGGCTCCAGGTCGCCGCCGAGGATTTTCATAAAAGTGGACTTTCCGCTACCGTTGGCGCCGATCAGGCCGTAACGGTTGCCGCCGCCAAATTTGACGGAAATGTTTTCGAACAGCGGCTTACTGCCGAACTGCATGGTAACGTTGCTGGAAACTAACACAGGCTTATCCTGAAAAAAGATGTGACAAACCGCTTATTATGCCACAAGTCTGAAATAAGATCGCGCCCTGTACAAAGGGCTACACTGAACCGTAAGGGAAAAAAACGTGATTTCGTACACATCTGAATTCCCTGTTTACTGGAATGCACCTATAATGCGCTCCCAACATGACAGAATTCTCAACCTACTAGCCTGCTTGGCACAGAATCTCGCATAACATGAATATGAAATTAACAACGCTTTTCGCGGCGGCTTTCGCTGTAGTTGGTTTTTGTAAAACAGCCTCAGCAGTCACTTACCCGCTGCCTACCGATGGTAGCCGTTTAATTGGGCAAAATCAGGTCATCACCGTTCCGGAGGGCAATACCCAGCCGCTGGAGTATTTTGCCGCGGAGTATCAGATGGGGCTCTCCAACATGCTGGAAGCCAACCCTGGCGTGGATACCTTCCTGCCGAAGGGCGGTACCGTGCTGAATATTCCGCAGCAGCTGATCCTGCCGGATACCGTACACGAAGGCATTATCATCAATAGCGCGGAAATGCGCCTCTATTACTACCCGAAAGGCACAAACACCGTTATCGTCCTGCCGATTGGGATCGGTCAGTTAGGTAAAGACACGCCTATCAACTGGACGACCAAAGTTGAACGTAAAAAAGCCGGTCCGACCTGGACGCCTACGGCAAAAATGCACGCTGAATATCGCGCCGCCGGCGAGCCGCTGCCTGCCGTCGTGCCTGCGGGCCCGGATAACCCGATGGGCCTGTACGCGCTGTACATTGGTCGCCTGTATGCTATTCACGGCACCAACGCCAACTTCGGCATCGGGCTTCGCGTGAGCCACGGCTGCGTGCGTCTGCGCAACGACGATATCAAATTCCTGTTTGAAAATGTGCCGGTCGGCACCCGCGTGCAGTTTATCGATGAACCGGTAAAAGCCACCACCGAGCCGGACGGTAGCCGTTACATTGAGGTGCATAACCCGCTGTCAACGACGGAAGCGCAGTTTGAAGGTAAGGAAGCGGTGCCGATCACGCTTAATAAGAGTATCCTGGCCGTCACCAACGAGCCTGACGTTGATCAGACCGTCGTACAACAGGCGGTTCAGGATCGTTCCGGGATGCCGGTTCGTTTGAACTGACAGACTCTGCCTGCGAAGCCCGATAGATACTATCGGGCTTCTCTTACGGTATCAGTTGCAATAATCCATATCCCACCAGCGCCGCCCATGCCAGCATCGGCAGTGAATAGAAATGAAATCGCCACCAGATTCGGCGATCGTTCGCCATCCGTAAAGCAATAAGATTTGCCAGCGACCCCGGCAGCAGACCAAACCCGCCGATATTCACCGCCCACGCCAGCAGCGTCGAGGCCGGTACATAGTTCAGCAGGAGAATGGTACTGGGCACATTACTAATAACCTGAGACAAGCCGATAGCGGTTAGCCAAAGTCCTAGTTGAGACAGTGCGCCAACCTGGTTGAAAACGCCCTGCAACGCCGGCAATTGCGTTAGCAGATGGACATCAATAAACATCGCCATAAATACCAGCAGCAGCGTCCAGTCCACGCTGACTATCACCCTGCGCGCCAGCACAATAAACCCAGCCGCCACCAACACCAGTCCCCATAACTCTTGCCTGAGCTCCAGCGCGGTAAGAAAAACGACATATAATCCCAGGCAACTCCACACCAGACGGGGCTGCCACTGCGGCGAACGCGTACCGGTATGGTACTGTAACGCCCTACCCGGAAAACAAAACCAGCACAGGAGCAGTAACGTCAGCATCATCATGACGGCAAGCGGCGCCATTTGCCCGCTAAATTCAGCAAAGGTTAAGCCGGAGCGTCCCCACAACAGAATATTTTGCGGATTACCGACAGGCGTCAGCAGCGAACCGGCGTTCACCGCCAACGCCTCAAAAATAATCAATCGGTTGACCGGAATCGCACACAGCTTTTTCAACGTTATCGTCAGCGGCACAACGATAAACAGCGCGACATCGTTTGTCAGAAAGGTCGACAGCGCCGCCGCAGCCAGCACCAGGAACATCGCCAGTTGCCGCTCGGTATGAAATCGGCGCGTCATCTTGCGTCCCAGCACATCAAAATAGCCGCTCAGCTCAACGCCTTTAGTGAGCAACATTAACCCACTGAGGGTAATAATGGTGTGCCAGTCAATCGCGCCAGGCCAGGCGCGGGGCGCAAAAGGAACAAACAGGCTTAGCGCCATCCCCACAATGATCAACAACTGAAAAAAACGGTCACGCCGCAGCGCCCGTAAAAAGGCCAGATTCATTCTGCAGATGTTCCATGCTGTTGCGTGAAGGCCAAAAAGGCATCCAATGTCTCCTGGCTGACATGGTGTTCCATCCCTTCCGCATCACGACGCGCGATCTCCGGGCTTACGCCTAATACCAGTAAAAAATTTTCGACAATTTGATGCCGCTCGCGGCTTTCCTGCGCCAGCTTCTCCCCTTCCGGCGTCAGAAAAACGCCGCGCCAGGGGATCATTTGAATAAATCCTAACGATGCCAGGCGCTTAAGCATTTTGGCCACAGTCGGCTGGGAGACGCCGAGCCGCGCCGCCATATCCACCTGACGCGCTTCCCCTACCTCAATAATTAAATCGGAAATCAGCTCAACGTAATCGTCTATCAACTCACGGCGATGCGCCTCTCTGACCTGACGAAATCCTTCAACGTGTTCTTCTACGTTCACCAATTGCGTCACTTTTTTTGTTGTTGGCGTACCTGCGCGACGACCCATTTTGCTTCCTCGTTTCTGTGACGCGTTAACGCGTCAGCTGACAGAGCGCTCATTGTAAACCAGAGTTGTCCGGGCACAAAAAATTAACGTTTTAGCAATAGCTATAAAACATAGCCTGTGCTATATCTGTATGTAATGCAGACATCCCTCACGGATCGATGGGATAGAAACATCAGGAGGTTTATATGAACGAATTTAAGAGGTGTATACGCGTGTTCAGTCACTCTCCCTTTAAAGTCCGGTTAATGCTGCTCTCTATGTTGTGCGATATGATCAACGGCAAACCGGAACAGGATAACCCTTCCACGAAATAACGCGGCGGTGCGGTACGCCGCTTTATTTTGCATCCTCAACGGAAATGGCGCCCATTTCCCCTGTTTTTTTGTGGTTTTGCTATTCTCTTCGCAAAACATTTTCTTTCCGGCGGTTGACCTTCTTACCCGCACGCTCTATCTTCTGGCAGCCCTGAATATTTTGCGACTCGCCGTTGCGAACCCAATACCTTTTTTACGCATAATCAGGCAGGTAATGACCCTTCGCGCCAGGGTTAGCACATGGCGTTTTTGCAATAGTGGCATATGAATTCAACCCTTATCGATTCACTTCTCGCCCGTCGTCGGGCTGTAAGCCCGTGGACGGGCCTCTACTTTTTACAGTCGCTGCTGATTAACCTCGCGCTCGGCTATCCCTTTAGCCTGCTTTATACCGCGGCGTTTACCTGCCTGTTGCTGCTGCTCTGGCGCTACCTGCCTCGCGGACAAAAAGCGCTGCTCGGCATCTGTTCGCTGGTAGCCGCTTGCTATTTTCCCTTTGGCCAGGCTTACGGCGCGCCGAACTTTAATACGCTGCTGGCGCTGCACTCCACCAATATGGAAGAGTCGAGCGAAATCCTGACCATCTTCCCGTGGTATAGCTACCTGACCGGACTTTTTATTTTTGCGCTGGGTATTATTGCGCTTCGCCGCCGAAAAGAAGAGGTCAGGCCGCGCTGGAATAGCCTCGACAGCCTGTGCCTGCTGATTAGCGTCGCGGCATTTTTCGTCGCGCCGGTACAAAATCTGGCGTGGGGCGGCGTTTTTAAGGTTATTGATACCGGCTATCCGGTTTTTCGCTTCGCCAAAGACGTTATCGTCAATAACAACGAAGTCATTGAAGAGCAGCACCGTATGGCGCAGCTATCCGGCATAAAAGATAGCTGGACGGTTACTGCGGTGAAACCCAGATATCACATCTATGTCGTGGTGATTGGTGAAAGCGCGCGACGGGATGCCATGGGCGCTTTCGGCGGCCACTGGGATAATACCCCCTTCGCCAGCCATGTGAATGGCGACTTCTTTATGGATTACATCGCCGCCAGCGGCTCAACGCAAAAATCGCTCGGTTTAACGCTCAATCGCGTGGTGGATAACAAACCGCAGTATCAGGATAACTTCGTCACGCTGGCTAACCGCGCCGGTTTTCAGACATGGTGGTTTTCCAATCAGGGGCAAATCGGTGAATACGACACGGCCATCGCCAGTATCGCCAAACGCGCCGATGAAGCGCATTTCCTGAAAAACGGCGATTTTGAAGCGGATAAAAATACTCGCGACGACGCGCTGTTAAGCATGACGGCGCAGGTATTGGCGACAGAACGCACGCAACCGCAGTTGATTGTGTTGCATTTAATGGGGTCGCATCCCCAGGCCTGCGACCGTACTCAGGGAAAATACGCGACGTTTGTCCAGTCGAAAGAGACGTCTTGTTATTTATACACCATGACGCAAACCGATGATTTACTCCGTCAGCTCTATACTCAGCTTCGTCATAGCGGCGACAGTTTTTCGCTCGTCTATTTCTCCGATCACGGGCTGGCGTTTAAAGAGCGCGGCAAAGCGGTACAGTACCTGGCGCATGACGACAAATTCCAGCAAAACTTCCAGGTGCCGTTTATGGTGCTATCCAGCGACAGTAAAGCGCATCGGATCATTAAAGCTCGCCGTTCTGCGAACGATTTCCTGAGTTTTTTCTCGCAATGGACAGGAATTAGCGCTAAAGAGATCAAAAATCGCTATCGATTTATTTCGGAGCAGAAAGCCGGGCCCGTTTATATCACCAATTTCAAATTACAAAAAGTGGACTATAACCATCTGGGCAGCGATATTTTTTCACTAAAATAATGCACGTTTCAGGCAAAAAAAATCCGCCCCGAAAGGCGGATTTTTCATTTTCACCGACGTGATTAGAAGCGGTAACCCACGCCAGCAATCCAGGTGCCAACGTCAACGCTACGAATACGGCTCTGCTCGTAAGAGAAGTCCAGAGCAACATTTTCCATCGGGTTGAATTGCAGACCAGCGCCATAGGAGAAGCCATAATCGCTGGTGTCATGTTTGTAGGTTGGGTAATCGGTCGTCTGGAATTTACCGTAACCCACACCGACTACACCGTAGATGCTCGCCCAATCGTTCAGACGGTAAGCCGGGCCGGCAGTGATGCCGTAGTACTGACCTTTGTTGTAATCGCCCGCACCGTTAGTACGATCTTTTTCGGTGTAGGTGAAGGAACCGATTACGCCCAGCGGGTTGTCGTCCTGCTCATAACGATACTTCAGGTTAAAACCGCTCATTTTATTCGCTACGCCCTGCGCGTCGCTCTGAGCGTAACCACCGGTAACGGTAGAAGTAGCAGCTACTGCAGTACCTGCGGAAAAAGCCAGAACAGCGGCCAGTGCTGAAAGACATGCAATTTTTTTCATAACCACCTCAAATGTGCTTCAAGTAAGTCCTAAGTTTTAAATATATCAAAAATTAATGGGAAACTCTTTGCGATTCACGGTGTCTAAGGGCGCCTTTCATGTAACAGAACGTTTCCATATCGCGCTATCTTATTCAATTAACATCACTTTTCCGGCTGATTGCACCAATAATGCGCGTGCGGCGCGATACATTCATCCAGATTATTCCTAAACTAACAGTCTATTTATCCATCAATTTAAGTTCATTTTATGGAATCCTGGAAATTTTTTTTCAACGAATCCTCAACCGCCGCGGGGAATTTCCATTACACTGCCACCTTTACTCGTACTGACATTTTTTGACAGGAGAAAGGATGCCGGGGTCAACACGTAAACTACCAGTCTGGTTGCCCATTTTGGTTTTGCTCATTGCCATGTCCTCTATTCAGAGTGGCGCTTCACTGGCGAAATCGTTATTTCCTCTTGTCGGCGCGCCGGGCGTAACGGCGCTTCGTCTGGCGTTGGGAACGCTTATCCTTATCGCCTTTTTCAAACCCTGGCGTTTGCGTTTTGCCAAAGAGCAGCGGCTGCCTTTACTGTTTTATGGTCTGTCGCTGGGCGGGATGAACTATCTATTCTATCTGTCGATTCAGACGGTGCCGTTGGGTATTGCGGTCGCGCTGGAATTTACCGGTCCTCTGGCGGTCGCGCTGTTTTCATCCCGGCGGCCGGTAGATTTTATTTGGGTCGTACTGGCTGTGCTTGGGCTCTGGTTCCTGCTGCCATTAGGGCAAGATATGTCTCACGTCGATCTTACCGGGGCCGCGTTAGCGCTCGGCGCTGGCGCCTGTTGGGCTGTCTATATTCTTACTGGCCAGCGAGCAGGCGCGGAACATGGTCCGGCCACGGTGGCGGTAGGCTCGCTGATTGCCGCCATCATTTTCGTGCCGATTGGCGCAGTTCAGGCTGGCGACGCGCTATGGCACTGGTCGATTCTTCCCTTAGGGTTAGCGGTCGCTGTGCTTTCTACGGCGCTGCCTTATTCACTGGAAATGATTGCGCTGACGCGCCTGCCAACCCGCACCTTCGGTACGCTGATGAGCATGGAACCCGCGCTGGCCGCCGTTTCCGGGATGATTTTTCTGGGCGAAACGCTTACGGGCATACAAATCATGGCCCTGTGCGCCATCATTGCCGCTTCAATGGGATCTACCCTAACGATTCGCCGCGAACCGCAAATTAAACAAGTTGACGTAAAATAGTTTCTTATTCTGCATGATGTGCATAATCATGCAGAATATCACCTCGTTATTCACCTTTTATTATCGCGCTATTACTTCGTCATTTTTTGTCATATTTTTTCTCATTTTTTACATTAAAATGAGAATTATTACCCACCAAACAGCAAACTCGTCTAACTAATTGATTTTTAATCATAATAAATATTAAATCTTGTCTGTACTATTAAAGTGATAGGTAAATTCAAAAAAGCAAAGTTAAAAACCGGTGCTATACTTATTTTCGTTAATTACCTGGGACACAAACATCAAGAGGATATGAGATTATGAGTACCGCTAAACTGGTAAAAACAAAAGCGTCTAATCTGCTTTATACCCGTAACGATGTATCAGAGAGCGATAAAAAAGCGACGGTTGAGTTGCTTAATCGTCAGGTGATCCAGTTCATTGACCTGTCGCTGATCACGAAACAGGCCCACTGGAACATGCGCGGTGCTAACTTTATTGCCGTTCATGAGATGCTGGATGGCTTCCGTACCGCACTGACCGATCATCTGGATACTATGGCCGAGCGCGCCGTACAGCTTGGCGGTGTGGCGTTAGGCACCACGCAAGTTATCAACAGCAAAACTCCACTGAAAAGCTATCCGCTCGATATCCATAACGTGCAGGATCACTTAAAAGAACTGGCCGATCGCTACGCTGTTGTCGCTAATGATGTTCGCAAAGCTATCGGTGAAGCCAAAGATGAAGACACTGCCGATATCTTTACCGCTGCATCACGCGACCTCGATAAATTCCTGTGGTTTATCGAATCCAACATCGAATAAATCTATCTCTACCCTGAATACTTCGAGTTGCAGGAAGGTACAAACGCAGCGAATCCGCAGGAGCCTGACTTCCGTCGGTAACTGAAGCGAACGCACCTGCAACTTGATGTACACAGGTATATAAGTCATCCCTATACCCCTGCCTGTCACAGGGGTTTTGCACTTAAATAGTGCACACGTCTTGTACTCCCCTCCGATAAAAGTGAATTATTTGTAATAATTACATCACACAATCGTTAATTAAAGATTGTTTTAACAACAATTTTTACGCTAAATAGACCCTGTATCTCTACTTTGTTATTCATGCACTAAATCAGTGCCCCGAAACGGTGCGGCATACTGGTTTTGCCCGACTTATTGTGCACAGGAATGATTCATGCTTCTGTTAAAACAATGAGTTACATAATTGGCATGATTTTTTCATTACGCTACATGTTCTCGCAGGGGATCGCCCCGTGGATAGAAAAGGAAATGCTATGAAGTCTCTATTAAAAGTTTCACTGGCTGCACTTACCCTGGCTTTTGCGGTGTCTTCGCACGCTGCGGATAAGAAACTCGTTGTGGCAACCGATACGGCGTTCGTTCCGTTTGAATTTAAACAGGGCGACAAATACGTCGGTTTTGATGTTGATCTGTGGGACGCTATCGCGAAAGAACTGAAGCTGGACTACACCCTGAAACCGATGGATTTCAGCGGCATTATTCCGGCATTACAAACCAAAAATATCGATCTGGCGCTGGCGGGTATTACGATTACGGACGAGCGTAAAAAAGCGATCGACTTTTCCGATGGCTATTACAAAAGCGGCCTGCTCGTGATGGTGAAAGCCAATAATAACGACATTAAAAGCGTGAAAGACCTCGATGGCAAAGTCGTTGCCGTGAAGAGCGGAACCGGGTCGGTGGATTACGCGAAAGCGAATATCAAAACCAAAGATCTGCGTCAGTTCCCGAACATTGATAACGCGTACATGGAATTAGGCACCAACCGCGCAGACGCCGTTCTGCACGATACGCCGAACATCCTGTACTTTATCAAAACCGCAGGCAACGGCCAGTTCAAGGCGGTAGGCGAATCGCTGGAAGCACAGCAATACGGAGTTGCCTTCCCGAAAGGCAGCGATGAACTGCGCGAGAAAGTCAACGGCGCGCTGAAAACGCTGCGTGAGAATGGCACCTATAACGAAATCTACAAAAAATGGTTCGGTACAGAACCTAAATAAAACGACCTGATGTTGGCTTGTGGCCCGGTAGTGAGGACGCTCACCGGGCCTACAGCTCTTTTTCGTGACGGATAAGACACTTTCACGCCATTTCCGCGCCGGATAGAGCATTTGACTATTTACACCACGGTAACAGGAACGACATATGCAGTTTGACTGGAGCGCCATCTGGCCCGCCATTCCGCTTTTACTTGAGGGCGCTAAAATGACCCTGTGGATCTCGGTCCTCGGTCTGGCTGGCGGCCTGGTTATTGGACTGGCGGCAGGTTTTGCCCGTACGTTTGGCGGCTGGTTCGCCAACCATATCGCCCTGGTTTTCATTGAAATTATTCGCGGCACGCCCATCGTTGTCCAGGTCATGTTTATCTACTTTGCCCTGCCGATGGCATTTAATGATTTGCGTATTGATCCGTTCAGCGCAGCGGTCGTGACAATTATGATTAACTCCGGCGCTTATATCGCGGAAATTACTCGTGGCGCAGTACTATCCATTCACAAAGGCTTTCGCGAAGCGGGTCTGGCGCTGGGCCTTTCTCGCCGGGAAACCATCCGCCATGTTATTTTACCGCTTGCTCTGCGCCGTATGCTGCCGCCGCTGGGCAACCAGTGGATCATTAGCATCAAAGACACCTCGTTGTTTATTGTTATCGGCGTAGCCGAGCTGACCCGTCAGGGCCAGGAAATTATTGCCGGTAACTTTCGCGCCCTGGAAATCTGGAGCGCCGTGGCCGTCTTCTATTTGATCATTACGCTGGTGCTGAGCTTTATTTTGCGTCGTCTTGAAAGAAGGATGAAAATCCTGTGATTGAATTTAAAAACGTTTCCAAGCACTTTGGCCCCACCCAGGTGCTGCATAACATTGATTTAAACATCCGTCAGGGCGAAGTGGTTGTGATTATCGGCCCTTCCGGTTCGGGTAAATCCACGTTATTACGCTGTATCAATAAACTGGAAGAGATCACCTCCGGCGATCTGATTGTCGATGGTCTGAAAGTCAACGATCCTAAAGTAGACGAACGGCTGATTCGCCAGGAAGCCGGCATGGTGTTTCAACAGTTTTATCTGTTCCCGCATCTGACCGCGCTCGAAAACGTGATGTTCGGCCCTCTGCGCGTGCGCGGCGTAAAGAAAGAAGAAGCGGAAAAACAGGCGAAAGCTCTGTTAGCGAAAGTTGGACTGGCGGAACGGGCGCACCACTACCCCTCCGAGCTTTCCGGCGGTCAACAACAGCGCGTCGCCATTGCCCGAGCGCTGGCCGTGAAGCCGAAAATGATGCTCTTTGACGAGCCAACCTCCGCTCTGGACCCTGAACTGCGCCATGAAGTGCTGAAAGTCATGCAGGATCTGGCGGAAGAAGGCATGACCATGGTCATTGTCACTCACGAAATCGGCTTTGCCGAAAAAGTCGCCTCACGGCTGATTTTCATCGATAAAGGCCGTATTGCCGAAGATGGCAGTCCGCAGGCGTTGATCGAAAACCCGCCAAGCCCACGTTTACAGGAATTTTTACAGCACGTCTCCTGAGATATCGCCCTTCCTGCCCTGCGGCAGGGAGGGCATCATGGAATAGTCCCATTTCATTTTCCCTTCCCTGCGCCATCTATACTTAGTGTTTTGCGTCTCTTTTCTCACTGGAGGAGTCATGCGGTGGACCCTGTTCATCCTTTTTTGTCTACTGGGCGCGCCTGCCCATGCGGTCGCCATACCCGGCGTGACCACGGGGACATCAACCAGTCAGCAAGCAGCGCCAGAGCCCAGTCCTGAACAAAAAAAAGCGGCCTATGCGGCCCTGGCTGACGTACTGGAGAACGAGGCTTCACGTAACGAATTAATAGCGCAACTCCGCGAAGCCTCAACCACGCCGCCGACCGAGCCAGCGCCAGCGCTTGCGCCGCCTGCGGCCAAAGATGAGAAAACGGTACTGGAGAACGTCACCACCGTTACCCGTCAGTACGGCGATGCTTTCGCTACCCGTTTCGCCCAGCTTTATCGCAACATCACCGATGCGCCGCACAAGCCGTTTAACTCGCAAACCTTCACCAACGCGTTAACCCACTTTTTATTTCTGGCCGTCGCGGTATTTGGTTTTTATAGCGTGATACGGCTTTGCGCCCTGCCGTTATATCGAAAAATGGGCCTGTGGGCACGCAAGAAAAACCGTGAACGCAGCAACTGGTTACAGCTCCCGGCGATGATCGTCGGCGCGTTTATTATCGACCTCCAGCTACTGGCGCTCACCTT
The DNA here is from genome assembly GCF_017572865.1 of Salmonella sp. 32082101201600294FB01SM01. Lineage (NCBI taxonomy): Bacteria > Pseudomonadati > Pseudomonadota > Gammaproteobacteria > Enterobacterales > Enterobacteriaceae > Salmonella > Salmonella sp. 32082101201600294FB01SM01. The sequence goes on along the minus strand of NZ_JAGESB010000001.1, from coordinate 573,499 downwards.
ATTTATCGGTCAGATGCTCAGTGATAATTTCCATGCGGGAAGTCGAACTATCGCTTTTCAGCAAAGCCTGTTCCTGAATGCCTTCGCGCTAATAGAGTTCTTTAAAGCGATTCTGCGGCTTATTTTTTGCCCTAATGTACCGGAATTACGCCCATTCGCGATTCAGGATGCGACAGCGCGTTACTGGAATCGCCGTATGAGTTCGCTTAGCAGTTTGATTGGCTACGGGCTGATTGTTGCCGTTCCGATTATTTCCAATCAGGTGAATGTTCAGGTTGGCGCGATGGCTAATGTGGCGATCATGCTCTGCATCACCATCTGGGCGCTGTACCTGATCTTTAAAAACAAAGCGGAGATTACGCAACATTTATTAAGCCTGGCGGAACGATCATTAGCCTTTTTTAGCCTGTTTATCCGCGCCTTTGCGCTGGTGTGGCACTGGCTGGCCAGCGCTTACTTTATCGTGCTGTTTTTCTTCTCGTTATTCGACCCAGGCAATAGCCTGAAGTTTATGATGGGCGCGACCGTGCGCAGTCTGGCGATTATTGGCATCGCCGCGTTTATCTCCGGCATGTTTACCCGCTGGATAGCGAAAACCATCACCCTGTCGCCCCACACGCAGCGCAATTACCCGGAATTACAAAAGCGGCTTAACGGCTGGCTCTCCTCGGCGCTAAAAGTCGCACGCTTTTTGACCGTCTGCGTCGCCGTTATGCTGTTGCTCAACGCCTGGGGATTATTCGATTTCTGGCACTGGCTACATTATGGCGCGGGGGAAAAGATGGTCGATATCCTCATCCGTATCGCGTTAATCTTATTCTTCTCCGCCGTGGGATGGACGATTCTCGCCAGTCTGATTGAGAATCGCCTGGCCTCCGATATTCATGGCCGCCCGCTACCCAGCGCCCGCACGCGCACGCTGCTGACGCTGTTCCGCAATGCGCTGGCAGTGATTATCAGTACCATAACCATCATGATCGTGTTATCGGAAATCGGCGTCAATATCGCGCCATTACTGGCTGGCGCGGGCGCGTTAGGTCTGGCTATCTCTTTCGGTTCGCAAACCCTGGTGAAAGATATTATTACCGGCGTCTTTATTCAGTTTGAAAACGGGATGAATACCGGCGACTTAGTCACCATAGGCCCGCTGACGGGGACGGTCGAAAGAATGTCGATTCGTTCCGTCGGCGTGCGGCAGGATACCGGGGCATACCATATTATCCCGTGGTCCTCGATCACCACTTTCGCCAACTTTGTGCGCGGTATCGGCTCTGTTGTCGCCAACTATGACGTGGATCGCCATGAGGATGCGGATAAAGCGAATCAGGCGCTGAAAGACGCGGTAACGGCGCTGATGGAGACGGAGGATATTCGCGGGCTGATTATCGGCGACCCCACGTTCGCCGGTATTGTCGGTTTAACGAACACGGCGTTTACTTTACGCGTATCGTTCACCACCCTACCACTCAAGCAGTGGACAGTGCGTTTTGCCCTTGATAGCCAGGTGAAAAAGCATTTTGATCTGGCTAATGTGCGCGCGCCGGTGCAAACGTATCAGGTTCTGCCCGCCCCCACCGGCGGCCCGTCGTCTGATTCGCTGCCGCCGCGCGAACCGACGATTTAGCGTTTGCGGGTGATAAAACGGCGACGCTGGTCGTCATCCATAAAGGTCCAGGCAATAAAGCGGCTTTGCTTTTGCCCCTGGGCCATCTCTTTTTTCACCACTTTCACCGCGCCAGCCTCCGTCAACGCCCGGTAAAGCGGCGGTAAATTCTCGCCGCGCGACACCAACGTCGTAAACCACAACACCTGACGGCGGAAGGATTGGCTTTCAGCAATCATTTTTTTAATAAAGGCGACTTCGCCGCCTTCGCACCATAGCTCCTGCTGTTGACCGCCAAAGTTCAGCGCATCATCTTTATTCTGCCCCAAATTGCGGCGCTTACGCTCGCTGCCCGCGCGGGCTGCGGCGGCGGAGTCGTGAAAAGGCGGGTTACAAAGCGTTGCGTCATAAAATTCATTTTTATGAATGATACCGGTAAAAATGGCCGCCGGATCTTTTTGCCGACGCAGACGAATGGCGCGGCTTAACCCCGTATTAGCCTGAATGATAGCCTGCGCGCTGGACATCGCTGCGTCGCTGACTTCACTACCGGTAAATCGCCAGCCATATTCATGGACGCCGATAAGCGGATAAATACAATTGGCGCCCACGCCCACGTCCAGAATAGTTGCCTGCGCCGGAATACTCCCTGTCGTTTCGCCAAGCAGATCCGCCAGATGATGGATATAATCCGCACGACCAGGCACCGGCGGACATAAAAACCCTGGCGGAATGTCCCAGTGTGTAACGGCATAAAAATGCGCCAGCAACGCCTTATTGAGCGCTTTTACCGCTTGCGGATTAGCAAAATCAACGCTCTGTTCACCGGCGGGCGTGCGGATAAGAAAGGACGTCAATTCCGGCGTGGTCTGACACAGTGCGGCGAGATCATAACGGTGTTGATGGCGGTTGCGCGGGTGTAACCCCGATTTCTGGGCGGACATGGCATTCTCCTTTTAGCAGCGGCGTAAGATACCCGTATAACGCCACGGGGTAAATATACCACCGCGAATTCCCTGCCTCGCTCGTTTGATCGGATATCTGAATGACATTGGTTCTGCTCATGGTCTGAAAAGATCGCGCGATGCGATTTTTTCACCTGACGGCGCTACACTTAACCTCAGGTACCCTAAAATCAGGAGAGCGTGATGGCATCCGGCTGGGCAAATGATGACGCAGTGAATGAACAAATCAACAATACCATTGAAGATGCCGTTGCTCGCGCTCGCGGCGAACTTCCCCACGGCGAAAGTCGCGATGAATGCGAATCGTGCGGCGACCCTATCCCTGAAGCGCGGCGTAAAGCCGTACCGGGCGTTCGGTTATGCATATCCTGCCAACAGGAGAAAGATTTACATAACGCAACATTTTCAGGATATAATCGTAGAGGTTCAAAAGACAGCCAGTTACGCTGACTTTTCTTTACCGAAACCGCCAGTATCATCCATTCCTTTACGCTCATGCTTTTTAGCGTTCTGCGTCGCAGAATGTGCCGTTAACCTCGACTCTGTAAAGCCAGATGACAAGAACGGTAAATTCCACCGTTGAATTAATTAATAATCAATAGGTTATTTGTCATTCAAAAATTTTGAGCAAGGCCGTCAATTCTATTCGATTTTATCTTTCGCAAAAAACCGTGATACTCATCACATCGACGGAACATCGTCCCATAAACAGAATAACCTGCGAGAGATTAATCATGAAAACCATTAAATATGCTGTTGCAGCCATCGCGCTTTCCACCCTTTCTTTTGGCGCTTTTGCCGCAGAACCGGTTAGCGCGTCTCAGACGCAAAACCTGCATAAAATCGGCGTAGTGTCTGCCGACGGCGCCACCACGCTGGATGGCCTGGAAGCTAAACTGGCTGAAAAAGCCGCCGCTGCTGGCGCAAGCGCTTATAACATCACCTCCGCCGTGGGTAATGACAAAATGAGCGGCACTGCGGTGATTTATAAATAATTTACCTGCCCGCCAGATTTCAGGCTGTAACATCGCTGTTGTTTGAATTCTGACGGGTATTACCCTCGTCTGTTTGCCAACAGACCCACTGCTCCAACCCTCATTAACCCTGTTTGTTACCCTTATTTGCCCGTCCGTCACTGGACGGGCTTTTTTTATTCGCTAAAAGTCTGTTCGACACGCGCAAGCCCGTCTTCTAACGTCGCCGCCTCTCTCGTCGCAACCAGACAACAGGCCATTTGCGTTTTTAATGATTGCGGCATCGGCTCGCGGCCGGCAAGGCAGCACTCAATCCAGCGCGCGGTGATTTCAGGATCTTTAGTCGCAGGCAGTGAAAGCGGCTCGTCGTGCGTGTCGCTCTGACGCTCATGCAGTACCTGCACGCCACGGCTATCAATCAGGCTGATTTGCGGACAGCGTTGCGGGTTGGCATAGACTTCGCCTTCGGTACCATGCATCAGCAAAGCCCGCCCGCCAATGCGGCTAAAAAAGGTCGCCACACGCGGGACATATTCAGGGTGAGAAACGCTTGATAAACGCAGCGCGGCATCCTCAGCAAATGGCGTCGCCAGCTTGGCCAGTGAATGCGCGCTGTTGCGCACACCCATCCGCCAGCGCATCGCCAGCTGTTTTTCCAGCGGCGGGCAGAGCGCGCTCACCGGGATAAACACCGGCTGGTGCCCGTCCAGTTTGGCCTGCGCTTGTCCACCGTGTAGAGTGGGGACAATCCCCATCAGCTCAAATATTGTTTCCGTCAGTACACGGGTCGGATCTTCGCTGACGCCGTGTACTACGACTGGAAAGCCCAATTTATGCAGCAGGATAGCCAGCAGCGGCGTTAAATTCGCCTGTTTACGCGCGCCGTTATAGCTGGGAATAACGACCGGCAACGGCCTATCTGCGGGCGGTGTCAGTTTGATGGTATGATTCTGCATGGCTTCATAAAAGCCCAGCATTTCGGCTTCGCCTTCGCCTTTAATACGCAGCGCCATCAATATACTGCCCATTTCCAGGTCGGGGATGTCGCCATTCAGCATTCGGGTATACAAACCGCGCGCGGTATCCAGATCCAAATCGCGGGCGTGATTTTTACCTCGCCCGATCTCTTTGATGATCTTGCGATAATCCATTGAAAGCTCCTTGAAGTGTGCTCACAGCATTAACGCCGTCGGCGGCGTGCAGGTTTTGCTTTTGGTTTTACTATAACGTCTGGCACGGCAGGCTGCTCTATCGGAAAAACAGGTAAAGCATTCAGTAAACGCTGTCCGTAGTTTTTGGTCAACAACCGCTTATCATAAATGACCACTTCTCCCCGACAGGCATGGCTACGGATCAATCGCCCTACCTGCTGAATTAAATTAAAAGACGCGCTTGGTAAGCTTTGTACCTCAAACGGATAACGATTCAGGCTTTTTAGCCATTCGCCTTCGGTGATCACGACCGGGCTGTCGATCGGCGGGAAGGCAATTTTATGGATATGGACCTGCGTCAGCAGCTCGCCTTTAAGATCCAGCCCTTCGGCAAAAGACTGAAGCCCAACCAGCACGCTGCGTTCGCCGCTCTCCACCCGTTTACGGTGCAGCTCCACCAGCCGGTAACGCGGCTGGTCGCCCTGGACCAGGAGGAGTAAGCGCACATCAGCGACATGCTCCAGAAAACGCTGCATCGCCCGCCCGCTGGCGAACAGTACCAGCATACCATGATGTTTTTTGCTCTCCAGTTGCTCACGAAAATAGGCCGCCATTTCGGCAATATGCTGCTCTTCGTTATCAATGGTGGGTTCGTAGCGCATTTGAGGAATCACCAGTTTCCCCTGTTCCACATGATTAAACGGCGAATCCAGCGCCACAAAGCGATCGCCGGCTTTTTCTTTTAAGCCGCTCATTTCCTGCAGGCGCGAAAAGCTATTGAGCGAGCGCAGTGTCGCCGAGGTGACAATAATGTGCGGTACGCTGCGCCATAACAATCTTTCCAGCTGATCGCTGACGCGGATACCGACACAATGGAACCAGACGTGGAGTTGCCCTTCGCGTATTTCACGCGTCGCCCATTTGGACACCGGCGCGCCTGAAGACTGCGCCATCGAAGCCAGCCGCCATAATTTACTTTGCGCCTCGAACATTCCCAGCGCCCGGTTCATCTGTAAAATCACCCGATGCAAACGCACAATATCGTGCGACCCGGTTTTTTCGCTGAGATCGTTGAGAAAGGATTCCGCCAGCCCACGCAGCGTCTCGGTCAGCTTCGCCAGTCGCTGACAGATTTCCATGACCTCATCAGGCAACTCGCCCATTGCAAAACGGTGCTCCGCCTCCTGCGCTGCGGGCATATACAGATTAAGAATGGCATTGAGCGAGGCGATCAGTTCGTATACCTCCTCGCAATGGGCGTTAAGTCGCTCAGGATTCGCTAACGGCGGCGTGGTTTTAGGGCGAAATTGCTCCATGCAGGTCGCCACCAGTTTGCTGAACAGATCCAGTTGCAAGCGATACCAGGAGGCGGTAATTTCCGCGCTCATCTCCAGCGCATCGCGAGCGACATCGGGCAGATGATGACCTTCATCCAGTACCAACAGCAGATGCTTTGGTTCCGGCAGTACGGCTTCACTTTCCATCGCCGCCATTACCAGCGCGTGATTCGCCACCACGACTTCCGCTTCCTGTATTTCACGTCGGGCGACAAAGAATGGACATTCGCGGTAATAGTGACAGTTGCGGTTCAGACAACTGGCTTTATCGGTACTTAATCGCCGCCACAGATCGTCGTCAATAGCAATGTCGGTATGATCCCGCAGACCATCCCATTTGTAACCGTCAAGATCCCCTTTCAGCCTGGCGCAGCGCTTTTGCTCTTCCTGGTTGTTAGGCGTCAGTTCGTCATCAAGAAAGGCGAGCAGATCCTGCTGCGTAGGCTCGCTACTGGCGAGCGCCGCCAGGTTTCGCGGACACACGTAACGCCCGCGGCCAAAGGCGGCGGTAAAGCGCAGATCGGGGATGATTTTTCGTAGCAGCGGCAAATCTTTGCTAAAGATCTGATCCTGTAACGCCACGTTAGCGGTACTGACCACCAGTGTTTTTTGCTCTTCCCGGGCAATGGCGATACCGGGAATAAGATAGGAGAGGGTTTTCCCGACGCCGGTCGGCGCTTCAATAGCCAGATGTCTCCCTTCTTCCCCGGCCAGCGTTCTGGCGACGTCAGCAATCATCTGCCGCTGCGGCGCACGGGGAATAAAGTCGGGGATCTGGTCCTGAAGCGCCTTATACCAGGCGGCGATTTGCGCTTTCAGCGCAGCGGTCAATGCCATGAGAAAACCTGAAGTACTGTATAAACAGCCACTATTGTGTCACATTTCAGGGGCGGGAAGTACCTTTTTTACCGGTTCTGGAAGGCGGCTCGCAACGCGATGTGTATTTTGCCGGATGGCGGTGCAAGCACCTTATCCGGCCTACGTATTTGCATAGTCCGTAGGCCCGGTAAGCGTCGCGCTACCGGGCATGTTGCCGGATAAAATTTACTGGGCAGGCGTGATTCTGCGCGGGCGACGCGGCGGACGTGCTTTGTCGCCAGCGGGTTTCCCCTCGCCTGTGCGCGGTTTTGGTTTCGCCTTCGCCGCCCCGCTATCCTGACGTCGCGGCTGCTGACTGCGCCCCGCTCCCCCCTGATTTTGTCCGCGACCACGACCGCCGCCGCCGCGCTGCTGACGGCCATTCTGAATCGGCTCCGCTTTAATCGACGGGTCCGGCTCATAGCCCGGCGTCGTAATGCGTGGGATCTCTTTTTTCAGCAATTTTTCGATATCACGCAACAGTTTATGCTCGTCAACACAGACCAGCGACAGCGCCTCGCCAGTTGCCGCCGCGCGACCGGTACGGCCAATACGGTGTACATAATCTTCCGGCACGTTCGGCAGCTCATAGTTGACCACGTGCGGCAGCTCTTCAATATCCAGACCACGCGCCGCAATATCCGTCGCCACCAGCACGCGAATATCGCCGGATTTAAAATCGGCCAGCGCGCGGGTACGTGCGCCCTGCGATTTATTACCATGGATCGCCGCGCTGCGAATACCGTCTTTGTTAAGCTGTTCCGCCAGATGGTTCGCGCCATGCTTGGTGCGGGTGAAGACCAACACCTGCTGCCAGTTGCCCTGGCCAATCATCTGCGACAACAGTTCACGTTTGCGTTTTTTATCGACAAAGTGCACGTGCTGCGTTACCTGCTCTGAGGCCGTGTTGCGGCGCGCCACTTCGATTTCCAGCGGGTTGCGCAACAGCTTTTCGGCAAGCGCTTTGATGTCGTCGGAGAACGTGGCGGAGAACAGCAGATTCTGACGCTTCGCCGGCAGTTTCGCCAGCACGCGACGAATGTCGTGAATGAAGCCCATATCCAGCATACGGTCGGCTTCATCCAGTACCAGAATCTCAATCTGATCCAGCTTCACGGCATTTTGATGTTCCAGGTCGAGCAGACGTCCCGGCGTCGCCACCAGCACATCCACGCCACCGCGCAGTTTCATCATCTGCGGATTGATGCTTACGCCGCCAAATACCACCAGCGAGCGAATATTGAGATATTTACTGTAATCTCTGACGTTTTCGCCAATTTGCGCCGCCAGCTCGCGGGTTGGCGTGAGGATCAACGCGCGCACCGGGCGACGACCTTTAGCGTGCGGCTGATGGGTAATCAGATGCTGCAACAATGGCAGGGTAAAACCCGCCGTTTTACCGGTTCCGGTCTGGGCGCTGGCCATCAGATCGCGGCCTTCCAGCACGGCGGGAATCGCCTGTTGCTGAATAGGGGTAGGTTCACGGTAACCCTGCTCGGCAATGGCGCGCAGGATATCAGGGTTTAATCCCAGGGAATCAAAAGACATAACTACTCCGGACCGCCCCGACCGTTGCCGGTGTAGTTTTCAGGGAGATGCTCAAATTTGGAATGACAAAAACCACAATGTCATGAAGGGGCGGAGTGTAGCAGTTTTTGTGATGCGGCGCATAAATTATCCCGGAAGGTGGCAAAGACAAATTAATCGACCACACTGGACAAGTGCCATTATGAGTCATAATCTTAATCAATCGATTGATTAAAAATTAGGGCGTGTGATGAATATTCCCACCACGACCACCAAGGGCGAGCAGGCGAAAAGTCAGCTCATTGCCGCCGCGCTGGCGCAGTTTGGCGAGTATGGCCTCCATGCCACCACGCGCGATATCGCCGCGCTGGCGGGGCAAAATATTGCCGCTATTACTTACTATTTCGGCTCAAAAGAGGATTTATACCTCGCCTGCGCCCAGTGGATTGCCGATTTTCTTGGCGAAAAATTTCGCCCCCATGCTGAAAAAGCGGAACGTCTGTTTAGCCAGCCTGTCCCTGACCGGGACGCCATACGCGAGCTTATTCTGCTCGCCTGCAAGAACATGATTATGCTGCTGACGCAGGAAGACACCGTTAACCTGAGCAAATTCATTTCACGCGAGCAGCTCTCTCCCACGTCGGCCTATCAATTAGTTCATGAACAGGTTATCGATCCGTTGCACACCCATCTGACAAGATTGGTTGCCGCTTATACCGGCTGCGACGCCAATGATACGCGCATGATTTTGCATACCCATGCCTTACTGGGCGAAGTGCTGGCGTTCCGTCTCGGCAAAGAAACTATTCTGTTACGTACCGGCTGGCCGCAGTTTGATGAAGAAAAAGCGGAGCTGATTTACCAGACGGTAACCTGCCACATCGATCTTATTCTGCACGGTTTAACGCAAAGGAGTCTGGACTGATGAAAAAACCTGTCGTTATCGGACTGGCAATCGCAGCGATCGTCGCTGTGATTGCCGGTGGAACCTGGTGGTATCAAAGTCGGCAGGACGATGGGCTGACGCTATACGGTAATGTCGATATCCGTACCGTCAATATCAGCTTTCGCGTCGGCGGCAGACTGGCGTCGCTGAATGTTGATGAAGGCGATGCCATCAAAGCCGGACAGGTGCTCGGCGAACTGGATCACGCGCCATACGAAAACGCGCTGATGCAGGCGAAAGCTGGCGTGTCGGTCGCGCAGGCGCAATATGATTTGATGCTGGCAGGCTATCGCGATGAAGAGATAGCCCAGGCCGCCGCCGCCGTCAGACAGTCGCAAGCCGCCTATGACTACGCGCAAAACTTTTATAACCGTCAGCAAGGATTGTGGAAAAGCCGCACCATTTCCGCTAACGATCTGGAAAACGCCCGCTCATCGCGCGATCAGGCGCAGGCAACGCTGAAGTCCGCGCAGGATAAACTGAGCCAGTACCGTACCGGTAATCGTGAACAGGATATCGCCCAGGCGAAAGCCAGCCTGGAACAGGCAAAGGCCCAACTGGCGCAGGCGCAGCTTGATTTACAGGACACCACGCTTATCGCGCCTGCCAACGGAACCTTGCTCACCCGCGCGGTCGAGCCTGGCAGTATGCTGAACGCCGGCAGCACGGTATTAACGCTCTCGCTGACCCGCCCCGTCTGGGTGCGCGCCTATGTCGATGAACGCAACCTCAGTCAGACGCAACCGGGGCGCGACATTCTGTTGTATACCGACGGTCGTCCTGACAAACCTTACCACGGCAAGATTGGTTTCGTTTCGCCCACCGCGGAATTTACGCCGAAAACCGTCGAAACGCCGGATCTGCGTACCGATCTTGTCTATCGCCTGCGCATTATCGTCACCGATGCGGACGATGCGTTACGCCAGGGGATGCCAGTCACGGTGAAATTTAATGACGAGGCACGGCATGAGTGAGGCCGTTATTACGCTGCACGGTCTGACGAAGCGCTTTGCGGGAATGGATAAACCCGCCGTCGCGCCGCTCGACTGTACCATTCATTCCGGTTATGTCACCGGGCTGGTAGGGCCGGACGGCGCAGGAAAAACCACGCTGATGCGTATGCTGGCGGGCCTGCTCAAAGCCGATGGCGGCAGCGCGTCCGTATTGGGCTTCGACCCGATACAAAACGACAGCGAGCTGCACGCGGTTCTGGGCTATATGCCGCAGAAATTCGGTCTGTATGAAGATCTTACCGTCATGGAGAACCTTAATCTCTATGCCGATTTGCGCAGCGTTACCGGCGAGATACGGGAAAAGACCTTTGCCCGTTTGTTGGAGTTTACCGCCCTCGGCCCTTTCACTGGCCGTCTGGCGGGGAAATTGTCCGGCGGGATGAAGCAAAAACTGGGGCTGGCCTGTACGCTGGTCGGCGAACCGAAAGTGCTGCTGTTGGATGAACCGGGCGTTGGCGTTGACCCGATTTCACGGCGCGAGTTGTGGCAAATGGTCCACGAACTGGCGGGCGACGGGATGCTGATTTTATGGAGCACCTCCTATCTGGATGAAGCCGAACAGTGTTGCGATGTACTGCTGATGAATGAAGGCGAGCTGCTCTATCAGGGCGAACCTAAAGCGCTGACGCAAACGATGGCCGGGCGTAGCTTTCTGATGAGCAGTCCACAGGAAAACAACCGTAAGTTACTACAGAGAGCGCTCAGACTGCCGCAGGTGAGCGACGGCATGATTCAGGGACGTTCGGTACGCCTGATCCTGAAAAAAGAGGCGACCGCAGCAGATATTCGTCAGGCCGAAGGGATGCCGGAAATCACCCTCAATGAGACCGCGCCGCGTTTCGAAGATGCGTTTATCGATCTGCTTGGCGGAGCGGGAACCTCGGAGTCTCCGCTGGGTTCAATCCTGCATACGGTTGAAGGCACTGCCGGCGAAACGGTGATTGAAGCGCAGGAACTGACAAAAAAATTTGGTGATTTCGCGGCCACGGACCATGTTAATTTCGTCGTACAACGCGGCGAGATTTTTGGCCTGCTCGGCCCGAACGGCGCGGGTAAATCAACCACCTTTAAAATGATGTGCGGCCTGCTGGTGCCGACATCCGGCAAGGCGCTGGTGCTGGATATGGATCTGAAAGTCAGCTCCGGCAAAGCCCGTCAGCATCTGGGCTATATGGCGCAAAAATTTTCGCTTTACGGCAACCTGACGGTTGAGCAGAACCTGCGTTTTTTCTCCGGCGTCTACGGTTTGCGGGGCCGCGCGCAAAATGAAAAAATTCAGCGCATGAGTGAAGCATTTGGTCTGAAAAGCATCGCGTCGCATCCCACCGATGCGCTGCCACTGGGTTTTAAACAGCGACTGGCGCTGGCCTGCTCGCTGATGCACGAACCGGATATTTTATTCCTTGATGAACCAACATCCGGGGTTGATCCCCTCACCCGCCGTGAATTTTGGCTGCACATTAATAGCATGGTGGAAAAAGGGGTCACGGTAATGGTGACGACCCACTTTATGGATGAGGCGGAATATTGCGATCGCATCGGACTGGTTTATCGCGGGAAGCTTATCGCCAGCGGTACGCCGGACGATCTCAAAGCGCAGGCCGCCGATGAGCAACAGGCCGATCCGACGATGGAGCAGGCCTTTATCACTCTCATCAATGACTGGGATAAGGAGCATACGCATGAGTAAGTCTCTCTCCTGGCGCCGCGTGCGTGCGTTGTGCGTCAAAGAGACGCGCCAGATCGTGCGCGATCCCAGTAGCTGGCTGATTGCGGTGGTGATCCCGCTGCTGTTGCTGTTTATTTTTGGTTACGGCATTAACCTCGACTCCAGCAAGCTGCGGGTGGGGATTCTGCTTGAACAGCAAAGCCAGGAGGCGCTGGATTTCACTCATGCGATGACCGGTTCACCCTATATCGACGCGACCATTAGCGATAATCGCCATGAATTAATTGAAAAAATGCAGGCCGGACGCATTCGCGGACTGGTGGTGATTCCGGTGGATTTCGCGCAGCAAATGGCGCGCGACGGTGACAGCGCGCCGATTCAGGTGATTACCGACGGCAGCGAGCCAAACACCGCCAACTTCGTTCAGGGTTATGTGGAAGGCATCTGGCAAATCTGGCAACAGCAGCGGGCGGAAGATCGCGGCGACACCTTTGAACCGCTCATTGACGTCCAGACGCGCTACTGGTTTAACCCGGCGGCGATCAGTCAGCATTTTATTATTCCCGGGGCGGTGACCATTATCATGACGGTAATTGGCGCAATCCTCACCTCGCTGGTCGTTGCCCGCGAATGGGAGCGCGGCACGATGGAGGCGCTGCTCTCAACCGAAGTGACGCGTGTTGAACTGCTGCTGTGTAAGCTTATTCCCTATTATTTTCTCGGTATGCTGGCGATGCTGCTCTGTATGCTGGTATCGGTGTTTATTCTCGGCGTGCCGTATCGCGGTTCGCTGGTGATTCTGTTTATTATCACCAGTCTGTTTTTACTGAGTACGCTGGGGATGGGGCTGTTGATTTCCACCATCACTCGCAACCAGTTTAACGCCGCGCAGGTGGCGCTGAACGCCGCCTTTTTACCCTCGATTATGCTGTCCGGATTTATCTTCCAGATAGACAGTATGCCTGCGGTGATCCGCGCGGTGACCTATATTATTCCGGCGCGCTATTTTGTCAGCACCCTGCAAAGTCTGTTTCTGGCCGGCAATATTCCGGTCGTGTTAGGCGTTAACGTACTGTTTTTAATCGCCTCGGCGGTGATGTTTATTGGCCTGACGTGGCTAAAAACCAAACGACGGCTGGATTAAATATGTGTATGGATAATTGTCGTCGTAGGCCGGATAAGGCGTTCACGCCGCCATCCGGCATTATGCCTGATGCGCTTTGCTTATCAGGCCTACAAACTGGACCGAGAGGACGGACATGTTTCATCGCTTATGGACATTAATTCGCAAAGAACTGCAATCGCTTTTACGCGAACCGCAAACGCGCGCGATCCTGATTCTGCCGGTGCTGATTCAGGTCATCCTGTTTCCATTCGCCGCGACGCTTGAAGTCACTAACGCGACTATCGCTATCTACAACGAAGATAACGGCAAACATTCGGTAGAACTTACCCAGCGCTTTGCCCGCGCGAAAGCGTTTACCCATGTGCTATTGCTGAACAGTCCGCAGGAGATCCAGCCGACTATCGATACGCAAAAAGCGCTGCTGCTGGTGCGCTTCCCGGCGGATTTCTCGCGGAATCTGGATACCTTCCAGCCTGCGCCGATGCAACTCATTCTTGATGGACGTAACTCTAACAGCGCGCAAATCGCCGCCAATTATCTGCAACAGATCGTCAAGGAGTATCAGCAGACATTGATGGACGGCAAGCCAAAGCCCAACAATAGCGAACTGGTGGTACGCAACTGGTATAACCCGAATCTGGACTACAAGTGGTTTGTGGTGCCCTCGCTGATCGCCATGATCACCACTATTGGCGTGATGATCGTCACTTCGCTGTCCGTCGCCCGCGAGCGTGAACAAGGCACTCTGGATCAGCTGCTGGTCTCTCCGCTCACCACCTGGCAGATTTTCGTTGGTAAAGCGGTGCCGGCGCTGATTGTCGCGACCTTCCAGGCCACGATCGTGCTGGCTATCGGCATTTGGGCATACCAAATTCCCTTCGCCGGTTCGTTAGCGCTGTTTTATTTCACGATGGTGATTTACGGGCTGTCGCTGGTAGGCTTTGGCTTGCTGATATCATCGCTTTGCGCCACGCAACAGCAGGCGTTTATCGGCGTCTTTGTCTTTATGATGCCGGCGATTTTGCTCTCGGGTTATGTCTCGCCGGTGGAAAATATGCCGGTCTGGCTGCAAAACCTGACGTGGATAAACCCTATCCGCCACTTTACTGATATTACCAAGCAAATTTATCTTAAGGATGCGAGTCTGGGGATTGTCTGGGGAAGTTTGTGGCCGCTACTGGTGATAGCGGCCACCACGGGTTCAGCGGCGTATGCGATGTTTAGACGCAAAGTGATGTAGCTTTTTATCTTTCGCCAGTAGCGAGACCACGGCGGGCCCGGCCAGGATAGCCAGCCCCGCCAGCGCCAGTAAGACATTGTTTTGCAATACGCGGGATAGCAGCCAGAGGACAATCAGCGCGGTGCCGAAGTACCAGGTGGTAGTCAGCTCTTCCAGCACATCCGCCACATCGCGCCAGCGTTGCTCATGATGGCGCTGCAACGCCAGCATCAGCAGTACCGTCACGCCATAAAGCACGCATAATCCCAGGCCGACGCGCACTAATGTGCCGCTCATCCAGCCTATTACCAGCATCGCCACTACCAGTAAATGCAACATAATCTGCCAACAACCGAGGCCGGTTGCGACACGAACGCGTTGTTGCCACTTCATGGCTTTTCTCCTGAAGCATTTTTCTCTCATTATTCAGAGTACCGAACTTTACGGAAAATTCCGTAAGACCGCATCTTTTTGTGACGACGACTACACTATTTCAATCAGGATAGTGACGCGGACAGGAAGAAAATGACTCAACACACGCGAAATTTTTCATTCAAAGTGCTCACAATTAATACGCACAAAGGTTTTACCGCCTTTAATAAACGCTTCATCCTGCCGGAGCTGCGCGACGCCGTCAGAACGGTCGGCGCCGATATCGTCTGTCTGCAAGAAGTGATGGGCGCGCATGAAGTACATCCGCTGCATATCGAAAACTGGCCGGACACTACCCACTATGAATTTTTGGCCGACACCATGTGGAGCGATTTCGCCTATGGCCGCAATGCGGTCTATCCGGAAGGCCATCACGGTAACGCGGTTCTTTCTCGCTATCCCATTGAACATTATGAAAATCGCGACGTCTCGGTCGGCGGTAGCGAAAAACGCGGCGTGCTCTATTGCCGCATTACGCCGCCCATGCTCAACCGCCCTATCCACGTCATGTGCGTACATCTCGGCCTGCGGGAGAGCCACCGCCAGGCACAGTTAACCATGCTGGCGGGATGGGTGAATGCCTTGCCGGAATCAGAACCGGTGCTGGTGGCCGGAGACTTTAATGACTGGCGGCAAAAGGCCGGCCCGCCGTTAAACGCGGCCGGGCTGGAGGAGATATTCACCCGTGCCCATGGCCGACCGGCGCGCACATTCCCGGTGAGTATGCCGCTGCTGCGACTCGATCGTATTTACGTCAAGAATGCGAACGCCAGTTCTCCTACGGCACTACCGCTGCGGAACTGGCGACATTTATCAGACCATGCCCCCCTTAGCGCGGAGATCCATCTATGAAATGCGGCTGGCGTGAAGGTAATCAAATTCAGCTACTGGAAAACGGCGACCAGTTCTATCCTGCCGTGTTTGAGGCTATCGCTCAGGCACAGCAAAAAATCATTCTGGAAACCTTCATCTTGTTTGAAGATGAGGTGGGTAAAAAACTCCATGCCGCTCTGCTAAAAGCCGCACAGCGCGGCGTAAAAGCCGAAGTATTACTCGACGGCTACGGCTCTCCCGATCTCAGCGACGCGTTTGTCGGCGAATTAACCTCGGCGGGCGTGATTTTCCGCTATTACGACCCCCGCCCGCGTCTACTGGGGTTGCGAACCAATATCTTCCGCCGAATGCACCGCAAAATTGTGGTAATTGATGATCGTATTGCCTTTGTCGGCGGCATTAACTACTCCGCCGAGCATATGTCGGATTACGGCCCGCAGGCGAAACAAGACTACGCGGTACGGGTCGAAGGGCCTGTTGTGGCCGATATCCTGCAATTCGAAGTCGAGAATCTGCCGGGGCAAAGCCCCGCGCGCCGCTGGTGGAAGCGCCATCACCAGGCTGAAGAAAACCGTCACCCCGGCGAAGCGCAGGCGCTGTTTGTCTGGCGGGATAACGAAGAGCACCGTGACGATATCGAACGTCATTATCTGAAAATGCTGACCCAGGCAAAGCGTGAAGTGATTATCGCTAACGCCTATTTTTTCCCCGGCTATCGCTTGCTCCACGCAATGCGTAAAGCCGCCCGCCGTGGCGTGAGCGTAAAACTGATTGTCCAGGGGGAACCAGACATGCCGATAGTCAAAGTCGGCGCGCGGTTGCTCTATAACTATCTGGTGAAGGGCGGCGTGCAGGTTTATGAATACCGACGCCGTCCGCTGCATGGCAAAGTGGCGCTGATGGACGATCACTGGGCCACGGTAGGGTCGAGTAATCTCGATCCGCTCAGCCTGTCGCTTAACCTTGAAGCTAACCTGATCATTCACGATCGTACCTTTAACCAGACCCTGCGCGATAATTTACAAGGCATCATCGTGAACGATTGTAAGCAGGTCGATGAGTCTATGCTGCCGAAACGCACCTGGTGGAACCTGACCAAAAGCGTGCTGGCGTTCCACTTTTTACGTCATTTCCCGGCGCTGGTCGGCTGGCTACCTGCGCATACCCCGCATCTGGCGCAGGTTCCCCCGCCTGCCCAGCCAGAAATGGAAACCCAGGATCGCGTTGATCCAGAAAATACAGGAGTGAAGCCCTAATGGCTAAATCGCATCCGCGCTGGCGGCTGGCTAAAAAAGTGCTGACCTGGCTGTTTTTTATTGCGGTCGTCGTTCTGCTGGTGGTTTATGCTAAAAAGGTCGACTGGGGTGATGTCTGGACCGTCATCCGCGACTATAACCGCACGGCGCTTTTAAGCGCTGTAGGACTGGTGATCGTTAGCTATCTTCTGTACGGCTGCTACGACCTGCTTGGACGGCTTTATTGCGGCCATAAACTGGCGAAGCGACAGGTGATGTTGGTATCGTTCGTCTGCTATGCCTTTAACCTGACGCTCAGCACCTGGGTCGGCGGGATCGGGATGCGTTACCGACTATACTCTCGCCTCGGGTTGCCCGGCAGTACTATCACGCGCATTTTCTCGCTCAGCATTACCACTAACTGGCTGGGCTATATTCTGCTGGGCGGCATCATTTTTACCTTCGGCGTTGTCCAGCTTCCCGACCACTGGTATATCGATGAAGGCACGCTACGTATTCTCGGTATCGTTTTATTGTTGATTATCGCGGTCTATCTGTGGTTTTGCGCCTTTGCAAAGCGGCGGCATATGACGATTAAAGGGCAGAAACTGGTGCTGCCATCATGGAAATTCGCGCTGGCGCAGATGGCGATCTCCAGCGCGAACTGGATGGCGATGGGCGCCATCATCTGGCTGCTGATGGGTCAGGATGTGAACTATTTCTTTGTGCTGGGCGTACTGCTGGTGAGCAGTATCGCGGGCGTCATCGTGCATATTCCGGCAGGCATCGGCGTGCTGGAGGCCGTATTCATCGCGTTGCTGGCGGGCGAACATACGTCGCAAGGCACGATTATCGCCGCCCTGCTCGCGTACCGCGTGCTTTACTATTTTATTCCCCTGTTGCTGGCGCTGGTGTGCTACCTGATCCTGGAAAGCCGGGCGAAGAAGCTGCGGGCGAAAAACGAGCGGGCGATGGCGAAATAAATTTAAGCAGACGCGTTTTCGCTTTCCAGCACAACGCGTTTTATCCGGTAAAAATAAACATATGCTGAGAAAAAAGACGTATTCATCTGTAAGCGGGAAAAAAGCAGCAATGACCAGCTAAACAGCAGCAGGAGCACTTCGTTAAACTCACCCATGAATACTGATGACAGGGTACAGAACGTTGCCAACGTAACGGAAATAATGGCCAGCAATAGCGCATAGCGGTAAATAATGACCCCGCTCATTCTTCCTTTAAGCAGCAGCTGATTTGACGGGGTAAGAAAAGCGATATAGCCCACGGCCAGGAAGAAGACCAGCTCCAGATGCTTTTTATTGTGCAGCTCAAACTGCGCAATAATCATGTTTATACTGACGATCCATGTCATCGTCATCATGATCGCCGTAAGCCCGATAACGCCTCCGTGAGGAATACCTTGTTCATACCAGTTTTTTTTGTAGTGGCTGGCCGGATACACAGGTAACTTAATCTCTGGCGGGATCAACTGCCCTTTTTTCACCAGCTCCGCCAGTGTTTTTCCTGTTAGCCACGTCATCAGGTTCATGGGCTTATCATTTCCTTGTCTGTGAGGTGAGATATTTTTGTAATGCGACTCGCACTAATCGACGCCCCAGGCAGAAACGAATCATCATCGTAAACGTTTCGCCATTCATCACCCAGCGGCAAAGCACAACCATAATAATCGCGATAACCAGATCGCCCCTTAATTCACCATTTTGCTGGCACAACACGTCAAATAATCCAGTACCGCAGAATACAATGTTTAATAAAAGCAGTAAAACGCAGAGGCGCAAACCCAGGATAAAACCTTTGGCAATAAGCCATAGCTCAGCCATAACGCATAACACCATACCTATAGCACTGCCAAAATAAATGATTATATTTAGCGGCCAATATAGAATAAACTTATCGAAAGCAAAATGCGCACTGCACACACCTCCCACAAGAAGCATAAAACTAAACGCGCAAACAGGCGCAGGATTGGGTAATGAATATTCCCATGACAATCCGTTAATAAAATGAGAAATCAGCGCTGGCGGGCATTTCTTATTAAAATCCTCGCCGCCATTTTTAATGGCGCGAGTGACGTCTTTAGCTTCACAAAACGCTAACCAAAATTGTTTGCCACATAATTTACTCATTATACCCATCATCACCAACCTGAATAAAAAACCTGCAACGCCTACGGCCTGAAAGATAATAGTATTTCCAGAATCATCAAAATGATATAACGACACAGCGTAACCACAGCATTAATAATGCCAAGGTAAAGCGTCAGCGCGCCAAATAAAGCGCAACGAGACAGGGATGAAAACTCGCTGTGGTATAACATGCGGGCATAACCATGAAGTGTCGATTTTTCTAGCGCTGTAATCAATGTCCACACCAATACCGTCACCACACTGACTATCCAGACCAGAGTGCTACTGGCCACCAGGCTATTGACAACTATCGCAGCGATGATCCCGCTTACCGCCATAAAAATTAACGGCCTGAATAGACCAGAACTGATATTCAGGTAGAAAATAAATAAAGCATTAAGACTAAACATGATTCCAACAATCACGAAAATGGTCGCGCCACCTGAGAAAAAGTAAGCTAATGACACGCCGGTAAGCGTAATGATGGCAATATATATCAACGTTACGGCAACAGTGCCAAAGCGGGAAAGACAGGTAACGGCCCCATACCCCAGGCCAAGCAAAAGTGCTGATACCCACAAAACAACAACAGGTTGAACGTAGGTTATCAAAAAATGAGTATACAACGTTAACCATATAATGCCGGCGGTACACCATAGTCCCAACGCAGTATACCAATAGGTAAGGGATAACATTGTCGCGGGAATAAATGCTATTTGCCGTATACGTATTGCAGCCAGAGGGCCCACTTGTCATTTATCACTCTTCACATGATCACGGTGATAAGAATGGCAAGCGCAGGAAAACATTTCTAAGATATTTATGCTGTTTCGCCCTAAATATATTCCTAAAAAAATCCTGGCGCAGGGCCAGGATTTTAAGAGATCAATATAATTAGCGGCGATTGCCAAAAATACGCAGTAACATCAGGAACAGGTTGATAAAGTCCAGGTACAGCGTTAACGCGCCGAGAATCGAATATTTACGCAGATTAGCGCTATCGCGGGTATCTATTTGCTCGCCGATATTCTTCAGTTTCTGCGTGTCATAGGCCGTCAGACCGACAAACACCACCACCCCGATATAGGTTACCGCCCACATCAGCGCTTCACTTTTCAGCCAGAAATTGACCAGCGAGGCCAGAACGATACCAATAAGCGCCATAAACAGCATATTGCCGAAACCGCTAAGATCGCGCTTAGTGGTGTACCCGTACAGGCTCATGGCGCCAAACATTCCCCCCGTCACCACAAAGGTGCTGGCGATAGAGGAGTAGGTGTAAACGATAAAAATACTGGATAACGTCAATCCGGTTAGCGCCGAATAGAGCATAAACAGCGTGGTCGCCATTCCGGCGCTAAGTTTATGCACCAGTCCCGACAGAACAAACACCAGCGCAAGCTGGGCAATAATTAAGCCAAAGAAGGTGATCTTACTGGAAAAGACAAACATCATGACGGCTGGCGTATTAGCCGCATACCACGCGATAAACGCGGTCAGTAACAGTCCGACCGTCATCCAGCCATACACTTGCGCCATATAGGTCTGCAGGCCGGACCGCGCCTGCACTATTGAATCAGATCGTGGAAATCTGTCCATGATGAACTCCTGTGTGGAAATGATACCCTAAAGCGTATCACATTCTGCTACCAACGTTTCGCCGACTGCTGGTCGCTGTCGCGCGCTTCGACCCAGCGATCGCCTTCCGGCGTGGCTTCACGCTTCCAGAACGGCGCACGGGTTTTCAGATAATCCATAATGAACTGGCCGGCGTCGAACGCGCTACTGCGGTGCGCGCTGGTGACGCCGACAAACACAATCTCATCGCCCGGCCATAATTCGCCAACGCGATGAATCACCGTGACCCGCCCCAGCGGCCAGCGGGAACGCGCCTTCGCGACGATCTCCGCCAGAGCTTTCTCAGTCATGCCGGGATAATGCTCCAGCGTCAGCGCCTTAACGCTATCGCCCAGGTTATGATTGCGCACTTTTCCGGTAAAGGTGACGACCGCGCCGTCTTCGTCGCGCGCCGCCAGCCAGGAATATTCCTCCCCGACGCTAAACGGCGCAGGGCCGACTACAATTCGCGTTTCGCGCATGTTAGCCCCCCGTGACTGGCGGGAAAAACGCCACTTCATCGCCCGCCGTCAGCGGATGGTCAAAACTTACCAGCGTCTGGTTGACCGCCGCCAACAGCTTGCCGTCTTCCAGCGCCAGCGCCCAACGATCGCTCTTTGTCGCCAGATGCTGTCGCAGCGACTCAACGGTGGAAAAATCTGCTGGAAGCTCCAGCGCGTCAGTTCCTGTAAGCTCGCGAACCTGGGCGAAGAAAAGCACCTTAATCATGCGCATCCACCTTAAAATCCCCCGATTTGCCGCCGCTTTTCGCCAGCAGGCGCACCGGACCAATTACCATATCTTTTTGTACCGCTTTGCACATGTCGTAGATGGTTAACGCCGCGACGGACGCCGCGGTTAATGCTTCCATTTCGACGCCGGTTTTACCGGTCAGACGGCACAGAGACTCAATACGCACACGGTTATGCTCCGGCTCGGCCTGAAGCTGAATCTCCACTTTACTTAGCAGTAGCGGGTGGCACAGCGGGATCAGCTCCCAGGTGCGTTTGGCGGCCTGAATACCGGCAATACGGGCGGTCGCGAAAACATCGCCCTTGTGGTGTTTGCCATCAACAATCATCGCCAGCGTTTCACTACGCATGGTAACGAATGCTTCCGCACGCGCTTCACGAACGGTTTCCGCTTTCGCGGAAACGTCCACCATGTGCGCTTCGCCTGCGGCGTTTATATGGGTTAATTGCGACATCGTTATTTCTTTAAATGAGGGTGAAAATTACATGGGCGTGTACGGGCATCCAACTGCGGCGCAATGATATTCTCCCATGCGGTTCTGCACGCTTTTGTGGAGCCCGGCATGGCGAAAATCAAGGTGTTATTCGCCACGCCAGCTACCGCGCGCGACTGCAGAGTTGCGGTGCCGATCTCTTCAAACGAGAGCATGCGAAACACTTCGCCAAATCCTTCCACTTCACGATCGAACAGCGGCAACAGCGCTTCCGGCGCCTGATCGCCTTCGGTCAAACCGGTCCCACCAGTTATCAATACGACCTGCACCTCATCACTGGCGATCCAGGCGGAAACCTGGGCGCGAATCGCGTAACGGTTCTCTTTAACGATGGCTTTCGCCACCACTTCATGCCCGGCCTCCTGCGCCGAATCACGCAGATAATGACCGGAGGTGTCGTCTTCTTCGCCGCGTCGGCTGGAAACAGTAAGAATAGCGATGCGGGTCGGGATAAATTCAGCGCTGACCTGACTCATCTGAAATCTCCTTATTAAGGATTAACCGCCAATGTAAGATAAATTTTGCGTAATACCAGTATTGCTCTGGTGAAGGAAATGGGTCTGCTTTTTCTCCCGCAACGCGTCGGAAATACGTTCCTCAAGCGCGTATTGCTGCGCATCATCCTGTAACAGGTCGCGTAAACTTACGCCGCCGTCGCCAAACAGACATAAATGCAGCTTACCGACAGACGAAACACGCAGGCGATTACAGGTGGCGCAGAAATCTTTTTCATACGGCATAATGAGGCCGATCTCACCGGCGTAATCGGGATGACAAAAAACCTGCGCCGGGCCATCGCTGCGCAGGCGTTGCTGGTGGATCCAACCGCGCTTAATCAGCTCGTCGCGTAATACCTGACCCGAAATATGATGTTTGCGGAAGAGATCGCTCCCCTCGCCCGTCTCCATAAGTTCAATGAAGCGTAGCTGAATGGGGCGAGGCTGAATCCAGGCAAGGAAGGTATCCAACTGATGGTGATTCACGTCGCGCATCAGCACGGTGTTGACTTTCACCTTTTCGAAACCGGCGTCAAAGGCGGCATCGATGCCCGCCATCACCTGGCGGAATTTGTCCTGACCGGTAATCGCATGGAACTGACGCGCATCCAGACTATCCACGCTAACATTGACGCCCGTCAGCCCCGCTTCGCGCCAGTTCGCGGCATCGCGCGCCAGTCGATAACCGTTAGTGGTCACCGCGATCTGGCGAATAGCATCATTTTCACCCACGGCGGCAATGATGTCGGTAAAATCGCGGCGTAATGAAGGCTCGCCGCCGGTAAGACGCACCTTCTCCGTGCCAAGACTGGCAAAAGCGCGCGTAACGCGACGAATTTCATCGACGGTAAGGAAACCGTTGTTAGTGACGCCGCCAGGTTTGTAGCCATCCGGCAGGCAGTAGGTGCAACGAAAGTTACACACATCGGTAATCGACAAACGCAAGTAGTAAAACTTACGCGCGAAAGCATCGGTAAGTTGTGAAGCCATGTACACCTTTCCAAATACGGGAGGCGGAGTCATTTCTTCCTGCGCCCTGGTGGCAAACGTTAAACGTTGTCACGGCCAAAGCACCGTATCAAAAATGACCCAGGTGCAGAGGCTAGAGTGTTTACTGTGGTTACGCCGATACTAGCGTGTAAATGACAATTTCGCCATCACGCTTTCGCTATATAAACATATACATAGCGATATGATCGTGCTATTTAGCGACAGAATACGTGAAAATCACACTTTTACATTGATATATATCATTTAGCCGTGGTAACGCCCTCGCTATAAAGGGGTAGTCGGGAATAATTAATTGTCTTTTAGCCGGTCGGCTAATTGCTGAAAACCCGCGACTTGCGCTACTGTAGCGCTGCTTATTTGACTTCAGGAATTTTTATGCGCAATCGTACGCTGGCTGACCTTGATCGTGTCGTTGCCCTCGGCGGAGGGCATGGATTAGGACGCGTCCTCTCCTCGCTTTCTTCTTTAGGTTCGCGCCTGACCGGCATTGTGACTACCACAGATAACGGGGGGTCAACTGGCCGTATTCGCCGCTCGGAAGGCGGAATCGCCTGGGGCGATATGCGCAACTGTCTGAATCAGTTAATTACCGAACCCAGCGTCGCATCCGCTATGTTTGAGTATCGTTTTGGCGGTAATGGCGAACTTTCTGGTCATAACCTCGGAAATTTGATGTTAAAGGCGTTAGATCACCTGAGCGTGCGGCCTCTGGAAGCGATTAATTTAATTCGTAATCTGCTTAAAGTGGACGCGCAGCTGATCCCGATGTCGGAGCTACCGGTAGATCTGATGGCGATTGACGAACAGGGGCATGAGATTTACGGCGAGGTGAATATCGATCAGTTAGCGACGCCGCCGCAGGAGATCATGTTAACGCCGAACGTGCCGGCGACGCGGGAAGCGGTACAGGCCATTAATGACGCGGATCTGATTCTGATTGGCCCTGGCAGTTTTTATACCAGCCTGATGCCTGGCCTGCTGCTGGATGAACTGGCGCAGGCGCTGCGGCGCACCCCGGCGCCAATGGTGTATATCGGCAATCTGGGCCGCGAACTAAGTCTGCCCGCCGCCAGTTTAACGCTGGTCGATAAGCTGGCAATGATGGAGCAATATATTGGCAAAAAAGTCATTGACGCAGTAGTGGTTGGGCCGCGAGTTGACGTCAGTGCGGTGAACGATCGGCTGGTGATTCAGGAAGTGCTGGAGGCCAGCGATATCCCCTATCGCCACGATCGTCAGTTACTACACAATGCGCTGGAAAAAGCGCTACAGGCGTTGGGTTAAGCCCGTTTACCGACGACGCTGCGCTTATCAGATGCCTGTTTACACCGAAGGGTAAACAGGCTCTCTCCCCCTTCTGATAAACTGCGTTCAGCTATCGCCAGTAGGCGCTCATGAGCGAGCTCACCTCTTTTTTCAGCAATATATTCTCCATGATCCCAGTAAAGTGGGTCTGATTGATCTCTTCCATTATCCGCATCCCAGCCATGCGCTCTGCGTCAGGATCACCCGCTATTCCTAACGCTTCCAGTTCAGCATTGACCCGGCTCTGATACTCATCCGTTTCAATATACTCAGCCCTTTTAGCCATCATTTCACGCCACTCTTCTGGCGCTATACGCTCCAGCACTTTATGCCACGGCCCCCACAGCGCAAACCATTTGTGAAAATCCCTATTTTCAGCAATTTTTATCCTTAATTCCGCCTCGTCAAGGTCAGACTCAGTGATACCCGAAACGTTATAAAATCGCATATCCTGGGTCATTGTTGTCAGCGACAGCGACTCTCGTAACTGATTCTGAAAACCCAGAAATACTTCGATTTCGTCAATAAAAAACAGCCGTTTTACCTTTTCTCTCGCGAGCGATTCTATTTGCTCCAGCCGAAAGATTTCACGCCCCGCCATAATCAGTTCCGCTAAGTGGCTATCAAAGACGCCTCTTTCAGCATCATGAACCAACGTCGCTTCCTGCATTTGGTGGTATGCCAGTGTGACCCGATCTTCACAGCTTATCGTTGCATCCATCGCTATAATAAATGCGGTTTCTCTTAGTGTGCTATCATCAGCCAGGCGCATTAGCCAGGCGGAGACTTGCTCCTTAAAATCCGAATGTCGGGTGTTCTGCGTATCGCCAAGACGATCCAGAAACATGCTGAAGGCTGCCGCGTTTACTTCCGTCTCAAACGCCCGCCATTGGTTGACGTCTTCCTCCTCGAGACAGGTTAGCCAACCCTGGACAGCTTCATGCAGTGGTCGAGTTACCCGAACAATTGAAAAGTCGCCCATGGCAAACAATACCCGGGGTCCCTGATAACCCGCAGAGGACATTAGCCGCTGCATATTCTGTATTGTTCGTTCTGAAAAAGGATTACGTTCTACGATTATTCTTGTAGGTTGAGGTCCTTCACCACGAAAATGGGGTAACGACTCCGGGAGACGGACCAGGCGATTGCGAGAGGCCTGCATTATTTGTAATGCCGCCGGGAGGTTTTCCGGTAGATTACTCAATGCGTTACGGGAAACGTCCAGCGTTGTTATCGTGGGAGGTAGTGTTTCAGGCAGAACAGTAATCTGATTTTTACTTACATCCAGGAACTGTAATTCTGGTGGTAACGATGCGGGCAGACTGGTTAAGGCATTTTCGCCGGCCTCCAGATTCTTCAGGCCCGGCGGCAATGTTTCAGGCAGAGCGGTTAACGAATTACTCTGCACATTCAAATGGGTAATCCCTGACGGAAGATGTTCTGGCAGTGTCCTTATGCGGTTATCATAAACGCTCAGGTACCGAAGTTCCTCAGGTAGATTTTCAGGTAAAGAACTAATTTTATTATGGAAAAGATCCAGCGATTGAAGCGCTGAAGGCAAACGTTCCGGTAATTCAGTAATACGGTTAATGCTCAGCTCCATTTTCTGTATGGTATCCGGTAACGTGGCAGGGATACTGGTTAGCCGATTACTGCTGGCATACAGGGTCTTTATATTTCCCTGTAAATTTTCCGGCAAACTTTTCAGTTCATTGTTATCGAGTGTCAGAGTAGTTATCTGCTCAGGAATACAGGCGGGTATAGTGGTAAGTCCTAATATTTTCAGACGGAGTTCCGTCTTATTATTTTTCAGGCAGTCACGCATCCGTTGTACGGCTTCTTCACGATTTGCTGCCTCTTCCGCTGGTGCCTCTTTTACCCACTCAGACCAGATTAACTCATAATTCACAGCAACTTTGGAGCCGGAAGCGCTACTCGCCTGCTCGCTTTCTGTTACACGGGTATAGGTGACTGACTTTCCCCCTCCCTCAACGGTATAGCCCTCTGTATTAAAAATTATAGACAGAATTTCCTGACTATTTTCATTCAAAATACAGTATTGGTCTGTCCCCCCTCTATTACTCTGAATATTATCCGCATACGCCGGGAAGGCTAACTCCCTCAAACATTCAAACTTGCTTTTGATCTCTTCTGGCGAGGCGGTTTCAGGTGGATGACAAAGATAAGCGATGCAGCTTTGTGCTTCAACCTGATGTTCTGAAGAGAAAAAGGCACTTATTTTATTCCATATCTCTTCTTTTAAAGGCACCTCTGTTGATGCCTCATTGCTAATACTTTGATGCCTTGCCGTAGATTGTATATTAGTAATATTAAACATATTTTCCCTACCTGATCTGAACGTAACCTAAAGTAACAGATAAGGATATTCTCAACTTTAAACAAGAGGTCATAGTCGTCATTATTTCGGACAAATCATTCAGTATTTGCAGCGCTTGACTTATAAATGCTCGCGCTTCCATCACCTCTTTTTTAAGTAGAATGATGTAATCTGTTGCCATGACACGCTTTCAACGAACTCACATAAGATTAAAATGACGATCATAAGGATAGCTATACCGATAATACGGGGCGTTTTTTTTCATAGCCGAGGAGAGAGGGAAAATTAGCGTTGGGTTCAGCCTCAACGCTAATTTTCTTCAGTTGTGATTAAACTAGCTACCCCATTGATGTTTTGAGTTTTTCGACAATCTCGTTAGTCAAAGCCTGTCACTGTTTTTCATTCCTGACTGACTTAGCCCTTACTATTGCACTGAAATTCTCAAAAGCGAGCCATGGTAACGATGACTCGCTGGCGATCGACACATTGTCAGGACGCCGCGATAAACAACTCGCGTAACTGATGCAACTGGTCGCGAATTTGCGCGGCTTCTTCAAACTCCAGATTTTGCGCGTGCTGCATCATTTGCCCTTCCAGTTCATGAATTTTCTGCTGCAACGCTTTCGGCGTCATATCCAGTTCGACAATTCCGGCTTTTGCCGTAGAACGGCCCTTGCCTTTCCCCTTCGCTTTGGTTTTCGCAATGTTCTGCCCCAGCGCCAGAATGTCGACCACTTTTTTGTTCAGCCCCTGCGGCGTGATACCGTGCTCTTCGTTGTACTTCTGCTGCTTCTCGCGACGTCGCTCGGTTTCGCCAATCGCCTTCGCCATCGACGGCGTGATTTTATCGCCATACAGAATCGCTTTACCGTTAACGTTACGCGCCGCGCGTCCTATGGTCTGAATCAGGGAGCGCTCGGAGCGCAGGAAGCCCTCTTTATCGGCGTCCAGAATCGCCACCAGCGAGACTTCCGGCATATCCAGCCCTTCGCGCAGCAGGTTAATCCCCACCAGAACGTCAAACTCGCCCAGACGCAAATCGCGGATGATTTCCATGCGCTCCACGGTATCAATATCTGAGTGCAGGTAACGCACGCGCTCGCCGTGTTCTTCCAGATATTCGGTCAAATCTTCCGCCATCCGTTTGGTAAGCGTAGTGACAAGGACACGCTCATTAATGGCCGCACGCTGACGAATTTCGGACAGCAGATCGTCCACCTGGGTCGCCACCGGACGCACTTCAATAATCGGGTCCAGCAGCCCGGTCGGTCGCACGACCTGATCCACCACCTCATCACCAGATTTTTCCAGCTCATAGTTGCCGGGCGTGGCGGAAACATAGATAGTTTGCGGCGCTAAGGCTTCAAACTCCTCAAACTTCAGCGGACGGTTATCCAGCGCCGAAGGCAGACGGAAGCCATACTCGACCAGCGTCTCTTTGCGCGCCCGGTCGCCGCGATACATGCCGCCTATCTGCGGGATGGTGACATGAGACTCATCCACCACCAGCAGTCCGTCGGCGGGCAGATAATCGAACAAGGTTGGCGGCGGTTCGCCCGGCCCGCGGCCCGACAGAAAGCGGGAATAGTTTTCAATGCCTGAGCAGTAGCCCAGCTCGTTCATCATCTCTAAATCGAACTGCGTGCGCTGGCTTAATCGCTGCTCTTCAAGCAGCTTATTATTTGCCAGCAAGACTTTACGCCTGTCCGCCAGCTCATCTTTTATCTCTTCCATCGCCTGCAGAATACGCTCGCGCGGCGTCACGTAGTGCGTTTTGGGATAGATGGTATAACGTGGCACCGTTGACTCTACCTGCCCGGTTAACGGGTCGAACAGCGACAGGCGTTCCACTTCTTCATCAAACAGCTCAACGCGTAACGCGATATCGTCAGATTCAGCCGGGAAGATGTCGATCACTTCGCCGCGCACGCGAAAGGTACCACGCTGAAAAGCTTGATCGTTACGGGTGTATTGCAATTCCGCCAGCCGACGCAAAATCGCGCGCTGGTCAATCAGCATTCCCACCGTCAGATGCAGCATCATTTTCAGGTAGAGATCCGGATCGCCCAGACCGTAAATCGCGGACACGGAAGCCACCACCACGACATCGCGTCGCTCAAGCAACGCTTTCGTTGCCGACAACCGCATTTGCTCAATATGTTCGTTTACCGAAGCGTCTTTTTCGATAAACGTATCCGAACTTGGCACATACGCTTCCGGCTGATAGTAGTCATAGTAGGAGACGAAATACTCCACCGCGTTTTCCGGGAAAAACTCTTTCATTTCGCCGTAGAGCTGCGCCGCCAAGGTTTTATTGGGCGCAAGCACCATCGTTGGCCGCTGCAAGTCCGCAATGACGTTGGCAATGGTGAATGTCTTCCCGGAACCGGTCACGCCCAATAACGTCTGATGCGCCAGCCCGTCCTCCAGCCCTTCTTCCAGACGACGTATAGCGTCCGGCTGATCGCCAGAAGGTTTAAAAGCGGAATTCAGTTTGAACGGTTTACTCATGAGCGGCTACCTGAAGGAGTGAGCGGGCAGGGGTGTAATTTTACTCTCGACGGTGAATATTGCCAATAAAAAATACTGGATGAAAAAACAGTAACACTCCAGTGTATAATGGCTATCGGCAGATACCCCACGCTATTTAGAGGTAAAACATAGACAGTCGCGGGGTAAAATTCCAGCAGTGTGCTGGTTATCCCCAGACCAGAGTCTTTTTTAACATTTGTCAAGTCGGATGATGAAAGTTTTATGTCAACGTATCCCCCTTCCTTTACAACCATTGATTTTATATAACTTGCTGTCTAGAAAGGGATATTTTCTCAAGCCGTCTTTCGCGCCAATTTAGTCGCAGGCCGCGTCGCCTCTCGCTTACGTTGTGTTTTCTAACTCTAATACACAAGGTTATCCACAGGAATAGTGGATAACTGCTTCCAGCCCGTATCCCCTGCCGCCTGGCAAAATCAGCCCCTGACGTTTTCGCCGGGCGATAAAAAAAAATTATCGCTATTTTTGGCAGATTATTGGCTAACGAGAAGGGAAAAATTGAGGCGTAGACGCTCACATTTTGCACATTTTTAGCCTGGCGACGTCAGGAGGGTCTGGCGAAAGAACAGCAGGATCGTCTGATCCTGCAAGAAGGCGGTTTTTAAGCGCGGTCAGGCGCGTTCCAGGGGGCTAAGGTCCAGATACTGTCCTGTCGCCGCCTGCGATGGAGAAACGCCCAGCCACGGGATTTCCCCTAACAGCGGGGCCGGGATGACGCGGCGAAGCGTCGCGAGATATTCACCATGACGCGCGCCCGGCGGCTGTATGTCGTTGGCTATCCATCCGACAAGCGGTAATCCGGCCTGTTCTACCGCCAGCGCCGTCAGCATGGCGTGATTAATACAGCCCAGCTTGACGCCAACAACCAGAATCACCGGCAGCTGCTCCGTCTGTACCCAGTCGGCAAACGTCAGCGTGGCAGAGAGCGGTGTAAACCAGCCGCCCGCCCCTTCTGTCAACACCCAGTCTGCCTGCGCCTCCAGCGTTCGCAATCCGCGTGATAATACCGCCGCGTCTATCGCCCGGCCTTCGTCGGCGCTAACGATGTGGGGAGAGGTAGGCTCGGCAAAAGTATAAGGATTGATAGCGGAATAAGGTTGCGGCAGGCTGCTGTTACGCTGCAAGGCCAGGGCATCGCCATTGCGTAGCCCGTCGGTTGTCATTTCGCTGCCGGAAGCGACGGGCTTATAGCCTACGGTTTGATAACCTAACTGCGTTGCGGCCTGCAATAAGGCGCAACTGGCAACCGTTTTACCGACTTCAGTATCAGTACCGGTCACAAAATAGCGTTTAGTCACGTTCAATCACTCCCATAAAAAGATGGTACGTCAGCGGATATTTCCCCTGCCGCTGCGGCCATGCCAGTTGAATCTGTCTAAGCCGGGCGCGGGTTAATACATCCGACTCCCGCCCTTCATGAAGATGGGTGGCGCCAATGCCTTTAAGCGAGCGCATCGCACTCAGGGCATCCTCAAACCACAATGTCATCGCCTGAGTATGACGAGACGCCCGCCAGCCGCGCA
The DNA here is from genome assembly GCF_017572865.1 of Salmonella sp. 32082101201600294FB01SM01. Taxonomy (NCBI): domain Bacteria; kingdom Pseudomonadati; phylum Pseudomonadota; class Gammaproteobacteria; order Enterobacterales; family Enterobacteriaceae; genus Salmonella; species Salmonella sp. 32082101201600294FB01SM01. The sequence continues at coordinate 542,379 of NZ_JAGESB010000001.1, read as the reverse complement.
GCGCGTGGTCAATTGCCTCTTCCGGCAAAAAGCTATTCGCGTGAGCGCGATTATCGACGGCCTGCCATGCCTGACGCAGCTCCGGCAACGACCCCTGGCACAAGGTGGTAAACGCCACCACGCCGCCGGGCCGTACGACCCGGTACAACTCGCTCAACGCATCACGTAAATCGCCGCACCACTGGACCGCCAGGTTGCTCCAGGCCAGGTCAAAAACTTCGGCGTCATGGGGAATCGCTTCGATATCCGCCAGCAAATAGTGATGCGCCGCCTGACGATCGCGCGCCTGTTGCAGCATCGCCAGCGAAAGATCCAGGGCGGTCACTTCGCTCCCCCGCTCTCGCCAGTAACGACTCATACGTCCAGGGCCGCAGCCTGCGTCCAACACACTGGCAAACTGGCGGCCTGCCAACAGCGTCAGCAGCGCATCCGCGCTGTGTTGCTGCAAAGAGGCGTGTTGTTCATATTGCGATGCGGCCCGGCCAAACGCCGCCGCAATAGCCTGCTTATTCACCTGCGCCATGCAGCACCTCCAGCAGACGGTCTATATCGCACGCTTCATGCGCCTGCGTTAACGTTAAGCGCAGGCGCGCCGTGCCGACAGGCACCGTCGGCGGGCGAATCGCCGTCGCCCAGCATCCTTGTTGACGCAGCGCCTCCGCCAGGCGCAATGCACGGCTGTTATCGCCCACGATTAACGGCTGGATGGCGCTATGGGCATTCAGTAGCGTAAATCGGGACGCGTTAACGCCGGCCCGAAAGCGCTGCACCAGAGCGGCGAGTTTTTCGCGCCGTTCACCACCTTCATCGCTACGGATCACCGCCAGCGAGGCGCTTAACGCCTGCGCCTGGGCGGGCGGCATACTGGTGCTGTAAACCAGATGGCGGGCGAATTGCAGCAGATAATCCGCGACGCTTTCCGAGCAGAGCACCGCTGCGCCGCTGACGCCAAACCCCTTACCGAAAGTCACCACCAGCAACTCAGGCTTCACCCCCCGTTGCCAGCAGGTGCCCCGCCCCTCATCGCCAGTCACGCCGATGCCGTGCGCATCATCAACCAACAGCCAGGCATGATGCCTGCGGGCAATGTGCTGGATTTCCGCCAGCGGCGCGCTGTCGCCGTCCATGCTGTATACACCTTCTGTCACCACCAGTTGCTGACCCACGCAGGGCGATTGCAGTAAACGCGACAGATGCTGCGTATCGTTATGGATAAAGCGGCGAAGCTGCGCCGGACTCAGATTGGCGGCCTCCAGCAGGGAAGCATGACTCAACCTGTCGGCCACAATCCGGTCATTTTTTTTCATTAAGGCGGTAATGACCGCCTGATTCGCCGCAAAGCCAGAGATAAACAGTAGCGCGCGCGGATATCCTAACCATTGCGCCAGTTCCTCCTCTAACGCCCGGTGCGCCACGGAATAACCGCTGATATGACCCGACCCGCCGCTGCCGACGCCAAAACGCATCGCTGCCTGTTGCCAGGCGCGAATAATCTGCGGGTGTTGACTTAAGCCGAGGTAATCATTGCTGGAGAAGTTAAGATACTGTCGCCCGTTCGCTACCAGCCAGCGTCCGGCGCCCTGCGACACCACATAGCGGCGGCGCAACGTATCCGTCGCCCGACGCGCCGTCAGCGCATCGTCGACGCGTTGTTGCCAACTCATAAGGCTGCCGCGTTGTAATAATCATCGGTGTCAGGCGTCATCAGCGTCTGCTCCAGACGTTGCTGCTGCTCGTTATCGCCCGCCAGCACTCTGGTCTGCTGCGGATTCAGCCCCAGCTTACGGAATAACTGCAGATCCTTGTCCTCTGCCGGATTTGGCGTAGTTAACAATTTGCAGCCATAGAAAATCGAGTTCGCCCCGGCCATAAAGCACATCGCCTGGGTCTGCTCGTTCATCTGTTCACGTCCTGCGGAAAGACGCACGTATGAAGTCGGCATCATGATGCGCGCCACGGCGATAGTACGAATAAAATCAAACGCATCCACGTCATCGTTATCCGCAAGCGGTGTGCCTTTCACCTTCACCAGCATGTTGATTGGCACGCTTTCCGGCGGCGTCGGCAGGTTCGCCAACTGCAACAACAGACCGGCGCGATCGGTAACCGTTTCGCCCAGACCCACAATGCCGCCAGAGCACACTTTAATCCCTGCTTCACGGACTTTTTCCAGCGTGTCGAGGCGCTCCTGATAGGTACGGGTAGTGATGATATTGCCGTAAAACTCCGGCGAGGTATCGAGGTTGTGGTTGTAGTAATCCAGCCCGGCATTAGCCAGACGCTGCGCCTGGCTCTCGTTCAACATACCGAGCGTCATACAGGTTTCCAGCCCCATCGCTTTGACGCCCTGTACAATCTTCTCCAGATAAGGCATATCGCGTTCATGCGGATTCTTCCAGGCCGCCCCCATACAGAAGCGGGTCGAACCGGCGTTTTTCGCTTTACGGGCGGAGTCCAGTACCTGCTCTACTTCCATTAAACGCTCGGCTTCCAGCCCGGTTTTATAGCGCGAGCTCTGCGGGCAGTATTTACAATCCTCCGGGCAGGCGCCGGTTTTGATCGACAGCAGCGTACTAACCTGTACCTGCTGCGGATCGAAATGCTGGCGATGAATTTGCTGCGCTTCAAACAGCAATTCCAGCAGTGGTTTTTCAAATAATTCGGTTACTTGCGACAGTGTCCAGCGTGGGTGGCGAGCCATCGGGCTTCTCCAAAATATGTTGTTTGTTTTTGATATGGTGTAGACTCGTAAACCTAAATCTTTTTAATTTGGTTTACAAGTCGATTATGACAACGGACGATCTGGCCTTCGATAAACGCCATATTTGGCATCCTTACACTTCCATGACCTCGCCGCTGCCGGTATATCCCGTTGAGCGGGCCGAAGGCTGCGAGCTGGTTCTCGCCTCGGGCGAACGCCTGATTGAGGGGATGTCCTCCTGGTGGGCGGCCATTCATGGTTATAACCACCCGCAATTGAACGCGGCGATGAAAGCGCAAATTGACGCCATGTCGCATGTCATGTTCGGCGGCATAACCCATCAACCTGCGGTGAATCTGTGCCGTAAGCTGGTCGCGATAACGCCTGAGCAGCTGGAGTGTGTCTTTCTGGCCGACTCCGGTTCGGTGTCGGTAGAAGTGGCCATGAAGATGGCGCTGCAGTACTGGCAGGCGCGGGGCGAATCGCGTCAGCGTTTTCTGACGTTTCGCCACGGTTATCATGGCGACACGTTCGGCGCGATGTCGGTGTGCGATCCGGATAACTCCATGCACAGCTTGTGGAAAGGCTATCTGCCGAAAAATCTGTTCGCACCGGCGCCGCAAAGCCGGATGGATGGCGAATGGGATGAAAGCGACATCGCGCCATTTGCCCGCCTGATGGCCGCGCATCGCCAGGAAATAGCCGCCGTGATTCTGGAACCTATCGTTCAGGGCGCGGGCGGGATGCGCATATATCATCCACAATGGCTCAGGCGTATTCGTCACATGTGCGATCGCGAAGGCATTCTGCTGATTGCCGATGAAATAGCCACCGGGTTTGGCCGTACCGGCAAACTGTTCGCCTGCGAGCACGCCGGGATCGCGCCGGATATTCTGTGTCTTGGCAAAGCCTTAACCGGCGGCACCATGACCCTCTCGGCAACGCTCACGACACGCCAGGTTGCAGAGACTATTAGCAACGGCGAGGCGGGGTGTTTTATGCATGGCCCGACGTTTATGGGGAATCCGCTGGCCTGCGCCGTCGCTTGCGCCAGCCTGACGCTGCTGGAAAGCGGCGAATGGCGTCAGCAGGTGGCGTCTATCGAGTCTCAGTTACGCGCTGAGTTAGCCCCCGCGCAAAGTTCTCCCTGGGTGGCGGATGTGCGGGTGTTGGGCGCGATTGGGGTGGTTGAAACCACGCATCCGGTCAATATGGCGGCGCTTCAACGCTTCTTCGTCGGGCAAGGCGTCTGGATCAGGCCGTTCGGCAAGCTAATCTACCTGATGCCGCCCTACATTATTCGTCCGGATCAACTGCGCCGTTTGACCCAGGCGGTCAATGACGCGGTACACAATGAAACATTTTTTAGCCATTAATCAGCGGTAAGCGATGCTGCTTCTGGCTACACTTCTGGTGAGTCAAAAGGAGAGCGCATGAAACTTATCAGCAACGATTTGCGCGATGGAGATAAACTTCCTCATCGCCACGTTTTTAACGGTATGGGCTATGATGGCGATAATATTTCGCCGCATCTGGCCTGGGACGACGTGCCGATGGGCACCAAAAGTTTTGTCGTGACCTGTTACGATCCCGACGCGCCGACCGGCTCCGGCTGGTGGCACTGGGTGGTGGTGAACCTCCCGGCGGATACGCGCGTACTGACCCAGGGGTTCGGCTCAGGCCTGGTGGCCGTACCAGACGGCGTCATTCAGACGCGTACCGATTTCGGTAAAGCGGGCTACGGCGGCGCGGCGCCGCCTAAAGGGGAAACGCACCGCTATATCTTTACGGTTCACGCGCTGGACGTCGAGCGTCTTGACGTTGATGAAGACGCCAGCGGCGCGATGGTCGGCTTTAACGTGCATTTCCATTCGCTCGCCAGCGCCTCGATCACGGCGATGTTCAGTTAAACGCTGTGCCGGATGGCGGCGTAAACGTCTTACCCTGCCAACGGGTTGGGTAAGCCGAATAAGCGCCGCGCCATCCGGCAGCATTCACATAAAGTCCGGCACCAGACGCTGTAACGCGCCTTGCGCCAGCAGCGCCGTAGCACACTCAATATCGGGCGCGAAAAAACGATCCTGCGTATAGTGCGCCACCCGCTCGCGCAGTGTCTGCCGCGCCTGTTCCAGTAACGGGCTGGAGGTTAACCCTTCCCGTAAATCTATCCCCTGACAGGCAGCCAGCCACTCCACGGCAATAACGCCGCGGGTATTCGCTGCCATTTCCCAGAGTCGCCGCCCTGCCGCCGGGGCCATTGAGACATGATCTTCCTGATTCGCCGAGGTCGGCAGGCTATCCACGCTGTGCGGGTGCGCCAGCGCTTTATTCTCGCTGGCGAGCGCCGCGGCGGTGACCTGGGCAATCATAAAACCGGAATTAACGCCGCCATTTTTTACCAGGAACGGCGGTAACTGCGACATATGTTTATCCATCATCAGCGCGATGCGCCGCTCCGATAGCGCGCCGATTTCCGCTATCGCCAGCGCCAGATTATCCGCCGCCATGGCAACCGGTTCAGCATGGAAGTTACCGCCGGAGATCACCTCCCCCGCATCGGCAAAGACCAGCGGATTATCGGACACCGCATTGGCCTCAGCCAGCAGTACCTCTTTCGTCTGACGTAACTGGGTCAGACAAGCGCCCATTACCTGCGGCTGGCAGCGAAGGGAATACGGGTCCTGAACTTTATGACAGTGGTGATGTGATTCAGCAATGGCGCTGGTATCGGTCAGCAGATGCCGGAACAACCGCGCGACGTCAATTTGCCCCTGTTGTCCGCGTGCGGCATGAATGCGCGCATCAAAAGGACGGCGCGATCCCAGTACGGCTTCGGTGGTCAGCGCGCCACAGACGACGGCAGAGGCAAATAACTCCTGTGCCTCAAACAAACCGCGCAGCGCGAAGGCCGTTGACGCCTGGGTGCCGTTAAGCAGCGCCAGCCCCTCTTTGGCCGCCAGCGCGACAGGCTCCAGTCCGGCCTTTTTTAGCGCCGTCTGCGCCGGAAGCCATTCGCCCTGCCAGCGCGCTTTTCCTTCGCCAAGCAGCGTCAGCGACAGATGCGCCAGCGGCGCTAAGTCGCCCGACGCGCCAACCGAGCCTTTTGCCGGAATCAGCGGATACACGCCGGCATTCACCAGAGCGATGAGCGCCTCTATCACGCTCAACCGAATCCCGGAAAACCCACGCGCCAGACTATTGATTTTCAATACCATGATCAGACGCACCATCGCGTCATCCAGTGGGTCGCCTACGCCCGCGGCGTGAGACAGCACCAACGATCGCTGTAGATTTTGCAAGTCTTCATCAGCGATGCGCGTCTGCGCCAGCAGGCCGAAACCGGTGTTGATGCCGTAGGCGGTACGCCCTTCGGCAACGATATCATTGACGCACGCGACGCTGGCGTTAATGCCGTCAATGGCGCTGGCGTCCAGCCGAAGCTGTACCGGATGACGCCAGACATCGTACAGTTGAGAGAGGCTTAACTGCCCCGGAGTAAGTGTTATGGTGTTCATATCAGCCTTTCCCCTGCGTCGCCGCAACCATCGGTAAATTCAGACCTTGCTCAACAGCGCATTCCACCGCGAGATCATATCCGGCATCGGCATGGCGCATGACGCCCGTCGCCGGATCGTTGTGTAACACGCGGCGAATACGCGCGGCGGCCTCGTCAGTGCCATCACAGACAATCACCATACCGGCGTGTTGCGAAAACCCCATCCCCACCCCGCCGCCATGATGGAGCGATACCCATGTCGCCCCGCTGGCGGTATTCAGCAACGCATTTAACAGCGGCCAGTCGGAAACCGCGTCGGAACCGTCGCGCATCGCTTCGGTTTCACGGTTAGGGCTGGCGACAGAACCGGAATCCAGGTGATCGCGGCCAATCACAATAGGCGCGGATACCTCGCCGCAACGCACCATTTCGTTGAACGCCAGCCCCAGTTTTTGCCGCCACTCCAGGCCTACCCAGCAGATACGCGCCGGTAACCCCTGAAAATGAATGCGCTCGCGCGCCATATCCAGCCAGTGATGCAGATGTTTATCCTCAGCCACTATCTCTTTGACTTTGGCATCGGTTTTATAGATATCCTGCGGATCGCCGGACAGCGCCACCCAGCGAAACGGCCCGATGCCACGACAGAACAGCGGACGAATATAGGCTGGCACAAATCCCGGAAAATCAAAGGCGTTTTCCACCCCCATCTCTTTCGCCATCTGACGAATATTGTTGCCATAGTCAAAGGTCGGCACGCTCATTTGACTGAACGCCAGCATCGCCCGAACATGCGCCGCCATGGAACGTTTCGCTGCCTGCATCGTCCCGTGGGGATCGGATTGCGCGTTTTTCTGATACTCCTCCCAGCGCCAGCCGGAGGGTAAATAGCCATGTAGCGGATCGTGGGCGCTGGTCTGATCGGTCACCAGGTCCGGGCGCACGCCGCGATTAACCAGTTCCGGCAGGATATCCGCCGCGTTCGCGCACAGGGCGACGGACACGGCTTTCCCCTCGCGGGTGTAGCGCGTAATGCGGGCCAGCGCGTCATCCAGCGTGGCGGCCTGCTCATCCACGTAGCGAGTACGCAGACGAAAATCGATACGGCTTTGCTGGCATTCAATCGTCAGCGAACACGCTCCGGCCAGCGTCGCGGCTAGCGGTTGCGCGCCGCCCATGCCGCCCAGCCCGGCGGTCAGCACCCAGCGTCCCGCCAGCGTGCCGTTATAGTGCTGACGCCCCGCCTCGACAAAGGTTTCGTATGTTCCCTGCACGATTCCCTGACTGCCGATATAGATCCAGCTTCCGGCCGTCATTTGACCGTACATCGCCAGCCCTTTCGCATCCAGTTCGTTAAAGTGTTCCCATGTCGCCCAGTGGGGAACCAGGTTGGAGTTGGCGATTAATACCCGCGGCGCGTTGTCGTGCGTTTTAAATACGCCGACCGGTTTGCCAGACTGAATAAGCAACGTTTCGTCCGCCTCCAGCCGGGTGAGCGCATCAACAATAGCGTCATAGCATTCCCAGTTGCGCGCGGCGCGACCAATCCCGCCGTAGACCACCAGCTCATGCGGATTTTCCGCCACGTCAGGATCGAGATTATTCATTAACATCCGCAGCGGGGCTTCTGTCAGCCAGCTTTTCGCCGTTAATACCGTGCCTCTGGGCGCGCGGATAGTCTGCTGACGATACTTGCTTTCAGGCATAGCAATGACTCCTCATTATTATCGGTCTGCCATCCCCAAATAACGCTAAAACGCCACTATCAGGCACCGCCGCAGACCCACAGATAAGAATCAGACATATACTTGTCTATACAAGTAAGCACAAGAATAGAATTAACAAAAATAATACAATTTTGTTATATTGTGTCAGCAATCACGTTTTCCGGCAGCAGTCCGCTCAGGAGATAAATCGTCCCTGTAGCCGGTAGCGCGACCCGGGGAAAAGTAAGCGGGCGTGAGAAACAATCCGCGACGCGGACCAGGTTGTACGACGAATGAGCAGACAAGGCTCATGCTCTTTGATAGTTAACCACGCGCACTCTTGCGCCGTGGCGCGCACCGCCTCCACAATATGTTCCCCTTCCGTTAGCGGCGCGATCCGCGACAAATAAGCGTGCGGCGTGGTCTGACGGTAATCTTGCGTCAGGTAATCCACGGCAATATCCGCATTCACGCAGCGATCTTCAATTTGTACCGGCAGATCGTTTTCATAATGCACCATGATGGAATGGAAAATGACATCGCTCTCATTGACGTTGAGAGCGCTGGCCTGGATGGCGTTTGCCCGCACGCGCTCCAGCGTGAGCACCTCACAACGATGCTGATGACGGCGGGCGGCAATCTCCTCGGCGATACTGCGGACTTCAAACAGCGCGGACTGGCCTTTTGGTTCGGCGACAAACGTCCCCACGCCCTGTAAACGCACCAGCCACCCTTCATCCGTCAGCTCACGCAGCGCCCGGTTGATGGTCATTCGGCTAAAGCCATACTGCGCGACCAGTTCAGCTTCCGACGGAATGCGATCGTGCGGCTGCCAGACGCCGTCGGCTATTTTTTTACAGATGTCCTGTTTCACCGTTTCGTAAAAAGGCGCAGGCGCAGAACGGGAGCGGGATGAATACATGCGTGAAGCCTTCCTTATGCGGATAGTGTTTTCCGGATGACAGATTAACGCCACCAGTGCGCGATTTGCCAGCCAAGCCGCGCCGCCACGCGCGCCGCTGCGCCATCGTCATCAAAGCGTGGATTAAACTCAACCAGATCCGCCGCCTGTAATTTTCCGCTGCGGCAAACCGGCTCAATTAAACGCAGAACCTGTATCAGCGGCACGCCCAGCGCTGCGGGAGCGGAGACGGCCGGCATTTCCCAGACAGGCAATACGTCGAGATCGATAGTCAGATAAATTTTATCCACCTTGTCGATAAACTGCGTCATCTGCGCCAGCGCGTCATGGCAGTCAAGATCCTCCACCACGGTAACATTCCGCCACTGCGCTTCCCGCCACAACGCCTGCGTATTCGCCGCACGGCTCACGCCGAAACAGGCATAATGAAACGCGCGGCTCTGCGCGTCGCATAGCTGCGCCAGTTGACGAAACGGCGTCCCGGATGTTGCCCGGTCGGTCTGACGGAGATCCAGATGCGCATCAAGATTAATGATCCCTACGCTTTCCTGCGCAAACACGTCCAGCACCCCCGCGCCGTGTCCAAATGCGGTTTCATGCCCGCCGCCCAGCACCAGCGTGCGCATCCCGGCCCGCAGGCAGCGGCTTACCGCATCGCGCAAGGCCTGCTGCGCGCCTTCCAGATCGGGCGTCGGCGCAACCCAATTGCCTAAATCCACCAGCCGTTCATGTCCCTGATGGCTGGCCATATTCGCCAGCGCTTTACGCAACGCGTCCGGGGCGCCTGCCGCGCCGGGACGCCCTGCATTGCGTTTTACCCCCTCGTCGCAGGCAAATCCCATTAACGCGATCTTTTGCTGCCAGTTTTCGGGGGAAAAGGTCTCGCTGCGCGTGACGGTCTGAAACAGACGCCGCGCATCCGGCGCTTCTATACTGTCATCGCGCCCCTGCCAGAGCGCCGGAGAAGCCGGATACCATTGCGTCATGAGATTTGTCCTCTGTATACCCGCTGATATAAAGGGTTACGCCCCGGCTCATACACTATCTCTACCGGCTGTTCAGCATCCCATACCACAAAATCCGCCCGGTAGCCGGCCCTGAGCTGCCCATGCGTCGCCTGTCTTCCCAGCGCGCGAGCGGCATGGCGCGTAACGCCCGCCCATGCCTCTTCCGGCGTCAGACCAAACTGTACGCAGGCCATATTCATCGCCAGATGCAAACTGCAAAACGGGCTGGTGCCGGGATTGAAATCGCTGGCGACGGCGACAGGCACCTGATAGCGGCGCAGCAGTTCCACCGGCGGGCGCTGCGTCTCGCGCAGAAAATAAAACGCGCCGGGCAACAACACGCCGACAGTACCGCCGTCACGCATCGCCGCGACGCCCGCTTCATCAAGATATTCGATATGATCCGCCGATAAACCCTGATAACGGCTCACCAACTGCGTGCCGCCCAACAGCGAAAGCTGCTCAACATGGCCTTTAACGGGAATACCTAACGCCTTCGCCGTCTGCAACACGCGCTCACTCTGCGCCACATTAAAGCCGACGCTCTCGCAAAAGAGGTCTACCGCATCAAATAACCCTTTTTGCCAGAGCTGCGGAATCATCGTCTCGCAGACCAGAGTGATGTAGCCGTCCGGGTCGTCACGATACTCCGCTGGCGTAGCATGAGCGGCAAGTAGCGTGGGGCTAATGTCGATAGCGTTTTCGGCGGCAAGTTTTGCAGCGACGCGCAACAGCTTTTCTTCTGTCGCCAGCTCCAGACCATAGCCGGATTTAATCTCCAGCAGCGTAACGCCTTCGCTGGCAAGGCGCATCATGCGTTCGCGCGCCAGCAGGTAGAGCGTCTCTTCCGCACAGGCGCGGGTTGCTGATACCGTCGCGTTAATGCCGCCGCCCTGAGCGCTAATATGCTGGTATGACGCGCCGTTAAGCCGCTGCTCCCACTCTGCGGCGCGGTTACCGGCAAACACCAGATGCGTGTGGCAATCGATAAGTCCCGGGGTTACCAGTCGTCCCTGCATATCATGGATATTGTCCCCGCTGACAGGAAGCTGCGTCTCTGGCACGATATCGCAAATATGCCCTTCGCGTACAATCAGCGCCTGGTTATCCACCAGCCCGTACGGGGCTTGCCGCTGCGGGTCCATTGTCGCCAGCCTGATGTTTCGCCAGACAGTATCGCCCGGTAAAAGTTGCCGCATTCCTGTCGCTCTCTTGCCTGTCATGAGTTGTATAGACATTTATTTTCTTTCTGCTCCGGATTGTCAACTCAAAGCGCGAAAGTTGTTGCTTAATTGTGATAAAACTATCTGATGCTACAGGTGTTTCCAGCCTGAAAAGGAACTTTTTACCTTTTCGCCTTCCCGTTTCGTTCAACTTAGTATAAAAAAGCAGGCTTCAATGGATGTCATTTAACTTTTTCAAGCCCGGAGCAACCTGTGAATACATTATCGGTTTCCCGTCTGGCGCTGGCACTGGCTTTTGGCGTGACGCTGAGCGCCTGTAGCTCTACGCCACCCGATCAGATCCCTTCCGATCAAACCGCGCCTGGCACCGCCTCGCGCCCAATTCTGTCGGCAAATGAAGCGAAAAACTTCGTTGCGGCGCGCTATTTTGCCTCCCTGACGCCGAATACCGCCCCGTGGTCGCCGTCGCCGATTACCCTGCCCGCACAGCCTGACTTTGTGGTGGGGCCGGCAGGTACGCCAGGCGTTACGCACACCTCAATTCAGGCCGCGGTCGATGCGGCAATGGTTAAACGCACGAACAAACGCCAGTACATTGCTATTATGCCGGGCGACTATCAGGGGACCGTGTATGTTCCCGCCGCGCCGGGAAGTCTGACCCTGTACGGGACCGGTGAAAAACCGATCGATGTGAAAATTGGGATGGCGATTGATGGTGAAATGAGTGTCGCTGACTGGCGCCGCGCGGTGAATCCCGGCGGGAAATATATGCCTGGTAAACCCGCCTGGTATATGTTCGATAACTGCCAAAGCAAACACGCCGCGACGATCGGTGTGATGTGTTCTGCCGCGTTCTGGTCGCAGAATAACGGTCTGCAGCTACAAAATCTGACCATCGAGAACACGCTGGGCGACAGTGTCGATGCCGGAAACCATCCGGCGGTGGCGCTGCGTACCGATGGCGACAAAGTCCAGATTAACAAGGTCAATATCCTTGGCCGCCAGAACACCTTCTTTGTGACCAACAGCGGCGTGCAGAACCGTCTGCAAACCGATCGCCAGCCGCGTACGCTGGTGACGAACAGCTATATTGAAGGCGATGTGGATATGGTTTCCGGACGCGGCGCCGTGGTGTTCGATAACACCAACTTCCAGGTCGTCAACTCCCGCACACAGCAGGAAGCCTACGTCTTCGCCCCGGCGACGCTGTCCAATATTTACTATGGCTTTTTGGCGATCAACAGCCGCTTTAACGCCTCCGGCGATGGCGTTGCGCAGCTTGGCCGCCCGCTGGATGTCGACGCCAACACCAACGGTCAGGTAGTGATCCGCGACAGCGTGATTAACGAGGGCTTTAACGTTGCCAAACCGTGGGCCGACGCGGTCATCTCGAAACGTCCGTTTGCCGGAAATACGGGAACCGTGGATGACAAAGGCGAGGTGCTGCGTAATCTGAACGACACTAACTACAACCGCATGTGGGAATACAACAACCGCGGTGTAGGCAGTAAAGTGGTGGCGGAACCTAAGCAGTAATCGCCGTTCCGGTTCAGGCTTATAAACGGGCCGCCGCAGCAGATGTGGCGGCCCGTGGTTTTACTGCAAGCGATGTTTATTGAAATTAATCAGGCATCCCGCCGCCCTCCGGCACACAGCGCTTTAGTACGCGTTCACCACAACCCACATCGGCCCCTGGCCGACGGCATAACGGCCTTTTTCCGTCAGCAACCCCTGAGTGCCCGTAATTTCATAGACCGCGATATGATGTGATTTTTGACCCGCAGCAATCAGGTATTTCCCGCTATTGTCGATATTAAAGCCGCGCGGTTGGGCTTCCGTCGGCTGGAAGCCTTCAACGCTCAGTACGCTGCCGTCTTCGGAGACACTAAAGACGGTAATCAGACTGGCGGTGCGGTCACAGGCATACAAATGCCGTCCATCCGGCGTAATATGAATATCCGCCGCCCAGCGGGTATCGGAAAAATCGGCGGGCATCATATCCAGGGTTTGTACGCACTCTATCTCACCATGCGGATTTTTAAGCTGCCAGACATCCACCGAACTGTTCAGTTCATTGACGCAATACGCATATTGTCGATTCGGGTGGAAGACCATATGACGCGGGCCTGCCCCTTCGACTGTATTTACTTCCGCCGGCTCCTGGGCCACCAGATGGCCGTCATCGCTTAGCGTAAACAGACAAATGCGATCCTGTTTTAGCGCAGGCACCCACAGGGTACGGTTATCAGGCGTAATATTTGCCGAGTGGCAGCCGTCCAGCCCTTCCACCACATCCACCAGCTCAACCGGCAGGCCATCCTGTAAGCGCGTCACGCTGACATTACCGGCGTTATACGATCCGACAAAGACAAAACGACCATGATGATCGGTAGAAATATGGGTCGGGCTACCCGGCAGGGCGGATTCGGCGGCAAACGTCAGCGCGCCATCATCTGGCGCAATACGATACGCCAGGACACGAAACTCCGGGCGCACGCCGACATAGAGGTAGCGTTTATCCGGACTGACCACCATCGGCTGAACCTGACCGGGCACATCCACGACCTGCACCAGCGTCAGCGTCCCTTCGTGGTTCAGGCTCCAGACGTGAATTTGCTGGCTCTCAGGGCTGGCGGTATAGACTGTTTGTTTCATGAATACTCCTTTGCATATGGCATGTAGCTGCAATAACAGGACACAGCTTAACGTAGTCGCTTTTGACGGCGAATGCTGAATTCAGACGCAGAATTTTGTCTGCTTACCGTCCCGGTGTACCATGCCGACAGACGGAATTATTACTCTTAATCTGGAAAAAATTATGACTGCACGCGTGATTGCCCTCGATTTAGACGGAACATTATTAACCCCGCATAAAACCTTACTCCCCTCCTCGCTTGACGCGCTATCACGCGCCAAAGAGGCGGGTTTTCAACTTATCATTGTCACTGGTCGCCATCACGTTGCTATTCATCCTTTTTATCAGGCGCTGGCGCTGGAAACACCTGCTATTTGCTGCAACGGCACCTATTTGTATGATTATCAAGCTAAAACTGTCCTGGATGCCGATCCTATGCCCGTGGATAAGGCGTTGCAGTTGATTGATTTACTGGATGAGCATCAGATTCACGGCCTGATGTATGTTGATGACGCTATGCTTTACGAACACCCAACCGGTCACGTCGTGCGTACCTCCCGGTGGGCGCAGACCTTGCCGCCGGAGCAACGTCCGACCTTTACACAGGTTTCTTCGTTAGCGCAGGCGGCGCGCGACGTGAATGCCGTGTGGAAGTTTGCGCTTACCGATGAAGATATTCCCAGGCTACAGCGGTTCGGTCAGCATGTTGAACAAGCGCTTGATCTGGAGTGCGAATGGTCATGGCACGATCAGGTGGATATCGCGCGCAAAGGCAACAGTAAAGGCAAGCGCCTTACCCAGTGGATAGAAGCGCAGGGAGGGTCAATGAAAAATGTGATCGCTTTCGGCGATAACTACAACGACATCAGTATGCTGGAGGCGGCAGGCACCGGCGTTGCGATGGGCAACGCCGATGAGACGGTGAAAGCGCGCGCTGACGTTGTGATCGGCGATAACACTACCGATAGCATCGCCAAATTTATTTACACCCACCTGCTATAGTCAGGCGGTGATAGAAACGCTTTTCACCTGCGCGTAAAGCCACAGGCCAGGCTTGATATTCAGCTCATCCCTGGCCCACGGGCTTATTCGCGCCCACAGCGTTCTGCCGCCTATCTCAAGCTGGACTTCCACCTGCCCGTTATCGTCATAACAATTCGCCACTTTTGCCCGCAATACGTTGCGGATACTGGTCTGCTGCGGCGGCTGTAGTACCAGCGAGACATCCGACGCCTGTATACGAATACGCAGTGTGGATTGCAGCGGCTGATTGAGTTTATTTACCCACAGGTGCTGGTCGCCAAGCGCCAGAGCGGTCATGGCATAATGCGGGTGATGCTCCAGCACGCTGACTTTCAGAATACTGCTCTGTTGCTCTTTCGGCAGCCACGGGTGCATAACGCTGCTTCCCCAGACCTCCTCCAGCGGGCCAAACGCTTTAACCTGTCCATCCTCCAGCACCATGACTTTATCCGCCAGGTGGAGAATTTCATCAAGAGAATGGCTGACATACAGCATGGGAATATTGATTTCTCGCGCCAGCCGTTGCAGGTACGGCAGTAATTCGCGTTTTCGCGGGATATCCAGTGAGGCCAACGGTTCGTCCAACAGCAGCAACTCCGGGGCGGTGAGCAATGCCCGGCCTATCGCTACGCGCTGTTTTTCTCCGCCGGACAAGCTCCCCGGCAGGCGATCAAGCAACGCTTCAATTCCCAGCAGCGACACCAGCTTATCAAACTGACCGGTCATGCTTTTCGCCATGCCGTAACGCAAATTGCCGCGTACTTTGTAATGGGGGAACAGGCGCGCATCCTGGAAAACATAACCGATGCGGCGCTTTTCCGGCGTTAAACAGATACCGTTTTCCGCGTCATGCAACACCCGGCCATTCAACGCGATGCGTCCTTTTTGCGGGCGAGTCAAACCGCTGATGGCATTAATCAGCGAGGTTTTTCCCGCGCCGGAGACGCCAAAGATAGCCGTGATCCCACTGGCTGGCAGCGTTTCGTTGAGGGTTAAACAGTGCGTTCCCAGCGTCTGGGAAAAATTAAGCTCCAGCATGGTTAGCGCCCCGTCCGTTCACGGCTAATCCGCGCCAGCCATTCAGAAATCAACAGCGAAATCAGCGCTAATACAATCGAAATCACGCACAGCCTCGCCGCCGCGCTCTCCCCGCCCGGCGTCTGGATCAAGGTATACATGGCGGAAGGTATGGTGCGGGTTTCGCCCGGAATATTGGAAACAAAGGTAATGGTCGCGCCAAATTCGCCAAGCGAACGGGCAAACGCCAGCACCGTACCGACAATAATGCCCGGCAGGGTAAGCGGTAAGGTGATAGTCAGGAAAACGCGCCAGCGCCCGGCGCCCAGCGTTCTGGCGGCCTGTTCAAGCTTGATATCCACCCCCTCCAGCGCCAGCCGAATGGCCCGCACCATCAGCGGGAAGGACATCACCGCCGCCGCCAGCACGGCGCCGCGCCAGCTAAAGGCAAACGTGAGACCGAACCAGTCATACAGCCACTGGCCAATAAACCCGCGTCGCCCCATCGACACCAACAGCAGATAGCCGACCACCACCGGCGGCAGCACCAGCGGCAGATGCAGGACGCTATCAAGTAAGGCTTTGCCCGGAAACCGGCATCGCACCAGTAACCAGGCAAAAAAGATCCCAAACGGCAGGCTAAACAGCACGGCCAGGGAAGACACTTTCAGGCTAAGAAGGACAGCCTGCCATTCTGGATCGGTCAGTATCATTACTTCGTCGTAAATCCATAACGTTTAAAGATTGCCGAGGCCTGCGGTCCTTTCAGGTAATCATAGAACGCGCTGACGGTCGCATTTTTATGCCCCTCCACGATAGCGATGGGGTATTCCACTTTTTTATGTGAATCTTCCGGGAACGTCGCCACCACGTTGACCCCCTTGCTGGCGACCGCATCAGAACCGTATACAATGCCCAAAGGCGCTTCGTTACGTTCGACCAGCGCCAACGCGCCGCGCACATCCTCGCCCGGCGCCAGTTTCGGTTCAAGCGTTTGCCATGCGCCCAACTTTTGCAGCGCTTCTTTGGCATAAATTCCCGCCGGTACGTGTTGCGGATCGCCCACTGCCAGACGTCCGCCGTTCAGCAGACGAATCCAGTCCGTTTTGTTGTCGATGGTAAACGGTTTTTGCTCGCTGGCTTTCGGTGCCACCACCACCAGGCTATTGCCAAGCAATGTTTCGCGCGTCGTGGTATCCACCGCTTTTTTATCGGCTGCGTAATCCATCCATTTCTGGTCAGCAGAGATGAACAGATCCGCCGGCGCGCCCGCTTCTATCTGGCGCGCCAGCGTTGAAGAGGAGGCGAATGAGGAGACCACATCCACATTTTTCTCTTTTTTATATTCTGCCGCAATGTCTTGCATCGCGTTCGTTAGCGACGCGGCGGCAAATACGGTGATCTTGCCTTCATCCGCCAGCGCATGACCAGCGATGACGAAAGATAATGTCGCCCCTGCGACCAGGCGTAACCAGGAATGCGCCATCTGTAACTCCTTGTGCGTTTCGTTATGTAAACAACAATATAACGATAATCTCAGGGGTTTCCCAGCGGTTATTCATACCCATTAACGATTAAACACAGAAAATATCGGCAGGAAAAGCAGGATCTTGAGTAACAAAAACGCCCGACTGAGCGGGCGTTTGGGGAAATCAGCGGTTCTGTCTGGACTGGTCTTTCTGACCGATACCGGAAAAAATGTTGAACACCTCACCCAGACCGTAAATCAGACCGAGGATGATGGCCATCACTACCGGTACCATGATGACGGCGAATACCAGACTTTTTAATAACTCTAACATGGGCAACTCCAGATATAGTCCTTTTTGTATTTTAACCGCATCACACAGAAAAGCACTCCCCTTTTGTGCGGTCGGCTTTGCGCTGACGCGCTTTTCAGTCACAATAGTCTTTTTACCAGGAGCTGGTTATGCAGGCCGAAATCCTTCTTACCCTGAAACTTCAGCAAAAGCTTTTTGCCGATCCCCGACGTATCTCTCTGCTGAAACACATTGCGCTTTCCGGCTCGATTAGTCAGGGCGCGAAAGACGCGGGAATCAGCTATAAGAGCGCCTGGGATGCGATAAACGACATGAACCAGCTTAGTGAACATATGCTGGTTGAACGCGCAACGGGCGGCAAAGGCGGCGGCGGCGCGGTATTAACCCGCTATGGTCAGCGTCTGATCCAGCTTTACGATTTGCTGGGCCAAATTCAGCAAAAAGCGTTCGATGTGTTAAGCGACGATGACGCCCTGCCGCTTGACAGTCTGCTGGCCGCTATTTCCCGCTTTTCACTGCAAACCAGCGCCCGAAATCAGTGGTTCGGCACCATTACCGCCCGCGATCGCGATCAGGTGCAACAGCATGTCGACGTACTGCTGGCCGACGGCAAAACGCGGCTCAAAGTTGCGCTGACGGCGCAAAGCGGCGAGCGTCTCGGCCTGGAGGAAGGTAAAGAAGTGCTGATCCTGCTAAAAGCGCCGTGGGTTGGCATTACCCGGGATGCAGCCGTTGCGCGCGCCGCTGACAATCAGTTGTCGGGAACGATCAGCCATATCGAGCGCGGCGCGGAACAGTGTGAAGTGTTGATGGCGCTGCCGGACGGCCAGACGCTGTGCGCTACGATACCGACTGCGGATGCCGCCACGTTAAAGGAAGGCGATGACGTGATTGCCTGGTTTAATGCGGACAGAGTGATTATTGCAACGTTGTGCTAAGCACATTGACATCCGTTGCCGAAAGACGTATCCCTGTCATTCATCGCTGCAAAAAATGGGATGCAAAATGTCATCGTTGCAAATTTCGCAAGGCACGTTTCGTCTGAGCGATACAAAAACACTTCATCTGGATTCGCTGACGCTCAATGCGGGCGATAGCTGGGCATTCGTTGGGGCTAACGGGAGCGGGAAGTCGGCGCTCGCCCGCGCGCTGGCGGGTGAACTGCCATTATTAACAGGCGAGCGCCAGTGTCAGTTTACCCGCATTACTCGTCTGTCCTTTGAACAATTGCAAAAGCTGGTCAGCGATGAATGGCAACGTAATAACACCGATATGCTCAGTCCTGGCGAAGACGATACCGGGCGCACTACCGCGGAAATTATTCAGGATGATGTTCACCATCCTGCCCGCTGTGCGATGCTGGCGCAGCAGTTCGGCATTTCCGCTTTACTCAACAGGCGTTTTAAATACCTTTCTACCGGCGAGACGCGAAAAGCGCTGCTGTGTCAGGCGCTGATGTCTGAGCCGGAGTTATTGATCCTTGATGAACCGTTCGACGGACTTGACGTGACCGCCCGTCAACAACTGGCGCAACGCCTGACGGCGTTGAACCAGGCGGGTATGACCCTGGCGCTGGTACTCAACCGTTTTGATGAGATCCCGGACTTCGTGCAGTTTGCCGGCGTGCTTGCCGACTGTACGCTGGCGGAGACCGGAACGACGACAGAGTTACTGCAACGGGCGTTGGTCGCTCAACTCGCGCACAGCGAGCGTCTGACCGACGTACAATTACCCGAACCGGACGAACCTTCCGCCCGCCATGCGTTACCCGATGGCGAACCACGGATCGTACTTAACGATGGCGTAGTCTCGTATAACGATCGCCCTATCCTCCACCACCTAAGCTGGCGAGTAAATCCAGGCGAACACTGGCAGATCGTCGGTCCTAACGGAGCGGGTAAGTCTACATTGCTTAGCCTTATTACTGGCGATCACCCGCAAGGCTACAGCAACGATCTTACGCTGTTCGGGCGGCGGCGAGGAAGCGGCGAAACAATCTGGGATATCAAAAAACATATCGGCTACGTCAGCAGCAGTTTACATCTGGATTACCGCGTCAGTACCACGGTACGCAATGTCATTCTCTCCGGCTATTTCGATTCTATCGGCATTTACCAGGCCGTTTCAGACAGGCAACGAAAACTGGCGCAACAGTGGCTGGATATTCTGGGAATCGATAAGCGCACGGCGGATGCCCCTTTCCACAGTCTCTCCTGGGGACAGCAGCGGCTGGCGCTGATCGTGCGCGCGCTGGTTAAACATCCGACAGTGTTGATTCTGGATGAACCGCTGCAAGGGTTGGATCCGCTGAACCGCCAACTGGTACGCCGTTTTGTGGATGTATTAATTCGCCAGGGAGAGACCCAACTGCTGTTCGTTTCCCATCATGCAGAGGATGCGCCTGCCTGTATTACCCACCGACTGGAATTTGTACCAGAGGGCGAAAGCTATAAGTACGTTTCCGGACGATGCAATAATTAAATGTATTATCAGAATGGCGCCGCGCGCCATTCTGGAACCGCTCTCCTTTTATTAAGAATAATAATAACGGTCGATAAGCTTACTATCTCTTGAATCGCTGACCGCCTCATTGTCATAATAATCCTGAAATTTTCGACAATGATGTCGTATGTGAATATAAGGGATTCATTATGGCTTTTCGTTTTCCACAAATAATACTATTTTTACTGGCAGCCATGTTATTTTGCCCCGGCAGTTATGCTGAGCAAAAGCCAACCGCTGCGCAGGAAGCACGTAAAACCGCCGTTGAGGTCGCTGTTGAAGGCATGAGTCGCGCCGCCGTTGCGGGTCCGACAAAGATTAGTTTAGGTGATAAAGCCACGCTTAATCTGCCGGAAGGATTTACCTGGATACCCGCAAAAGAAGCGGCGGTATTTATGCGTGAAATTGGTAACTATGTTGACGATGAATATTTTTACGGTCTCGTATTTAAAAAGGAAATGAATGGATTTATTTCTATCGAATATGATGATTCTGGTTATGTAAAAGATGATGATGCAAAAAATTGGGATGCCGATGAATTAATGGATAACCTGCGCAAAGGCACAAAAGAAGCGAATAAAGATCGTATTGCAAAAGGCATTGAGCCGATAGAAATTATTGGCTGGATCGAGAAGCCTACCTACGATGCAACCAATCATCGTCTGATCTGGTCCGCCGCCATCCATGATATCGGCACCAACGAACCACTGAATGAACAAGGCGTGAACTACAACACCTATCTGCTGGGACGTGAAGGCTATTTTTCTTTAAATCTGGTGACCGACAGAGGTTCTGTTGACCACGAAATCCCTCTGGCGAAAAGAATTCTCAGTTTCGTCAAGTTCAACCCTGGACAACGCTACGCTGACTTCAACGAATCAACGGACAAAATAGCGGAGTATGGGCTCGCCGCGCTGATTGGCGGTATCGCGGCCAAAAAAGTAGGTCTGCTTGCTATGCTCGGTATCGCGTTACTTAAATTCTGGAAAGTGACCGCCATCGGCGTCGTCGCCGTCGGGGCGCTCGCCAGGAAGCTACTCTCGCGTAAAAAAGACTGACAGCCCCTGCCCCGTCCGTTTCATTTCCAGGCGCATAACGCGCCTTTTTTTCGGATAAAAAGCAGAAGCATTCTCAAGCCAGATGATTTGTAATCATTTAATCGATACAAATGCGTAAAATCACCAGTGTGTAAACGATTCCACTAATTTATTACATGTCACACTTTTCGCATCTTTGTTATGCTATGGTTATTCCATACCATAGGCTTAACGGAGCGAATTATGAGAGTATTGGTTACAGGTGGTAGCGGTTACATTGGAAGTCATACCTGCGTACAATTGCTGCAAAATGGTCATGACGTCGTCATCCTCGATAACCTCTGCAACAGCAAGCGCAGCGTGCTGCCCGTTATTGAACGTCTGGGCGGTAAGCACCCGACCTTTGTCGAAGGCGATATTCGCAACGAAGCGCTTATAACCGAAATTCTGCACGATCACGCGATTGATACCGTGATTCACTTTGCCGGCCTGAAAGCCGTCGGCGAATCGGTCGCCAGGCCGCTGGAGTACTATGACAACAACGTCAACGGTACGCTACGGTTAATCAGCGCCATGCGTGCGGCCAACGTTAAAAACCTTATTTTTAGCTCCTCTGCCACCGTTTATGGCGATCAGCCCAAGATCCCTTACGTCGAAAGTTTTCCTACCGGCACGCCGCAAAGCCCCTACGGCAAAAGTAAATTGATGGTAGAACAGATCCTCACCGATCTGCAAAAAGCCCAGCCGGAGTGGAGTATTGCGCTGCTGCGTTATTTCAACCCGGTCGGCGCGCACCCGTCGGGCGACATGGGAGAAGATCCGCAAGGTATTCCGAATAACCTGATGCCCTATATCGCCCAGGTCGCCGTGGGTCGTCGCGAATCGCTCGCCGTTTTCGGCAACGATTACCCGACCGAGGATGGCACCGGCGTACGCGATTACATTCACGTTATGGACTTAGCCGACGGGCACGTCGTGGCGATGGAAAAACTGGCGGACAAATCCGGCGTACATATTTATAACCTCGGCGCGGGTGTCGGCAGTAGCGTCCTGGATGTGGTCAACGCCTTTAGTAAAGCCTGCGGTAAACCCATTAATTACCACTTCGCGCCGCGTCGCGACGGCGATCTCCCGGCGTATTGGGCGGATGCCAGCAAAGCCGATCGCGAGCTGAACTGGCGCGTCACCCGCACGCTTGACGAAATGGCGCAGGACACCTGGCACTGGCAGTCACGCCATCCGCAGGGATACCCAGATTAAGGACGTTGTTATGACCCCATTTAATCCCATCGATCATCCGCATCGCCGTTATAACCCGCTTACCGGCCAGTGGGTTCTGGTTTCGCCGCATCGCGCAAAACGCCCCTGGCAGGGGGCGCAGGAAACGCCGTCTCAGCAAATGCTGCCGGCCCATGATCCCGACTGCTTCCTGTGTGCGGGCAATACGCGTGTCACCGGCGATAAAAATCCCGATTACAAAGGGACTTACGTCTTTACTAACGATTTCGCGGCGCTGATGGCCGACACGCCGGATGCGCCGGACAGCCACGATCCGCTGATGCGCTGCCAGAGCGCGCGCGGCACCAGCCGCGTGATCTGCTTTTCTCCCGATCACAGTAAAACGCTGCCGGAGTTGAGCCTGCCCGCGCTGACGGAAATCGTCAGAACCTGGCAGACGCAGACCGCCGAGTTAGGCAAAACCTATCCGTGGGTGCAGGTCTTTGAAAATAAAGGCGCGGCGATGGGCTGTTCGAACCCGCATCCGCATGGACAGGTCTGGGCCAACAGCTTCCTGCCGAATGAGGCCGAACGCGAAGATCGTTTACAAAAAGCCTATTTCGCCGAGCAGCGCTCGCCAATGCTGGTGGATTATGTCCAGCGAGAACTGGCGGACGGCAGCCGCACCGTGGTCGAAACCGAACACTGGCTGGCGGTGGTGCCTTACTGGGCGGCGTGGCCGTTCGAAACGCTACTGTTACCCAAAACGCATGTCCTGCGCATTACCGATTTAAGCGACGAGCAGCGCGACTCTCTGGCGCTGGCGTTGAAAAAGCTGACCAGTCGTTATGACAACCTGTTTCAGTGTTCCTTCCCCTACTCAATGGGCTGGCACGGCGCGCCGTTTAACGGTGAAGAAAACGCACACTGGCAGTTGCACGCGCACTTTTATCCGCCGCTGCTGCGCTCTGCGACCGTCCGTAAATTTATGGTCGGCTATGAAATGCTGGCGGAAACCCAGCGTGATTTAACCGCAGAACAAGCGGCTGAACGCCTGCGCGCGGTCAGCGACATCCATTTTCGCGAATCCGGAGTATAAAAATGAATCTGAAAGAGAAAACGCGCGCGCTGTTTGCTGAAATTTTCGGCTACCCTGCCACCCACACGATTCAGGCGCCAGGCCGCGTCAATCTGATCGGCGAGCATACTGATTACAATGATGGTTTTGTTCTGCCCTGCGCTATCGATTACCAGACCGTAATTAGCTGTGCGCCGCGCGACGATCGTACCATACGGGTGATTGCCGCCGATTACGACAATCAGGTGGACGAATTTTCACTGGATGCGCCGATCGTGACCCACGATAGCCAGCAGTGGTCTAACTATGTGCGCGGCGTAGTGAAACATCTGCAACAGCGTAACAACGCGTTTGGCGGCGTGGATATGGTCATCAGCGGTAATGTGCCGCAGGGCGCCGGGTTAAGCTCCTCCGCTTCGCTGGAAGTGGCGGTGGGCACCGTCTTCCAGAAGCTTTATCACCTGCCGCTGGACGGCGCGCAAATTGCGCTCAACGGACAAGAGGCCGAGAACCAGTTTGTCGGCTGTAACTGCGGCATTATGGATCAGCTCATCTCTGCGCTCGGCAAAAAAGATCATGCGTTGCTGATTGATTGCCGTACGCTCGGCACCAAAGCGGTTTCCATGCCGAAAGGTGTCGCCGTGGTGATCATCAACAGTAACTTTAAGCGCACGCTGGTGGGCAGCGAGTATAATACCCGCCGTGAACAGTGCGAAACCGGCGCCCGTTTCTTCCAGCAGCCGGCCCTGCGCGATGTCAGCCTTGAGGCGTTCAATGCCGTTGCCAGCGAACTGGACCCGGTAGTCGCAAAACGCGTTCGCCATGTATTGAGCGAAAATGCCCGCACCGTTGAAGCGGCAAGCGCGCTAGAGAAAGGTGATTTGCAACGTATGGGCCAACTGATGGCGGAGTCCCATGCCTCAATGCGCGATGATTTCGAAATTACCGTCCCGCAGATAGACACGCTGGTAGACATTGTCAAAGCGACCATCGGCGATCAAGGCGGCGTGCGCATGACCGGCGGCGGCTTTGGCGGGTGTGTTGTCGCGCTGATCCCGGAAGATCTGGTTCCCGCTGTTCAGCAGGCCGTTGCGCAACAGTACGAAGCGAAAACCGGAATCAAAGAAACCTTTTATGTATGCAAACCGTCACAAGGAGCAGGACAGTGCTAAATGAAACGCCCGCACTGGCCCCCGATGGTCAACCGTACCGCCTGCTAACCCTGCGCAACAGCGCAGGGATGGTGGTAACGCTGATGGACTGGGGAGCCACTCTTCTTTCCGCCCGTATACCGCTGTCTGACGGCAGCGTTCGGGAAGCATTGCTGGGCTGCGCCAGCCCGGAACACTACCCTGAACAGACGTCATTCCTCGGCGCCTCTATTGGCCGTTACGCGAACCGTATCGCCAATAGCCGCTATACGTTTGCCGGCGAAACCGTACAGTTAAGCCCAAGCCAGGGCGAGAACCAGCTACACGGCGGACCGGAAGGCTTTGACAAGCGCCGCTGGCAAATTGTGAACCAGAACGATCGCCAGGTATTATTCGCCCTCACCTCTGATGACGGCGACCAGGGCTTTCCCGGCCATCTTTGCGCCACGGCGCAATATCGTCTGACCGATGACAATAGAATCTCCATCACCTACCGGGCAACGGTCGATAAACCCTGTCCGGTGAATTTGACCAACCACGTCTATTTTAATCTGGACGGCGATCGGACCGACGTGCGCCAACATAAGCTGCAAATTCTGGCGGATGAGTATCTGCCGGTAGATGAATCCGGTATTCCACGCCAGGGGCTAAAATCGGTAGCCAATACCTCGTTTGACTTCCGGATGCCAAAAGTCATTGCCAGCGAGTTTCTCGCCGATGACGATCAGCGCAAGGTTAAAGGCTACGATCATGCTTTCCTGCTACAGACGCAGGGTGATGGCAAAAAGCCGGCGGCCCGTCTGTGGTCACAGGATGGAAAGCTACAAATGATGGTTTACACCACCGCCCCGGCGCTACAGTTTTATTCCGGCAATTATCTGGCGGGTACACCTTCCCGCGGGCCGGAACCTTATGCCGACTGGCAAGGGCTGGCGCTGGAGAGCGAACTGCTGCCGGACAGCCCGAATCATCCTGAATGGCCGCAGCCTGACTGTATCCTTCGCCCTGGCGAGGAGTACGCCAGCCTGACCGAGTATCAGTTTATTCCGTTCTAACGATATGCCGCTACATGCCCGATGACGCAAGCTTATCGGGCCTACGCGCCATTGCCCTGCTCAAACCTCCACCACTTAAAGACAAAATCGCAACTCTGAGTTCACAAGAACCTTACACTGCGCCACTATTTTCGCTATGGTTATGCGTAAGCATTGCCGCCAACACCTCGCGGCAATATAATGAGAATTATTATCATTACATATGATTTATAGGAGTGAGAGTATGGCTGTAACTAAGCTGGTTCTGGTACGTCACGGTGAAAGTCAATGGAACAAAGAGAACCGTTTCACCGGCTGGTATGATGTTGACCTGTCTGAAAAAGGCGTAAGCGAAGCAAAAGCAGCGGGTAAACTGCTAAAAGAAGAAGGTTTCAGCTTTGATTTTGCCTACACTTCCGTACTGAAACGCGCTATCCATACGCTGTGGAACGTACTGGATGAACTGGATCAGGCGTGGCTGCCGGTGGAAAAATCCTGGAAACTCAATGAACGTCACTATGGCGCGTTGCAGGGGCTGAATAAAGCGGAAACGGCAGAAAAATATGGTGACGAGCAGGTTAAACAGTGGCGCCGCGGTTTTGCCGTGACGCCGCCGGAACTGACTAAAGATGATGAGCGTTATCCGGGTCACGATCCACGTTATGCCAAACTGAGCGAGAAAGAGCTGCCGTTGACCGAAAGTCTGGCGCTGACCATCGACCGCGTTATTCCTTACTGGAACGACACCATCCTGCCGCGTATGAAGAGCGGTGAGCGCGTGATCATCGCCGCTCACGGTAACTCATTGCGTGCGCTGGTGAAATACCTGGATAACATGAGTGAAGATGAGATTCTTGAGTTAAACATCCCGACCGGCGTGCCGCTGGTGTATGAGTTCGACGAAAACTTCAAGCCGATCAAACATTACTATCTGGGTAACGCTGACGAAATCGCCGCGAAAGCGGCTGCCGTGGCGAATCAGGGTAAAGCGAAGTAATCACCTTTGCCGGATGGCGGTATAACTGCCTTATCCGGCCTACGAGCAATGGGTAGGCCGGATAAGCGCAGCGCCATCAGGCAATATGTCTTAAACAGCGATCACGCCGTCCAGCACCACCTGCAATTTCCCCTGCGAACAGCGCTCCACGCGTCCTCGTACCCGGTACACTTCAGCCAGACGCTCCGCAGTAATCACCGTCTCCGGCGCGCCGCTGGCGACCAGCCTGCCGTCTTTTAGCATCAGGACATGGTCACCATGACGCAGTGCAATATTAATGTCATGCGCCACGACTATCGTCACTCTATTTTGCGCCTGGGTATCCCGACGCACGAGATCCATTACGTGAAACTGATAGTTTAAATCCAGCGCGCTGAGCGGCTCATCCAGCAACAGAAGTTCAGGGCGACGAATCAGCGATTGCGCCAGACCCACTAACTGCCGCTGACCGCCGGAAAGCTGGTCGAGATACTGCAACGCCAGATGCGTTATGCCCAATTGCTCAAGGATAGCCAGTATCTGCGATCTGCCCTGCGCATTGTCTCTGCCGCCTGATGCCCGCAGTACCACGATAATCGACTCCAGAACATGCAGATGTACGCCCTGCGGTAATGACTGCGGCAAAAACACAACTTTCTGCGCCCGCTCGGCAAACGATAACGACATGAGATCTTCGCCATCAAGCAGCGCCTCGCCGTCGGCGTTATTCAGCCCGGCCAGCGAACGTAGTAACGTCGATTTACCACAGCCGTTCGGCCCCAGCAAAATGGTAATTTTCCCGCGCGGCAGTAAGGGAACGTTGAGATCTGTAATAACCGGCTGAGTGGAATAGCCGGCGCTAAATGAGCGGAGCATTAACCCGCGCATCAGAGACTCCCCCGATGTCGCAATACAATGCTTAAAAAGAACGGAACCCCGACCAGCGAGGTGACAATCCCCACCGGCACCATGACGCCCGGAACACTATTTTTCGCCGCAATAGAGGCCAGCGATAACACCAGCCCGCCTATCAGCACGCTGCCCGGAAGGTAGAAACGGTGATCTTCCCCCAAAAGTATTCGCGCAATGTGCGGTGCAACGAGACCAATAAAACCAATCGGCCCGACGAAAGCTACCGTCAGCGCTGATAACAAGCTGATACGCAACAATGACAGCAGGCGTAAACGGCGGACATGAATCCCAAAGCTCATCGCCCTCTCTTCGCCCAGACGTAATGCCGTGAGTTGCCAGGCGCTTCGTAACGCGCAAAAAAGCACAGCAATAAACACCACGGCCAGTACGCCCAATTTTTCCCACGACGCACGGACCAGGCTCCCCATCGTCCAGAATACCAGCCCCTGCAGCGTATCTTCATCAGCCACAAACTGCATAATGGCGACCAACGCGTTAAAGGTGAATACCAGCGCAATGCCGAACAACACCACTCCGGATGCGGCGACGCCTGTCCAACGGGTAATACCGTCCAATAGTAACGCGGATAAAAGTGCAAAGATGAACGCATTGGCCGGGATAAACCAGGTGGCTGGAATACCGGGAATACCGATCCCCAACACAATCGCCAGCGCAGCGCCAAAAGCCGCCGCGGACGATACGCCAAGGGTAAACGGCGTCGCCAGCGGATTATTTAAAATGGTTTGCATTTCGGCGCCCGCTAACCCTAACGCCATGCCTACCAGCAGCGCCATCAGGGCATAGGGTAAACGAATATCCCAGACAATAACGTGTATGCCCGCATTCACCTTTTCCGGCTGGAAAAGGGCCTGCCACAGCGCACTGAGCGGTAAACCAGAAGACCCACAGGTTACATCCACCATCAGTGAAGCCATCATCGCCAGCGCAATAGCTAACATGAGCACGGCCCGTTTGCGTATGAGCTGGCGATAGCGCGGAATGACGGGCGTGGAAGCGAGAGCGGGGGCTAAAAGTGATTTGTCCTGACAGGTCATGGTTCGGGCTACGTTATTAATCAGAGGAGAATTATAGCGCCGAATTATTTCGTTATATATTTATTTATATTTCGATTGATGACACGGTGGCCTATCTCACCGGTTTCCAAATAAAAAACCGGCCTTACGGGCCGGTTTAAGACGTAATGAAGATTAACCACGACGGGCTTTTACCGCTGTCGACAACTGACGAAGCAGCGCATCGGTATCTTCCCAGCCAATACAGGCGTCAGTAATGCTTTTACCGTAGGTCAGCGGCTGACCGCTTTCCAGACTCTGGTTGCCTTCTACCAGATGACTCTCGACCATCACGCCAATAATCGCTTTTTCACCGCCCGCTATCTGCTGGCAGACATCGGCGCAAACCTCCATCTGCTTTTGAAATTGCTTACAGGAGTTGGCATGGCTGAAATCGATCATGACCTGCGGCGTCAGTCCCGCTTTGGTGAGGCCTTCTTTCACCTCAGCAACATGTTGCGCACTATAGTTTGGCGCTTTACCGCCGCGCAGAATGATATGGCAGTCGCCGTTGCCGCTGGTATTCACAATCGCCGAATGACCCCATTTAGTGACGGAGAGGAAGCAATGCGGCGCGCCGGCGGCGTTGATGGCGTCAATGGCGACTTTAATCGTGCCATCAGTACCATTTTTAAAACCGACCGGACAAGAGAGGCCAGACGCCAGTTCGCGATGAACCTGGGATTCAGTAGTCCGCGCGCCAATGGCACCCCAGCTCATCAGATCGGCCAGATATTGCGGCGTGATCATATCGAGGAATTCGCCGGCGGCAGGCAGGCCGCTGTCGTTAATATCCAGCAGCAGTTTGCGCGCAATACGCAGACCGTCGTTAATCTGGAAGCTGTTATCCATGTGCGGATCGTTAATCAGCCCTTTCCAGCCGACGGTGGTACGCGGTTTCTCAAAATAGACGCGCATGACAATTTCAAGCTCGCCTTGAAGCTCATCACGTAGCGCCAGCAAACGGGCGGCATACTCTTTCGCCGCTGCCGGATCATGAATTGAACAAGGACCGATCACCACCAGCAGACGATCGTCATTGCCTTTGAGAATTTTATGGATGGCTTTGCGCGCGTGAGCAACGGTATTTGCTGCATTTTCCGTGGCGGGAAACTTTTCCAGCAGCGCGACCGGAGGTAATAACTCGTTGATTTCTTTAATGCGTAAATCGTCGTTCTGATAATTCATGTTTATTCCAGTGTTGCCGTACTTATCCCAATGAATGCAATCCCTCCAATCTATCTCTTCAATTAAATAGTGTAAACGGGCTTTTACACTTTGAACGGAATAATCCTGGAATTCAGGAAAAAAACGCACAAATGTAGCGAAAAATGGGATCTAACCTACACTTTTTAACTGTAACCACTCTGTTTATGAATTATTGCAAGATTCTCTGCTGCGTTAACCCGCGGCGGCGAACGCTTTTTATCCCTTATTTGAGGATTTGACTGACACGTGCACTGTTGGAAGAGGTTATCCGACATATCCACCATAACAGGAGCATCTTATGAAAATGACAAAACTGACTACGCTTTTACTGACCGCTACCCTCGGCCTTGCCAGCGGCGCAGCGTTAGCTGCTGAATCTAACGCGCAATCCAGTAATGGCCAGGCGAACTCGGCGGCAAATGCCGGTCAGGTTGCCCCGGACGCCCGCCAGAATGTGGCGCCAAATGATGTGAATAACAACGACATCAATACCAACGGCAATACTAACAGCACGATGCAGCATCCGGACGGTTCAACCATGAATCATGATGGAATGACCAAGGATGAAGAGCATAAAAATACCATGTGTAAAGACGGTCGCTGCCCGGATATTAATAAAAAAGTGGAAACCGGTAATGGCGTCAATAATGACGTGAATACCAAAACCGACGGTACCACACAGTAATGCAGAAAAAAGTCTGATAACGGGAGAGCTTTCGCTCTCCTTTTTATTTTGTCAGCGAAAAATCAGTATGATGTCTACAGTATTGATGAGAATAACAAAGGAATGACGTTATGGCGCACTCACACTCTCATGCCGATTCACACCTGCCGAAAGATAATAATGCTCGTCGCCTGCTTTTCGCCTTTATCGTCACTGCCGGATTTATGCTCCTTGAGGTGGTGGGCGGGATACTCTCCGGCTCTCTGGCGTTGTTGGCGGATGCGGGACATATGCTCACCGACGCGGCGGCCCTTCTCTTTGCGCTGCTGGCGGTTCAATTTTCCCGTCGCCCCCCGACTGTTCGCCACACTTTTGGCTGGCTAAGACTCACCACACTGGCGGCCTTTGTGAATGCCATTGCGTTGGTGGTCATTACCCTTCTCATTGTCTGGGAAGCGATAGAGCGCTTTTACACGCCACGTCCGGTGGCGGGTAATCTGATGATGGTGATTGCGGTCGCGGGTCTGCTGGCGAACCTGTTTGCATTCTGGATTCTCCATCGGGGAAGCGATGAAAAAAATCTGAACGTGCGCGCTGCCGCGCTACATGTGATGGGCGATTTGCTGGGTTCCGTCGGCGCAATAGTCGCCGCGTTGATCATTATCTGGACGGGCTGGACGCCAGCGGACCCGATTCTCTCTATTCTGGTTTCGGTACTGGTGCTACGCAGCGCCTGGCGTTTGTTAAAAGATAGCGTCAACGAATTGCTGGAAGGCGCGCCGGTTTCGCTGGATATTAATGCCTTACAGCGCCATTTAAGCCGGGAAATCCCCGAAGTCCGCAACGTACACCATGTGCATGTCTGGATGGTCGGCGAAAAACCGGTCATGACATTGCACGCTCAGGTCATTCCGCCACACGACCATGATGCGCTGCTGGAACGTATCCAGGATTTCCTGATGCACGAATACCATATTGCGCACGCTACGATTCAAATGGAGTATCAAGTGTGCCACGGCCCGGACTGTCATCTGAATCAGACGCCATCCGGGCATGTTCATCACCATTAACGGGAAAGCGCGCGCGATCCTCGCTCCCGCGCGCTGTTTATCCACAGGCGGCTACCGTTCACGGCGATAAATGTCAGGATCAGATATTCCAGCGACATCGCATAGACGCCCTGCAAAGCAAAAATAACCACACTGATCACGTTGATTATCACCCACAGGAGCCAGTTTTCGACATATTTGCGTGTCATCAGAATCATCGCCGCGATAGACAGCACCATCATGCAAGAGTCCCAGAACGGGAAGGCGTCCGGTTGCAGTACGGGCATTGTCACCTGTAACCCCAGCATCTGCATAATGGCGACGGCCACGCGCGTCAGGACGGCGAATACGGGATCGATATATAGCGTCATCAAACCAATGGCTATCACACATATCGCCAGCCATGCCATTGCTTTTGGCAACGGCAGCCAGCGGATTTTAAGCTCGGCTTGATTATCCTTTGTTTGCCGCGACCACGCATACCAGCCATAAATATTGGCGGCAAAGAAAAAGAGTTGCAGCAACAGGCTGGCATAAAGCTGGATCTGAAAGAAAATAATCGCAAACAGGGTGACGTTAACCAGTCCAAAAAAGTAGTTGCTGATCTTCTCCAGACTGGCAAGCCAAATACAGAGCAGGCCGGCGATGGTCCCTACCGCTTCGATCCACGAGAGATCGTACCCGCCAGCGCCAATCGGAATATGAATCAGTATGTTGTGCGTACTAAAAAAATCCATTCTCTCCCCCAAAGATTTCCGTCTTTACGCCCGAAGTGTAGTCGCAAAATCCAGCATTCGGTTGAGGGGCAGTAATGCGCCCTCGCGTAGCGCCGCATCAACCTGTATTTCATGCGCCGCGCCTCCCTGCTCCAGCCCTTCAGCAATGGCTTTCAGGCCATTCATCGCCATCCACGGACAGTGCGCGCAGCTACGGCAGGTCGCCCCCTCGCCAGCCGTGGGCGCTTCAAGCAGCTCTTTTTCAGGCACCGCCTGCTGCATTTTGTAGAAGATGCCGCGATCGGTCGCCACGATAAGCTGTCTGTGCGGCAGCGTTTTTGCCGCCTTAATAAGCTGACTGGTGGAGCCCACCGCATCGGCCATCTCGACAATGGACTGCGGCGATTCAGGGTGAACCAGAAGAGCGGCATCGGGATAGATTTTTTTTAAACGGGTCAACGCCTGGGTTTTAAACTCGTCATGCACGATACACGCCCCTTGCCAACACAGTACATCGGCCCCGGTCTGTTTTTGCACGTAATTCCCCAGGTGTCTGTCCGGCGCCCAGATAATTTTTTCCCCCAAACTATCCAGATGCTCAATCAGTTCTACGGCGATACTGGAGGTCACAACCCAGTCCGCACGCGCTTTAACAGCAGCCGAGGTGTTAGCATAGACCACTACGGTTCTGTCAGGATGCGCATCACAAAAAGCGCTAAATTCGTCTATTGGGCAGCCTAAATCCAGCGAACATTCCGCCGCCAGGGTAGGCATAAGAATGGTTTTTTCCGGGCTGAGGATTTTGGCGGTTTCCCCCATAAACCGTACGCCCGCTACCAGTAACGTGGATGCGGCGTGCTTCGCGCCGAAACGGGCCATTTCCAGCGAGTCGGAAATACAGCCGCCGGTTTCTTCTGCCAACTGTTGAATTTCCGGATCGGTGTAGTAGTGCGCCACCATCACAGCATCCCGTTCGCTGAGGAGTCGTTTGATTTTCTCACGATAAAATTGCTTTTCATCGTCGTTCAACGGCGTTGGTTTCGGCGGGAACGGGTAGATTGCGGCTTGTGGGTCAAACATTACGCTCATCGTGGTTTCTCGTTTTACTGACTTAACGAAACAACCGAATGAAAGCGTAATAAACGCCACAATCGGTTAATTTGTTTTATATGCTAAACAAGATAGCTGATTCAATAAGGAAAGTCACAATAATTACGTAGCCCCGTATCTGATGGCGGCGTAACGTCTTATCAGGCCTACGTGAGCGGTGCCGTCTGTAGGCCTGATAAGCGCAGCGCATCAGGCAAGACCCGAACCTGCGGCAGGTTCGAATCTTCCATATTGCAGATAGCAAAAAGGCGCCTTTAGGGCGCCTTTTTACATTGGTGGGTCGTGCAGGATGACTCGGCTTCGCCTCGCCCTACGGGCCGTCGCTGACGCAACGTTATCCTTCACGCTCAACATCTGAGTTTGATGTTAAATTGGTGGGTCGTGCAGGATGACTCGCTTCGCTCGCCCTTCGGGCCGTCGCCGTAAACGGCTCCGTTGTCTCACTGCGTTCGACCCGAACCTGCGGCAGGTTCGAATCTTCATATTGCAGATAGCAAAAAGGCGCCTTTAGGGCGCCTTTTTACACTGGTGGGTCGTGCAGGATGACTCGCTTCGCTCGCCCTTCGGGCCGTCGCCGCAAGCGGCTCCGTTGTCTCACTACGTGAGACCCGAACCTGCGGCAGGTTCGAATCTTCTATATCGCAGATAGCAAAAAAGCGCCTTTAGGGCGCTTTTTTACATTGGTGGGTCGTGCAGGATTCGAACCTGCGACCAATTGATTAAAAGTCAACTGCTCTACCAACTGAGCTAACGACCCCCTGGATAAGGGTTACTGCTTCAATCATTCAGGATGGTGGGTCGTGCAGGATGACTCGGCTTCGCCTCGCCCTTCGGGCCGTTGCTAAAGCAACATTATCCTTCACGTTCTCTACCAGTTACCACCTTGTATATTGGTGGGTCGTGCAGGATTCGAACCTGCGACCAATTGATTAAAAGTCAACTGCTCTACCAACTGAGCTAACGACCCATACGGGTGCTGCCTGAAAGATTTTACTCGGACCATCTAAAGATGGTGGGTCGTGCAGGATGACTCGGCTTCGCCTCGCCCTACAGGTTGCTGACGCAACGTTATCCTTCACGTTCAACATCTGAGTTTGATGTTAAATTGGTGGGTCGTGCAGGATTCGAACCTGCGACCAATTGATTAAAAGTCAACTGCTCTACCAACTGAGCTAACGACCCGAGTGGTGGGTGATGACGGGATCGAACCGCCGACCCCCTCCTTGTAAGGGAGGTGCTCTCCCAGCTGAGCTAATCACCCGATACTACGCTGGATATTACTGACTAACCGAAGTTAGTGGTGGGTTGTGCAGGATGACTCGGCTTTGCCTCGCCCTACGGCGCCGTTGCTGATGCAACGTTATCCTTCACGTTTTATTCTCGTTTCCACCGAACGATTGGTGGGTCGTGCAGGATTCGAACCTGCGACCAATTGATTAAAAGTCAACTGCTCTACCAACTGAGCTAACGACCCACTTTTACGTTGCTTTCGAGTTGTTTAATATCCCGTGGCAACGGCGGCATATATTACTGATTTCAGATTTGAGCGCAACAAAAATTTCGACGCAGGGGGCTCAACTGCTTAGGAATCGCACGACGCGACCAGAAAAAAGGCGTTTTCTGGTCGCATGGTACGCATTACATCGCGTTAAGGCGCTTTTGCGCCTGTTTCGCGCCATCAGTGCCAGGATATTTGTTAATCACCTGCTGATAAACCGCTTTCGCTTTTGCCGTATCACCTTTGTCCTGCATGATAACGCCAACTTTGTACATCGCGTCCGCAGCCTTCGGCGACTTAGGATAGTTTTTTACTACCGAGGCGAAATAATAGGCGGCATCATCTTTTTTACCCTTGTTGTAATTCAACTGGCCCAGCCAGTAATTGGCGTTCGGCTGATAAGTAGAATCAGGGTATTTCTTGATGAAGTTCTGAAACGCCACAATCGCGTCATCCTGGCGAGACTTATCCTGCACCAGCGCAATTGCCGCATTGTAATCGGTATTCGCATCGCCACTTTGTACCGGCGCCCCTGAGGTTGCCGTACCGGCATCCGGGGCGGGGGTCGCAGCGGTTGCCGCCCCGCTCTGGTCACCAGCTGCTGGCTGCGCTGCGCCGCCATTATTTAAGCTTCCCAGCTGCAGCATAATTTGCTTCTGGCGCTCCATCACCTGATTCAGTTGATACTGATTTTCCTGGATTTGGCCGCGCAAAGAATCGATATCAGACTGATTATCGGAGAGCTGCTGCTGAAGTTGGGTTAAAAGCTGGCTGTGAGCGTTAGAGATACGCTCAAGTTGAGTGACGCGGTCTTCGACCGAGCCTGAGCCGACACTACTGATTGGCGCCTGAGCAAAAGCGGCCCAGGGGGCCGCTATGCCAACCAGTAACGACAGACTCAACAGGTGATGTCTGAAGTTACTGCTCATGCAATTCTCTTAGTAAACCAGTACAGCGCGACGGTTCTTAGCGTAAGCCGCTTCGTCGTGGCCCAGTACGGCAGGTTTCTCTTTACCGTAAGAAACGATGGAGATCTGGTCAGCGGAAACGCCTTTACCCTGCAGGTACATTTTAACGGCGTTAGCACGACGTTCGCCCAGGGAGATGTTGTACTCAGGCGTACCGCGTTCGTCCGCGTGACCTTCTACGGTGACTTTGTAAGACGGGTTGCTACGCAGGAAGTTAGCGTGCGCATCCAGCATTGCCGCGAAGTCAGAACGGATATCGTACTTGTCGAGATCGAAGTAAACGATGTTGTTCTGCTGCAGCTGCTGCATCTGCAGACGCGCTTGCTCTTCAGATGACATGTTGCCGTTGCCGTTAGCGTCCATACCAGTGCCGGCGCCGTTCAGCATGCCGCCTTCGCTACCGTCATTGCTGGCGTTCTTGTTGGAAGAACATGCCGCGATTGCCATAACAGGCAGGGCAATCATCAGGCCCTTCAGCACTTTGTTCAGTTGCATTTCTTTAATTCCTTTAGTAATCAATTAATTATTATCACAGATACGGCGACCAGGCAGGCGATTTCACCTGACCATCAGTTGCCGGAAGACGCGCTTTGAAACGCCCATCTGTAGAAACCAAATTCAGCACAGATCCCATCCCCTGAGAAGAGCTGTAGATTACCATCGTGCCGTTAGGTGCCAGACTTGGCGTTTCATCCAGGAACGTTGACGACAGAACCTGTACGCCACCCGTCACCAGATCTTGTTTGGCAATGTGCTGCTGCCCGTTATTTGAGCTTACCATTACCATAAATTTACCGTCGCTGCTGACATCCGCATCCTGGTTTTGCGAACCTTCCCAGGTAATACGCTGCGCCGCACCGCCGTTAATGTTCATTTTATACACTTGCGGACGTCCAGCCTGGTCAGAGGTAAAGGCCAGAGTCTGGCTGTCCGGGAACCAGGTCGGCTCCGTATTGTTGCTACGCCCGTCCGTTATCTGACGAATCTGGCCGGAAGCAAGATCCATAACGTACAGGTTCAGACTTCCGGTTTTCGATAACGCGAACGCCAGTTTCGTCCCATCCGGCGAGAAGGCCGGCGCGCCGTTGTGACGCGGGAAGGACGCAACCTGACGCACTGCGCCGTTTGCCAGCGTCTGGATAACCAGCGCGGAGCGACCGCTTTCAAATGTCACGTAAGCCAGTTTTGAGCCGTCCGGAGACCACGCCGGAGACATCAACGGCTGCGGAGAACGGTGCACCACAAACTGATTGTAACCATCGTAATCCGACACACGCAGTTCATACGGGAACTGACCGCCATTAGTCTGTACCACATAGGCGATACGAGTACGGAACGCGCCCTTAATGCCCGTCAGTTTTTCAAAGACTTCGTCACTGGCGGTATGACCTGCATAACGCAACCACTGCTTGTTCACTTTATAAGAGTTTTGCGCCAGTACAGTCCCCGGCGCGCCTCCAGTGTCAACCAGCTGATAAGCAACATTGTAGGAACCGTCCGGATTCGGCGTGACCTGCCCAACGACGACGGCATCAATACCCAGCGCAGACCATGCGGTAGGCTGAACTTCCTGAGCGGTGGCTGGCTGCTGCGGCAGTCGGGACCGGTCTAACGGATTAAATTTACCGCTATTGCGTAAATCTGCCGCCACGATGCCGCCGATATCTTCAGGCGCAGCGCCCGGCCCGGCCCATTTAAAAGGCACAACGCCAATCGGTCGCGCCGAGTCCACCCCCTGGGTGATCTCGATACGGACTTCTGCGTGCAGCACCGCCGCCCACAGCATCAGAAAACCAAATGCTACTCGTAATGCCTGCTTCATCATATCTCCCATACCTGGGCCTGCGACCCACGATAATTTAGCAGAATGTTAACAAACTCAAATACACAAAACCACCAGGACCAGTAACAACTCAACTGCTCCAACTTCCATAAAGAAAAGTATCTACAGTTTAAAGTCTAGTTTGGCATCCTTTATTTTCTCATAAACAGCCTGGCTTGGCGGTTTAGGAATTTTCGCGGTTTTTGCCGCCATTAACGCCGCCTGACAAAGCGCCGGATCGCCGCCCTCAGACGTAATGCTTTTTAATGAGCCATCCGGCGCCAGGCTAATATGCAAGACACATTGTTTGCCCTGATACAGGCTCGCATCATACAGGCGGCTCTGAATGGCGACCTGAATCTGTTTCGCGTAGGCGCTGATATCAGCGCCTGTCGCCCCACCGTTAGCGCCCGATGTACCGCTATCTTTCGATGGCTGGCCATTCCCTTTCGCGCCGCCGCCGGTTTTCGGCGCATTCTTACCCGAGCTGAGATCGCCAAGCAGATCGTCGACGCCTTCTGCGGCGGCCGCTTTTTCGGCAGCCGCTTTCTTCTTAGCGTCCGCCGCTGCTTTCGCCGCCGCGGCATCCGCTTTCTTCTTCGCCTCCGCCGCCGCTTTCGCCGCCTCGGCATCCGCTTTCTTCTTCGCCTCCGCCGCTGCTTTCGCCGCTTCGGCCTCCGCTTTCTTCTTCGCCTCCGCCGCTGCTTTCGCCGCTTCGGCCTCTGCTTTCTTCTTCGCGTCCGCCGCCGCTTTCGCCGCTTCGGCTTCCGCTTTCTTCTTCGCGTCCGCTGCCGCTTTTACCGCCTCGGCCTCTGCTTTCTTCTTCGCGTCCGCCGCCGCTTTCGCCGCCTCGGCCTCCGCTTTTTTCTTCGCGTCCGCCGCCGCTTTCGCCGCTTCTTCGGCCTGTTGCTGCTGCTGTTGCGCCAGTTTTGCCGCTTCTTCAGCCTGCTTTTGCTGCTCCTGAGCCGCTAAACGTTCTTTCTCAAGTTGTTTCAACCGCTCCTGTTCGGCAGCCTGCTTCTGCTGCAGCTCCTCTGCTTGCTGCTGTTGCAGCTTTTTACGCTCTTCTTCCGCGCGTCTGGCGCTGGCCTGTTGATCCTGCTGACGGTTGTACTGCTGCACAACGGCGCCAGGATCGACCATCACCGCGTCGATAGCGGAACCACCGCCGCCGCCGGCAGAAGCCTCTATATGCTCATCAAACGAACTCCAGATCAGCACTGCAAATAAGATGATATGCAGCACGGCTGAAATAATTATCGCCCGTTTGAGCTTGTCGTTTTGTTCGGTTGCCTTTGACACTCTCGGTTCCCAAAAAACTGTTCGCCTGTTACTCGCCGTCTTTCAAGCCAACGGGACGCAGACTTCAGATTGGCTGCGTCATTAAGCCAACCGATTTTACGCCCGCGCTGTGTAACAAGTTCAGCGCTTTAATTATTTCATCGTACGGCACCTCTTTCGCGCCGCCGATTAAAAAGACTGTTTTCGGATTAGCCTGCAGATGACGCTTTACTTCTGCGATCACCTGTTCAGACGGCAGTTGATCCATTCGATCTTTATCAACCACTACGCTGTATTGCCCTACTCCGGAAACCTCAATAATGACCGGTGGATCGTCGTTACTACTGACCGCCTGCGACTGATTCGCCTCCGGCAAGTCGACTTCCACGCTCTGGGTAATGATCGGCGCGGTTGCCATAAAGATCAGCAGCAGCACCAACAGTACGTCGAGCAGCGGTACAATATTGATTTCGGACTTAAGTTCGCGACGACCTCGTCCACGCGTTCTGGCCATGGCTTACCCCTTGTTGCTTTCGCTTACGGTAAACGCCTGGCGGTGCAGAATCGCGGTGAACTCTTCCATAAAGTTGTCGTAATTCAGTTCCAGCTTGTTCACGCGCTGATTCAGTCGGTTGTAAGCCATAACCGCAGGGATGGCGGCAAACAAACCAATCGCCGTGGCAATCAATGCTTCGGCAATACCCGGCGCAACCATTTGCAGAGTCGCCTGTTTCACCGCGCCCAGGGCGATAAACGCATGCATAATCCCCCATACGGTGCCAAACAGACCGATATAAGGACTGATAGAGCCTACCGTGCCAAGAAACGGGATATGCGTTTCCAGCGTTTCCAGCTCTCGGTTCATGGAGATGCGCATCGCACGCGACGCCCCCTCTACCACGGCCTCCGGTGCATGGCTGTTGGCGCGATGGAGCCGGACAAACTCTTTGAACCCGCTATAAAAGATTTGTTCCGAGCCCGACAGACTATCGCGTCTCCCCTGGCTTTCCTGGTACAGACGCGATAGTTCGATTCCGGACCAGAATTTATCTTCAAACGCTTCCGCCTCACGCGCAGCGGCGTTCAGGATACGCGTTCGCTGGATAATGATGGCCCAGGATGCTATTGAAAAACCAATCAAAATCAACATGATAAGTTTAACCAGAAGGCTTGCCTTCAGGAACAAATCAAGGATATTCATGTCAGTCACTGCTTAAACTCCGCGACAATAGACTTAGGAAGCGCACGAGGCTTCATTTTGAGTGGATCAACGCAAACAATCAGAACCTCTGCTTCATTTAGCAGCGTGTTCTCTGCGTTGACAATGCGTTGCGTGAAAACCAAAGCGGTGCCACGCATTGACGTAATTTCTGTTTGAACTTCAAGCATATCGTCGAGCCGCGCAGGCGCATAGTATTCCAGCGTCATCTTGCGCACCACAAAGGCGACCCGCTCCGCCAGCAGCACCTGTTGGCTGAAGTGATGGTGACGCAGCATCTCCGTGCGCGCTCTTTCATAAAAAGCGACATAGCTGGCGTGATAAACCACACCGCCGGCGTCCGTGTCTTCGTAATAAACTCGAATTGGCCATCGAAACATATACTTATTCATCCCTGCAGCCTCTTTGTTGGCGTCATCCGCTTGCCGCCGTAATGCCTCAAGAATGCCGTTGTATATCGCCTTGTATTCACTTTACATCCCGGTAATGCAACAAAAGTAGAGCTTTTAAACGTTGCTACTATACGCGCGGGAATGAGGCTTGGGAATGGGGGGAAGTTAAGGGAGAGTAAAAATATATGGGCTTATGCAAGCCCCTATATTTTTAAGGAGGTTTCTTATTCACAAGAAGAAGAAAATCAGGCCGACGATAAGGACGATATCCGCAAGGAGCGGACAAAAAATCCCTTGCCAGTGTACGGATTCAGGGCGAAAACCCACGCCGTGGATTATGCCTGCGCAAACCGCCCACATCAGCAGTAATCCGTGCCAGATTTCAAGCGTGCTGGTCCTGGCGGCAAACCGTGACGGGTCCCAGAACATACATCCTGCCAGCACTATCGCCATCACGAAGGAAAGCGCCCTTAACGGGCGCTTGTCCATTACCGCATACAGTTTTGCGATAATATGGGTCATTAGCTTTCTTCTTGACCGGTTTTACCCGCTTCAACGTGCTCAAGCGCCAGGGCGGTAATGATCCCGAATGCACAGGCAAGAAGCGTTCCCAGAATCCATGCGAAATACCACATTTTAAGCTCCTTACTTAGTACAGAGAGTGGGTGTTGCTTTCAATATGTTCTTTAGTGATACGACCGAACATTTTCCAGTAACACCAGCTGGTGTAGATCAGAATGATCGGTACGAACACCGCCGCAACCCAGGTCATCAGGTTCAGCGTCATCTGGCTGGATGTCGCATCCCACATGGTCAGACTGGCATTCATCATCGTGCTGGACGGCATCACAAATGGGAACATAGCGATACCCGCCGTCAGAATAATGCAGGCCAGGGTCAGCGAAGAGAACAGGAATGCCCACGCGCCTTTCTCCATACGGGAAGTCAGGATAGTCAGCAGCGGCAGAACCACTCCCAGAGCCGGAACCAACCACAGGATCGGAGCATTATTAAAGTTCACCAGCCAGGCGCCAGCTTCACGCGCCACTTCTTTAGTCAGCGGGTTAGAGGCGGCATGATGATCAATCGCGGATGTCACGACAT
This sequence comes from Salmonella sp. 32082101201600294FB01SM01, assembly GCF_017572865.1. Taxonomy (NCBI): domain Bacteria; kingdom Pseudomonadati; phylum Pseudomonadota; class Gammaproteobacteria; order Enterobacterales; family Enterobacteriaceae; genus Salmonella; species Salmonella sp. 32082101201600294FB01SM01. The sequence continues at coordinate 500,894 of NZ_JAGESB010000001.1, read as the reverse complement.
AACCATCAATACCATACATTACCCAAACGCCCGCCAGCGCAAAGCACACTAATGTCACCAACGCCGCAATCTGCGAGGTGGCGCGCGCGCGCAGGTGCAGTTCGCCAACGGTACGCATTTGCAGGTAAGTCGCCCCCTGCGTGATGATCATCCCTACGCTTACGATACCCGCCAGCAGACCAAACGGGTTCAGCAACTGGAAGAAGTTACCGGTGTAGTACAGACGCAGATACTCATCTACGTGGAACGGTACGCCCTGCAACAGGTTGCCAAAGGCCACGCCAATCACCAGCGGCGGCACAAAGCTACCGATGAACACGCCCCAGTCCCACATGTTGCGCCAGCGCGGGTCTTCAATCTTGGAACGGTAATCAAAACCGACCGGACGGAAGAACAAAGACGCCAGCACCAGGATCATCGCTACATAGAAACCGGAGAACGCCGCGGCGTAAACCATCGGCCAGGCAGCAAACAACGCACCGCCCGCGGTGATCAACCACACCTGGTTACCGTCCCAGTGCGGGGCGATAGAGTTAATCATAATTCGACGTTCGGTGTCGTTACGACCGAGGAAACGGGTGAGCATCCCCACCCCCATGTCGAACCCATCGGTGACAGCGAAACCAATTAGCAAAATGCCAACCAGCAGCCACCAGATAAAACGTAGTACTTCATAATCGATCATTTGACGACTCCTGTCTTAGCGTGCCGGCTGAGAAGTCACGGTGGACTGCTCAAAGTGATAGCGACCGGTTTTCAGGCTGCTTGGGCCAAGGCGTGCAAATTTGAACATCAGGAACAATTCTGCCACCAGGAACAGGGTATAGAGGCCGCAAATCAGGAACATGGAGAACAGCAGATCGCCCACGGTCAGCGATGAGTTCGCTACGGCTGTCGGCAACACTTCGCCGATCGCCCACGGCTGACGACCATACTCGGCGACGAACCAACCTGCTTCAACCGCAATCCACGGCAGTGGAATACCGTACAGCGCCGCGCGCAACAGCCATTTTTTCTCACCGATGCGGTTACGAATCACGCTCCAGAAGGAAAGTGCGATGATCGCCAGCAGCAGGAAGCCGCACGCCACCATGATACGGAAAGCGAAGTACAGCGGCGCAACGCGAGGAATGGAATCTTTCGTCGCTTGCTGGATCTGCGCTTCGGTCGCGTCAGTCACATTAGGCGTATAGCGTTTCAGCAGCAGGCCGTAACCGAGATCTTTCTTCATGCTGTTGAACTGGTCGCGAACGGCCTGGTCGGTAGAACCGGCGCGCAGCTGTTCCAGCAGTTCATAGGCTTTCATCCCGTTACGGATACGCTCTTCATGCTGAACCATGAGATCTTTCAGGCCAATAACCGGCGTGTCCACGGAACGCGTAGCGATAATACCGAGCGCATAAGGGATCTGAATCGCCAGATGGTTTTCCTGTTTGTCCTGGTCAGGAATACCGAACAAGGTAAAGGAGGCCGGAGCAGGTTGCGTTTCCCATTCAGCTTCAATCGCAGCGAGCTTGGTTTTCTGCACGTCGCCCATTTCGTAACCGGATTCGTCGCCGAGTACGATAACGGACAGTACGGCAGCCATACCGAAGCTGGCGGCAATAGCAAAGGAGCGTTTAGCAAAGGCGAAGTCACGACCTTTCAGCATGTAGTAAGCGCTGATACCGAGGATGAACATCGCGCCGGTGACATAGCCGGACGCCACAGTGTGAACAAATTTCACCTGTGCTACCGGGTTCAGCACCAGTTCAGAGAAGCTCACCATTTCCATACGCATGGTTTCGAAATTGAAATCCGCAGCGATTGGGTTTTGCATCCAGCCGTTCGCTACCAGAATCCACAACGCGGAGAGGTTGGACCCCAGAGCCACCAGCCAGGTGACGCACATATGCTGAACTTTACTCAGACGATCCCAGCCGAAGAAGAACAGACCTACAAAGGTGGATTCGAGGAAGAAGGCCATCAAACCTTCGATGGCCAGCGGCGCACCGAAGATGTCCCCAACATAGTGGGAGTAGTACGACCAGTTTGTCCCGAACTGGAACTCCATGGTCAAACCGGTAGCCACACCCAGAGCAAAGTTGATACCAAACAACTTGCCCCAGAACTTGGTCATATCTTTATAAATCTGTTTGCCGGAAAGGACGTATACCGTTTCCATAATGGCCAGCAGGAACGCCATACCGAGCGTTAGCGGCACAAACAGGAAGTGGTACATCGCGGTCAAGGCAAACTGTAAGCGCGACAGTTCGACTATATCTAACATCATGACTCCTTGCTCATCGCATGAAGACTCCGAGAGTGAACCCCGTTAGAAAGGGTCACACGCATGCCCCAATACAAATTTATTTGCGGCCTCTCATCGTACTATCCCCTCGGGAAGGAAACAGTAATGATGAAAGGTTACAAACATGTTAATAAAAAACCCAAATTGATCCCGCAAATATATTACGCCGTAAAACCCTTACAATAAACAGGTTTTTAGTGGGTCAGATTTGCTTTTTTCGACAGCGATCAATTTATGGCTAATCTATCGCTTTTCAGGGAATTTGATCACGGACAATTTAACCAGTTTTGATGCTCTTTTCCAACATTTAAATATTGATTAAAATCAATTTTTAAAGTTAATGTTAATAATGTTTATTCATTGAATGCATGGTGAATTTTTTGTTAACTTTTTGTTTTTACAAAGAGTAATTTCCAACCCTCTGCAAAAAGAGGCTTATTCGGTAAGGCTAAACATTTTGTGCGCTTTTTACTGCCCCGCATCCCGTAAAAAACATTGCACATTGATGTTCAATTATTGCTAAATAGCTCACAGATTTTTTCTGTAGGTTATCAACACTTATTATTTTATACATTTAATCTATTTTTATTTTACTTATAATTAACACCGCAAAGAAACTATCTCATTGCACACGCGCCATCATCCCACCGGGATTACCCTGCCCCAACTTCCCTTTCCCGACGACTAACGGCCAGGATCATCTTGCCAGGTTATCGCCTTAATTATCGCTAATAAGCTTTCCAGATAGCCAGAAACAAACATTTTATTCGCTAATTTTTCTTTATTTCAATAACACCGTATTTACCTCTCTATAATTATTATAGCGAAGATTCTGTTATCACCTTCACAGATTCACCCTCAATTTCTACGTCACTCATAGTGATAATTCTGTTTATTCGCAGCCATAAATACCCTTTAAACATGATTAATCACGAACGAATAGTGTCAATAAGTTCTTAATAATTTTTAAAGTTAACCTCTTTTAACCAGCAAAAGTTCATATAATTTATTAAACGATATCTTTAATACTTCAGGGAAATAATGCCGGTACTCTTATGATTAAAATAGCTGTTTTATTCTGCCATTAAACAAGCAGCCTGTGTAAGCGCGATACATCTGAGGAGGCATGTAGTTCGCACTCAGGCAAACATGCGCGGCCACAGAGTCAAGCGTCAATTTACTATAGAGGTTAGCGTCAACATAGTGTAATGCTGCAATGCGTTTTTTTCATGGAGAAAAGCGCATAATCCGTCTCCAGTGAGGTCGGCAGGTCTTTCACTAAGACAGCATCTGTATTTGCTGAAAAAGAGTTAACCGGCAAACTGAGTAAATTTACTGCCGCTGCCAGACGGTTATTATCAATTATTTTTAGACTCCACCATGTTTTTTTACTGAGGCATCATTTTCCTATAGCTCAATATTTACAAAGCCAATAATTTTATATCCCGGATGCTTCACCCGTACTTTGCCACAAACAATAAAGCCATAAAAAAGGCCACCGTAAAGGTGGCCAACCATGTCGAAAACGGACATTTATCTGTTCCCGCAGGAACAGCGAGTTTTATTTTATAATTGCTTTCAGCGCTTCGCCGATATCGGCCAGGCTGCGAACGGTTTTCACGCCCGCGGCTTCCAGCGCGGCGAATTTTTCATCCGCAGTGCCTTTACCACCGGCAATGATGGCGCCAGCGTGGCCCATACGCTTGCCTTTCGGCGCGGTAACGCCCGCGATATAGCCAACAACCGGCTTGGTCACGTGATCTTTAATGTAAGCCGCCGCTTCTTCTTCTGCGCTACCGCCGATCTCACCGATCATCACGATCGCTTCAGTCTGCGGATCTTCCTGGAACAGTTTCAGGATGTCGATGAAGTTAGAGCCCGGAATCGGGTCGCCGCCGATACCCACGCAGGTGGACTGGCCGAAACCGTAGTCGGTGGTCTGCTTAACCGCTTCGTAGGTCAGCGTGCCGGAACGGGAAACGATACCCACTTTACCCGGCTTATGAATGTGACCCGGCATGATGCCGATTTTGCATTCGCCCGGGGTGATCACACCTGGGCAGTTCGGGCCGATCATGCGTACGCCTGCTTCGTCCAGCTTCACTTTCACGGTCAGCATATCCAGCGTCGGAATACCTTCGGTGATGGTGATAATCAGTTTGATGCCTGCGTCGATCGCTTCCAGAATGGAGTCTTTGCAGAACGGCGCCGGGACGTAGATAACGGATGCGGTCGCACCGGTGGCTTCTACCGCTTCGCGCACGGTGTTGAACACCGGCAGCCCCAGATGCGTGGTGCCGCCTTTGCCCGGCGTTACGCCGCCGACCATTTGCGTACCGTAAGCAATCGCCTGTTCGGAGTGGAAAGTCCCCTGGCTACCGGTAAAGCCCTGGCAGATAACCTTGGTATCTTTATTAATTAAAACGGACATTATTTCCCCTCCACTGCGGCAACAACCTGCTGAGCTGCATCCGTCAGACTTTTCGCTGCAATAATATTCAGGCCGCTGTCAGCCAGTTTCTTCGCGCCGAGTTCGGCGTTGTTGCCTTCCAGACGCACCACCACCGGAACGTTAACGCCCACTTCTTCCACCGCGCCGATGATACCGTCGGCAATCAGGTCACAACGGACGATACCGCCGAAGATGTTAACCAGAACCGCTTTCACGTTGTCATCCGAGAGGATGATTTTAAACGCTTCGGTGACGCGCTCTTTGGTTGCGCCGCCGCCCACGTCAAGGAAGTTAGCCGGTTCGCCGCCATGCAGCTTAACGATGTCCATGGTGCCCATCGCCAGGCCCGCGCCGTTCACCATGCAACCGATGTTGCCGTCCAGCGCGACGTAGTTCAGTTCCCACTGCGCCGCCTGCGCTTCACGCGGATCTTCCTGAGACTGGTCACGCATTTCACGCAGATCCGGCTGGCGGAACAGCGCGTTGCCGTCAGCGCCCAGCTTGCCGTCGAGGCAAATCAGATCGCCCTGCTTAGTGATCACCAGCGGATTAATTTCGATTAGCGCCAGGTCGCGCTCAAGGAAAATGGTTGCCAGGCCCATAAAGATTTTGGTGAACTGCTGCACCAGTTTACCTTCCAGACCCAGTTTGAACGCCAGTTCCCGTCCCTGATACGGCATCGGGCCGGTCAGCGGATCGAGCGCGACTTTATGGATCAGATGCGGGGTTTCCTCCGCGACTTTTTCGATCTCTACGCCACCTTCGGTAGACGCCATAAAGACCACGCGACGAGAACTACGGTCAACCACCGCGCCGAGGTACAGTTCTTTGCCGATGTCGGTCGCCGCTTCAACCAGAATCTGGTTTACCGGTTGGCCATTAGCGTCTGTTTGGTAGGTCACCAGACGTTTGCCCAGCCAGTTTTCCGCAAAGGCGCGAATCTCTTCTTTGCTTTTTACTACCTTCACACCGCCCGCTTTGCCGCGGCCGCCAGCGTGAACCTGACATTTCACTACCCACGGGCCGGCGCCGATTTTAGACGCGGCTTCTTCGGCTTCACGCGGAGTAGTACAGGCATAACCCACCGGCGCCGGTAAGCCATAGCGGGCAAAAAGTTGTTTTGCCTGATATTCATGTAAGTTCATGTGTTCTGTCCATCCTTCAGGTAATCGTTATCTTTAGACCTGTAGGCCTGAAAGCTGCGCGCCATCAGGCATTACACCATCGCCGGATGGCGGCGTGAACGCCTTGTCCGGCCTACAGGTAGCAGGTGATGCTCTTGCTGACTACACGTCCAACAGCAGACGGGTCGGATCTTCCAGCAACTCTTTGATGGTGACCAGGAAGCCCACGGATTCGCGACCATCGATCAGGCGATGATCGTAAGAGAGCGCCAGGTACATCATCGGCAGGATTTCTACCTTGCCATCCACCGCCATCGGCCTGTCTTTAATAGCATGCATTCCCAGAATCGCGCTCTGCGGCGGGTTGATGATCGGGGTAGACATCAGCGAACCGAATACGCCGCCGTTGGTAATGGTAAAGTTACCGCCGGTCAGGTCTTCTACGGTCAGCTTGCCGTCGCGGCCTTTGACAGCCAGTTCTTTAATTTTTTTCTCAATGTCAGCCATGCCCAGCGTATCCACGTCACGCAGGACCGGCGTGACCAGGCCGCGCGGCGTAGACACCGCCATGCTCACATCAAAGTAGTTGTGATACACCACGTCATCGCCGTCGATAGAGGCGTTCACTTCCGGATAACGCTTCAGCGCTTCCACTACCGCTTTCACGTAGAAGGACATAAAGCCCAGGCGGATACCATGACGTTTTTCAAACACTTCGCCATACTGCTTACGCAAATCCATAATCGGCTTCATGTTGACTTCATTGAAGGTCGTCAGCATGGCGGTGGAATTTTTCGCTTCCAGCAGACGCTCGGCCACGCGCTTACGCAGGCGGGTCATTGGCACGCGTTTTTCGCCGCGCGCGCCCAGAGCGGGTTGTGCTGCAGGTTCAACAGCGGGTGCTTTAGACTCACCTTTCGCCAGATGTTTTTCCACATCTTCACGGGTCAGACGCCCACCCACACCAGTGCCTTTAATGGCGCTGGCTTCCAGATTGTGTTCAGCCAGCAGGCGACGGATCGCCGGGCTGAGCGCATCGTTGTTTTGTTCTTCCAGCGACGCCTGCTGGCGCTGTGCCGGCGTAGACGCTTTCTCTTCAGATTTCGCGCTGGTCTCTTTACCCGCGCTGTTGCCTTCACGCAGGCGACCCAGGATCTGGCGAGAGGTGACAGTCGTCCCCTCCTCTTCCAGAACCGCATCCAGAATGCCGTCCGCTGATGCCGGTACTTCCAGTACCACTTTGTCAGTTTCGATTTCTACCAGCACTTCGTCACGAACAACCGCATCGCCCGGTTTTTTATGCCAGGTGGCGACGGTCGCGTCCGCTACGGACTCAGGCAGGTCGGGAACAAGAATATCTACGCTACTCATTATTTATCCTTTATTTAATCGACGTTCAGCGCGTCATTAACCAGATCTTGTTGCTGTTTCTGGTGAACGGACATATACCCTACCGCCGGAGAGGCGGAGGCCGGGCGACCTGCATAACGCAGAGCGGCCCCAAACGGAATCACTTCACGGAAATGATGCTGACTGCAGTACCATGCGCCCTGGTTGAGCGGCTCTTCCTGGCACCAGACAAAATCATGGACGTGAGCGTATGGTTGCAGCGCTTCCTGCACCGCTTTATGCGGGAACGGATAGAGCTGTTCGATGCGCACGATAGCGACATCTTTCTGGTCGTTTTTGCGCCGTTGTTCCAGCAGGTCGTAATAAACCTTACCAGAACACATTACCACGCGTTTTACGGCTTTAGGGTCCAGCTCGTCAATTTCGCCAATGGCCGGCTGGAAGGAACCGTTCGCCAGTTCATCAAGCGTGGAAACCGCCAGCGGGTGACGCAGCAGCGATTTCGGCGACATCACCACCAGCGGACGACGCATCCCGCGCAGCGCCTGACGGCGCAGCATATGGTAGACCTGCGCCGGGGTGGACGGCACGCAAACCTGCATATTCTGCTCGGCGCAAAGTTGCAGATAACGTTCCAGACGCGCGGAGGAGTGCTCCGGTCCCTGCCCTTCATAGCCATGCGGCAACAGCATCACCAGACCGCACATCCGGCCCCATTTCTGCTCGCCGGAGGAGATGAACTGGTCAATCACTACCTGCGCGCCGTTGGCAAAATCGCCAAACTGCGCTTCCCAGATAGTCAGGGTACGTGGTTCCGCCGTGGCATAACCGTATTCAAAAGCCAGTACCGCTTCTTCAGACAGCACGGAGTCCCAGACTTTAAACTGTCCCTGACCGCTGTGAATATGCTGCAACGGCGTATACGTTGAGCCGTTCGTCTGGTTGTGGATCACCGCATGACGATGGAAGAAGGTGCCGCGACCGGAGTCTTCCCCGGACAGGCGCACCGGAATGCCTTCATCGACCAGCGTGGCGTAAGCCAGATTTTCCGCGCCGCCCCAGTCAAACAATTTCTCGCCTGCCGCCATTGCCTGACGGTCGCCATAAATTTTCGCCACGCGAGACTGCATTTCAATGGCTTCCGGCACGGTGCTGATACGTTTTGCCAGCTCCTGCAGGCGCTTCATTTCTACCTTGTTCGGGTATGCTTCATCCCATTCGTGGTTTAGATACGGCGACCAGGTGAACGAGTGCATATTCATCGGACGCCACTCTTTCACCACGCATTCGCCTGCATCCAGCGCATCGCGATAGAGGTTGACCATTTCGGTGGCATCTTCCAGCGTTGCGACCTTATCAGCTTCCAGTTTGTCGGCGTAGATTTTACGCGGCGTCGGATGCTTTTTGATTTTCTGGTACATCAGCGGCTGGGTTGCGCTTGGCTCGTCGGCTTCGTTGTGGCCGTGACGGCGGTAGCACACCAGATCGATGAACACATCGCGTTTAAAGGTATTACGGAAGTCCAGCGCCAGACGGGTCACAAAAGCGACGGCTTCCGGATCGTCCGCATTGACGTGGAAAATCGGCGCCTGGACCATTTTACCGATATCGGTGCAGTAAGGCGTTGAACGCGCATCCAGTGGGTTAGAGGTGGTGAAACCCACCTGGTTGTTGATAACGATACGTACCGTACCGCCCACTTCGTAACCGCGCGCTTTCGACATGTTCAGGGTTTCCTGAACCACGCCCTGGCCGGTCACCGCGGCGTCGCCGTGAATAGTGATCGGCAACACTTTGTTGCTGCTCGGTTCGTCCAGTCTGTCCAGACGGGCGCGCACGGAACCCATCACCACCGGGCTCACAATTTCCAGATGCGATGGGTTAAACGCCAGCGCCAGGTGAACCAGACCGCCTTCGGTTTCGATATCTGACGAGAAGCCCATGTGATACTTCACGTCGCCAGTACCCAGATGTTCTTTATGCTTACCGGCAAATTCGTCGAACAGATCCTGCGGTTTTTTACCCAGTACGTTGATCAGCACGTTCAGGCGACCGCGGTGCGCCATCCCCAGCACCACTTCGCGAGTGCCACTGTTACCCGCATGGCGAACCATCTCTTTCAGCATGGGTATCAGCGCATCTCCCCCCTCGAGCGAGAAACGTTTCGCACCGGGGAATTTGGCACCCAGATAACGTTCCAACCCTTCAGCGGCGGTCAGTTCGTTCAGGAAGCGTTTTTTCTCGTCAGCGCTAAAGGCCGCACGACCGGATTCGATGCGCTGTTGGATCCAGCGTTTCTCTTCGGTGCTGGTGATGTGCATATACTCAGCGCCAATCGGGCCGCAGTAGGTCTGTTTGAGCGCGTCGAGCAGCTCGCCCAGCTTCATCGTCTCTTTGCCGCTGGCAAAGGAGCCGACATTGAAGGTTTCCTGGAAATCGGTCTCGGTCAAATCATGGAAAGAAGGATCCAGATCCGCCACGCGTTCTTGCTTCCACAGTCCCAGCGGATCGAGGTTTGCATGCTGATGGCCACGGAAACGATAAGCGTTGATAAGCTGCAGGACTTTAACCTGCTTCACATTGGTGTCAGGGTCGGAAATCGTAGAAGAGTGACGTGAGCCAGCCAACGCCTGCCGCCGGAAATATTCACGTGTTTTTGAATGGAGTTGATCCGGTTTGACTCCGGTACCAGGTAACTGCTGGAACGTCAAACGCCAGTTAGCGTCTACCGAGTCAGGATCGGTTAAGAAGTCTTCATAGAGCTGTTCTATCCAGCTCTGATTCGAACCAGAGAGGTAAGAAGAGTCCAACCAGGCTTTCAAAGCGCTGTTCTGCATCGTGATCCCTTAAGCATCTTTTCTGCTTATTTAATACTCTAAATAGGTCACGTTTCAGGAAGGCGGCAAGCTTGCGAATCCCTGGGAGCTTACATCCAGTAAGTGACCGGGGTGAGCAAGTGCAGCCAACGCACATGCAACGTGAACTATGACGAGTATTTCGCCGTGGATACTAACCACGCATACGCTGTATGCGTGCCGGGGTTCACTTGTTGCGGACTGTCGTGTCATCTGCGTCCGCTAAGGAACCTTTAAAAACTGTCTAATAATCTTCGCTGTTCAGGCTACGACTGCGTTGCGGCCTTCGCTCACTCCGGTCACATAGTTAACTATGCTCCCGAAGATTCGTTCAGACCGCGCCTTGTCTCGCTCTGAACATCTCGATTATTACTAATCATATGGCAGTTTTTAGAGGTTTCCTGCACTTCTATTGCCTGATGGCGCTGCGCTTATCAGGCCTACGGGATTGCGCCTGTAGGCCTGATAAGACGGTACGTCGCCATCCGGCAACTACTACAACTACTTATGCACTACGCTGCAACAGCATCGACTTAATATGGCCGATAGCGCGCGTCGGGTTCAGTCCCTTAGGACATACACTGACGCAGTTCATAATGCTGTGACAGCGGAATACGCTGAATGCATCGCTCATCCCTTCCAGACGACTGTCGGTCTCGGTATCACGACTATCGATCAGGAATCGATACGCCGCGAGCAGCCCCGCCGGACCGATAAACTTATCCGGGTTCCACCAGAATGACGGGCAGGATGTTGAGCAACAGGCGCAAAGAATACATTCATACAGCCCATCGAGTTTTTCACGCTGCTCCGGCATCTGCAGATGCTCACGAGCCGGTGGATTTTGCCCATTATTCAATAAGTAAGGCTTAATCTTCTCATATTGTGCGTAGAATTGCCCCATGTCTACCACCAAATCGCGGATCACCGGCAAACCGGGCAGCGGGCGAATCACAATCTTCTTACCCGGCTGGTTCAGCGCCGAAATAGGGGTAATACAGGCCAGACCATTCTTACCGTTCATATTCAAACCATCAGAACCACACACGCCTTCGCGGCAGGAACGGCGGAAAGAAAGGCTGGGATCTTTTTCTTTAAGCTGGATTAACGCATCCAGCAGCATCATGTCGCGCCCTTCTTCGCCTTCCAGGGTGTAATCCTGCATACGCGGAGCGTTATCGACATCTGGGTTATAACGATAAATCGAAAATTCGAGTTTCATCATCCTGTCTCCGCAATTAATAAGTACGAATCTTCGGCGGGAACGCCGGACGCAGTTTCGGCTCCATATTGACGCTTCGGCGCGTCATGGATTCCGTTTGCGGCTGATACAGGGTATGACACAACCAGTTGGCATCATCACGCTCCGGGAAATCGAAGCGGCTATGCGCGCCGCGGCTTTCCGTCCGGAAGTTGGCTGATACGGCAGTGGCGTAGGCGGTTTCCATCAGGTTATCCAGCTCCAGACACTCAACACGCTGGGTATTAAACTCGCTGGACGTGTCATCCAGACGGGCGTTTTTCAGACGCTCGCGGATCACTTTCAACTGCTCAAGCCCTTTCGCCATCGCGTCGCCTTCACGGAATACGGAGAAGTTATGCTGCATACACTCCTGCAACGCTTTGCGGATAGCCACCGGATCTTCGCCATTGCGGTTATTGTTCCAGCGATTCAGGCGCTCCAGAGAACCTTCAACGTCAGACTCGCTGGCGTCGCGCAGCACGCCCTGCTCGGCGATGGATTCCTGTAAATGCAGCCCCGCCGCACGGCCAAAGACCACCAGATCCAGCAGTGAGTTACCGCCCAGACGGTTGGCGCCGTGAACCGATACACAGGCGATTTCGCCTACCGCAAACAGCCCCGGAATCACCACATCTTCGCCCTGCTCGTTCACGGTCAGCGCCTGACCGGTCACTTTAGTCGGAATACCGCCCATCATGTAGTGGCAGGTCGGGATAACCGGAATCGGCTCTTTCACCGGGTCAACGTGGGCGAATGTGCGGGACAGCTCCAGGATACCCGGCAGGCGAGATTCCAGCACCTCTTTACCCAGGTGATCCAGTTTCAGTTTAGCGTGCGGCCCCCACGGACCATCACAGCCGCGACCTTCACGGATTTCGATCATGATGGAACGCGCCACCACGTCACGACCCGCCAGGTCTTTGGCGTTCGGCGCATAACGCTCCATAAAGCGCTCGCCGTGTTTGTTCAGCAGGTAACCGCCTTCGCCGCGGCAGCCTTCTGTCACCAGCACGCCCGCCCCGGCGATACCGGTCGGATGGAACTGCCACATTTCCATGTCCTGCACCGGGACACCGGCACGCAGCGCCATACCGACACCGTCACCGGTATTGATATGAGCGTTGGTGGTGGACTGGTAGATACGGCCTGCGCCGCCGGTCGCCAGCACCGTCGCGCGGGCTTTGAAGTACACCACTTCACCGGTTTCGATGCACAGTGCGGTACACCCCACCACCGCGCCATCCTGGTTTTTCACCAGATCCAGCGCATACCATTCGGAGAAAATCGTGGTGTGGTTTTTCAAATTCTGTTGATACAGCGTATGTAGCAAGGCGTGACCGGTACGGTCAGCCGCTGCCGCGGTACGTGCCGCCTGCTCGCCGCCAAAGTTTTTCGACTGGCCGCCGAACGGGCGCTGATAGATACGTCCATCATCAAGACGGGAGAACGGTAGCCCCATGTGCTCCAGTTCCAGAATCGCTTCCGGTCCGGTCTTACACATATATTCGATGGCATCCTGGTCACCAATGTAGTCCGACCCCTTAACGGTGTCGTACATGTGCCATTCCCAGTTATCTTCATGGGTATTGCCGAGCGCCACGGTGATACCGCCCTGCGCGGAAACGGTATGGGAACGGGTCGGGAAGACTTTCGAGAGCAGCGCACAGGTTTGGCCGCTTTGGGAAATTTGCAGCGCCGCGCGCATACCTGCGCCACCGGCACCAATCACAACAGCATCAAATTCTCTGACTGGCAGTTTCATTACACACCCCACACCACAACAAATCCATAGATGACGTAAACCACCAGCGCAACAACAATAACGAGTTGCAGTATCAGACGCACTGCTAGTGGTTTAACGTAGTCGGTTAACACCTGCCACATGCCGATCCAGGCATGAATCAAGATGGAAAAAAGCGCCAGCAGGGTGAAGACTTTGGTGAAGGCCGATGAGAAGAAACCGGTCCAGGCTTCAAAGGTCAGTTCGCCGCTCGTGGCGAAAAAACCCACCATGTAGATGATGTATAACGTCAGAACGATAGCGGTAGCACGGACCAGGATGAAGTCATGTACGCCATTGCGTCCTAATGCGGAGGCGTTGCTTACCATACGAGGACTCCTGCGAGAAGTGAAAGCACGACAGTGATAACAAAAGAGATTTTGGCAGAGCGTTGACCCGCTTCGAATGTTTCTTCCAGATAGCCAAAATCCATTAACATGTGACGAATTCCCACGATGACGTGATACGCCAGCGCGGTAAGGATGCCCCACATGATAAATTTAACGATGAAGCCGTCCATGATATCGGCGGCCTGCTGGAATCCTTCCGGAGAAGAGAGGCTGGTGCCCAGTAGCCACAGTAGTATGCCGACTGCGATGAAAGTAATCACACCGGATACGCGATGGAGAATGGACGCTATCGCTGTGATGGGGAACCGAATCGTTTGTAGATCCAGATTGACAGGTCTTTGTTTTTTCACATTTCTTATCATGAATAACGCCCACATGCTGTTCTTATTATTCCCTTAAGACTTCGGTTACAGAGGTGAATCTACCTGTAGCCAGAAAGACGACGGGATTTCCTTCCTCCGGTCTGCGTGCGGGTCAGACAGCGTCCTTTCTATAACTGCGCGTCATGTAAAACACTGCTTCCAGTAGCTAAAACGACACGTTACAACGCTGGGTGGCTCGGGATTGCAGGGTATTCCGGAGACCTGGCGGCAGTATAGGACGTTCACAAAATCATTACAATTAACCTACATATAGTTTGTCAGGTTTTATCCTGAACAGTGACACAGGTCACGATAACAACATTTTTTTAATTTTCAATCATCTGATTTGACAAACATTAAACAAAATTGTTACAAACAACACCAGAAAAAGCATATAATGCGTAAAAGTTATGGGGTCACTCTTTCACCTGTTAATAAGTTATGCAACAGTACAATGATATTGACCCATTCTTTCAGGACAGTTATTAGTGATAGACAGGTTACATTACTCGGATTGCTACGTTCCTGATTTGCTGCTAATTCGAAATTAATCAATCCGTTACCTGCAAGCGCCCATTGCTCTGTACCCAGGTCATCCCCTCTTTCACAGAGCGGCGAGCCAAATAACAAACTGGTAACGGTTGATTGATGCATACACAGAATCTTCCCTGCGCTAACGACAGGGAAGGTGACGTGGAGAAGGCAAGTCTGAGTTCCGGCAGTCTTAAGCAATAAGGCGCTAAGGAGACCGTAAATGGCTGATACAAAGGCAAAAATCACCCTTACTGGTGACACTGCTATTGAACTGGATGTGCTAAAAGGTACACTCGGTCAAGATGTTATTGATATTCGTAGTCTCGGTTCAAAAGGAGTTTTTACTTTTGACCCTGGTTTCACCTCTACCGCATCCTGCGAATCTAAAATCACCTTCATCGACGGCGACGAAGGCATTTTGTTGCATCGCGGTTTCCCGATTGACCAGCTTGCTACCGATTCCAACTATCTGGAAGTCTGTTACATCCTGCTGTACGGCGAAAAACCGACGCAGGAAGAGTATGACGAGTTCAGAACGACAGTCACCCGCCATACGATGATCCATGAGCAAATCACTCGCCTGTTCCATGCTTTCCGTCGCGACTCACATCCGATGGCGGTAATGTGCGGGATCACTGGCGCGCTGGCGGCGTTCTACCACGACTCGCTGGATGTGAACAATCCGCGCCACCGTGAAATCGCGGCGTTCCGCCTGCTGTCCAAAATGCCGACCATGGCGGCGATGTGTTACAAATATTCCATCGGTCAGCCGTTTGTTTATCCGCGCAACGACCTTTCCTACGCCGGTAACTTCCTGAACATGATGTTCTCCACGCCGTGTGAAACCTATGAAGTGAATCCGGTACTGGAGCGCGCGATGGATCGTATTCTGATCCTGCACGCTGACCATGAGCAGAACGCCTCTACGTCAACGGTACGTACCGCAGGTTCAAGCGGCGCCAACCCGTTCGCCTGCATTGCCGCCGGGATCGCCTCCCTGTGGGGACCCGCGCACGGCGGCGCAAACGAAGCCGCGCTGAAAATGCTGGAAGAAATCAGCTCTGTTAAACACATTCCGGAATTTGTTCGTCGTGCGAAAGACAAGAATGATTCTTTCCGCCTGATGGGCTTCGGTCACCGTGTTTACAAAAACTACGATCCGCGCGCCACCGTGATGCGTGAAACCTGCCACGAAGTGCTGAAAGAGCTGGGCACCAAAGATGATCTGCTGGAAGTGGCGATGGAGCTTGAGCACATTGCGCTGAACGACCCGTACTTCATCGAGAAGAAACTGTACCCGAACGTAGACTTCTACTCCGGCATCATTCTGAAAGCGATGGGCATTCCGTCCTCCATGTTCACCGTGATCTTCGCCATGGCGCGTACCGTTGGCTGGATTGCACACTGGAATGAAATGCACACTGACGGCATGAAAATCGCCCGTCCTCGTCAGCTGTATACCGGCTACGATAAACGCGATTTTAAATCGGCGCTGAAGCGTTAATTGACAACCGGATGGCGACGCAACCCTCGCCATCCGGTACATTTTCCCTTTTTCTTATCCTCATTATTTTATTCTTATCCCGTTACTCTCTATGATTAATTAAGGTTTCGCTAAATATCATTCAGGGAGCATGGAATGCCGATTCTGCAGTGGTTTTTGTTGTTCCTGTTATCGCTGCTCATTTCCCTTATTTTTCTCTATCTGCACCTTCCGGCGGCAATGCTGCTCGGTCCAATGATTGCGGGTATCGTGTTGAGTTTGCGAGGTAGTACGCTACAACTTCCGCGCGGTATTTTTCTCGCCGCACAGGCGATTCTCGGCTGTATGATCGCCCAAAATCTAACCGGTTCGATATTGACCACCCTCGCCCTCTACTGGCCGGTCGTGCTTTTAGTGTTGCTGGTGACGCTGCTTTCCAGCGCGATAGTCGGCTGGCTGCTGGTACGCTACAGCTCGCTGCCCGGCAACACCGGCGCATGGGGGTCATCGCCGGGCGGCGCAGCGGCAATGGTAGCGATGGCGCAAGATTACGGGGCGGATATCCGCCTGGTGGCGTTTATGCAGTATCTACGGGTACTGTTTGTGGCTGGCGCGGCGGTGCTGGTGACACGCCTGATACTCGGCGACAGCGCGGCAGCGGTCAGCCAACAGGTGATCTGGTTTCCGCCGCTTAGCGGTAATTTATTGACGACGCTGCTATTAGCGATCGTGGCGGGCATTGCCGGTCGCCTGATGCGTATCCCTTCCGGCACGATGCTGCTCCCCATGTTGGCAGGCGCGCTTCTCCATTCGCAAGGCATCATTGAGATTGAATTACCCGAATGGCTGCTGGCCGTGGCGTATATGGCGATAGGCTGGCGTATTGGGCTGGGTTTTGACAGACAGGTGTTTTTTATGGCGCTGCGGCCATTGCCGCAAATCTTATTGTCAATTTTCGCGCTGATGGCGATTTGCGCCGCGATGGCGTGGGGAATGGCTTACTACATGCAGATTGATTTTATGACGGCTTATCTCGCCACCAGTCCCGGGGGTCTGGATACGGTTGCCGCGATCGCGGCAGGAAGCAGTGCCGATATGGCGCTCATCATGGCAATGCAAACCCTACGGCTGTTCAGCATTCTGTTAACTGGGCCAGCAGTGGCCCGTTTTATATCAACCTATGCGCCCAGACAACCTTTGTAGGACTGATAAGCGTCGCGCCATCAGGCAATAGCAGCTCGCCGATGGCGGTTCCGGCTATTTCTGGCAATGCGGGCACCAGTAAAACGGGCGTGAGGAAAGTGTTGTTTTTTCAATAATGCCGCCGCACCGCTCGCACGCTTCGCCGTCACGGTGGAAAACCTTAAAGCGAAACAGTGCGCCATGATGCTTGTTTTCATCCGCCTGACCGCGAGTAGTGTAGGAAAGGCGCGGAATATCCAACAGCGCGTGAGAAAGCGCATTCAGTTGCGCCTCGTTGAGATCTTTCGCTTTATGCTGTCCGGTTAACCCTACCTGCCAGAGGATTTCAACGCGCAGATAATTCCCCAATCCCGCCAGAAAGGCCTGATCCAGCAACAGTCCGGAAAATTGTCGGTTGCGAAAACGCGGCGACAGCAATCGAGCTTTAACCTCTTCCGGAGTGAGACGCGCGTCCAGCACATCCGGACCGACTCGCTGTAAAAAGGGGTGCGTCGTGAGCTGCTCTGCTGTCAGCATTTCGATATCAGACGCGCTATAAAGCAGTATAGTTTTATCCGCCGTTTGTAGCCTGACGCGCAATATACGCGTGGTCTGCGGTATTTCACCAGTGTCGATCACCCGCCATACGCCATAGAGTTGGTTGTGGCTGTAGAGCGTCAGGCCATTTGAAAAGTGGGTCAATAACGCTTTTCCCCGCGTCTCTATCCGGGTAACAATTTGACCGGTAAGCTGCGATTCATACGGTTTTAACTGTGCAAAGGCAAACCAGACATCGGTTAAGGGTTTGCCTTTGATTGCCGCCTCCAGATTATCCGCCGCACGACGAATTTCCGGGCCTTCAGGCATGATAATATCCTTTGTTAACAGTTGATTAATGGACTACACCGCCTCTGACTATCTGGAATGCACATCGAACGCCATAATGAACATCCACAGCCGTAATATAATAGCTTCAATCGTCTGGCTCTCAGGCAATAACGTGTATATTACGCGCATTGAACGCGGCGCGTAGCCTGCGTGCGAATGCAAGCGCATACTCGCCGTCGCCATGAATGCACACCGTTTGCGCCGTGACAGTCGTCCACACACCAGTAACGCTTTTCACTCTCCCGGCTTGTACCATATCCAGCGTTTGCGCCAGCACCTGCTCTTCGTCGTGAATCAGCGCGCCAGGTTGCGTGCGCGGCACCAGGCTACCGTCGGCCTGATAGCCGCGATCGGCAAACACCTCCTGCCGCGTCACCAGGCGATGGCGTTCACCGGCCCGGATCAGCTCACTTCCCGCCAGTCCAACCAGTATCAGTGACGGATCATAGTCGTGTACCGCTTTCGCAATCGCCTGTGCCAGATGGGGATCTTTCGCCGCCTGGTTATAGAGCATACCGTGCGGTTTGACATGGCGCATCACGCCGCCTTGCGCCTGAACAATCGCCCCCAGCGCGCCGATTTGGTACAGAGTCTGGGCGTATACCGTTTCCGGCGGCAAAACCATCGCCGTCCGCCCAAAATTATCCCGATCCGGAAAGCTGGGATGCGCGCCGATCGCCACGCCGTTTTTCAGCGCCTCGCGCACGCAGGTCAGCATGGTTTGCGCATCACCGGCGTGAAAACCACAGGCGATATTGGCGGAGGAGACCAGCGTTAATAATTCGCTGTCGCTGGCGCAACCTTCGCCCAAATCCGCATTTAAATCAATGTTCATGCTGAAGTCGCCAGGTAAGCTGTTCCAGATAGCGCTGACGCTCGCGGCGCGCGTTGAGCGCCTCTTCCAGCGAACATTGCACAAAATGGATCGGTTGCCCTAGCGGAATCTGCGCCAGATGGTACATATCTGCCTCGATGATGCAGGCAATGCGCGGATAGCCGCCAGTTGTCTGGGCATCATTCATTAGCACAATAGGTTGACCGTTGTAAGGCACCTGTACGACACCGGGCAGCAAACCGTGCGACAACAGTTCGCGATCCGTTGTCCGCGTTAACGATTGTCCCTGCAACCGATAGCCCATGCGATTACTTTGCGGACTGAGTTGCCACGGTGAACGCCAGAACGCTTCTTGCGAGGCGCGATCGAATTCACGGTATTCCGGCCCCGGCAGCGCACGGATGCGATTCCCCCACAGTAACTGCTTCACGCCCTGCGGCCCGCTAAACTGTCGCGATGGTTTACCCGTCGCCAACCGATCGCCATCTTTTAGCAGCCGTCCTTCCAGCCCACCGATACCGGACTTCAGATCGGTACTACACGATCCCATCACCTCCGGCACAGCAATACCGCCCGCCACCGCCAGATAGCTACGCATCCCGTGAAGCGGTCGATGCAGCGTAAGACGTTGACCCGCTTTTACCGGCAATCGCCAGCCTGTCCAGACCGGTTGATCATCCAACTGCGCTTCGCAGCCTGCGCCGGTAAGAGCGAACCAGGTCTCATTTTCAAATTCGACAACCAGTTGACCGAGAGTGATTTCCAGCGCCGGGGCATTCGCATCGTTCCCGACCAGGAGATTAGCGGTCTGAAAGGCGGGTTTATCCAGCGCACCGCAGTGACTCAGCCCCGACTGACGAAAGCCGTGACGCCCGCTATCCTGCACGGAGGTGTAAATCCCCGCGCGAATAATATTCAGCATATTCCCTCCTTTTGCGGCACAAAGCGTACGCTATCGCCAGGGCGTAGCAGAACCGGAGGCTCCCGCATCGGATCGAATAACTTCAACGGCGTGAGGCCGATCAGCTGCCAGCCGCCCGGCGTGGATAATGGATAAATCCCCGTCTGCGCGCCGCCGATGCCGACAGAACCGGCCGGAACCTGCAGGCGCGGCTCCGCGCGTCTGGGCATATGGAGCGGTTCTGGTAAATTCCCAAGATAGGGAAAGCCGGGCTGAAAGCCTACAAACCAGACGACATACTCAACGGAGGCATGTAGCTCCACGACCTGCTTTTCACTCAAACCGCTGTGCCGTGCCACCGCCGCCAGATCCGGCCCGCCTGCGCCGCCATAGATCACCGGGATCTCAACCGAACGCGAGTCCGGCTCCAGCGCCTCGCTCTCTTCCCACCAGCGCTGCAGACGCTCAATCGCATCCAGCGCCAGGGTTTGCGGTTCCCGCAAGATCACGGTGATATTGTTCATCCCGGGAATGGCTTCCACCACGTTCGGCATATCGACCAGACGCTGCGTCAGACGCCAGATGCGTTTCTGGCTCGCCAGCGTAATCGGCGGTTCAAGTTCCAGGACGACTGCCGTTTCGCCTAACAGATAACAACGCGCTCGCTGCACTTTATTACCTCTCAGTTATGCCGGGTTAGGGATATCAATAAACGTCACATCCAACGCCGTGTTTTCGTTCAACCATTCGCTCAGGGCGCGAATACCGCCGCGTTCAGTGGCATGGTGCCCGGCGGCATAAAAATGCAGCCCCTGTTCGCGCGCGGAATGAATGGTCTGTTCAGACACCTCGCCGGTAATAAAAGCATCCACGCCGAAGCGGGCGGCGCTATCAATAAAACTTTGTCCGCCGCCGGTACACCAGGCGACACGCTGCACATTCTCTGGCCCGGTATCGCCGCACCATAGCGGTTTACGCCCCAGACGCGCTTCAATCCATGAGGCCAGTTCCAGCCCCGGCACCGGCATTGAGAGCTCTCCCCACGGCACCAGCGGCTCAATTTCTCCTTTCACGGTAATGCCCAATAGCGCCGCCAACTGCGCATTGTTGCCCAGCTCAGGGTGCGCATCCAGCGGCAGATGCCAACCGTAAAGGTTAATATCATTTGCCAGTAACGTTTTTAAGCGACGGCGTTTCATGCCGCGAATAACCGGAGACTCGCCTTTCCAGAAGTAACCATGATGAACAATGACCGCATCGGCCTGCAAACGCACCGCCTCATCGAGCAGCGCCTGACTTGCGGTCACGCCGGTAACGATTTTCTGTACCGTCTCTTTTCCTTCGACCTGTAAACCATTCGGCGCATAATCGCTTATTGCCGCACTGTTCAGCTTGTCGTTAATCAGTTGTTCCAGCTCGGTGTTTTTCATCATCGCTCCCTTTAACCCACGTTCTACTTTCCCGTTACGGGTTCAGTCTCCGTTAACATAGCCTCCCGTTAGCCGTTCGTCGATAAACATTTGTTTGACACATCAAGAAACAATCACCCCCGGGTTTGGCGCAAATTACTTAGCAAAACACGATCGGTTTCATGTATATTTATGCAATCAGAACGCATATTGCGGAAAAAATCAGTTCTGTATCATGTTGGTAACTTTAAGGAAACACGGCGATACGGCAGGCTTAATAAGCCCACAAAGAAAGGCATTATCTGAGAATGCCGCGTTCTTGCCGCAGCGTCTCTATCCCGGAAATACGATGAATAAACAAGCATCTCAACCCCGCGCTATTTACTACGTTGTCGCCCTGCAAATTTGGGAGTACTTCAGCTTTTATGGTATGCGCGCCCTACTGATTCTTTATCTCACCAATCAGCTAAAATACGACGATAACCACGCCTATGAGTTATTCAGCGCTTATTGTTCGCTGGTCTACGTAACGCCGATTCTTGGCGGCTATCTGGCGGATAAGGTGCTTGGCAACCGAATGGCAGTCATGCTGGGCGCATTTTTAATGGCGATCGGTCATTTAGTGCTGGGCGCCAGTGAGATCGCGCCGACATTCCTTTATCTGTCGCTGGCGATCATTGTCTGCGGCTACGGCCTGTTTAAATCGAATATTAGCTGCCTGCTGGGCGAACTGTA
Organism: Salmonella sp. 32082101201600294FB01SM01; assembly: GCF_017572865.1. Lineage (NCBI taxonomy): Bacteria > Pseudomonadati > Pseudomonadota > Gammaproteobacteria > Enterobacterales > Enterobacteriaceae > Salmonella > Salmonella sp. 32082101201600294FB01SM01. Next base: position 479,121 of record NZ_JAGESB010000001.1, on the reverse strand, counting down.
CCAGCCTGAAGATCCGCGCCGCGACGGCGGGTTCTCGCTGCTTTACGCAGCGGGTAATATTGGTTCGATCGTGGCGCCTATCGCCTGCGGCTATGTGCAAGAGGAGTACAGTTGGGCGATGGGCTTTGCGCTCGCCGCCATTGGTATGCTGGCGGGGTTAGTGATCTTCCTGTGTGGAAATCGTCATTTCACCCACACCACCGGCGTGAATAAAGCCGTGTTGTGCGCCAGAAACTACCTGCTGCCGAACTGGGGCTGGCTGTTAATTCTGCTGGTAGCGGCGCCGTTGCTGATTACCGTTCTGTTCTGGAAAGAATGGTCTGTCTATGCCTTAATCGTGGCGACCGCGATCGGCCTGGTCGTGCTGGCAAAAATTTATCGCCAGGCGCAAACGGCCAAACAACGCAAAGAACTGGGGCTGATTGTCACCCTGACCCTGTTCAGTATGCTGTTCTGGGCGTTTGCCCAGCAGGGCGGCAGTTCTATCAGCCTGTATATCGACCGCTTTGTGAACCGCGATATTCTGGGCTATTCCGTTCCTACCGCCATGTTCCAGTCGGTGAACGCCTTTGCCGTGATGCTGTGTGGGGTCGTCCTGGCCTGGCTGGTTAAAGAGAGCGTAAGCGGTAATCGCACCGTGCGTATCTGGGGCAAATTCGCGCTGGGTCTCGGTCTGATGAGCGCCGGATTCTGTATTCTGACCCTGAGCGCACGCTGGTCCGCCGCTTACGGACACTCTTCAATGCCGCTAATGGTGCTGGGACTGGCGGTGATGGGCTTTGCCGAGCTGTTTATCGACCCGGTCGCCATGTCGCAAATTACGCGCATTGACATCCCCGGCGTCACCGGCGTATTAACCGGAATTTATATGCTGCTGTCCGGCGCGATAGCTAACTATCTGGCAGGCGTCATCGCTGACCAGACTTCGCAAAGCGCCTTCGACGCCAGCGGCGCGGTTAATTACGCCATCAACGCCTATGTGGATGTTTTTGAACAGATCACCTGGGGCGCGTTAGCCTGCGTAGGGGTTGTCCTGCTGATTTGGCTGTATCAGTCCTTCAAATTCAAAAGCCGCGCGCTGGCCGTCGAATCCTGATAGCAGAAGGCCCGGTAGTTTGCGCTACCGGGCCTGTATCACGCCCCTTTTCTCGCCGCCTCATAGGCGGAAAGCGTCGCGATTCTCGCCTGTTTGTGCTCCACAATAGGCCGAGGATAATCAAGCACGACTCCCGCTTTTTCCGCCCACCGCCACGGCTCGTGAATCGCTTTTCCAGGGATATCGCGTAATGCCGGTAGCCACTGGCGGATAAATTCGCCGTCGCGATCGAACCTCTCTCCCTGAGTCGTGGGATTAAAAATACGAAAATAAGGCGCGGCATCAGTACCGGTTGAAGCGGCCCACTGCCAGCCGCCATTATTGGCGGCAAGATCGCCGTCAATAAGCTGCGACATGAAATAGCGCTCCCCTAACCGCCAGTCAATTAGCAGATCTTTTACCAGAAAGCTGGCGGTAATCATGCGTAAACGGTTATGCATCCAGCCCGTCGCGTTAAGCTGGCGCATCGCCGCATCGACAATGGGATAACCGGTTTCGCCTTTCTGCCATGCCTGAAAATAGTGCGGGTTCTCCTGCCACGCGACGCGTTTTGTCCAGCGGATAAACGGCTGGTGTTTGCATAAAGCCGGATACCAGGTCATTAAATGACGGTAAAATTCCCGCCAGATGAGTTCATTCAACCAGACGCTTCCCGGTCCGCCGTCCAGAGCCTGCGGCTGCTCCGCCAGTAATCGGTGCAGGCACTGTCGCGGCGACAGTCCTCCCGTCGCCAGGCTGGCGGAAAGCCGACTGGTGCCTTCAACCGCAGGGAAATCGCGCCGTGACGCATACCCGTCTGCGCCCTGCGCGCAAAACTGACGTAGCTGCGCGATAACCGCGTTTTCTTCCACCGGGAAAAGCGCGGCGTCAAACGCCTGTTGCGGGTAGTTAAGCGAGACTGGCGTTAAGGGTGTAGAAAGCGCGCCGCTCACCCGGATCTTCGGGGCCGGAACGCATGGCGGAATATCCTCTTTTAGCCGTTTCAACCAGGCGTTTTTAAACGGCGTAAAAACTTTATACATTTCATGATTGCCGGTCATCACCGCGCCGGGCGCCAGAATCACGCTATCGTCAAAGCCTTCGCAGATGACAGATGGCAGCGTTTTTTCCACCGCCGCATCACGCTGACGCTCGTTAAACTCATACTGATAGTTATAAAACAGATGGCTGACGTCATGCTGTCGGCAAACGTTTTTGACCGTTTCAATACTGGCGTTAAAATCCGCCACTTCATGAAACAGCAGCGGAATCCCTTTCTCTGCAAGGGCCGTCTGTAGCGCGTTGAGCTGCGCGCTGATGAATGCCGCCTGCCGCGGCGCCATATCATGGGCCTGCCACTGCGCGGGGGTGGAAATATAAAGCGCCAGCACCCGCGCGGATGCATCGCGGCAGGCGGCGGCCAGCGCAAGGTTATCCTGTAAACGCAGATCGCGCCTGAACCAGACTAAATGGGTGGGCATACAACTCCTGAAAGATGAAACGTCATGGCGAATAGCGTTAAACAGTGTAGACCCTGGCGCATAAAAAAACCGCCAGCGTGGCGGCTGACGGTTTTTCAGGCTGGTCGCGATTAATAAAAGTCGCAGGTGGCTTTTTCAGCCTGCGCCATCCATACCGGCTTATCACTGGTTTTCGACCAGACACGGTGCAGATAACTATAAAAACGCGCGCGGTCTTTCCAGAAGAGCATCACCGGCAGCGCCAGCACGCCTGCGATCACCGCGAAAGCACGACGGGCAAAAATGACATGCGCCGGATAGTCTTTATAGTGTTCCATACGTTTTCCCCCTTTATACCGACGCTACCCGCCCCGGTATAGATTGAATCGGTGAATAGCACCGAAAAATTGAACCTCGTTACCTGATTAAAATAGTACCGCTTTCGGTGTAATTTTACTACTCATCCGACCACTTATTTTCACGCTTTTCCAGCAGATTTACATTCAAAGCGTAAATTAGTTACAAAAAGGTTAAATTAATACTAAACATTAGTTAAATAATGGTCTTTGCCATTTTTATACTTTTTTTACACTCCGCCCGCCAATTTTTGCGAAATCTTTGCAGCCAAAAAATTACCTTTCTCAGGAGTAAAACAATGCCACTGGAGGTGCTCTGTGAGTGCAGGCGTGATAACCGGCATCGTGCTGGTTTTCTTACTTTTAGGTTATCTGGTCTATGCCCTGATTAATGCGGAGGCGTTCTGATGGCCGCGCAAGGATTTTTACTGATCGCCAGTTTTTTACTGATTTTATTGGTACTGGCGAAACCGTTGGGTTCGGGCCTGGCAAGGCTCATCGCCGCCGTTCCGTTGCCGGGCGTGGCTGGCATTGAGCGTATCCTCTGGCGAACTCTTGGCATTACCGACCACGAAATGAACTGGCGTCAGTATTTACTGGCGCTACTGACGCTCAATCTGCTGGGACTGGGCATCCTGTTTTGCCTGCTGTTCTGGCAGGAGTGGCTGCCCTTAAATCCGCAGCGGCTACCGGGTCTGTCCTGGGATCTGGCGCTGAATACCGCCGTCAGCTTTGTCACCAATACCAACTGGCAAGCCTACAGCGGCGAAAGCACGCTGAGCTACTTTAGCCAGATGGCGGGGCTGACGGTGCAAAATTTCCTGTCGGCGGCGACCGGGATTGCGGTGGTTTTTGCACTTATCCGCGCCTTTACGCGCCAGAATGTGCACACGCTGGGTAATGCCTGGCAAGATCTGGTACGCATTACGCTATGGATATTATTTCCTGTCGCGTTAATTATCGCGCTGTTTTTTATCCAACAAGGCGTACCGCAAAACCTGTCGGCTTATCAGCCCATCACCACTCTTGAAGGCGCTAAACAACTCTTGCCGATGGGTCCGGTTGCTTCGCAGGAGGCGATCAAAATGCTTGGCACCAACGGCGGCGGTTTCTTTAACGCCAACTCTTCGCATCCGTTCGAAAACCCCACCGCGCTCACTAATCTGGCGCAGATGCTGGCGATATTTTTGATTCCAGCCGCGCTCTGTTTCGCCTTTGGCGAAGCGGCGGGCGATCGCCGTCAGGGACGCGCGCTACTGTGGGCAATGTCATTCATTTTTGTGGTCTGCGTAGCGGTAGTGATGTGGGCGGAAGTTCAGGGAAATCCACATCTGTTGGCGGCAGGCGCGGACAGTAGCGTCAACATGGAGGGTAAAGAAACACGCTTTGGCGTGCTGGCCAGCAGCCTGTTTGCCGTCGTCACGACCGCGGCGTCCTGCGGGGCGGTAAATGCCATGCACGACTCGTTTACCGCTCTGGGCGGTATGGTGCCGATGTGGCTGATGCAAATTGGCGAAGTGGTCTTTGGCGGCGTCGGTTCAGGGCTGTACGGCATGTTGCTGTTTGTCCTGCTGGCGGTGTTTATCGCGGGGCTGATGATCGGTCGCACACCGGAATATCTGGGGAAAAAAATCGACGTGCGCGAAATGAAAATGACCGCGCTGGCGATTCTGGTCACGCCGATGCTGGTCTTGTTGGGTTCGGCGCTGGCGATGATGACGGATGCCGGACGCAGCGCAATGCTGAACCCTGGCCCGCACGGTTTTAGCGAAGTGCTATATGCCGTCTCCTCTGCCGCCAACAACAACGGTAGCGCCTTTGCGGGTCTGAGCGCTAACTCGCCTTTCTGGAATTGTTTGCTGGCGTTCTGCATGTTCGTCGGACGTTTCGGCGTGATTATTCCTGTCATGGCCCTCGCCGGATCGCTGGTCAGTAAAAAAGTACAGCCGGCCAGTCAGGGAACGCTGGCGACCCACGGCGCGCTATTTATTGGACTGCTCATCGGCACGGTACTGCTGGTCGGCGCGCTGACGTTTATTCCTGCCCTGGCGCTTGGCCCGGTAGCGGAACATTTCTCTTTACCTTGAGCGATGTGGAGTACATTGATATGAGTCGCAAGCAACTGGCGCTGTTTGAACCTGTTTTACTCGTACAGGCGCTAACGGATGCCGTAAAAAAATTAAGCCCACGCGCCCAGTGGCGTAACCCGGTGATGTTTGTGGTCTGGGCCGGCAGCGTGCTAACCACTCTGTTAACGCTCGCTATGGTAACAGGACAAATAGCGGGAAGCGCCTTGTTTACAGGGGTGATCAGTCTGTGGTTATGGTTCACCGTACTGTTCGCCAATTTTGCCGAAGCGCTGGCGGAAGGCCGCAGCAAAGCCCAGGCAAACAGTCTGAAAGGGGTGAAAAAGACCGCGTTCGCTCGCCGCCTGCGCGCCCCTCGCCATGATGCGCAGGCTGATAACGTGCCCGCCGCTGAACTGCGGAAAGGCGACATTGTCCTGGTCAAAGCGGGCGATATTATTCCCTGCGATGGCGAGGTCATCGAAGGCGGCGCCTCGGTGGATGAAAGTGCGATTACCGGCGAATCCGCGCCCGTGATCCGTGAGTCCGGCGGCGATTTCGCCTCTGTCACCGGCGGCACGCGAATTCTTTCCGACTGGCTGGTGATTGCCTGTAGCGTCAATCCTGGCGAAACCTTTCTTGACCGGATGATCGCGATGGTGGAAGGCGCACAGCGGCGGAAAACGCCTAACGAGATTGCCCTGACGATTTTGCTCATTGCCCTGACCATTGTCTTTTTGCTGGCGACCGCCACCCTGTGGCCCTTCTCCGCCTGGGGCGGTAACGCGGTCAGCGTCACCGTGTTGGTGGCGTTGCTGGTGTGCCTGATCCCCACCACCATCGGCGGGCTACTCTCCGCCATTGGCGTAGCCGGAATGAGCCGAATGTTGGGCGCGAACGTCATCGCCACCAGCGGCCGCGCCGTAGAAGCCGCGGGCGATGTCGACGTGTTACTGCTGGATAAAACCGGCACTATCACGCTCGGCAACCGCCAGGCGTCCGATTTTATACCCGCCCGAGGGGTGGACGAACGCACGCTGGCTGACGCCGCGCAGCTCGCTTCGCTGGCCGACGAAACGCCGGAAGGCCGCAGCATTGTGATCCTCGCCAAACAGCGCTTTAACCTGCGTGAACGCGATGTGCAGTCGCTTCATGCCACCTTTGTTCCGTTTACCGCGCAAAGCCGCATGAGCGGGATTAATATCGATAACCGGATGATCCGTAAAGGCTCGGTGGACGCGATTCGGCGTCATGTCGAGAGCAATGGCGGCCATTTTCCCGCCGATGTCGAGCAAAACGTCGAGAACGTGGCGCGTCTGGGCGCGACGCCGCTGGTGGTCGTGGAAGGCGCGCGCGTACTGGGTGTTATCGCCCTCAAGGATATCGTTAAAGGCGGCATTAAAGAACGTTTCGCCCAGCTACGAAAGATGGGCATTAAAACGGTGATGATCACTGGCGATAACCGCCTGACGGCGGCAGCGATTGCCGCCGAAGCCGGTGTGGACGATTTTCTTGCCGAAGCCACGCCGGAAGCCAAGCTGGCGCTGATCCGTCAATATCAGGCGGAAGGACGGCTGGTCGCCATGACCGGCGACGGCACTAACGATGCCCCGGCGCTGGCGCAGGCTGACGTCGCGGTGGCGATGAACTCCGGCACCCAGGCGGCAAAAGAAGCCGGTAATATGGTGGATCTGGACTCTAACCCGACCAAATTGATTGAAGTGGTGCATATCGGTAAGCAGATGCTGATGACGCGCGGCTCGCTCACCACCTTCAGTATCGCGAATGATGTAGCGAAATATTTCGCCATTATTCCCGCCGCGTTTGCCGCTACCTATCCGCAGCTAAACGCGCTCAACGTGATGGGGCTGCATTCGCCGAACTCCGCCATTCTGAGCGCGGTGATCTTTAACGCCCTGATTATTATTTTTCTGATCCCGCTGGCATTAAAAGGCGTGAGTTATAAGCCGCTTTCCGCATCGGCCATGCTGCGCCGTAATTTATGGATCTATGGTCTGGGTGGTCTGGTGGTGCCGTTTATTGGCATCAAAGTGATTGATGTGCTGCTGACCCTGCTGGGTCTGGCGTGAGGTGTATGATGATCGGTTTACGTCCTGCTTTTTCGACAATGTTATTTCTGCTGTTATTGACCGGCGGCGTGTATCCGCTTCTGACCACGGCGCTGGGGCAGTGGTGGTTTCCCTGGCAGGCTAATGGCTCGCTGATTCATAAAGACAATGTGATACGCGGCTCAGCGCTTATCGGACAATCGTTTACCGCCGCAGGCTATTTTCATGGCCGGCCCTCCGCCACCGCCGATACGCCTTATAATCCACTGGCGTCGGGCGGAAGCAACCTGGCCGCCAGCAATCCCGAACTGGATGCGCAAATTCAGGCCCGCGTCGCCGCGCTACGCGCCGCTAACCCCCAGGCGAGTTCCGCGGTTCCGGTTGAGCTGACGACGGCGTCGGCAAGCGGGCTGGATAATAATCTGACGCCCGGCGCCGCGGCATGGCAAATCCCCCGCGTGGCGGCGGCTCGCCAGCTTCCCGTTGAACAGGTCGCGCAACTGGTTGCAGAATATACGCACAGGCCGCTGGCGAGCTTTCTTGGGCAACCAGTGGTGAATATTGTTGAGCTTAATCTGGCGCTGGATGCGCTACAGGGACACAGAGCGAAATGAACGACGAACCCTTGCGTCCTGATCCGGATCGCTTGTTGGAACAAACGCCCCCGCCCCACCGGGGGAAGTTGAAAATTTTCTTCGGCGCCTGCGCAGGCGTCGGAAAAACCTGGGCGATGCTGGCGCAAGCGCAGCGGCTGCGAGCGCAGGGGCTGGATGTGGTGATCGGCGTGGTAGAAACGCATGGCCGTAAAGAGACCGCCGCGCTACTTGACGGGCTGACCATTCTGCCGCCAAAACGTCACTCGCACCGGGGGCGGCAAATCCGCGAATTTGACCTGGATGCCGCCCTCGCCCGGCGTCCGGCGCTGATTTTAATGGATGAGCTGGCGCACAGTAACGCGCCTGGCTCACGCCATCCTAAGCGCTGGCAGGATATTGAAGAGCTGCTGGAAGCGGGAATCGACGTTTTCACCACCGTGAACGTACAACATCTGGAAAGTCTGAACGATGTGGTGAGCGGCGTCACGGGGATTCAGGTGCGCGAAACTGTCCCCGATCCCTTTTTTGATGCCGCCGATGAAGTCGTACTGGTCGATCTGCCGCCCGACGATCTGCGCCAACGGCTCAACGAAGGTAAAGTGTATATCGCCGGTCAGGCGGAACGCGCTATTGAACATTTTTTCCGCAAGGGCAATCTGATCGCCCTCCGCGAGCTGGCGCTACGCCGGACAGCCGATCGCGTGGACGATCAGATGCGCGCCTGGCGCGCGCATCCGGGCGAAGAAAAAGTATGGCATACCCGCGATGCGATTTTACTGTGTATCGGGCATAACACCGGCAGCGAAAAACTGGTGCGTACCGCGGCGCGTCTGGCCTCCCGGCTCGGCAGCGTCTGGCACGCCGTCTATGTCGAAACGCCAACGTTACACCGCTTACCGGAAAAGCAACGACGGGCCATTTTAAGCGCGCTGCGCCTGGCGCAGGAGCTTGGCGCGGAAACCGCCACCCTGTCCGATCCCGCCGAAGAGAAAGCGGTCGTGCGCTATGCCCGCGAGCATAATCTGGGGAAAATCGTCATGGGCCGCCCGGCGTCGCGACGCTGGTGGCGACGTGACGCTTTCGCCGACCGTCTTGCCAGGCGCGCGCCGGATCTCGATCAGGTGATCGTCGCGCTGGAAGAACCGCCTGCCCGCGCGTTGGCGCAAACGCCTGATAACCGACCTTTTAAAGAGAAATGGCGTGGGCAGATTCAGGGCTGTCTGGTCGCCGTGGCGCTTTGCGCCATCACCACGCTTATCGCTATGCAGTGGCTTGTCACCTTCGACGCCGCCAATCTGGTGATGCTCTATTTGCTGGGCGTAGTGGTGATTGCGCTGCTTTACGGACGCTGGCCGTCGGTGGTGGCGACGGTGATTAACGTGGCGAGTTTCGATCTCTTTTTTATCGCGCCACGCGGTACGCTCGCCGTTTCGGACGTGCAGTATTTGCTGACCTTTGCCGTGATGCTGACGGTTGGTCTGGTGATTGGCAATCTTACTGCCGGGGTGCGCTATCAGGCGCGCGTCGCCCGTTATCGAGAACAGCGTACCCGCCATTTATATGAAATGTCTAAAGCACTGGCCGTCGGGCGTAGCGAACATGATATCGCCGCGACCAGCGAGCGGTTTATCGCCTCGACGTTTCAGGCGCGCAGCCAAATTTTATTACCTGATGCTAACGGTAAGTTGCGGCCTCTCACCCACCAGCAAGGCATGACGCCGTGGGACGACGCAATTGCGCGCTGGAGTTTTGATAAAGGCCAGCCTGCCGGCGCAGGCACCGATACCCTCCCAGGCGTGCCTTATCAAATCCTGCCGCTGAAAAGCGCCGATAAAACATACGGTCTGGCTATCGTCGAACCGGGTAATTTGCGTCAGTTAATGGTGCCGGAACAGCAACGCCTGCTGGAAACATTTACTCTGCTTGTCGCCAACGCGCTGGAACGACTGACGCTAACCGCCAGCGAAGAACAGGCGCGTCTCGCCAGCGAGCGCGAAAGTATTCGCAACGCTCTGCTGGCGGCGCTATCGCATGATTTACGCACGCCGCTGACGGTATTGTTCGGCCAGGCGGAAATTTTGACGCTGGATTTAGCCAGCGCAGGATCGCCCCACGCGCGTCAGGCCAGTGAAATCCGCCAGCATATTCTCAACACCACCCGGCTGGTGAATAATTTGCTGGATATGGCGCGTATTCAGTCCGGCGGGTTTAATCTTAAAAAAGAGTGGCTGACGCTGGAAGAGGTCGTCGGTAGCGCGTTACAGATGTTAGAGCCGGGTTTATTGCATCCGATTACATTGTCGCTGCCGCAACAGTTAACGCTTATCCATGTCGATGGCCCCTTATTTGAGCGTGTCCTGATCAACTTGCTGGAAAACGCCGTTAAGTACGCCGGGCCGCAGGCCAGTATCGGCATTGATGCTGCGGTTAAGGACGATCGTTTACAACTGGATGTCTGGGATAACGGGCCGGGTATTCCTGCGGGGCAAGAACAGAAGATTTTCGATAAGTTCGCCCGCGGCAACAAAGAGTCCTCCGTCCCCGGCGTGGGGCTGGGGCTGGCGATTTGCCATGCTATCGTAGAGGTACACGGCGGCACGCTTACCGCCTATAATCGACCGCAGGGCGGCGCCTGTTTCCGTGTGACGCTGCCGCAAGGAAAGCCACCTGAACTTGATGATTTTCATGAGGATATGTGACAAACGTTCTGATTGTTGAAGATGAACAGGCCATCCGCCGCTTTCTGCGCGCCGCGCTGGAAGGCGACGGCCTGCGCGTGTATGAAGCTGAAACATTACAACGTGGTTTACTGGAAGCCGCCACGCGAAAGCCCGATCTGATTATTCTCGATCTCGGCCTGCCGGACGGCGACGGAATCGATTTTATTCGCGACCTGCGTCAGTGGAGCGCAATACCGGTGATTGTCCTTTCCGCCCGCAGCGAAGAAAGCGATAAGATTGCCGCGCTTGACGCCGGAGCTGATGATTACCTGAGCAAGCCATTCGGCATTGGCGAGTTGCAGGCGCGTTTGCGTGTCGCGCTGCGACGGCACGCCGCCAGCCCTTGCGCCGATCCGATCGTCCGCTTTTCCGGCGTGACGGTCGATCTCGCCGCACGGTTGATCCACCGTGGCGACGAAGAAATCCATCTGACGCCGATTGAGTTCCGCCTGCTGGCGGTATTACTCAATAATGCCGGCAAGGTATTAACCCAACGGCAGTTATTAAACCAGGTCTGGGGCCCTAACGCCGTGGAGCATAGCCACTATTTGCGCATCTATATGGGACATTTACGCCAGAAACTGGAACAAGATCCCACCCGCCCACGCCATTTTATTACCGAAACCGGAATTGGCTATCGCTTTATGCCGTGAATAGCCATTCATTATTTTTAAATAACTTCTAATTTTTATGTCATTTATTTTCGGCGTCGCGAATAATTATTTTCGCGGCGATATTATATTTTATGAAGGATATAAAAAACATATAATTAACATTTAAGAAACAATCCGTTATTTCACAGCACGATATGCATAATCGCCGACTAATTATTTTTCAAATGATCGTTTTTTGTTGATCTGGTTCACAGATCGCTGGCGCTCCCTGGATAAAATATCCATGCTTTCAATAAATCAATGAAAGGACCTCAAAATGGAAAATAATAATCGTTTTATGCCCCATATAAGGCGGACAACGCATATTATGATGTTTGCCCACCGTAATAGTTTCGATTTTCATTTCTTTAATGCCCGGTAGTTTTTCTGCTACGGGTACTTCAGCATACAGGTCTTTCCGACCCTTATGTCATTCAGGTCTATTGCCTAAATAACTCGAATTGTTAAAAGCGACAGCACGGTAATTCCTTTACACCAAGCCAGCTAACCATCTGGTTTGACAGAAGAAATTCCGACTCAGCGCAATTTTAGTTATCACGGTTTCTGCCTGTATATCGTAGTACTCAACTCCTTAAATCCTGAATTTCCTGCAACCGGACGGGTTGGGATTTATTACATCTAAAATAAAGCTAATTTACTGATTTTTTTATCAGCGGGATAGCTTTGATTTTTTCCGGAAGAATCAGTTTCTCATGCGAGAAATTGAGGGCCTGCTATTACCTGAAATAAAGAGATGAAAAAATGTCAGAATTAAAAATTGCCGTTAGCCGTCATTGCCCGGATTGTTTTTCTACACACCGTAATATTGTAAATGTTGATGAGAGTCGTTTCATCGACGTGGCTGCCATCGTGTTATCCATCGACGACATTGAACACGGAAAACTCGATGAAATCGACGCAACGGGTTACGGTATTCCCGTGTTTGTCGCGACTCATGACGAAGGGCGCGTACCGCCTGAGTATTTGCCGCGTATCTCTGGTGTATTCGAATATAATGAATCCCGTACTGCCTTCTATGGTCGCCAGTTGGAAACCGCAGCAAGCCACTACGAAACGCAGTTACGTCCGCCGTTTTTCCGCGCGCTGGTGGATTATGTCAACCAGGGCAACAGCGCATTTGACTGCCCGGGGCATCAGGGCGGCGAATTCTTCCGCCGTCATCCTGCCGGTAATCAGTTCGTGGAATACTTTGGCGAAACGCTCTTCCGCTCCGACCTATGCAACGCGGACGTGGCGATGGGCGATCTGCTGATTCACGAAGGCGCGCCTTGCATTGCGCAGCAACATGCGGCGAAAGTCTTTAACGCCGATAAGACCTACTTTGTGCTGAACGGGACCTCCTCCTCTAACAAAGTCGTACTCAACGCGCTGTTAACGCCGGGCGATCTGGTACTGTTTGACCGTAACAACCACAAATCTAACCACCACGGCGCATTATTGCAGGCGGGCGCAACGCCAGTTTATCTGGAAACCGCGCGTAACCCGTATGGTTTTATCGGCGGGATCGACGCTCACTGCTTCGAAGAAGATTACCTGCGCGAGCTGATTAGCGAAGTCGCGCCGCAGCGTGCCCGCGAAGCACGTCCATTCCGTCTGGCCGTCATCCAGTTAGGCACCTACGACGGTACCATTTATAACGCCCGTCAGGTCGTCGATAAAATTGGTCATCTGTGCGACTACATCCTGTTTGACTCCGCCTGGGTCGGCTATGAACAATTTATTCCGATGATGGCCGATTGTTCGCCGCTGCTGCTGGAACTGAACGAAAACGATCCGGGTATTCTGGTGACGCAGTCCGTTCATAAACAACAAGCCGGTTTCTCCCAGACCTCGCAGATCCATAAAAAAGATAGCCATATCAAAGGGCAATCGCGCTACGTTCCGCATAAGCGCATGAACAACGCCTTTATGATGCACGCCTCCACCAGCCCGTTCTATCCGCTGTTCGCCGCGCTGGACGTTAACGCCAAAATGCACGAAGGCGTCAGCGGTCGCAATATGTGGATGGATTGCGTGGTTAACGGCATCGATGCCCGTAAATTGATCCTCGAAAACTGTCATCACATCCGTCCGTTCGTACCGGAACTGATTGATGGTAAGCCGTGGCAGTCATACCCGACATCAGAGATCGCCAGCGATCTGCGCTTCTTCCACTTCGTTCCGGGAGAACACTGGCATGCGTTTGAAGGCTATGCCGAACATCAGTACTTTGTCGACCCTTGCAAACTGCTGCTCACCACACCGGGCATTAATGCAGCGAGCGGCGAATATGAAGACTTTGGCGTTCCTGCCACGATCCTCGCCAACTTCCTGCGCGAGAACGGCGTTGTGCCGGAAAAATGCGACCTCAACTCCATTCTGTTCCTGCTGACGCCGGCAGAAGACATGGCGAAGTTACAACAGCTTGTCGCCCTGCTGGCTCGTTTCGAAAAACTGCTGGAAGCTGATGCGCCGTTAGCGGAAGTATTACCGTCCATCTACAAACAGCATGAAGCGCGTTATGCCGGCTACACCCTGCGTCAGCTTTGCCAGGAGATGCACGATCTCTATGCGCGGCACAACGTGAAACAGCTGCAAAAAGAGATGTTCCGTAAATCGCATTTCCCGAAAGTCAGTATGAATCCGCAAGAGGCCAACTATGCCTATCTGCGCGGCGAGGTCGAACTGGTTCGCCTGCCGGAAGCGGAAGGTCGTATCGCGGCTGAAGGCGCTCTGCCTTACCCGCCGGGAGTGCTGTGTGTAGTTCCGGGTGAAATCTGGGGCGGTTCTGTCCTGCGTTACTTCAGCGCCCTGGAAGAAGGGATCAACCTGCTGCCGGGCTTTGCGCCTGAACTGCAGGGCGTTTATATCGAAGAACACGACGGCCGTAAGCAGGTCTGGTGCTACGTCATTAAACCTCGTGACGCGCAGCGCTCCCTGCTGAAGGAGGAAAAATTATGAGTAAACCTAAATCCAATAAAATGGGTGTCGTGCAGCTCACAATTCTGACTATGGTCAACATGATGGGCTCCGGGATCATCATGCTACCGACCAAACTGTCTGAAGTCGGCACGATATCCATTATCTCCTGGCTGGTCACCGCCGTCGGCTCGATGGCGCTGGCCTGGGCGTTTGCGAAATGCGGTATGTTTAGCCGTAAATCCGGCGGCATGGGCGGTTACGCCGAATATGCCTTCGGTAAATCCGGCAACTTTATGGCGAACTATACCTACGGCGTCTCGCTGCTGATCGCCAACGTGGCTATCGCCATCTCCGCTGTCGGCTATGGCACAGAGCTGTTCGGCGCCGCGCTGACGCCGCTCCAGATCGGTCTGGCGACTATCGCCGTATTGTGGGTTTGTACCATCGCAAACTTTGGCGGCGCGCGTATTACCGGACAGATCAGTAGCGTTACCGTCTGGGGCGTCATCATTCCGGTTGTCGGCCTGTGCATCATTGGCTGGTTCTGGTTTAGCCCCAGCATGTACGTAGCGTCATGGAACCCGCACCATGTTCCGTTCTTTAGCGCGGTCGGTTCTTCCATCGCCATGACGTTGTGGGCATTTCTTGGACTGGAATCCGCCTGCGCCAACGCAGACGTGGTCGAGAATCCGGAAAAGAACGTCCCCATTGCGGTACTGGGCGGTACGCTGGGCGCGGCGGTCATCTATATCGTTTCGACTAACGTGATTGCCGGGATTGTGCCGAACATGGATCTGGCGAACTCCACGGCGCCGTTTGGTCTGGCGTTTGCACAGATGTTCACGCCTGCGGTAGGTAAAGTGATCATGGCGCTGATGGTAATGTCCTGCTGCGGCTCGCTGCTGGGCTGGCAGTTCACTATCGCTCAGGTCTTTAAATCCTCCGCTGACGAAGGCTATTTCCCGAAAGTCTTCTCTCGTGTAACGAAAGTCGACGCGCCGGTTCAGGGGATGTTGATTATTGTGATTATTCAGACTGGCCTGTCGCTGATGACCATTAGCCCGTCGCTGAATAGTCAGTTTAACGTCCTGGTTAACCTGGCGGTGGTGACGAACATTATTCCGTATATTCTGTCGATGGCCGCGCTGGTTATCATTCAGAAAATGGCGAATGTGCCGTCATCAAAAGCGAAAGTCGCTAACTTCGTGGCCTTCGTTGGCGCCATGTATAGCTTCTACGCGCTATATTCCTCCGGTGAAGAAGCCATGCTGTACGGCTCAATTGTGACCTTCCTCGGCTGGACGTTATACGGCCTGGTCTCACCGCGTTTTGAATTGAAAAATAAACACGGCTGATGGCGCGCCCGGGCTGCGGTAACAGTAGTCCGGGCATTTTCACTCTTTGAATAAGATAATAGAAATGAGTAATCCAGAACGGGAAGTCACTGATATAGCAGAAATACTGGCTATTCTCAGTAAACACGAAGTGTGTCGGATAGGGTTTAACGACAATCTCTGCCCGTATGTTGTCCCCGTAAATTTTGGCTACGAGTATCAGAACGGACGCTGGATATTTTATTTTCACGGCGCACGCACCGGGAAAAAGATGCGTCTGTTACGTAAGAACCCGGCAGTATGCATTGAAATGGACGGCGACCATGCATTACTACGTGCCGATGACCCCTGTGATTATAGCTACGCCTACACCAGCGTTTTCGCCACCGGACTGGCATCGATATTGCAAACACGCGAGGAGATGCGCTACGGCCTGGACGTCATTATGCGCCAGACCGATCCGGGAAAAACCTTCAGTTATCGGGAAGATATGATGAAAGCGGTTTGCGTGGTGCGTATCGAATGCGACACCCTCACCTGCCGCCGACATCTGGCGACTCAGAGCGAATAAGTCTGATATCACACGCGCCTTATCCGGCCTGGAGGCGATTTACAGGCCTGATAAGCGCAGCGCCGTTAATACAAAAAAGGAGCCGTAAGGCTCCTTTTTCTTTCGTATCACCCATCAGGCGTTTTTCAATACTTCGCTAACGATTTCAACGGCTTCTTTCTCAATCTGCTTGCGATGTTCTTCCCCCAGGAAGCTTTCGCAATAGATCTTGTAAGCGTCTTCCGTACCGGATGGACGCGCGGCGAACCAGCCGTTATCGGTCATTACCTTCAGGCCGCCAATCGATGCGCCATTACCCGGCGCTGCGGTAAGACGCGCGGTAATCGGGTCGCCTGCCAGCGTGCTGGCGCTGACCATTTCCGGAGACAGTTTAGACAATGCCGCTTTCTGGGCCGAGGTCGCTGCCGCCTGCAGACGGTTATAGCTCGGCGCGCCAAAACGCGCTGCCAGTTCATTGTAATGCTCTTGCGGGTTTTTCCCGGTAACGGCGGTGATTTCCGCCGCCAGCAGGCACATGATGATACCGTCTTTATCGGTAGACCACGGCGTACCGTCGAAACGCAGGAACGAAGCGCCCGCGCTCTCTTCCCCGCCGAAACCAAAGCTGCCGTCGAACAAACCGTCAACAAACCATTTGAAGCCAACCGGCACTTCCACCAGCTTGCGTCCCAAATCATTCACCACGCGGTCAATCATCGCGGAAGAGACCAGCGTCTTACCGACGGCAACATCTTTGCCCCACAGCGGACGATGCTGGAACAGGTAGTTAATGGCGACCGCCAGATAATGGTTCGGGTTCATCAGCCCTGCAGGCGTCACGATGCCATGACGGTCGTAGTCCGGGTCGTTGGCGAAGGCCAGGTCAAACTTGTCACGCAGCGCCAGCAAACCCGCCATCGCACATTCGGAGGAACAATCCATGCGGATCGCGCCGTCTTTATCAAGGTGCATAAAGCGGAAGGTTTGATCAACCTGATCGTTAACTAACGTCAGGTTAAGCTTGTAATGCTCAGCGATACGTTTCCAGTATTCAATACCGGAGCCGCCCAGCGGATCGACACCCAGCGTCAGACCGGCTTTCTGAATCGCCGCCATATCAACGATATCCGCCAGCCCTTCGACAAATGGCTGTACCAGATCTACCGCTTTAACGTGGCCCGAGGCCATTGCCGCATCCAGAGAGATGCGCTTAACGCCTTGCAGGCCGCCCGCCAGCAGCGCATTGGCGCGATCTTCTACCACTTTAGTGACGTTGGTATCCGCCGGGCCGCCATTGGGCGGATTATATTTAATACCGCCATCTTCCGGCGGGTTGTGCGACGGCGTAATGACAATACCATCTGCCAGCGGGCCGCCTTTTTTGTTATGGACCAGGATAGCATTTGACACGGCAGGCGTTGGCGTAAAGCCATTATTTTCCTGCACGATAACGTCTACGCCGTTTGCCGCCAGCACTTCCAGCACGGAAATGAAGGCCGGTTCCGAGAGCGCATGGGTGTCTTTCCCCACATAGCAGGGGCCGGTAATGCCGTTCTTCGCCCGCTCTTCAGCAATCGCCTGGGCGATCGCCAGAATATGCGGTTCGTTGAAACTGTGACGACCTGCGCTGCCGCGATGGCCGGAAGTGCCAAATTTCACGGCATGTTCTGCATTCCCTGCCTCCGGTTTCAGTACATAATACTGCGCCGTCAGTTGGGCGACGTTAATCAAATCACTCTGTTGCGCGGGTTGTCCTGCGCGGTTGTGGATTGCCATTGCCTGGTCCTTCTAATGCAAGGATTAAATTGTTCCGCAAACCTTTTCAATCAATTCCGCCGGGAATTGCATTGACTGCATGATGTGTTCGATCATGCTGCATTTACGGCCGGTGTTGGTGTTGGTGATCACCCAGTACGGCGTGCCGGGAACGTGCTTAGGTTTAGTTTGATTCCCATTTTTCAGCAGCGTTTGTTCATCCGCCGCAAAATAGACGCGCGTGCGGCCATGCAACGACTCCGTCGCCTCCGCAAACGCGTGGTGATCCAGTGAATAGAGTGTAGTCAGAATCAGCATAAAGCGGTTGACCGCTTTTTTCTGCTCGGCATATTCGTCAGACAACAGCAGCTCACGCATCGCGCGAACTTTGTCTTTTACCGGGTTGACCGGTTTCGCTTCGGCAACGGGTTGCGCCGCAGGCGTCCCCTTCACCGCTGAAGCCGTTGGCTGTGTCGTGGCGGAAAACTTCAACATACGCCGTAAAATGTCGGATGCGCTCTCGCCGATATGCTTGGTGTGGCTGGCAATATAGCTATAGAGTTCATCATCAACTTCAATCGTTTTCATCTTAATCCAGTGCGATGTCTTTGCTGAATACAAGTCATTGGGATTATAGGAACAAATCCCAACAGCGGATAGCGTTAAGCCCGGCTGACAAAAAAACTCGGAGTAAACCTTAGAGGTTGCAGCCCAGTGGCAGAATGGTCAACATAATACCCTAACCCGACAGAGCGAAAAAAAGAACTTTGCCATGAAATTAAACATCCGAGCGCAATCTGCACAAAACCTGCACAATAATTCCCCCATCGTTCTCGTTCATGGCCTGTTTGGCAGCCTGGACAACCTCGGCGTACTGGCGCGCGATCTGGTGACCGATCACGACATTATTCAGGTCGATATGCGCAATCATGGTTTATCGCCGCGCGATCCGGTCATGGATTATCCGGCAATGGCCCAGGATCTTCTGGATACGCTTGACGCGCAGCAGATTGAAAAAGCGACGTTTATTGGTCATTCCATGGGCGGAAAAGCGGTAATGGCGCTGACGGCGCTGGCGCCCGATCGCATCGATCGTCTGGTCGCGATTGATATCGCCCCCGTGGATTATCACGTTCGCCGCCACGATCGCATTTTCGCGGCCATTAACGCCGTCAGCGAATCCGATGCGACATCCCGCCAACAGGCGGCAGGGATTATGCGCCAGCACCTCAACGAAGAAGGCGTGATCCAGTTTCTGTTAAAATCCTGGGCTGAAGGCGAATGGCGTTTTAATGTTCCGGTATTATGGGAGCAGTATCCGCATATCGTCGGCTGGGAAACCATTCCGCCCTGGGAACATCCGGCGCTGTTTATTCCAGGCGGTAACTCGCCCTACGTGACCGAAGCGTACCGCGACGCGCTGCTGGCGCAATTCCCTTTGGCGCGCGCGCATGTGATCGCCGGCGCGGGCCACTGGGTACATGCCGAAAAACCAGAGGCGGTTCTGCGCGCCATCCGCCGTTATCTGCACGATAAACGCTAACTGATTAAAAACTCATCGCCTGTGCGCGATTACGCGCGCGGGCGTTGGCGTCGCTTCCTCGCTGATGTATGATGGCGCGCTATCCATCCGGGCATAAGCCTGGCTGATTGTTTCCCCCGAAGTCACCAAAATCATGGCCAAAGAACAAACGGACCGTACGACATTAGATCTGTTCGCGCACGAGCGTCGCCCGGGACGACCTAAAACGAATCCGCTTTCGCGCGATGAACAGTTACGCATCAACAAGCGCAACCAGTTAAAACGCGACAAAGTTCGTGGCCTCAAGCGTGTCGAATTAAAACTCAACGCACAAGCGGTTGACGCGCTGAATGAGCTGGCCGAAGCGCGCAACATTAGCCGCAGCGAGCTCATTGAAGAAATATTAATGAAGCAGCTTATGGCGCTGCGCGGCCAGGGTTTAGTCTGAAAATAAGTTTTGTTTCATATTTCGTGTAGCAGAGCGTGCAGTCCCGCGTGATTGCTGTTTCCGCATATCTGCCTGTTCTGCTATGATTGCCCTTATCCGTGGGCAATTCGCCACCACCATTTCAATAAGTTTCAAGAGGTTATTTTACTCATGGCAATCACTGGCATCTTTTTCGGCAGCGACACCGGTAATACCGAAAATATCGCAAAAATGATTCAAAAACAGCTTGGTAAAGACGTTGCCGATGTGCATGACATTGCAAAAAGCAGTAAAGAAGACCTGGAAGGGTATGACATTCTGCTGCTGGGCATCCCAACCTGGTACTATGGCGAAGCGCAATGTGACTGGGATGACTTCTTCCCGACTCTCGAAGAGATTGACTTTAACGGTAAGCTGGTGGCGCTGTTTGGCTGTGGCGATCAGGAAGACTACGCGGAATACTTCTGTGATGCGCTGGGCACGATTCGCGACATTATTGAGCCGCGCGGCGCCACGATTGTGGGTCACTGGCCAACCGCAGGCTATCATTTTGAAGCCTCTAAAGGTCTGGCTGACGACGATCATTTTGTCGGTCTGGCGATTGACGAAGACCGTCAGCCTGAACTGACCGCCGAGCGTGTTGAAAAATGGGTTAAGCAAGTTTCGGCTGAATTGCACCTCGACGACATCCTCAACGCCTAATCTTATGCGGCGCAGCGTTATATCTGCGCCGCATCAATAGACAAGACCAATCAAAATAATTGCTACAAATTTGTAACTTTCGCACCCATCCCTGTACAATGTCCGGGTGTAATCAGGTGGCGCCAGAATTTGCAGGCAAAACCACAGTTTTATTAACATCTGCGAGAGACTTGCGGTTTTCATTTCGGCATGGCAGTCCTATAATGATACGCATTATCTTGAGTGCAATTTCTGTCACTTCTCTAATGAAGTGAATCGTTTAGCAACAGGACAGATTCCGCATGACTGACAACAATACCGCATTAAAGAAGGCTGGCCTGAAAGTAACGCTTCCTCGTTTAAAAATTCTGGAAGTTCTTCAGGAACCAGATAACCATCACGTCAGTGCGGAAGATTTATACAAACGCCTGATCGACATGGGTGAAGAAATCGGTCTGGCAACCGTATACCGTGTGCTGAACCAGTTTGACGATGCCGGTATCGTGACCCGCCATAATTTTGAAGGCGGTAAATCCGTTTTTGAACTGACGCAACAGCATCATCACGACCATCTTATCTGCCTTGACTGCGGAAAAGTGATTGAATTTAGTGATGACTCTATTGAAGCGCGCCAGCGTGAAATTGCGGCGAAACACGGTATTCGTTTAACTAATCACAGCCTCTATCTTTACGGCCACTGCGCTGAAGGCGACTGCCGCGAAGACGAGCACGCGCACGATGACGCGACTAAATAAGTGTAAATCTTTCGAAGAGCCAACCGCCCGGTTGGCTTTTTTATATTCTCCTCTTTCCTGCTGCTTGATGTTGATTTAATGTAAAAAACGCTATCGCATCTCAGGAGAGCAGGAATGGAGCTTCGCCAGTTACGCTATTTCGTGCGTATTATTGAAACCGGCAGTATGGGTAGCGCCGCACAGGATCTTGATATTGGCGTTTCAGCATTAAGTCAACAGATGTCCCGTCTGGAAAACGAGCTTGCTATCCGTCTGCTGCAGCGCACCTCGCGCGGCGTAACGCCAACCAACGCCGGGCTGGCCTTTTATTCGCAGGCGCAACTCGCCCTGCGTCATGCCGACGATGCGATTCTCGCCGCCAGAGAAGCGCGCCTTTCCGGTCATGTGAGCGTAGGAATGGCCCCCAGTACCGCCTCCATACTGGGTATACCGTTTATCCATGCCATGCAGGAAAACTATGCCGATGTCCGACTGCATGTGGTGGAAAGCTTGTCCGGTAATCTGGAAAGAATGATCAATACCCGCCAGATTGATTTAGCCGTTGTCTTTCAAAAAGATAAAATCCTGCGCTGGAGCGCCAGACCGATCCTTGAAGAACAGCTTTTTCTGATTGGCTCCCATGCCCTGCTGGCGGCGCTTCCTGATAACCCGATCACACCTGAACAACTGGCAGGCATTCCGCTCATTATGCCAAGCCAGGGACACGGGCTGCGCGGCAGGCTGGACGCTGTCTGCCAGGAACATGCGCTTAACGTTGAAATCGTCGCGGAAATTGACGGCCTGGCGTTGTTGATGCGCGCCGTGCGCGACGATCTTGGCGCCACGTTGCAGCCCGGCGCGGCGATTTCTCATCTGGATAACGACGCGCTACGCGTGATCGGCGTCCATAATCCGGTACTCAGCCGCCCCAATTTTTTAGTCAGCCTGTCGGATGATGAACTGACGCCCGCCGGCCTTGCCGCCAGAGTAGTCCTTACCAAAGTTATGCGTCAGTTAGTCGACGCCGGTGAATGGCCAGGCGCAACCCTTTACGCTTACTAAACCCCTGTTTAGCGCTACCTGATAGCGCGCCGCTTATTTATCCGTATACATTTCAATTACAAATTTAACAAATAGTTAAATGGTACGGGAGTATAAGATGGTTGATGTACTGGTGATAGGCGGAGGCAATGCCGCATTATGCGCCGCCCTGACCGCACGGGAAGCGGGCGCATCGGTTCTGCTGCTGGAGGCTGCCCCGCGGGAATGGCGCGGCGGAAATTCTCAGCACACACGAAACCTGCGCTGTATGCATGATGCGCCGCAGGATGTGCTGGTAGAAAGCTATCCTGAAGAGGAATTCTGGCAGGATCTGTGGCGAGTCACCGACGGCAACACCAACGAGGCGCTGGCGCGGCTGGTCATTCGCACCTCTTCGCAATGCCGCGACTGGATGCGCAAACATGGCGTTAACTTTCAACCGCCGCTATCTGGGGCGCTCCACGTTGCGCGCACCAATGCGTTTTTTATGGGCGGCGGGAAAGCGCTCGTCAATGCCTATTACCGTAGCGCCGAACGGCTGGGCGTACAGATTCGCTATAACACGCCGGTTCACGCGCTTGAACTTCATGACGGCGAATTCGTAGCTGCGCTGGCAGGTAGCGAACGTATTACCGCCAAAGCCTGCGTATTAGCGGCTGGCGGTTTCGAATCAAACCGTGAATGGCTGCGGGAAGCCTGGGGAGAAAACGCCCGCGGCGAATGGCCCGCGGATAACTTTCTGATTCGCGGCACGCGTTTTAACCAGGGCGTATTACTCAAATTTATGATGGATGCCGGCGCGGATATCATTGGCGATCCGTCCCAGTCGCACTGCGTAGCGATTGATGCCAGGGCGCCGCTGTACGACGGCGGTATTTGTACTCGCGTGGATTGCGTATCGCTGGGTATTGTCGTGAATCGCGACGCCGAACGTTTTTATGATGAAGGCGAAGATTTCTGGCCGAAGCGTTACGCCATTTGGGGGCGGCTGGTGGCTCAACAGCCAGGACAAATTGGCTATTCGATTATTGACAGCAAAGCCATCGGCCACTTTATGCCGCCGGTTTTTCCTGGCGCGCAGGCCAATACGCTGTCAGAACTGGCCTGCCAGTTGGGGCTGGACGCGGAAAAATTTACCCATACCGTCACGCAGTATAACCAGGCCTGCCAACCCGGTCATTTTGATCATACCTTGCTTGATGACTGCGCCACCAAAAACCTGACGCCGGCGAAAACCCACTGGGCGCGCCCGCTTGATGCGCCGCCCTACTACGGTTATGCGCTGCGACCCGGCATCACGTTTACCTACCTGGGCCTGAAAGTTAACGAACGTGCCGCGGTGCATTTTGCCGGTCATCCAAGCCGCAACCTGTTTGTTGCCGGCGAGATGATGGCAGGAAATGTTCTGGGCAAGGGGTATACCGCAGGCGTAGGCATGTCTATCGGCACAACCTTTGGCCGCATTGCGGGAATAGAAGCCGCCCGCGCGGCGCACAAGGAGGCGCAGCATGAAACAGCTTGAAAAATTAATCATTGAGGCCACCGTGCTTACCGAACCGGAAGCCGAGGTCGAACGCGTCATGCAAGTGTGTAACGCATGTCGCTACTGCGAAGGTTTTTGCGCGGTATTTCCGGCGATGACCCAGCGGCTCGAATTCGGTAAAGCCGATATTCATTATCTGGCGAATTTATGTCATAACTGCGGTGCCTGCCTGCACGCGTGCCAGTACGCGCCACCCCATGAATTTGCCATTAACGTGCCGAAAGCGATGGCGCAAGCCCGCCTGGAGACGTATCAACAGTATGCCCAGCCCGCCGCTTTTGGCGCGTTATACCGCCGGGCGGGGATCACCGTCGCGCTGGCGCTGATAGTCGGTCTGACGCTCTTTTTATTACTGGCGATGGCGCTGAAAGGGTCGCTGATTCATCCACCGCTGGCCGGTGACTTCTATCAAATTTTTCCGCATAGCCTGCTGGCATGGATGTTTGGCTCAGTTTTTGTGCTGGCAATCGGTTTGCTTATGGCGGGCGTAATTCGCTTCTGGCGTGAGATCTCGCCGGGCGTACCGCGTTCGGCGGAGATTGCGGAAGCGTCGCACAATGCGTTAACGCTGAAATATCTCGACGGCGGTCACGGCAAAGGTTGTAACGAAGCGGACGATGCGTTCACGCTGCTGCGCCGTCGCTTTCATCACTTTACCTTCTACGGTTTTATGCTCTGTTTTGCCGCCACGGTCGTGGCGACGGGCTATCACTATGTCGCCGGTTGGGAAGCGCCCTACCCGTTTTTTAGCCTGCCGGTCATGCTCGGCACGCTGGGCGGTATCGGTCTGCTTATCGGCCCGGCCGGGCTACTGTGGCTCAATCTGCGGCGGTCGCCGTTACATGGCGATGCGCGCCAGAAACCCATGGATCGCAGCTTTATTCTGCTGCTGTTCTTAACCAGTCTTACCGGGCTGGCGCTGCTGGCAGGCAGAGACACCAGCGGAATGGGCATACTGCTGGCGCTCCATTTAGGCGTGGTGATGGCGCTCTTTCTCACCCTTCCCTACGGAAAATTCGCCCACGGATTTTTCCGCTGCGCGGCCTTACTCAAATGGGCAATTGAGAAGCGACGCGGAAAACATGCGGGGGATACAGGCAACTGACCCGCAACATCTTACCCATAAAACAATAAAGACAGTGGAGAGCAAACCCTATGGCACAACACACACCTGCAACATCGCGCGCCGGCACGTTCGGCGCAATACTGCGCGTGACAAGCGGCAATTTTCTTGAACAGTTTGATTTTTTCTTGTTCGGATTTTACGCCACCTATATCGCCAAAACGTTTTTTCCGGCGGAAAGCGAATTTGCCTCATTAATGTTGACCTTTGCCGTCTTTGGCTCCGGTTTTTTAATGCGCCCCGTCGGCGCGATTGTGCTTGGCGCCTATATTGACAGAATCGGACGTCGTAAAGGGCTGATGGTGACGCTGGCGATTATGGGCTGCGGTACGTTGCTCATCGCCCTCGTCCCCGGCTACCAAACGATCGGCCTGGCAGCGCCTGCGTTGGTGCTGTTAGGCCGGTTATTACAAGGATTTTCTGCGGGCGTTGAGTTAGGCGGCGTCTCGGTCTATCTGTCCGAAATCGCAACGCCAGGCAATAAAGGGTTTTATACCAGTTGGCAATCCGCCAGTCAGCAGGTCGCGATCGTTGTTGCCGCGTTGATTGGTTATAGCCTGAATATCACGCTGGGACACGACGCGATATCGGAGTGGGGCTGGCGAATTCCGTTCTTTATCGGCTGTATGATCATTCCGCTGATTTTTGTTTTACGTCGTTCATTACAAGAAACAGAAGCGTTTTTACAACGCAAGCATCGCCCCGACACCAGGGAAATTTTTGCAACTATCGCCAAAAACTGGCGCATTATTACGGCCGGAACGCTGCTGGTGGCGATGACCACCACAACGTTTTATTTTATCACCGTTTATACGCCGACCTATGGCAGAACCGTGCTTAATCTCAGCGCGCGGGACAGTTTGATCGTTACCATGTTGGTGGGGGTGTCCAATTTTATCTGGTTACCCATTGGCGGCGCGATTTCCGACCGGATTGGCCGTCGCGCCGTGTTAATGGGCATTACGTTGCTGGCGCTAATCACCACCTGGCCAGTCATGCAGTGGCTGACCGCCGCGCCCGACTTTACCCGCATGACGCTGGTACTGCTGTGGTTCTCTTTCTTTTTTGGCATGTATAACGGCGCAATGGTCGCGGCGTTAACCGAAGTGATGCCAGTCTATGTGCGTACCGTTGGTTTCTCACTGGCCTTTAGCCTGGCGACAGCGATTTTTGGCGGCCTGACGCCGGCCATCTCTACCGCGCTGGTAAAGTTAACCGGCGATAAAAGCTCGCCCGGCTGGTGGCTGATGTGCGCGGCGTTATGTGGACTTGCCGCGACGGCGATGCTGTTTGTACGTCTGAGTCGCGGCTATATCGCGGCAGAAAATAAAGCCTGAAAAAACCACGGGCGGAAAACATTCGCCCGTGGGTGGCAAGGCAGGGTTTTATTGCACGTTATTATGACTGCGAATTTCCTGCCAGACCTTATCGCAGTCAGCCTTGACCGCCTGATCGTTACCCGTGCGCGTCGCCTGAATGCACTGCTGATAGTCCAGTACCCGCACACTTTCTTCGTTAGCAAATTGCTGATGTTTGCGCTCTTTTTTAAGGACATTCAGTACGCTTTGGCAGGCCTCTATCTTCTCAGGCGAGCCCTGTGCGGTATTGATACAGGCGCTGTACGCCTCTTTCAGCCGGCTATCTTCTTCCGGCGCGGGTGATGACGCACAGGCCGTCAAACCGGCGGTCATGCTGGCGATGAGTAAAATTTTTTTCATAGGTCGTTCCTCAACAGCGCGGCAGACCGGCAGCCTGCCGCATCTGACATCAGAAAATAGTGAATGGCGCAATAACAATAAATTTCACGTCACGCTCATCCTGGAAGATGTTGCCGTAACCACCGCCCCAGCTTGGAATATTGGAGTGGTTGTCATATTCGGTGAAGTGCAGCTTGAACATGGTGCCTTTGGCACGCCCCTCCTGCAGGGTATAAACCGCATCCAGACTGTATGAGGACTCTTCGATAGTGCGGTTTTTGTCGTAGTAAGCATCCGGGTTACTTTGCCAGGTTGCCGGTTTGGCATCCCAGGCGTAAACGTAAGACGCGCCCACAGCCCAGCCCGGCAGATTCCAGTTTTTCAGGTCATACATCGCGCCGAAGAAAACCGCCTTTTCACCGTTAGCGTTAAAGTCGGAGCGGTTATCCCACCAGATATCCAGACGACCGTTTGAAGAGGCGTAGGTTGGCGTCATACGTTGCAGAAAATAGCCCTGCTGACCGTCCGCTTTCACCCAGGTGCCTTCCAGACGCAGGTCAACCACTTCCGCGACTTTGTAGCCGAAGGTCAACGCCTGCAGCCAGGCCGTACCGTCGTAAATATCATTCACGCTGCGATCGTCTACTTTGTCGCGCGCGCCGTAGAACTGGTAACTGGTGGTGAACGGATTGCCGCCTAAATCAAATTTATAGCTGGCCTTCGCGAAATATTGATCGACATAGCCTTCGGACTGACCAAACGCCGCTTCCAGCACCAGATCATTTTTAAAGTCGTACTTCGCGCCGATGGAGTGGAGATAATCTACATTGGTTTTTTTATCCGCCTGATAAAACTTATCCATTTCGGTATGCCACGGCGCTTTATATTCGTTAGTCCACATGTAGGAAAAACTTAACGCGCCCGCATCGCCATAGTCAAAACTGGCGCCGGCTTCCGCACCCTGATAGGTACCTGGCATAAAACTCCAGTGCGGCGCTAACAGCGTCTGACCGGTAGGCTGAATATAACCGGCGCGCGCCCAGACCGGGCCATATTTAAATTTCGCGGCGGCTTTATAAAGACTGATACCACTCTTATCGCCGGAATAGTCTTCGTCGTAGCCTTTATTCTTTTTCGAGAAGGCAATTTCGTTTGGATGACCGCTGTCGCCGTTTTCTGCCATTTCAATCGCGGTAAACGCTGCGATATCCAGACCGAACATATCCGCAGCGTAACCAGACTGAAAATCCAGGTTAGCGTTCCAGGTCGCATGAGAAAGGTTAGTTTTATATTTGTCGCCGTCGGTCACATCTTTGCGATCGCGTTCACGCTGCCAATAATAGATGCCGCCCGTTAACGTGGAGTCGTCGAAAAAGCCGGAGGCTTGCGCCTGCGGAACAACGATCCACCCCGACATTGCTGTGATACCGGCGATAGCCAGAGCCAGCGTACTACGTTTGCCACTAAACGTACGCATAAGTTAATCCTCTTTGACGTATAAATTGCTGCCGACAAAAGCGAACAGCGAAAAAATAAAAATAAAAAGTAGCGCTGAGAAACCTCATTTACTACGTTAAATAGACTATTTTTCGCGATGCGAATTATCAATCTCTTTCTGTAACCAGTATGTAATAATATGAGCAACCGCACATATTTAATTGCTTTCTGTTACATTCAACTGCTGGTGGGGGAAGCAGACCGCCAGAAAGAAAATTGACTTGTTTTCCATAGGCATGAAAATAATTGTCTCCTGTTGACCTGACGCTTATAACATTTAGATTAATAATCATTTATCAGATCAATAATTTTCAGAGAATAATTAATTCGCCTCGCAAAAAAGAGAATCGACTTAGAGCCTATCCCACCAGGCGTTATTGGCGCAGCCAGTTTGGACACGGACAGCGCGCAAAAACCGGAGCGTACACGTAGTACGTGAGGTTTGACTCGCTACGCTCGCCCTTCGGGCCGCCGCTAGCGGCGTTCAAAACGCTAACGCGTTTTGGCGAGCACTGCCCAGGTCCAAAATGGCAAGTAAAATAGCCCTAATGGGATAGGCTCTTGGAAATGCAGAGAAAAAACGCCGCAGAACGCGGCGTTGACAAGGTATTTTTACAGCATTCGCCTGTTGGCGCAGTGCTTATTCGCCCGCTTTCGCCCAGGTATCACGCAGGCCCACAGTGCGGTTAAAGACCAGCTTATCGGCCGTTGCATAGCGGCTGTCGAGGCAGAAGTAGCCTTCACGTTCAAACTGGAAAGCTTTCCCTGCTACCGCCGCTTTCAGTGACGGCTCGCCATAACCCTGCTTAATCACTAATGATTCGGGGTTGATAACGGACAGGAAGTCCTCCGCGGCGCCTGGATTCGGCACGCTGAACAGACGGTCGTAGAGACGAATTTCAATCGGCAGCGCATGTGCTGCGCTAACCCAGTGGATTACGCCTTTCACTTTACGCCCGTCAGCCGGATCTTTACTCAGCGTATCGGCATCATAGGTACAGAAGATGGTGGTGATATTCCCTTCGGCATCCTTCTCTACGCGCTCCGCTTTAATGACGTAGGCATTACGCAGACGCACTTCTTTGCCCATCACCAGACGCTTGTACTGCTTGTTCGCTTCTTCGCGGAAATCTGCGCGATCGATCCAGATCTCACCGCTAAACGGCACTTCACGGCTGCCCATCTCCGGTTTATTCGGATGGTTAGGCATGGTAACCATTTCGCTCTCACCCTGCGGGTAGTTTTCGATAACCAGTTTTACCGGATCGATTACCGCCATTGCGCGCGGCGCGTTTTCGTTCAGATCTTCGCGAATGCAGGATTCCAGCGACGCCATCTCAATGGTGTTGTCCTGCTTGGTGACGCCGATGCGTTTGCAGAACTCACGAATAGAAGCCGCGGTATAGCCGCGACGGCGCAGACCGGAAATAGTCGGCATACGCGGATCGTCCCAACCTTCGACGTGTTTGTCGGTCACCAGCAGGTTCAGCTTACGCTTGGACATCACGGTGTATTCCAGATTCAGCCGCGAGAATTCGTACTGGCGCGGGTGAACCGGAATGGTGATGTTGTCCAGTACCCAGTCGTACAGACGACGGTTGTCCTGGAACTCCAGCGTACACAGAGAATGAGTAATACCTTCCAGCGCATCGCTGATGCAGTGAGTAAAGTCGTACATCGGGTAGATGCACCACTTCGTGCCGGTCTGATGATGCTCGGCGAATTTAATGCGATACAGCACCGGATCGCGCATCACGATAAACGGCGACGCCATGTCGATTTTAGCGCGCAGACAGGCTTTACCCTCTTCAAAACCGCCGGTACGCATTTTTTCAAATAGCGCGAGGTTTTCTTCCACGCTGCGATCGCGGAACGGGCTGTTTTTACCCGGCGCGGTCAGCGTACCGCGGTATTCGCGGATCTGCTCCGGCGTCAGCTCATCAACGTAGGCCAGGCCTTTATTGATCAGCTCGACCGCATAGGCGTGCAGTTGGTCAAAGTAATCGGAGGAGTAGCGAATATCGCCAGACCAGTGAAAGCCTAACCACTCGACGTCGTTTTTGATCGAATCAACGTACTCGATATCTTCTTTTACCGGGTTGGTGTCATCGAAACGCAGGTTGCACTGGCCCTGATAATCTTGCGCGATGCCAAAGTTCAGGCAGATAGATTTCGCGTGGCCGATGTGCAGATAGCCATTCGGCTCCGGCGGAAAACGGGTATGGACAGTGGTATGTTTACCACTCGCCAGATCTTCATCAATAATCTGACGAATAAAGTTAGTCGGGCGGGCTTCAGCCTCACTCATCGTGGATTCCTCAAAGCGTAAACAACGTATAACGGCATATGATCTTATAAGCCGGACAGACTGACAACCTTTAGTTACTTAAAAAGTGGCTTTGCAGAAAATATTGGGGCTAATTGCGGTAAAAAAAAGCGGCGAAGGTTCCCCTCTGCCGCTTATGTTTTCTGTGATATCGCCGGATGACGTCTTACGCCTTATCCGGCCAGGAAGCGATTATTTGCTCTTGATCTCGTACAGTGGCGTTTGACCCGCTACCACGTGACCATCCGCTTTGATGACCAGAGCGCTGAAGTCATCGCTGTTGCTACAAACAACCGGGCTTATCATGGAACGCGCATTGGCATTCAGGAAGTCCAGATCCAGTTCCAGAACCGGCTGACCCGCCGTGACTTCCGCCCCCTCTTCTACCAGACGCTTGAAGCCCTGACCGTTCAGAGCGACGGTATCGATACCCATATGGACAACGATCTCCGCGCCTTTTTCGGTTTCCAGACAGAACGCGTGGTTAGTGTTGAAGATTTTCACGATAGTACCCGCGGCCGGAGAAACCACGGTTTTATCGGTGGGTTTCACTGCTACGCCGTCGCCGACCGCTTTGCTGGCGAAAGCTTCATCCGGTACCTGATCCAGCGCCACTACCTCACCGGTAATCGGAGAGACCAGTTCAGCGATAGTCACCGCATTCGGCACCGCCTGGGGTTTGGCCGCCGGAGCAGGTGTTGCAACGTGAGCCGCATCAGCAGACGCTGCCGCGACCGGCCCCCGCGCCACCACTTTCTTCATTTCATCGCCAATCGATTCCGCTTTCGCGCCGACAATAACCTGAATGGTCTGTTTGTTCAGTTTCACCACGCCGGAAGCGCCGAGGCGTTTGCAGGCCGCATCGTTGACACGAGCAGAGTCATTCACGGTCAGGCGCAGACGGGTAATACACGCATCGATCGCTTTCAGGTTGTCCGTACCGCCAACCGCAGCAATATAGCTGGTCGCCAGTTGCGTTAACCCTTCTTCGGTGTTGCTGTTGGCTTCTTCCGTTACCATCTCATCAACTTTATCTTCGCGGCCCGGCGTTTTCAGGTTAAACATACGAATAACCGCGCTGAACAGCAGGAAGTAGATGATAAAGAATACAACGCCCATCACCAGCAACATCCAGACGTTATTGCTGGCCGCTGGCAGGTTATACATCAGAACATAGTCGATCGCGCCTGCCGAGAAAGAGAAGCCTGCATGGATACCCAGCAGCGTCGCGACGAACAGGCTGATACCGGTCAAAATGGCATGCAGGAGGTACAGCAGCGGCGCCAGGAACATAAACAGGAATTCCAGCGGCTCGGTTACGCCGGTCAGAAACGCGGTGATCGCGACAGACAGCAGCATACCGCCCACCATCGGACGACGTTCTTTCGGCGCGGCGAAATACATCGCCAGAGCGGCGCCCGGCAGACCAAACATCATGATCGGGAAGAAGCCGGACATAAACATCCCCGCCGTGCCGTCGCCAGCATAGAAGCGGTTGATGTCGCCGTGGAATACAGTGCCTGCGGCATTGGTGAATTCACCAATCTGGAACCAGGCGATGGTGTTCAGTACCTGATGCAGACCGGTTGGGATCAGCAGACGGTTGATGAAGCCAAAGATACCGGAACCCAGCGCGCCTGCGGAAACGATCCATTCACCGCCCGCATGGATGCCATGCTGTACCGGCGGCCAGACGTAACCGAAAATAGCGGCCAGCACCAGACAGAAAAAGCCCGTTGCGATCGGCACAAAACGTTTTCCACCGAAGAAACTGAGAAAATCAGGCAGTTTGATACCAGACCAGCGATTATAAACCGCGCCGCCGACCAGACCGGTAATAATCCCCGCCAGCACGCCCATGTTGATTTCCGGGTTAATCGTCACCATCGCTTTGGTCATGACGAAGTAACCCACGGCTCCCGCCAGCGCTGCCGCGCCCGCGCTATCTTTAGACCAACTGGATGCCACGCCGATAGCGAAGACCAGCGCCAGGTTATCGAAAATAGACCCGCCCGCTTGCGCGATAAACGGCATATTCAGCAAATCTGGTTGGCCGAATCGCAGCAACAACGCTGCCACCGGCAACACGGCGATAGGGAGCTGCAACGCCCTACCCAGCCGCTGGAAAAAACCTAAAATATTCATCTTATTCCCCCTACGAGACGCCGATATGGCTTCTTTGAAGCCGTTTTTTATTGTGTTGCAAACGTTAAAAACGTGATGTTCTGTAATCGAACGGTGAGATCATCTTCTACAGAGTGTGTGGAAAATTAATTCGCCTCGCAAATTAAACGGGTGTTTTTTGTGATTATAATCACTAAATATCGTAATCACCCCCACCATCCACTGGCTAACACGGAAAACTTATTTTATGATTCAAAAAATCAGGACGGATTGAACACGAACCCTGGATATCCAGGTTACGCTTAATACGATCCGCCAAATTTTGACATTGATTATTGAGGTGAAGAATGAGACTGATCCCCCTGAGTACCGCAGAACAGGTTGGCAAATGGGCCGCTCGCCATATCGTTAACCGTATTAATGCGTTCAAACCGACCGCCGATCGTCCGTTTGTCCTTGGACTGCCTACCGGCGGCACGCCGCTAACGGCGTACAAAGCGCTGGTTGAGATGCACAAAGCGGGCGAGGTCAGCTTTAAGCATGTGGTCACCTTTAATATGGACGAATATGTTGGCCTGCCGAAAGAGCACCCGGAAAGCTACCACAGCTTTATGCATCGTAACTTTTTCGATCACGTTGATATTCCAGCAGAAAACATCAATCTTCTCAACGGTAACGCACCGGATATCGATGCAGAATGCCGTCAATATGAAGAAAAAATTCGTTCTTACGGTAAAATCCATCTGTTTATGGGCGGCGTCGGCAACGACGGTCACATCGCCTTTAACGAACCGGCATCTTCCCTGGCTTCCCGTACCCGTATCAAAACGTTAACCCATGATACTCGCGTAGCGAACTCCCGCTTCTTTGACGGCGACGTAAACCAGGTGCCGAAATACGCGCTGACGGTAGGCGTGGGCACGCTGCTGGATGCGGAAGAAGTGATGATTCTGGTGCTGGGCCATCAGAAAGCCCAGGCGCTGCAGGCGGCGGTTGAAGGCAACGTCAACCACATGTGGACTATTAGCTGCCTGCAACTCCATCCGAAAGCGGTTGTGGTATGCGATGAGCCGTCCACAATGGAACTTAAAGTTAAAACATTGAAATATTTCAATGAATTAGAAGCAGAAAATATTAAAGGTCTGTAATGTTGTCTCCGCCCCGCCAGTCAATGCGGGGCGGTAAATTTTTGATATCGGGGGTCAGAATGTATGCTTTAACCCAGGGCCGGATCTTTACCGGTCACGAAATTCTTGATGACCATGCGCTTGTTGTCGCTAATGGCCTGATTGACCGCGTTTGTCCGATGGCCGAACTGCCGCCGGGAATAGAACAACGCTCATTGAATGGGGCCATTCTCTCCCCCGGTTTTATTGATGTGCAGTTAAACGGCTGCGGCGGCGTGCAGTTTAACGATACCGCAGAAGCCGTCAGCGTTGAAACGCTGGAAATTATGCAGAAAGCCAATGAAAAATCGGGCTGTACTAACTTTCTGCCAACGCTTATCACTACCAGCGACGAATTGATGAAACAGGGCATTCGCGTCATGCGCGAATACCTGGAAAAACATCCACACCAGGCGCTGGGTCTCCACCTGGAAGGCCCCTGGCTTAATCTGGTAAAAAAAGGCACCCATAATCCTGATTTCGTGCGTAAACCAGACGCTGCGCTGGTCGATTTCTTGTGCGATAATGCCGACGTCATCACCAAAGTTACACTCGCGCCGGAAATGGTGCCTGCCGACGTAATCGCTAAACTGGCGAATGCGGGCATTGTGGTTTCCGCAGGCCACTCCAACGCGACGTTAAAAGAGGCAAAAGCGGGCTTCCGCGCCGGGATTACCTTTGCGACTCACCTGTTTAATGCGATGCCGTACATTACAGGGCGTGAGCCGGGCCTTGCTGGCGCTGTTCTGGACGAAGCGGATATTTATTGCGGCGTTATCGCCGATGGTCTGCATGTCGACTACGCCAACATTCGCAATGCCAAACGCCTGAAAGGCGACAAACTTTGTCTGGTGACAGACGCCACCGCACCGGCGGGGGCCAATATTGAGCAGTTCATTTTCGCAGGTAAAACAATATACTACCGCAATGGACTGTGTGTGGATGAAAACGGTACGTTGAGCGGTTCGTCCTTAACCATGATTGAAGGCATACGTAACCTGGTCGCGCATTGCGGCATCGCGCTGGATGAAGTGCTGCGCATGGCAACGCTCTATCCGGCACGCGCTATCGGCGTTGATAAACATCTCGGTAGCATTGCGCCGGGTAAAGTCGCCAACCTGACCGCGTTCACCCACGATTTTAAAATTATCAAGACCATCGTTAATGGTGACGAGGTCGTTGACTTGAGTAAGTGAGAATATGACACCAGGCGGACAAGCTCAGATAGGTAACGTTGATCTCGTAAAACAGCTTAACAGCGCGGCCGTTTACCGCCTGATTGACCAGCATGGTCCTATCTCGCGCATACAAATTGCCGAGCAAAGCCAGCTTGCTCCCGCCAGCGTAACGAAAATTACGCGTCAACTCATTGAACGCGGGCTGATCAAAGAAGTCGATCAGCAGGCCTCTACCGGAGGCCGCCGCGCTATCTCTATCGTCACGGAAACCCGCAACTTCCATGCCATTGGCGTTCGCCTGGGTCGTCATGACACCACTTTAACGCTCTACGATCTGAGCAGTAAAGTGGTCTCTGAGGAGCATTATCCGCTGCCGGAGCGCACCCAGGAGACGCTGGAACACGCGCTGCTCAACACCATCGCCGTCTTTATTGATAGCTGTCAGCGTAAAATTCGTGAATTGATCGCTATCTCGGTGATCCTGCCAGGGCTTGTCGATCCGGAAAGCGGCGTGATTCGTTACATGCCGCACATTCAGGTTGAAAACTGGGGACTGGTCGAAGCGCTGGAAAAACGGTTTCACGTTACCTGTTTCGTGGGACACGATATTCGTAGCCTGGCGCTGGCGGAACACTACTTCGGCGCCAGTCAGGATTGCGAGGACTCGATTCTGGTGCGCGTCCATCGTGGTACAGGCGCCGGGATTATCTCCAACGGGCGCATCTTCATTGGCCGTAACGGCAACGTCGGCGAAATTGGGCACATTCAGGTGGAGCCGTTGGGCGAGCGCTGCCACTGCGGTAATTTCGGCTGTCTGGAAACCATTGCCGCCAATGTGGCGATTGAACAACGGGTGCTGAATTTACTTAAACAAGGGTATCAAAGCCGTGTTCCGCTTGACGACTGCACAATTAAAACCATCTGTAAGGCGGCAAACCGGGGCGACAGCCTGGCCTCGGAAGTCATTGAGCATGTTGGTCGCCATTTGGGCAAAACGATCGCCATTGCT
This sequence comes from Salmonella sp. 32082101201600294FB01SM01, assembly GCF_017572865.1. Lineage (NCBI taxonomy): Bacteria > Pseudomonadati > Pseudomonadota > Gammaproteobacteria > Enterobacterales > Enterobacteriaceae > Salmonella > Salmonella sp. 32082101201600294FB01SM01. The sequence continues at coordinate 443,497 of NZ_JAGESB010000001.1, read as the reverse complement.
ATCAACCTGTTTAATCCGCAAAAAATCGTCATTGCCGGCGAGATCATTGAAGCCGATAAAGTCCTGTTGCCCGCTATCGAAAGCTGTATCAATACGCAGGCGTTAAAGGCATTTCGCAAAAATTTGCCGGTGGTACGCTCCACGCTGGATCACCGTTCTGCTATCGGCGCATTTGCCTTAGTTAAACGCGCCATGCTCAACGGAACATTGCTGCAACGTTTGCTGGAAAGTTGATGCGCTCTTATAGTATCGGATTATTCACAAATTCCCTGGGTAGTTCATGACCATCAAGAATGTAATCTGCGATATCGACGGCGTGCTGATGCACGACAACGTAGCCGTACCCGGTGCGGCGGAATTTCTGACGGGGATTCTGGAAAAAGGTCTGCCGCTGGTGCTGCTGACCAATTACCCGTCGCAAACCGGCCAGGATCTGGCGAACCGTTTTGCTACCGCTGGCGTTAACGTGCCGGACAGCGTGTTTTATACTTCAGCAATGGCGACAGCCGATTTTCTGCGCCGTCAGGAAGGTAAGAAAGCGTATGTCGTGGGCGAAGGCGCGCTTATTCACGAGCTCTATAAAGCGGGTTTTACCATTACCGATGTGAACCCTGATTTTGTCATCGTTGGAGAAACCCGCTCCTACAACTGGGACATGATGCATAAAGCAGCATTTTTCGTCGCCAATGGCGCGCGCTTTATCGCCACCAATCCGGATACCCACGGTCGCGGCTTTTATCCGGCCTGCGGCGCGTTGTGCGCAGGCATTGAAAAAATTTCCGGCCGGAAGCCGTTTTATGTCGGCAAACCCAGCCCGTGGATCATCCGCGCGGCGTTAAACAAAATGCAGGCGCACTCGGAAGAGACCGTTATCGTCGGCGACAACCTGCGCACCGACATTCTGGCGGGATTCCAGGCCGGTCTGGAGACCATTCTGGTGCTTTCAGGCGTATCAACAATCAATGATATTGACAGTATGCCGTTCCGCCCAAGCTGGATTTACCCTTCCGTCGCTGAGATCGACGTTATCTAAACCTGTCCCCTGCCTGATGACGCGCCGCTTTCAGGCCTACGGTTCGAACAACATTGTAGGTCTGATAAGCGAAACGCCATCAGGAAAAACATAATTCAATTAAACCACGATAAAACTGAAGATCCATCAATAAATCCACGCAATACGTAATCATTTTTCACTAATCAACAATGACGATTGCATTTTTCATTTTTCAGACCGTAATCCCCTTGCGCCTTCCACGCCTTTGCGGCATTTTTTAGTCAAGCAAACACAAAAAGTACGACGCAACAGATTAACGGAGAAGGCTATGTGTTCTATTTTCGGCGTATTCGATATCAAAACAGATGCAGCGGAACTGCGTAAAAAAGCCCTTGAACTGTCACGCCTGATGCGCCATCGCGGCCCGGACTGGTCCGGCATCTACGCTTGCGATAACGCGATTCTCGCACATGAACGCTTGTCGATTGTTGATGTTAACGCCGGCGCCCAGCCCCTGTATAACGCCAGAAAAACCCACGTACTGGCGGTGAACGGTGAAATTTATAACCATCAGACGTTACGCGCGGAGTATGGCGATCGTTACGCGTTCCAGACAGGCTCCGACTGCGAAGTTATCCTCGCGCTATATCAGGAAAAAGGGCCGGATTTCCTTGACGATTTACAGGGGATGTTCGCCTTCGCCCTGTATGACAGCGAAAAAGACGCTTATCTGATTGGTCGTGACCATATCGGTATTATTCCGCTCTACATGGGCTATGACGAATTCGGCAACTTCTACGTAGCGTCAGAAATGAAAGCGCTGACCCCGGTCTGCCGCACCATTAAAGAGTTCCCGGCGGGCAGCTACCTGTGGAGCAAAGACGGCGAAATTCGTCAGTACTATCAGCGCGACTGGTTCGATTACGATGCGGTAAAAGACAACGTTACCGACAAAAACGCGCTGCGCCAGGCGCTGGAAGAATCCGTGAAAAGCCACCTGATGTCCGACGTCCCTTACGGCGTGCTGCTCTCCGGCGGTCTGGACTCGTCGATTATCTCGGCTATCACCAAAAAATTCGCCGCCCGTCGCGTCGAAGATCAGGAGCGCTCCGAAGCCTGGTGGCCACAGTTGCACTCTTTTGCAGTCGGTCTGGAAGGTTCGCCTGACCTGAAGGCGGCCCAGGAAGTGGCTAACCACCTCGGCACCGTGCATCATGAAATTCACTTCACCGTGCAGGAAGGTCTTGATGCCATTCGTGATGTTATTTATCACATTGAAACCTATGACGTGACCACTATCCGCGCCTCAACGCCAATGTATCTGATGTCGCGTAAGATCAAAGCGATGGGCATCAAAATGGTGCTCTCCGGCGAAGGCTCCGATGAGGTGTTTGGCGGCTACCTGTACTTCCATAAAGCGCCGAACGCCAAAGAGTTACATGAAGAGACGGTTCGTAAGCTACAGGCGCTGCATATGTATGACTGCGCCCGCGCCAACAAAGCGATGTCCGCCTGGGGCGTGGAAGCGCGCGTACCGTTCCTGGATAAAAAATTCCTCGACGTGGCGATGCGTATCAACCCACAGGATAAAATGTGCGGCAACGGCAAGATGGAAAAACACGTGCTGCGCGAGTGCTTCGAGTCTTATCTGCCGGCAAGCGTCGCGTGGCGTCAGAAAGAGCAGTTCTCTGACGGCGTAGGCTACAGCTGGATTGATACGCTAAAAGAGGTGGCGGCGAAACAGATTTCCGATCAACAACTGGAAACCGCCCGCTTCCGCTTTCCATACAACACGCCGTCGTCTAAAGAGGCGTATCTGTACCGGGAAATTTTTGAAGAGCTGTTCCCGGTGCCGAGCGCGGCGGAATGCGTACCCGGCGGCCCGTCCGTGGCCTGTTCTTCCGCCAAAGCCATTGAGTGGGATGAAGCATTCAAAACGATGGATGACCCGTCAGGCCGCGCGGTCGGCGTGCATCAGTCGGCGTACCAGTAAATTAACGATGACGAAAGAGCCCTTAGGGGCTCTTTTTTTATAGCAAACCACTTTCGGAAAAACGATTAATAACCAATAATTGCCGAATATTGCGCCACGCTGTTCGCAACCTAACCAAACAGACACTTTCCGACGTTTTTCGATGAAAAAGAGGTTGACGCTTCAAGGCTCAATACGCATAATGCGCCCCGCAACGCCGATAAGGTAACGCGAAAAAAAAGATGGCTACGTAGCTCAGTTGGTTAGAGCACATCACTCATAATGATGGGGTCACAGGTTCGAATCCCGTCGTAGCCACCATCTTTTTTGCGGGAGTGGCGAAATTGGTAGACGCACCAGATTTAGGTTCTGGCGCCGCAAGGTGTGCGAGTTCAAGTCTCGCCTCCCGCACCATTCACCGATAAGCGTTGTACGGATGGGGTATCGCCAAGCGGTAAGGCACCGGTTTTTGATACCGGCATTCCCTGGTTCGAATCCAGGTACCCCAGCCATATTTCTTCGAGTTTGCGGTTCACCGCGACGGTATTGGGGTATCGCCAAGCGGTAAGGCACCGGTTTTTGATACCGGCATTCCCTGGTTCGAATCCAGGTACCCCAGCCATCGAAGAAATCATCTGGCTACGTAGCTCAGTTGGTTAGAGCACATCACTCATAATGATGGGGTCACAGGTTCGAATCCCGTCGTAGCCACCATATTCAGAACGCGTCGAGGTATCCGACCGGTTCGAAAATAATTTGTTGGGGTATCGCCAAGCGGTAAGGCACCGGATTCTGATTCCGGCATTCCGAGGTTCGAATCCTCGTACCCCAGCCAGTTTTAAAGACGCTCTGCTAATGAGCGCAAGAAGTACGACAATTGGGGTATCGCCAAGCGGTAAGGCACCGGATTCTGATTCCGGCATTCCGAGGTTCGAATCCTCGTACCCCAGCCACCTTTAAAAAGCTCGCTTCGGCGAGCTTTTTGCTTTTCTGGCAATTCGGACTGCCTGATGGCGCTACGCTTATTAGGCCTACGGGCGAATACAGGCCGGGTAAGGTATTACCGCCACCCGGCATAACACAAACTACAACCCCAACGCATACTTCAGCGCCTGACGTTTTAGCACGCCTGCGCGCTGCGCCGCCATCAGCCCCATATTGCGTAAAATACGCAGCGGCGGCAATTCATTGCTGAACCCGGCATAAAACAGATCCATTCCACTTTGCATCATAAAATTATCTGCCATGCGCCGCGTCTGATAGCGTTTCAACACCGAATGGCTGGCCCAGGACTCGCCATAGCTACGGGCACTCGCCAGCACATCAATCAACGCATCAACATCCCGATACCCCAGGTTGACGCCCTGCCCGGCCAGCGGATGAATGGTATGCGCCGCGTCGCCTACCAGCGCCAGCCCCGGTTGTACATACTGCAACGCGTGACGACGGGTTAGCGGAAACGCGCCCGCCGCGACCGGCATCACCGCCCCCAGACGCGCCGGAAAATGCTGGTTAATTTCCACCTGCAATTGCGTCATCGATAAACTCTGTAGCTGGCGAATACGTGCCGGAGCGTCATACCACACCAGCGACGCCCAATCGTCGAACAGCGGCAAAAAGGCGCGCGGCCCCGTCGGCGTAAACTGCTGCCAGGTGCTGTCGCCTGGCGCATTTTCACACTTGACGGTGATAAGCATACACGACTGCGCATATTGCCAGGCATGAATGCCAATTCCCGCCATTTGCCGAACCTGCGAATTCGCGCCGTCGGCGCCAATCACTAACTTCGGCGTTACCCATTCGCCGTCGGCCAGTTCCAGCGCATAACCATCGTGGCGGCGGTGCAATGCCGCCAGTGAAGCCGGAACGCGCAGCGTCACGCCGGGGTGCGCTTCCAGCGCCTGCCATAGCGCCTGTTGCAGGACGTTGTTCTCTACCATATAGCCTAACAGCGGCAGCTTGAGTTCAGCGGCGTCGAACACCACATGGGCGTTTTCCCACTCCCAGGTCTCCAGTCGCCGATAAGGATGGCTACGCATCCCCTGCACCGCCTCCCAAACGCCCAGCCCCTTGAGCAGCGCCACGGATGCCGCGCTAATGGCCGAAATCCGCACGTCAGGCTGGCTGTCAGCCACAAACGGCGCAGGCGCGGCATGTTCTATTACCATCACCGTAAATCCTTGCTGCGCCAGACCCAGCGCCAGCGCGCCGCCGACCATTCCCCCGCCGACAATGGCAATTTCCGTTGGTTGATTTGTCATGGTCATTCATCCTGTTACGTTTTAGACAAGTTTACAGGATTTTTTACCCATTAGGGCTGACGTCAGTCATACTGGTCACAACCGCGCCAAAGCATTACACTATGCGCCCTGCTTTTCAGCCACTATTTCGCAAGAGCAAGTCGATGACTAAAAAACTCCATATTAAAACCTGGGGCTGTCAGATGAACGAGTACGATTCATCGAAGATGGCCGATCTGCTGGACGCCACCCACGGCTATCAACTGACCGACGTGGCGGAAGAGGCGGATGTGCTGCTGTTGAATACCTGCTCAATCCGCGAGAAGGCTCAGGAAAAAGTCTTCCATCAATTAGGTCGCTGGAGACTGTTAAAAGAGAAAAATCCCGATCTGATTATCGGCGTCGGCGGCTGCGTGGCTTCCCAGGAAGGCGAGCACATTCGTCAACGCGCCCATTACGTCGACATTATTTTTGGCCCGCAAACCTTACACCGCCTACCGGAGATGATTAACTCCGTGCGTGGCGACCGCAGCCCGGTGGTCGATATCAGCTTCCCGGAAATCGAGAAGTTCGACCGTTTGCCGGAACCGCGCGCAGAAGGCCCGACCGCTTTCGTTTCTATCATGGAAGGCTGCAATAAATATTGTACTTACTGCGTGGTACCGTATACCCGCGGTGAAGAAGTCAGCCGTCCCTCAGACGATATCCTGTTCGAAATCGCCCAGTTAGCGGCGCAGGGCGTGCGTGAGGTCAACCTGCTGGGCCAGAACGTTAACGCCTGGCGCGGAGAAAACTACGACGGCACCACCGGCACCTTTGCCGATCTGCTGCGTCTGGTTGCCGCCATCGACGGCATTGACCGTATTCGCTTTACCACCAGCCATCCGATTGAGTTCACCGACGATATTATCGAGGTGTACCGCGATACGCCGGAGCTGGTCAGTTTCCTGCATCTGCCGGTACAGAGCGGTTCCGATCGCGTGTTGAATCTGATGGGGCGCACCCACACTGCGCTGGAATATAAAGCAATCATCCGTAAACTGCGCGCGGCGCGGCCGGACATTCAGATAAGCTCTGACTTTATCGTCGGTTTCCCAGGCGAAACTACCGATGATTTCGAAAAAACCATGAAGCTTATCGCCGACGTCAATTTTGATATGAGCTACAGCTTTATCTTCTCTGCGCGTCCGGGAACGCCGGCTGCCGATATGGTTGATGACGTACCGGAAGAAGAGAAAAAGCAGCGTCTGTATATTCTGCAAGAGCGTATCAATCAGCAGGCGATGGCATGGAGCCGCCGTATGCTCGGCACGACACAGCGCATTCTGGTGGAAGGCACGTCACGTAAAAACATTATGGAACTGTCTGGCCGTACCGAAAACAATCGGGTGGTGAACTTTGAAGGCACGCCGGAGATGATTGGTAAGTTTGTCGATGTGGAAATTACTGACGTCTATCCGAACTCCCTGCGCGGAAAAGTGGTGCGTACCGAAGATGAAATGGGGCTGCGCGTCGCCGAAACGCCGGAGTCCGTCATTGCCCGTACCCGTAAAGAAAATGAGCTGGGGGTAGGATTCTACCAGCCTTAATCCTGCTGGAAAGGCAATAATGCCCGATGGCGCTACGCCTGTCGGGCTTCCTGGTCATGGCCTGTCGCCCGACGGGCCTTGCAATTTTCTCTCTCCATCCCCATCTTCATTGCAATGCTTGCGCCTTTTCCCTATGGCGTGAATAATTTCCTTAGATGCCGGTAAATGTTCAGCGTCCGGCGATACAGACACAAGAGGAACAGTTTGAATATAGACACTCGCGAAATTACCCTTGAGCCCGCAGACAACGCCCGTCTGTTGAGCCTTTGCGGGCCGTTTGATGACAATATTAAACAGCTCGAACGTCGTCTCGGTATTGAAATCAACCGCCGTGACAATCACTTTAAACTGACCGGTCGTCCGATTTGCGTGACCGCGGCGACAGATATTTTGCGAAGTCTGTATGTCGATACCGCACCGATGCGCGGCCAGACTCAGGATATCGAACCGGAACAAATTCATCTGGCGATCAAAGAAGCGCGGGTGCTGGAACAGAGCGCGGAAAGCGTGCCTGACTATGGCAAAGCGATTAATATCAAAACCAAGCGCGGCGTGATTAAACCGCGTACCCCGAACCAGGCGCAGTACATCGCCAATATTCTCGATCATGATATTACCTTTGGCGTCGGCCCGGCGGGTACCGGTAAAACTTATCTTGCGGTCGCCGCTGCGGTAGACGCCCTTGAGCGCCAGGAGATTCGCCGTATTCTGCTGACCCGTCCGGCGGTGGAAGCGGGCGAAAAACTGGGCTTCCTGCCAGGCGATTTAAGTCAGAAAGTGGACCCGTACCTGCGTCCGCTGTATGACGCGCTGTTCGAAATGCTCGGCTTTGAAAAAGTCGAGAAGCTGATTGAACGCAATGTGATTGAAGTCGCGCCGCTGGCCTATATGCGCGGACGCACATTAAACGACGCCTTTATCATTCTGGATGAAAGCCAGAACACCACTATCGAACAGATGAAGATGTTCCTGACGCGTATCGGCTTTAACTCGAAAGCGGTGATCACCGGCGACGTGACGCAAATTGACCTGCCACGCAACACCAAATCCGGCTTACGTCATGCTATTGAAGTGCTGGCGGAAGTCGATGAAATCAGCTTTAACTTCTTCCACAGCGAAGACGTGGTGCGCCATCCGGTCGTTGCCCGCATTGTTAACGCCTATGAAGCCTGGGAAGAGGCAGAACAAAAACGCAAAGCGGCGTTGGCGGCAGAGCGTAAGCGTGAAGCCCAGGAGCAGGAGCAGAAATGAGCCAGGTGATCCTCGATTTACAGTTGGCCTGTGAAAACCACGCGGGCCTTCCGGATGAAGCTCAGTTTCAACGCTGGCTGGACGGCGTTATTCCGCAGTTTCAGGAAGAGGCGGAAGTCACAATCCGTCTGGTGGATGAGGCCGAAAGCCACGACCTTAATTTAACGTACCGCGGGAAAGATAAACCCACTAATGTTCTCTCCTTCCCGTTTGAAGCGCCCCCCGGCATTGAAATGCCGCTACTGGGCGATCTGATTATTTGCCGTCAGGTCGTGGAGCAGGAAGCGCAGGAACAGAGCAAGCCGCTGGAGGCGCACTGGGCGCACATGGTCGTGCACGGTAGCCTGCATTTGCTGGGTTACGATCATATCGACGATGACGAAGCGGAAGAGATGGAGTCTCTCGAAACGGAGATTATGCTTGCTATGGGCTATGAGGATCCGTACATTGCCGAGAAGATTGCAGAATAGTAGCTTGCCGGATGGCGGCGCTTGCGCCTTATCCGGCCTACATTCATGCCTTTTGTAGGCCTGATAAGCGTAGCGCCATCAGGCAAAACATGCCGTCACAGCTGAGTATACGCATGACGAGCTTTGTATTAACTAACATGAGAACCCATACGACGCCATGAGCGACGACAATTCACACAGTAGTGACACAGTAAACAGTAAAAAGGGATTTTTTTCCCTGCTACTCAGCCAGCTTTTCCACGGGGAACCTAAAAACCGTGATGAGTTGCTGGCGCTGATCCGTGATTCCGGGCAGAACGAGCTTATCGATGAAGATACGCGCGATATGCTCGAAGGCGTAATGGACATCGCCGACCAGCGCGTTCGCGATATTATGATCCCGCGCTCCCAGATGATTACCCTGAAACGCAACCAGACGCTGGACGAATGTCTCGATGTTATCATCGAGTCCGCCCACTCGCGTTTTCCGGTGATCAGCGAAGATAAAGATCACATTGAAGGGATTCTGATGGCCAAAGATTTGCTGCCGTTTATGCGCAGCGATGCCGAAGCCTTCAGCATGGACAAAGTGTTACGCCCCGCGGTTGTCGTACCGGAAAGCAAACGGGTTGACCGTATGCTCAAGGAGTTCCGCTCCCAGCGCTACCATATGGCCATCGTTATCGATGAGTTTGGCGGCGTTTCCGGCCTTGTGACTATCGAAGACATCCTCGAACTGATTGTCGGTGAAATTGAAGATGAGTATGACGAAGAAGACGATATCGACTTCCGTCAGCTTAGCCGCCATACCTGGACGATTCGTGCGCTGGCGTCGATTGAAGACTTCAACGACGCTTTCGGCACCCACTTCAGCGATGAAGAGGTCGATACCATCGGCGGGCTGGTGATGCAGGCGTTCGGCCATTTACCGGCCCGCGGCGAAACCATTGACATTGATGGTTACCAGTTCAAAGTGGCGATGGCCGATAGTCGTCGTATTATTCAGGTGCATGTCAGGATCCCGGATGACTCGCCCCAGCCAAAACTGGACGAATAACAGCAATAGTGGACTAAAAATGGCATTTGCCTCGTTAATTGAACGCCAGCGTATTCGCCTGCTGCTGGCGTTATTATTCGGCGCCTGCGGAACACTGGCTTTCTCTCCGTATGACGTCTGGCCCGCAGCGATAGTGTCGCTTATCGGGCTGCAGGCCTTAACGTTTAATCGCCGCCCGCTCCAGTCTGCCGCCATCGGCTATTGCTGGGGACTCGGACTTTTCGGTAGCGGGATTAACTGGGTTTATGTCAGTATCGCGCAGTTTGGCGGCATGCCGGGCCCGGTTAACGTTTTTCTGGTGGTGCTGCTTGCAGCTTATCTCTCGCTGTATACCGGACTGTTTGCCGGGATTTTGTCGCGCCTGTGGCCAAAAACCAACTGGCTGCGCGTCGCTATCGCCGCGCCTGCAGTATGGCAAATCACCGAATTTTTACGCGGCTGGGTGCTGACCGGCTTCCCCTGGCTGCAATTTGGCTATAGTCAGGTCGATGGCCCGCTAAAAGGCCTGGCGCCGGTAATGGGCGTCGAAGCGATCAACTTCCTGCTGATGATGGTCAGCGGCCTGTTAGCGCTGGCACTGGCGACACGGAACTGGCGTCCGCTGGCTGTCGCCGTGATTCTGTTTGCTTTGCCCTTTCCGCTACGTTATATCCAGTGGTTTACGCTGGAACCGGCCAAAGCGACCCAGGTATCGCTGGTGCAGGGCGATATCCCGCAGTCGCTGAAGTGGGACGAAAACCAGCTACTGAATACGCTAAAAATTTATCTCAACGAAACTCGCCCAGAGTTAGGCAAATCACAGATTATTATCTGGCCTGAGTCGGCGATTCCGGATCTCGAAATCAATCAGCAGCCTTTCCTTCGTTCGCTGGACGAGATGTTACGCGAAAAAAATAGCACGCTGATCACCGGTATTGTCGATGCGCGTCTCAATAAACAGAATCGATACGACACCTACAATACGATTATTACGTTGGGCAAGGATAATCCATACAGTTATGACTCGCCCAATCGCTACAATAAAAATCACCTTGTGCCCTTTGGCGAGTTCGTTCCGCTGGAGTCTATCCTGCGTCCGCTGGCGCCGTTCTTCGATCTGCCCATGTCCTCCTTTAGCCGCGGCCCTTATATCCAGCCGCAGTTACATGCGCACGACTATAAGCTGACGGCGGCAATCTGCTATGAAATTATTCTTGGCGAACAGGTGCGGGATAACTTCCGCCCGGACACCGACTATCTGCTGACGATTTCTAACGACGCCTGGTTTGGTAAGTCCATTGGCCCGTGGCAACATTTCCAGATGGCGCGGATGCGTTCGCTGGAGCTGGCGCGTCCGTTGCTGCGCAGTACTAATAACGGTATTACGGCGGTGATTGGCCCTCAGGGCGAGGTTCAGGCGATGATTCCGCAGTTCACACGCCAGGTACTGACCACCAATGTCACGCCAACCACGGGGTTAACTCCCTATGCCCGTACCGGCAACTGGCCGCTATGGGTACTGACCGCGCTGTTTGCTTTTGGCGCGGTAGTGATGAGTCTGCGACAACGACGGAAATAATCTCTCCCCAGGCCGGATAGCGCTTCATTTATCCGGCCTGAAAATCCTCCTTTTTCCCCCATTCTGGCACGTCTATTGCTTTGTTAAACATGGCAAACCTGTTCTGGCTGCTTGTGCAACCTGGTCGCACCAAAATCGATCATCGGTAGCACCTGAACGGTGCAATGTAGGATTTTTGCCTCTGAACGGTGCGGCGCACTTCGCAAAAATAAACAATATCGCAGCAAAATATTTACAACAAGCCACACTAAATGTTAACAAACACACATAACACTGCACGCGCAAGTTGCAGGCAATAACAACATCACAATAGCTATCAATGCGTCGACGGCGCAGATGATAAAGGAGTTGGATATGCAATTACGTAAGCTAACCACAGCAATGCTGGTCATGGGACTGTCTGCGGGCCTTGCGCACGCAGAAGATGGCGCGCCTGCCGCTGGTAGCACCCTGGACAAGATCGCTAAAAATGGCGTGATCGTCGTCGGGCATCGCGAATCTTCTGTGCCCTTTTCTTATTACGACAACCAGCAGAAAGTGGTCGGCTATTCCCAGGACTACTCCAACGCCATTGTGGAAGCGGTAAAAAAGAAACTTAACAAGCCGGATCTGCAGGTGAAGCTGATTCCGATCACCTCGCAAAACCGTATTCCGCTGTTGCAAAACGGAACCTTCGATTTTGAATGTGGTTCAACGACTAACAACCTTGAGCGCCAGAAACAGGCCGCCTTCTCCGATACGATTTTCGTCGTCGGGACGCGACTGCTGACTAAAAAAGGCGGCGATATTAAAGATTTCCCGGATCTGAAAGGCAAAGCGGTCGTCGTCACCTCCGGGACGACCTCTGAAATTCTGCTGCATAAGCTTAACGAAGAGCAAAAGATGGGGATGCGTATTATTAGCGCGAAAGACCACGGAGACTCGTTCCGCACCCTGGAAAGCGGTCGCGCCGTCGCCTTTATGATGGATGACGCGCTGCTGGCCGGCGAGCGCGCCAAAGCCAAGAAACCGGATAACTGGGAGATTGTCGGTAAACCGCAGTCCCAGGAAGCCTACGGCTGTATGCTGCGTAAAAACGACCCTGAGTTTAAAAAGCTGATGGACGATACCATCGCCCAGGCGCAAACCTCCGGCGAAGCGGAAAAGTGGTTTGATAAGTGGTTTAAAAATCCAATCCCACCGAAAAACCTGAACATGAATTTTGAGTTGTCTGACGAGATGAAAGCCCTGTTCAAAGCACCGAATGATAAAGCGCTTAACTAACTAAAACTAAATGGGACGGGACTCCTGTCCTCTCGATTGTCGCTCAGCACGGACAGACTATAAGCCTGATGGTCGTTCCCCCTCGGGCCTGAAACCGCAAATCGCCGGGCAACAATCTTCGAGGGTAGCACTGCTACCCTTTTTTTTCGGAGTAGATGTATGTCAATAGACTGGAACTGGGGTATTTTTTTACAGGAAGCCCCCTTCGGCAATACCACCTATCTCGGCTGGCTATGGAGTGGTTTTCAGGTCACCGTAGCCCTTTCGATTACCGCCTGGATTATCGCTTTCCTGGTAGGATCTATTTTCGGCATTTTACGTACCGTTCCCAACCGTTTCCTCTCCGGACTGGGCACATTGTACGTAGAACTGTTCCGTAACGTGCCGCTGATCGTGCAATTCTTCACCTGGTACCTGGTGGTGCCTGAACTGTTGCCGGAAGATCTTGGCATGTGGTTTAAGGCGGAACTCGATCCCAATATTCAGTTTTTCCTCTCCTCAATGATCTGTCTGGGACTGTTTACCGCCGCCCGCGTTTGCGAACAGGTGCGCGCCGCGATTCAGTCTCTGCCTCGCGGGCAGAAGAACGCGGCGCTGGCGATGGGGCTAACGCTGCCGCAGGCTTATCGCTATGTCCTGCTGCCGAATGCCTATCGCGTTATCGTGCCGCCAATGACGTCAGAGATGATGAACCTGGTGAAAAACTCGGCTATTGCCTCAACCATCGGTCTGGTGGATATGGCGGCGCAGGCAGGCAAACTGTTGGATTACTCGGCGCACGCCTGGGAATCCTTCACCGCCATTACGCTGGCCTATGTGCTGATTAACGCCGTTATCATGCTGGTCATGAGCCTGGTTGAACGCAAAGTCCGCCTGCCGGGCAACGTGGGGAGCAAATAATGTACGAATTTGACTGGAGTTCGATTATCCCCTCACTGCCTTACCTGCTGGCCGGGTTGGTCATCACGCTGAAGATCACCGTCACCGCCGTTGTCGTGGGGATAGTCTGGGGAACCATTCTGGCCGTCATGCGCCTCTCAAGCTTTACCCCTATCGCCTGGTTTGCTAAAGCGTATGTTAACGTTTTCCGTTCCATCCCGTTGGTCATGGTCTTGCTGTGGTTCTATCTGATTGTCCCCGGCTTTTTGCAAAACGTGCTGGGACTATCGCCGAAAACCGATATCCGCCTGATCTCCGCGATGGTGGCATTCTCCATGTTTGAAGCGGCCTACTATTCCGAGATTATTCGCGCCGGTATTCAAAGTATTTCCCGCGGGCAGTCCAGCGCCGCGCTGGCGCTGGGGATGACCCACTGGCAATCGATGAAGCTCATTATTCTGCCGCAGGCGTTTCGGGCGATGGTACCGCTGTTGCTTACACAGGGCATCGTGCTATTTCAGGACACCTCTTTAGTTTATGTACTCAGCCTGGCGGACTTCTTCCGCACCGCGTCGACTATCGGCGAGCGTGACGGTACTCAGGTCGAAATGATTCTGTTCGCCGGCGCCGTTTATTTTGTTATCAGCCTGAGCGCGTCGTTGCTGGTCAGCTATTTGAAGAAAAGGACAGTTTAATGATTACCCTGAAAAATGTTTCAAAATGGTATGGTCACTTTCAGGTGCTGACCGATTGTTCAACAGAAGTGAAAAAAGGTGAAGTGGTGGTAGTCTGCGGGCCATCGGGTTCCGGTAAATCCACGCTAATTAAGACCGTCAACGGTCTGGAACCGGTGCAAAAAGGCGAAATTACCGTTAACGGCATTATTGTGAACGACAAAAAAACCGATCTGGCGAAACTGCGTTCCCGCGTGGGCATGGTATTCCAGCACTTCGAGCTATTCCCCCACCTGTCGATCATCGAAAACCTGACGCTGGCGCAGGTGAAAGTGCTGAAACGCGATAAAGCCGCCGCCCGCGATAAAGGCCTGAAGCTGCTGGAGCGCGTTGGTCTGTCTGCACATGCCAACAAGTTCCCGGCGCAGCTTTCCGGCGGTCAGCAGCAGCGTGTCGCCATCGCCCGTGCGCTATGTATGGACCCCATTGCCATGTTATTCGATGAACCGACTTCCGCACTCGATCCGGAAATGATCAACGAGGTACTGGACGTGATGGTCGAACTGGCGAACGAAGGGATGACCATGATGGTGGTGACGCACGAAATGGGCTTTGCCCGTAAAGTGGCTAACCGGGTGATCTTTATGGATGAAGGTAAAATCGTCGAAGATTCGCCAAAAGAGGAGTTCTTCGCTAACCCCAGTTCCGATCGCGCAAAAGACTTCCTTGCGAAAATCCTGCACTAATCTTCCCGGCGCGCACGTCAGAGTGCGCGCTATCTCACGCTTTACCGCTTCGCTTCTCGAAACGTATCCAGCCGGGCGTTAACCTTGTCACAAAGTACCGCTTACAAGGAGCCACAATGGCACTGCCCATTATTATTGATTGCGATCCGGGTCATGATGACGCGATCGCCCTCGTTCTCGCCCTCGCCTCCCCTGAACTGGAAGTGAAAGCGATCACTTCTTCCGCCGGCAACCAGACGCCGGAGAAGACCCTGCGCAACGTGCTGCGGATGCTGACACTGCTCAAACGCCCGGATATTCCGGTGGCGGGCGGCGCGGTGAAACCTCTCATGCGCGAACTGATTATCGCCGATAACGTTCACGGCGAAAGCGGTCTTGACGGCCCGGCGCTGCCCGAACCGTCATTCGCCCCGCAAAGCTGCACTGCCGTTGAGCTGATGGCAAAAACACTGCGCGAGAGCTCACAGCCAGTCACCATCGTCTCCACTGGCCCACAGACCAACGTGGCGCTGCTGCTGAATAGCCATCCTGAACTGCATACGAAAATCGCCCGCATTGTGATCATGGGCGGCGCGATGGCGCTGGGTAACTGGACGCCTGCTGCGGAATTTAATATTTACGTCGACCCGGAGGCCGCCGAAATTGTCTTCCAGTCAGGCATTCCGGTGGTGATGACCGGGCTGGACGTCACGCATAAGGCACAGATTCACGCCGCCGATATCGAACGCTTTCGCGCTATTGGCAACCCGATTTCCACCATCGTCGCCGAACTGCTGGACTTCTTTATGGAGTACCACAAAGACGAAAAATGGGGATTTGTCGGCGCGCCGCTGCATGACCCATGCACCATCGCCTGGCTGCTGAAACCGGAGATTTTCACCACCGTTGAGCGTTGGGTTGGCGTGGAAACTCAGGGGAAATACACCCAGGGGATGACGGTGGTGGATTATTATTTCCTGACGGGGAATAAGCCGAATGCAACGGTGATGGTCGATGTAGACCGCCAGGGATTTGTCGATTTGCTGGCGGAACGGCTGAAGTTTTACGCGTAATATTTGCCGGATGGCAGCTTCGCCATATCCGGCCTACGTGAACGATTTTTGGTAGGCCGGATAAGACGCACCGGCGCTCTTCCTCTCACGGCTCAAACGGTCTTCTCTGAAACTGGTCGTGCCCACACTTCGGGCAGCGCGGCAGCACATCCGGCGTATAAACCGCCAGGTGATAATGACACTTCTCGCACACCAGATTCCCCAATCCCACCACTTCGCCACTGTGATACACGCCGTGGTGATTCAAATCCTGAAACACCTCGCGCCATTCCAGCTGGGTTTTGTCGGTAATGTCCGCCAGTTCCTGCCAGAGACTCTCTTTAATCACCCGCAAGAAGACGCTATCTTCCTGGCTCTCTTCGTAGCTCATGGCGAACTCTTCCAGATCGCGTCTGACAGCGCGCGTCAGTTCGTCCACCTCGGTTCGCGTTAACTCCCCTGTTTGCATCACGCGCTGGCGCGCCTGCTCCACCAGCGCATCAATGTCGCGCTCGCCATTGCGTAAACGCTCGCTTAATGAGGCCACCAGTTCACGGTAATATTGAGCAACCTTGTTCATCACTTCACCTCTTGGATCGTTAACTGTCTATAATAATAGACGTTATTTGCGTTACGCTTTGCAAGGCTGCCCACAGAGTCTGTAAATTCTTGTCAGGCCGACTCACGTATCCAGCGCGTCAGCGAGGTACGATCGACATTTAATCGTTTCGCCACTAACGATTTATTATCCCTTTCCGCCTCTAATAATTTTCTCAAAATACGCAGGCGAATCGTTTTATAATCGCCAGCCAACATCTGGCAGTCGTGGCAGGTACTTGGCTCGCGTCGGCTCCCCTCTTCCAGATCGTCCAGCAAGAGGCGACCCTCATCCAGCGTTGCCGGGGAGTGATCAATAGAGAGCACCAGCCGTTCGATAATATTGCTTAACTGCCTGACGTTTCCGGGCCAGGCGAAGCGCTGAAGCTCTTGCCACAGCGCCGGGGTTAACGTTAGTGCCGGGCGTTTATAATGCTGGCTGAAACTGGTAAGCAGCGACAGGCCGATGGCTTTGATATCCTCCGGACGTTTGCGTAGCGGGATGGTGGTCACTTTTAATACGTTAAGCCGATAGTAAAGATCTTCGCGAAATGTCCCGTCCGCAATGAGCTTCGTTAATGTCTGATTGGTCGCTGCAATCACGCGAATATCAACAGGTATCATCTGGTCTGAGCCCAGCCGCATAATCTGCCGCTCCTGCAATACCCGTAATAAGCGCGTCTGTAGCGGTTTATCCAGCTCGCTAATCTCATCCAGAAAAATGGTACCGTGGTGCGCTAATTCAAACAGGCCTATTTTGCCTTTCGGCGACGCGCCGGTAAATGCGCCGGCGACATAGCCAAAGAGTTCGCTCTCCAGAATCTGAGGGGCCATCGCGCCGCAGTTAATGGCGACGAACGGGCCGTTGACGCGTTGGCTGGCATTATGAATACTTTGCGCCAGCACCTCTTTTCCCGTCCCGCTTTCGCCATTAATTAAGATAGTCGCGTCCGTACCGGCATAATTTTTAATGATCGCCAAACGACGCAGCATTTCCGGATTTTCGGTAAGCAGATCGTCGAAATGATAGCGGGCGCTCAAGCCGCGGCGAGACAGTTCCTGGCGGCGAACATGATGTTCCGCCCCCTGTAAACTGGAGACGGTTTGCATCGTCAACACCACCCGGCTTAACTGTCTGGCCGCAAATACCGGATACAGATTAACCACCATCGCGCCTTGCGGCGTATCGACGACTTTCGCGCTGACGGTTTTTCCCTCACGTAATGTATGCCGCTCCTGGTGCAATACCTGTTTCAGGAAAGATGCGTCATAAATTTCACCGGAGGCGTTAATTTTAAAAAGTTGGCTCGCATATTTATTGTAATGCAGTAACGCGCCGGTATCATCAAGCGTGATAACAGCTTTATCAAACTGATCGAGAATCAGCTGCAGATGATGGCGCTCCAGTAATTGGCTGCGAAAAGCCAGATATAATGAGCGGGCTTCTTCCAGAGCTTCGGTTATTGAGGCGGGGCTGGAATCAAGTAAACGGAATTGCGAGCCCAGCGGTGAAAAATAATCCTGACAAACGGTATCGCCAACAATGCAATCTAATGGCGTGGACGCTAATTGTTGCTTCAGGCAAGAAATCGTTTCTTTATCATTTCCCTGTAAGGTAAAAATTTTATAGTTAATATTTAACTGTTCCGCTACGCGCGCGCATCCTTTGATCACACTGGAAAAGCCGACAATACCGACAGTGCCTTTTTGTCCTTTAAAAGGGATAAGCGCATCAAGAATGTCGTAGCCGGACATTTTAATTTCGACTACCGGTAATTTACTGTGCTTTTTTAATATTTCCGCACAGCCGCCACGACTAATCAGTACCTGGTGCCCACGGGACTCTAATAAAGGTAGCTCATCCAGGATACGATTAAGCGTCGTTTGATGAATAGTGACGGCGTAATCCAACCGCGCGACCAGCGCCTCGGCAGCCTTTGCCAGTTGAGGGTAAGGAGAGACAAAACAGAGAGGAGATGCGGCTATATCTTTCGTCTTATTCATCACTCACCATCCTGTTGGTTTATGAACGGGCGAGACCGCCCGCCGTGATTTATTTTCCGCCGAAACGCTAACCGCCTGCGGCGGCTGGGTTCAGTTTACGATCGTAGCGTTTTTTTATCCATACGGTCAGGAAGGGGGCGCACAGAGCGGTAATAATCGTCGAGGCCGCCACCTGCGCCGCCGCCGTCGACGCCAGGTCGGTAAAATGCGGATCGAGCAGCGCGATTGCCGCTGGCGTCGCGACGGCGTTGCCAGAGGTAGTGGATACCGCCGCACCTGCCACGCCGCTGCCTCCCGTCAGACGATCGGCGAAAATATTAAAAAATCCGCCAATCGCCACCGTCATGAGTCCCAGTAAAATGCCTGAAGAACCTGCCGTGATAAGTCTTGCGAAATCAATACCGTATCCTAACCCAAAGGCAAAAAAGGGAATCGTTACCACGCTGCCCTGTTTAAGAAACTTGCGCATGTCCTCATCCAGATTACCCAAAATCATGCCAATGATAATGGGAATAATAACCGCCACCAGATTCATAAAGGGTATCGACACCATGCCTGCCGACCCTAACGCCAGCATGGTGAAAAAGGGACCATCGTTCAACGATATTACCGCAATCGCGCCGCCGTCGGTTTCATCGCCGTACTCCCCCACCAACGCGGCATATAACCCACTGTTCGAGTTGGTCATCGCCGAAATAATCGCTAAAGCCGACAGACCTAATAACCCATCCGGGCCGCAAAATTTTCCGACCAGAATGCCAATAATCACGCCGCTGGCAAATTTCGCAAAGGTGATCGCAGCGCCTTTTTTCAGCGCTTTCGGCGCGGCTTTAAACTGGATATCCGCGCCCATACAGACTAAAAACATGCCTAAAATCGCCATTGCGCCATGCGAAATAGAGGTGACAAAACCGCCTATTTCCAGCGCCTCCGGCGCAAAAGTTTTAAACAATGCGCCGATGATTAGCGGTACAACCATCATACCACCAGGAAAACGTTCCAGTGTTTTTTTAATTTTCATAGCTTATTCCCAGGAGATAACCGGACAGCTGGTGCTGCCCGATTTGGTATCAGAACGTCGGCGCGATCTTATAAATAGAGAATTCGTTATGACCTAAATCTTCTGATTTAGTCGTTTTCCCATTCGCGACGCGTAAAATTTCCTGATAAATTTCCTCGCCCATTTGCGTAATAGAAGCCTCGCCAGACATAATGGCGGACACATCAATATCAATATTGTCCTGCATCATTTCCCACGTTGCTTTATTACCCGTAATTTTTATTACCGGCGCTATTGGGTTACCGGCAGGCGTTCCGCGACCGGTAGTAAAAATAACGATCTGCGCTCCACCCGCCACCATGCCGGAAATAGATTCAATATCCTGCCCCGGGGTATCCATAATCCACAGGCCCGGATGCGTTGGGCTATCGGCATATTCCAGTACACCCTGTAGCGGCGCATGACCCGCTTTATGCATACAGCCTAACGATTTTTCTTCAATGGTAGTCAACCCGCCTTTAATATTGCCCGGCGTCGGCTGTCCCCCGCGAATATCCTCGCCCAGCGCTTTTGCTCGCGCCTCGCAGCCGACCACTAAATCAATGAGCTGTTGACCAACCTCCGGCGTCACCGCACGTTTCGCCATCACATGCTCGGCGCCAATAAATTCCGTCGTTTCAGAAAGAATTGAGCTTCCGCCGCAGCGTATCAGCTTATCCGAGGCGACCCCGCAGGAAGGGTTAGACGCCAGCCCCGATGTCGTATCTGACCCGCCGCACTCCATCGCCAGCAGCAGCTCGCTAACCGGTGCTTGCTGCGGTTTTTGCATGGAGAGTTGTTGCGCATAGTCGCGGGCCAGCGAAATCCCCCTGGCCTGACATTTAAGCGTGCCGCCCTCTTCCTGAATGGTAATGCAGGAGGTCGGTTTGCCAAATGCGGTAATCTCCTCTGCGATGCGTAGCGGCTCCGCGCCTTCACAGCCTAAGCCCACAACCACAATAGCGCCGACGTTGGGATTATTCGCCACATTAATCAATGTTTTTTCCGTCAGACGCGCATCGCCTGCCACCTGGCAGCAGCCAAAATCGTTATTCACCCATGTCGCGCCTTTTACCTGCCGGGCAATATCCTGGGCGACTTTATTCGCACAAACGCTGGTAGGTAAAATCAGTACATAATTACGGATGCCAAAACGGCCGTCAGGGCGGCGGAAACCCAAAAAAGTCTCATTGCTCATAATCATTTTCCCTTGTTTTATATTATTTCCAGTCACCACGTCCGCGTTCGCTTTCCACATTGTGGACGTGCACATAGTCGCCACTTTTTATTTCCTGAGTGGCGCGGCCAATGGATTCGCCATATTTATAAACTTCGCCATGAAAAGGCACATCGCAGATGGCGAATTTGTGGCCAAATGGCACATCCTGATGTAACACAACGCTTATCTCGCGTTCGCCAATGAACATTGTGGCGGTTTCGCCGGCCTTGAGCGCCGTAATAGCCGTCGCGACGCAATCCTGAGGGTGAATCACCACTGCATTTTTTTTCACGATTAACTCCTTTGCTTTAGTCCTGTCTTCCCTAATCAAAAGGCGTGCCATTTTTTAACTGCATGGTTTATATGACTTTATTTTTATGGGCCGATCTGGCGGTGACAGGAACTGCGGTAATTTGCCTCAGTCGTGTCGCATTTTGCGTCACCTCCTCATGAACGCCTGGCGCGACAAATGTTCTACCCCCTGTTTTGACGTGCGTGTTTGGGCTATGCTATGCGGATCTAAACACCACCTCTAAAGCTACATTTGTAGCTGTATCGAAAACAGGACTACTGGCTGCCATGCAAGAGCAATACCGCCCGGAAGAGATAGAATCCAAAGTACAGCTTCACTGGGATGAGAAGCGCACATTTGAAGTGACCGAAGACGAGAGCAAAGAGAAGTATTACTGCCTGTCGATGCTTCCCTATCCTTCTGGCCGACTACACATGGGCCACGTACGTAACTACACCATCGGCGACGTGGTTGCCCGCTACCAGCGTATGCTGGGCAAAAACGTGCTGCAGCCAATCGGCTGGGACGCCTTCGGCCTGCCGGCGGAAGGCGCGGCGGTGAAGAACAACACCGCGCCGGCGCCGTGGACGTACGACAACATCGCGTACATGAAAAACCAGCTCAAAACGCTGGGTTTTGGCTATGACTGGAGCCGTGAAATCGCGACCTGCACCCCGGAATACTACCGTTGGGAACAGAAGTTCTTCACCGAGCTGTATAAAAAAGGCCTGGTGTACAAGAAGACTTCTGCCGTTAACTGGTGCCCGAACGATCAGACCGTTCTCGCCAACGAACAGGTGATCGACGGCTGCTGCTGGCGCTGCGACACCAAAGTTGAGCGTAAAGAGATCCCACAGTGGTTTATCAAAATCACCGCTTACGCAGACGAGCTGTTGCGCGATCTGGATAAGCTGGACCACTGGCCTGATACCGTAAAAACGATGCAGCGCAACTGGATTGGCCGCTCTGAAGGCGTGGAAATCACCTTCGATGTGAAGGGTTACGATAACACCCTGACCGTCTATACCACCCGTCCGGATACCTTTATGGGCGCCACTTACCTGGCGGTGGCCGCCGGTCATCCGCTGGCGCAAAAAGCGGCGGCGAACAACGCCGAGCTGGCGGCGTTCATCGACGAATGCCGTAACACCAAAGTGGCCGAAGCCGAAATGGCGACCATGGAGAAAAAAGGCGTCGACACCGGCTTTAAAGCGATTCATCCGTTAACTGGCGAAGAGATCCCGGTCTGGGCGGCAAACTTTGTCCTGATGGAGTACGGCACTGGCGCGGTGATGGCCGTTCCGGGTCACGATCAGCGCGACTACGAATTTGCCTCCAAATACGGTTTGACCATCAAGCCGGTGATTCTGGCCGCTGACGGTTCCGAGCCGGATCTTTCCGAACAGGCGCTGACCGAAAAAGGCGTGCT
This sequence comes from Salmonella sp. 32082101201600294FB01SM01, assembly GCF_017572865.1. NCBI lineage: Bacteria > Pseudomonadati > Pseudomonadota > Gammaproteobacteria > Enterobacterales > Enterobacteriaceae > Salmonella > Salmonella sp. 32082101201600294FB01SM01. The sequence continues at coordinate 421,214 of NZ_JAGESB010000001.1, read as the reverse complement.
GTTTAACTCCGGTGAGTTCGACGGTCTGGCCTTTGAAGCGGCGTTTAACGCAATTGCCGATAAACTGGCGGAAAAAGGCGTCGGCGAACGTAAAGTGAACTATCGTCTGCGTGACTGGGGCGTTTCCCGTCAGCGTTACTGGGGCGCGCCGATCCCAATGGTCACCCTGGAAGACGGCACCGTGCTGCCGACGCCGGAAGATCAACTGCCGGTTATTTTGCCGGAAGACGTCGTCATGGACGGCATCACCAGCCCGATCAAGGCCGATCCTGAGTGGGCGAAAACCACCGTTAACGGTATGCCGGCGCTGCGTGAAACCGACACCTTCGACACCTTTATGGAATCGTCATGGTACTACGCGCGTTACACCTGCCCGCAGTATCAGGAAGGAATGCTGGATTCGAAAGCGGCAAACTACTGGCTGCCGGTCGATATCTACATCGGCGGTATTGAACATGCCATCATGCACCTGCTCTACTTCCGCTTCTTCCATAAGCTGATGCGCGATGCGGGCATGGTCACCTCTGACGAGCCGGCTAAACAGTTGCTGTGCCAGGGCATGGTGCTGGCGGATGCGTTCTATTATGTCGGCGAGAACGGCGAGCGTAACTGGGTTTCGCCAGTTGACGCTATCGTCGAGCGCGACGAAAAAGGCCGCATCGTAAAAGCAAAAGACGCAGCGGGTCATGAGCTGGTCTACACTGGCATGAGTAAAATGTCCAAGTCGAAAAATAACGGTATCGATCCGCAGGTAATGGTTGAACGTTATGGCGCGGACACGGTACGCCTGTTTATGATGTTCGCTTCTCCGGCGGATATGACTCTGGAATGGCAGGAGTCCGGCGTAGAAGGCGCAAACCGCTTTATTAAACGCGTCTGGAAGCTGGTTTACGAACACACCGCTAAAGGTCCTGTCGCGGCGCTGAACGTCGATGCGCTGAGCGAAGATCAAAAAGCGCTGCGTCGCGATGTGCATAAAACCATTGCCAAAGTGACCGATGATATCGGCCGCCGTCAGACGTTCAACACCGCCATTGCGGCGATCATGGAGTTGATGAACAAACTGGCGAAAGCCCCGCAGGAAGGCGAACAAGACCGCGCACTGCTTCAGGAAGCGCTGCAGGCCGTCGTACGTATGCTTAACCCGTTCACCCCGCACGTCTGCTTTACCTTGTGGCAGGAACTGGGCGGCGAAGGCGATATCGACAACGCGCCGTGGCCGGTTGCCGACGAGCAGGCAATGGTGGAAGACACCACGCTGGTTGTCGTGCAGGTTAACGGTAAAGTTCGCGGTAAGATCACCGTTGCGGTGGATGCCACCGAAGAACAGGTGCGTGAACGTGCAGGCCAGGAACATCTGGTGGCAAAATATCTTGATGGCGTTACCGTGCGTAAAGTGATTTACGTTCCGGGTAAACTCCTCAATCTGGTTGTTGGCTAAGCGCGGGAGGAAGCGTGCGATATCTGGTAACACTGTTGTTATCTCTGGCGGTGCTGGTCACCGCCGGATGCGGCTGGCATCTGCGTAGCACTACGCAGGTTCCGGCTTCAATGAAAACGATGATCCTCGATTCAGGCGATCCGAACGGTCCGCTAAGCCGTGCGGTACGTAATCAGTTACGGCTGAATAACGTAAACCTGCTTGATAAAGACACAACGCGCAAAGACGTTCCGTCTCTGCGGCTTGGAACGGTGACTATTTCGCAGGATACGGCGTCAGTGTTCCAGGATGGCCAGACGGCGGAATATCAGATGGTAATGACCGTCAATGCCTCGGTATTGATTCCGGGCCATGACATCTATCCTATCAGCACGAAAGTGTACCGTTCGTTCTTCGATAACCCGCAGATGGCGTTGGCGAAGGATAACGAGCAGGCCATGATCGTTCAGGAGATGTACGACAAAGCCGCTGAACAGCTGATTCGTAAGCTGACCAGCGTCCGCGCGGCGGATATTCAGGCGACGAAAGAGGAGGCTACCGCCGACAATGAGACGGCGGCGCCCGCCTCTACGCCAGCACGCGTCTCCACTACGCTGAGTAACTAATGATCAGGTTGTATCCTGAACAACTCCGCGCGCAGCTCAACGAAGGGCTGCGTGCGGCATATTTATTATTGGGCAACGATCCGCTGCTGCTGCAGGAAAGTCAGGACGCTATTCGTCTGGCGGCTGCGTCGCAAGGCTTCGAAGAGCACCACGCTTTTACTCTCGATCCCAGTACCGACTGGGGATCGCTTTTCTCACTCTGCCAGGCGATGAGTCTGTTCGCCAGTCGTCAAACGCTGGTGCTGCAACTGCCGGAAAACGGGCCTAACGCGGCAATGAATGAGCAACTCGCCACGCTGAGCGAGCTGCTGCATGACGACCTGTTATTAATAGTACGCGGAAACAAGCTCACCAAAGCGCAGGAAAACGCCGCCTGGTATACCGCGCTGGCAGACCGTAGCGTTCAGGTCAGTTGTCAGACGCCGGAGCAGGCGCAGCTTCCCCGCTGGGTGGCCGCCAGAGCGAAAGCACAGAATTTGCAACTGGATGACGCCGCGAACCAACTGCTGTGCTATTGCTATGAGGGCAATCTGTTGGCGCTGGCGCAGGCGCTGGAACGGCTGTCGCTGCTTTGGCCTGACGGTAAGTTAACGCTTCCTCGCGTGGAGCAGGCCGTCAATGACGCCGCCCACTTTACCCCTTTCCACTGGGTGGATGCGTTACTGATGGGGAAAAGCAAACGCGCGCTGCATATTCTGCAACAGCTACGCCTTGAAGGCAGCGAGCCGGTCATTCTGCTGCGAACCCTCCAGCGAGAGCTGCTGCTGCTGGTAAATCTCAAACGTCAGTCCGCGCATACGCCGTTACGCGCGCTGTTTGATAAACACCGGGTCTGGCAAAACCGTCGCCCCATGATCGGCGACGCGTTGCAGCGTCTCCATCCTGCACAGCTTCGCCAGGCCGTGCAGTTACTGACGCGTACAGAAATTACGCTCAAACAGGATTATGGTCAGTCAGTATGGGCAGATCTTGAAGGGCTGTCGCTCCTGCTCTGCCATAAGGCGCTGGCAGACGTATTTATTGATGGGTGATATGAAATCGTTACAGGCTTTATTCGGCGGCACCTTTGATCCGGTGCATTATGGACATCTTAAACCTGTTGAAACGCTGGCGAATCTGATCGGCTTATCGCGGGTGATTATTATGCCTAACAATGTGCCGCCGCATCGCCCCCAGCCGGAAGCTTCCAGCGCGCAGCGTAAATATATGCTGGAGCTGGCTATCGCCGATAAGCCGCTTTTTACGCTGGATGAACGCGAGCTACAGCGAAACGCGCCCTCTTACACTGCGCAAACGTTGAAAGCATGGCGCGAAGAACAGGGTCCCGAAGCGCCGCTGGCGTTTATTATCGGCCAGGACTCTCTGCTTAACTTCCCCACCTGGCATGAGTACGACACCATCCTTGATAACACTCACCTGATCGTTTGTCGTCGTCCGGGCTATCCCCTTGAAATGACGCAGGCGCAACACCAGCAGTGGCTGGAACAGCATCTGACCCATACGCCGGACGATCTGCACCAGTTGCCAGCCGGTAAAATTTACCTGGCGGAAACGCCCTGGCTTAATATCTCCGCAACCCTCATCCGCGAACGTCTGGAAAAAGGCGAATCCTGCGACGATCTGTTGCCGGAAAACGTGCTGAACTACATCAATCAGCAGGGGTTATACCAGTAAGCACATTGCGCAGCGCCGACAGCAGACGCTCGTTTTGCGCAGCGCTGCGTATCGCCACACGATAATAGCGGCTGTCCAGCCCCGGGTAGTTAGCGCAGCTACGGATTAAAATCCGCTGCGTCAGCAACCGTCGCTGCAGGTCAATATCCTCTCGCTCACAGCGTAGCAACAGATAGTTTGCCCGCCCGGGATAGACCGTCAGCAGGGGGAGCTGACAAAGCGCCTGATAAAACCGGGCGCCCTCCTCCCGTAACCAATGCCAGGTCGCCTGTTGCCAGGCGCTATCCTGTAACGCTACCTCACCGGCAAGCGCCGCCAGCGCGTTAACCGACCACGGCATTTGTTGGCGACGCATCCGCGCCACCGCCGCGTCATCGCTGTTGACGAGATATCCCAACCGCAGGCCGGGAATGGCATAAAATTTGGTCAGCGAACGCAGCACCCAGATATGCGGATTATCTTTAAGAGCAGGAATAAAGCCCGCCTCATGCGGAATAAAATCGATAAACGCTTCATCCAGGATCAGGTTAATGTTCAGCGATTTGCAGCGATCGGCAATGGCCTGTAATAACTGCCGCTCCGGCAGCAGGCCGGTAGGATTATTGGGCGTACACAGAAACAGGCAGTCCAGATCGGGCGTCAACGCCTCAAGAATGGCATCGGTAAGCTGCCAGCCATCCGCTTCGCGTAGAGACCAACCACGAATTTCACAGCCACTTTGCGCCAGCGCCCGGCCATACTCCGCGAAACCTGGCGTGACAATCATTGCACGACGCGGTTTAAGACCGCTCGCCACGGTAAAGATTGACTCCGTCTCGCCATTTCCCGCCAGTATCCACGATGCCGGCACCTGATGATGACGCGCCAGCGCCTGGTGCAAATGAAAATAATCGGCGTCCGGGTAGCGCTCAATGCAGTCCAGATTGTCGATAAGCGCGCGTTTCACGCTGACAGGCATACCCAGCGGATTAATGTTTGCGCTAAAATCCAGTAACTGGTCAGGCGAGATGCCCAACACCGTCGCGGCTTCCCGAATATTACCGCCATGCGCGCTGTTGAATAACGCCATTATGCCTCCGGCCAAAAAATGCTATTTTAGTGAAAAAAACGTTGCGCAATCAGGGGCATTATCATGTTTTGCGCATTTAACCTCATGAGGAATACCATGCGATTGTGGCTGGTGCGTCATGGCGAAACCGAGGCCAATGTCGCCGGGTTGTATAGCGGACATGCTCCCACGCCGTTAACGGAAAAAGGGATTGGCCAGGCGAAAACGCTACATACTTTATTGCGCCACGCGCCATTTGACCGGGTGTTATGCAGCGAGCTGGAGCGCGCGCGCCATACCGCCCGGCTCGTACTGGAGGGCCGGGATGTGCCGCAACACATCTTACCTGAGCTTAATGAGATGTACTTCGGCGACTGGGAAATGCGCCATCACCGCGACCTCACCCATGAAGATGCCGAAAGCTATGCCGCCTGGTGTACGGACTGGCAGAATGCGGTTCCGACCAATGGCGAGGGTTTTCAGGCTTTTACCCGGCGCGTAGAGCGCTTTATCTCGCGACTCGACGCGTTTAGCGATTGCCAGAACCTGCTAATCGTCAGCCATCAGGGCGTACTCAGCCTGTTGATTGCCCGTCTGCTCGCGATGCCCGCCGCCTCGCTATGGCATTTCCGGGTAGAACAGGGATGCTGGAGCGCAATCGACCTGTGCGAAGGGTTCGCTACCCTGAAAGTATTAAATAGTCGTGCCGTCTGGCGGCCTGAGTGATGAATTTTCCGTTTTTTCTCGCCGCAGTGGTTTCGCCCATTGACAGCCCCCGACAGGCTGTTATTCTCCGCAGCCAGGCTTTTTTCACCTTGCAGAGCTTTGCAGAAATTGTTTTACAAAAATGGCGATGCTTTCTGTGACGTGGGATGGGATGATAATCTGGTTTTAAACGCCGATCCGGCGACATAAGTCCCGGTATCGCCGCTGATTCAGGTATACTACACGGCGTCCCGCCGGAAGGTTAGCGTTAACTCGCAACGCCTTACCGGTCCAGCCTGTTGGCCTTTTTCTATCGTTATAACGCAATTATTCACCCAGGGGGAAAACTTGCAGGGTAAAGCACTCCAGGATTTTGTTATCGACAAAATTGATGACCTGAAAGGTCAGGACATCATCGCCTTAGATGTTCAGGGTAAATCCAGTATCACCGACTGTATGATTATTTGTACCGGCACCTCCAGCCGTCACGTTATGTCTATTGCCGACCACGTGGTGCAGTCGTCGCGCGCGGCCGGTATGTTGCCGTTGGGCGTCGAAGGCGAAAATGCGGCTGACTGGATTGTCGTCGATCTGGGCGATGTGATTGTGCATGTCATGCAGGAAGAAAGTCGCCGCCTGTATGAACTGGAAAAACTCTGGAGTTAATGCGTGAAGCTGCAACTTGTCGCTGTCGGCACGAAGATGCCCGACTGGGTTCAAACGGGATTTACGGAATATCTGCGTCGTTTTCCGAAAGATATGCCCTTTGAGCTGATCGAAATCCCTGCGGGCAAACGCGGCAAGAACGCGGATATCAAACGCATTCTCGACAAAGAGGGCGAGCAGATGCTGGCCGCCGCCGGTAAGAATCGCATTGTTACCCTGGATATTCCAGGCAAGCCGTGGGATACGCCGCAGTTAGCCAATGAGCTGGAGCGCTGGAAACAGGACGGGCGCGACGTCAGTTTGCTGATTGGCGGCCCGGAAGGATTATCTCCCACCTGCAAAGCGGCAGCGGAACAGAGCTGGTCGCTCTCGGCGTTAACGCTCCCTCACCCGCTGGTTCGGGTTCTGGTTGCGGAGAGTTTGTACCGGGCGTGGAGCATCACAACCAACCACCCTTATCACCGTGAGTGATCGTGAAGTCTTGAGAAGATTAAGCAGCGGATGAAACGACAAAATTCTTTTCGTGACTATACGGCTGAGTCCGCACTGTTTGTGCGTCGGGCGCTGGTCGCCTTTTTGGGTATTTTGCTGCTGACCGGCGTACTGATCGCCAATTTGTATAATCTGCAAATCCTTCGTTTTACCGATTACCAGACCCGCTCGAACGAAAACCGTATCAAGCTGGTGCCAATTGCGCCAAGCCGCGGGATAATCTACGACCGTAACGGCATTCCCCTTGCGCTGAACCGCACTATCTATCAGATTGAAATGATGCCGGAAAAGGTGGATAACGTTCAGCAAACGCTGGATGCGCTACGCAGTGTGGTCGATTTAAACGACGACGATATCGCCGCCTTTAAAAAAGAGCGCGCCCGATCCCATCGCTTTACTTCTATTCCGGTGAAAACAAACCTGACGGAAGTTCAGGTCGCGCGCTTTGCCGTCAACCAGTACCGTTTTCCGGGCGTTGAAGTCAAAGGCTATAAACGCCGCTATTATCCATACGGATCGGCGCTGACCCACGTTATCGGCTACGTATCGAAAATCAATGATAAAGACGTCGAGCGTCTCGACAGAGAAAACAAACTGGCAAACTACGCCGCCACCCATGACATCGGCAAGCTGGGCATTGAGCGCTACTATGAAGATATTCTGCATGGGCAAACCGGTTATGAAGAGGTTGAAGTCAACAACCGCGGCCGCGTCATTCGCCAGCTCAAAGAGGTGCCGCCGCAGGCCGGACACGATATCTACCTGACGCTGGATCTCAAGCTCCAGCAGTATATTGAAACGCTGCTGGCAGGCAGTCGCGCGGCGGTGATTGTCACCGATCCGCGTACCGGCGGCGTGCTGTCGCTGGTCTCCATGCCAAGTTACGACCCTAACCTTTTCGTGGACGGCATCTCCAGCAAAGATTACTCCGGGCTGCTTAACGACCCGAACACGCCATTAGTGAACCGTGCGACTCAGGGTGTCTACCCACCCGCTTCTACCGTTAAGCCTTACGTCGCCGTATCGGCGTTAAGCGCTGGCGTCATCACCCGTAACACCAGTCTTTTCGACCCTGGCTGGTGGCAGTTGCCGGGGTCTGAGAAACGTTATCGCGACTGGAAAAAATGGGGCCACGGGCATCTGAATATCACCAAATCCCTTGAAGAGTCGGCGGATACCTTCTTCTATCAGGTGGCCTATGACATGGGGATCGATCGCCTGTCAGAATGGATGGGTAAGTTCGGCTATGGTCACTATACCGGAATTGATCTCGCAGAAGAGCGCTCTGGTAATATGCCGACCCGCGAGTGGAAACAGAAACGCTTTAAAAAACCGTGGTATCAGGGCGATACGATTCCGGTGGGCATCGGCCAGGGTTACTGGACGGCAACGCCGATTCAGATGAGTAAGGCGCTGATGATCCTTATTAACGACGGTGTAGTTAAAGTCCCGCACCTGTTAATGAGCACCGCGGAAAACGGTAAACAGGTGCCGTGGGTACAGCCGCATGAGCCGCCGGTGGGCGATATTCACTCCGGCTACTGGGAAATTGCGAAAGATGGCATGTATGGCGTCGCCAACCGCCCTAACGGCACGGCGCATAAATATTTTGCCAGCGCGCCCTATAAAATCGCGGCGAAGTCGGGCACCGCGCAGGTCTTTGGCCTGAAGGCCAACGAAACGTACAATGCGCATAAAATCGCCGAGCGCCTGCGCGACCATAAATTAATGACCGCCTTTGCGCCGTATAACAATCCCCAGGTCGCCGTCGCGATCATCCTTGAAAACGGCGGCGCAGGCCCGGCAGTAGGCACGATCATGCGCCAAATCCTTGATCACATCATGCTGGGCGACAACAACACCCATTTGCCTGCGGAAAACCCGGTGGTTGCAGCGGCGGAGGACCAATAATCATGACGGATAATCCGAACAAAAAAACCTTCTGGGATAAAATTCATATCGATCCCACGATGCTACTCATTCTGCTGGCGTTACTGGTTTACAGCGCATTGGTCATCTGGAGCGCCAGCGGCCAGGACATCGGCATGATGGAGCGTAAAATCGGTCAGATTGCGATGGGGCTGGTGGTTATGGTGGTGATGGCGCAGATCCCGCCGCGCGTATATGAAGGCTGGGCGCCCTATCTCTATATCATTTGTATCATTTTGCTGGTCGCCGTTGATGCCTTCGGCGCAATATCCAAAGGCGCGCAGCGCTGGCTCGATCTGGGAATCGTTCGCTTTCAGCCTTCGGAAATAGCCAAAATCGCCGTGCCGCTGATGGTCGCCCGCTTTATTAACCGCGACGTCTGCCCGCCCTCGCTGAAAAATACCGCCATCGCCCTGGTATTAATCTTTATGCCTACCCTGCTGGTTGCCGCCCAGCCGGACCTCGGGACGTCTATTTTGGTCGCCCTTTCCGGTCTCTTTGTCCTATTTTTGTCTGGTCTGAGCTGGCGCTTAATTGGGGTCGCCATTGTATTGATCGCTGCATTTATTCCTATTTTGTGGTTTTTCCTGATGCACGATTACCAACGCCAGCGCGTCATGATGCTCCTTGATCCGGAGACCGATCCGCTGGGCGCGGGCTATCATATTATTCAGTCTAAAATCGCCATTGGCTCAGGCGGCCTGCGCGGTAAAGGCTGGCTCCACGGCACCCAGTCGCAGCTGGAGTTTTTACCCGAACGCCATACCGACTTTATCTTCGCGGTACTGGCGGAAGAGCTCGGTCTGGTGGGCATCCTGATTCTGCTCGCGCTCTATATTTTGCTAATAATGCGCGGTCTGTGGATTGCCGCCAGAGCGCAAACTACATTTGGTCGCGTGATGGCTGGCGGATTAATGTTAATATTATTCGTTTATGTCTTCGTAAATATTGGTATGGTGAGCGGTATTCTGCCTGTGGTTGGAGTACCTTTACCCCTGGTCAGCTACGGGGGCTCCGCACTGATTGTGCTGATGGCCGGGTTCGGGATTGTGATGTCGATCCACACCCACAGAAAAATGTTGTCGAAAAGCGTATAAGGGGTGCGCAATGCGTAAGCAGTTGCCTGTAATCTGCGTCGCGGCAGGGATAGTACTACTCGCGGCATGTACTAATGACGGCGGTCAGCAGCAAACCACCGTCGCGCCGCAACCTGCGGTATGTAATGGTCCGACTGTGGAAATCAGCGGAGCGGAACCGCGTTATGAACCTCTGAATCCGACCGCAAACCAGGATTATCAGCGTGACGGTAAAAGTTATAAAATCGTTCAGGACCCGTCCCGCTTTAGCCAGGCTGGCCTGGCCGCTATTTATGATGCGGAACCCGGCAGTAATTTAACCGCCTCCGGGGAGATGTTCGATCCGATGCAGCTTACCGCCGCCCATCCGACACTGCCTATCCCCAGCTATGCGCGAATCACCAACCTGGCCAACGGTCGCATGATCGTCGTGCGTATTAACGATCGCGGCCCCTATGGCACCGATCGGGTCATCTCCCTGTCCCGCGCGGCGGCGGATCGTCTGAATACCTCGAATAATACTAAAGTACGGATTGACCCTATTATCGTGGCGCCGGATGGTTCGCTCTCCGGCCCGGGGATGGCCTGTACGACGGTGGCGAAACAGACCTACGCTCTGCCCCCGCGCCCTGATTTAAGCGGCGGAATGGGAAGCGCCTCTTCAGCGCCTGCGCAACCGCAAGGCGACGTTCTTCCGGTCAGTAATTCCACGTTGAAAAGTGACGATACCACCGGTGCGCCGGTGAGCAGCAGCGGCTTCCTCGGCGCGCCGACCACGCTGGCGCCTGGCGTGCTGGAGGGTAATGAACCGACGCCGGCGCCACAGCCAGCGCCGGTTTCCGCGCCGGTGACGGCTCCAGCGACTGCGACGCCGGTTAGCGCGCCTGCCGCCACGGCCCCGGTATCTGCCCCGGTGAGCGCGCCTGTCGCCGCGGCGAGCGGCCGTTTCGTCGTCCAGGTCGGCGCCGTCAGCGATCAAACGCGTGCGCAGCAATACCAACAGCGTTTAAGCCAGCAGTTCAGCGTACCAGGACGCGTAATACAAAACGGCGCGGTCTGGCGTATTCAACTGGGGCCTTTTGCCAGTAAAGCCGAAGCCAGCGCGTTACAGCAACGTTTGCAAACAGAAGCACAATTACAGTCCTTTATCGCCAGCGCGCAGTAACCGATCGCAGGTATCTGTACTGTCAATTTCTGTAAATGACATTAACAAAGTCACGCGGAAAGTCAGATGCCTGCCAGTTATGCTTTTGCTATAGTAGGGCTCTTTTTTTAATTTCATCACGGACGTCGTAGTTCAGACCATGAAGACCACTTTTTCCGCTCGTTTTATGCAGCGCATGGCGCTCACCACGGCGCTTTGTGCCGCGTTTATCTCAACCGCACATGCCGATGACCTGAATATCAAAACTATGATCCCGGGTGTTCCGCAGATCGATGCGGAATCCTACATCCTGATCGACTACAACTCCGGTAAAGTTCTGGCGGAACAAAACGCCGACGAACGTCGCGACCCGGCGAGTCTGACGAAGATGATGACCAGTTACGTCATCGGACAGGCAATGAAAGCGGGTAAATTTAAAGAAACCGACCTGGTTACCGTCGGTAATGACGCCTGGGCCACCGGCAATCCGGTATTTAAAGGCTCCTCGCTGATGTTCCTCAAGCCGGGAATGCAGGTACCGGTCTCTCAGTTGATACGCGGCATCAATCTGCAATCCGGCAATGACGCCTGTGTGGCAATGGCTGATTTCGCCGCCGGTAGCCAGGATGCTTTCGTCGGGCTGATGAATAGCTATGTGAACGCGTTGGGGCTGAAAAATACCCACTTCCAGACCGTACACGGCCTGGACGCCGACGGACAATACAGTTCAGCTCGCGATATGGCGCTGATTGGTCAGGCGTTAATTCGCGATGTGCCTAACGAATATGCCGTTTATAAAGAAAAAGAGTTCACCTTTAACGGCATTCGCCAGTTAAACCGTAACGGTCTGCTGTGGGATAACAGCCTGAATGTGGACGGCATCAAAACCGGCCATACCAGCAAAGCGGGCTATAATCTGGTCGCTTCCGCAACCGAAGGCCAGATGCGATTGATTTCCGCCGTGATGGGCGGACGGACCTATAAAGGCCGTGAAACAGAAAGCAAAAAACTGCTGACGTGGGGCTTCCGTTTCTTTGAAACCGTTAATCCGCTGAAGGCTGGTAAAGAGTTCGCCTCTGAACCCGCCTGGTTTGGTAATACCGATCGCGCCTCGCTGGGCGTCGATAAAGACGTTTACCTGACGATCCCTCGTGGTCGCATGAAAGATTTGAAAGCGAGCTATGTACTGAATACCGCAGAACTGCACGCGCCGCTGCAGAAAAACCAGGTGGTCGGCACCATCAACTTCCAGCTGGACGGTAAAACCATCGAGCAGCGTCCGCTGGTCGTACTGCAAGAGATCCCGGAAGGGAACTTCTTCGGTAAAATCATTGATTACATTAAATTAATGTTCCATCACTGGTTTGGATAAAAATTGAACGCTTGAAAGTGTGATTTTCGTCCCCATATACTATGCATCAGTAAAACTCCCGCCCTGTGGCGGGAGTTGTTATTTTTTTACGTAATGCCGGAGCTGACATGAAAACCAAACTTAACGAACTGCTTGAATTCCCTACGCCATTTACTTACAAAGTAATGGGGCAGGCGTTACCTGAGCTGGTTGATCAGGTGGTTGAAGTGGTACAGCGCCATGCGCCTGGTGATTACTCTCCGACGGTAAAACCGAGCAGCAAAGGCAACTACCACTCGGTCTCTATCACCATTAATGCCACCCATATTGAACAGGTTGAAACGCTGTACGAAGAACTGGGCAATATTGATATCGTGCGAATGGTATTGTAATACATCCAGACGGTTACCCGGTCTTATCCGGGTAACTCCCCGCCTCCCCCGCTGTGATATACTTTCCTCTCTTTTTTCATTCTCTACGGAGATGCCGTTTTGTATCAGGATAAAATCCTTGTCCGCCAGCTCGGCCTTCAGCCCTATGAAGCTATCTCTCAGGCCATGCATAACTTTACCGATATGCGCGATGAAAACAGCCATGATGAAATCTGGTTGGTTGAGCATTACCCGGTGTTTACCCAGGGCCAGGCCGGTAAAGCGGAACATATATTGATGCCTGGCGATATTCCCGTTGTGCAGAGCGATCGTGGAGGACAGGTGACCTATCATGGTCCGGGCCAACAGGTAATGTACGTTTTACTTAACCTGAAACGACGTAAACTGGGCGTGCGTGATTTAGTCACCCTACTTGAACAGACCGTGGTGAATACGCTGGCTGAAATTGGTATTGAGGCGCATCCGCGCGCCGATGCGCCGGGCGTCTATGTGGGTGAAAAGAAAATCTGCTCGCTGGGTTTACGTATCCGTCGCGGCTGCTCATTCCACGGTTTAGCGCTAAACGTTAACATGGATCTTTCTCCTTTCCTGCGCATCAACCCGTGTGGTTATGCCGGCATGGAAATGGCCAAAATAACGCAGTGGAAGGAAGACGCTACCACGGATAATATTGCGCCCCGCTTGCTGGCGAATATTTTAGCTCTGCTAAATAATCCACCGCATGAATATATTGCTGCTTAATGCGTAAAATATAATGGCCCAAGAAATTTATGGGTCATTAATCATATATGATTTGAATGCTTTACTTCTCCCCCCGCTTTCTATATTTTCGTTATATCCCTGCTGTAGCCGCCAGGCGGCATGGCCTCTTCAGTCCTCATGATGAGGAATTTTCCGTGAACAAAATCCCGGCCTTGCTGTTACTTATCTTATTGAAATGACTAAAAATACATTCATAAGAGTAATTTTAAAACCAACTCATAAATGCAAAATATACTATTTCATCTATTATTCATAATACGAATGAATTCGGAGCCAGAGCGTGAGTGATAATAATCAGGCAGAAAGACAACCGGCCGATCAACACCTACAAGACAAACCGCAAATTTTCAGAACACTGAGAAATATTGACCTCAATCTGTTGACGATTTTTGAGGCCGTATATGTCCATAAAGGGATCGTCAATGCAGCGAAAATTCTTAACCTGACGCCGTCAGCCATCAGCCAGTCCATTCAAAAATTACGGACTATATTTCCCGATCCGCTGTTTATTCGCAAAGGCCAGGGCGTAACGCCCACGACGTATGCTACGCATCTGCACGAATACATCAGCCAGGGGCTGGAATCTATTCTTGGCGCCCTGGATCTTACGGGCAGCTACGATAAGCAGCGTACCATTACAATTGGCACGACGCCTTCGGTCGGCGCGCTAGTGATGCCGATTATTTACCAGGCCATCAGGCCGCGTTATCCTCAGCTTTTGCTGCGCAATATTCCGGTAGACGATGCCGAAAGCCAGCTTAGTCAGTTTCAGACCGATCTCATTATCAATACCCATAGCTATAACAACCGGAGCATCCAGCATCACGTCCTGTTTAGCGATACGCTTGAGATTGTCTGCCGCCAGCATCACCCGTGTCTGGCGAACGCCATTACTGAAGAAAGACTGAACAGCGCGGATCACACCTTTCTGATGCTGGAGGGACAACATCTTTCCCTGCTGCGCCAGCGACTGCAGGAGACATTTCCCGATCAGCAAATCAGTTTTAGCAGCTACAATATTTTTACCATTGCCTCGCTGATCGCCAGCAGCGATCTGCTGGGACTGATGCCCACCCGCTTCTACGACTTATTTAGCCGCTGCTGGCCGCTTGAACGCCTTCCCTACGCGCCGGTGAATAGTGAACAGGTCGAGTTCTCGCTGCATTACAATAAACTGAGTCTGCGCGATCCGGTGCTGGAGAACGTCATTGATATCATTCGTGAGGCGTTCTGACAAAAATGTTGCATTCAGGTCACGGAAGATATGGGCAAACAGCACAAAACAACAACTATTTTACATTTTGCCGGGCTGTCAGGCTGCTTTATGGCCCTTATCAATGATATACTGCGTGTCACAAATTCAAAAATAGTTGATAAATACAACTTTCCCTTGAATTGAAACGCTTTCCTTCGTTATTCGCAACTGGAACACGCACGCTATGAGTAAACCCATTGTGATGGAACGCGGTGTAAAATACCGCGATGCCGATAAGATGGCTCTTATCCCGGTTAAAAATGTGGTCACAGAGCGCGACGCTCTACTACGTAAACCGGAATGGATGAAAATAAAACTTCCGGCGGATTCTACCCGTATCCAGGGCATCAAAGCCGCAATGCGCAAAAATGGCCTGCATTCTGTCTGCGAGGAAGCGTCTTGCCCAAACCTGGCTGAATGTTTCAACCACGGCACCGCTACGTTTATGATCCTTGGCGCCATTTGCACTCGCCGCTGTCCGTTCTGTGATGTCGCCCATGGCCGCCCCGTTGCGCCGGATGCGGAAGAGCCGCAGAAACTGGCGCAAACGATCGCCGACATGGCGCTACGCTATGTGGTCATCACCTCTGTCGACCGTGACGATCTGCGTGACGGCGGCGCCCAGCATTTTGCTGACTGCATCACCGCTATCCGTGCCAAAAGCCCGGAGATAAAAATAGAAACCCTGGTGCCAGACTTCCGTGGACGTATGGATCGCGCGCTGGATATTCTTAACGCGACGCCGCCGGATGTGTTTAACCACAACCTGGAAAACGTGCCGCGTATTTACCGCCAGGTTCGTCCGGGCGCCGATTACAACTGGTCGCTGAAATTACTGGAACGCTTCAAAGAAGCGCACCCGGAAATTCCGACAAAATCGGGTCTGATGGTGGGCTTAGGCGAAACCAATGCGGAAATCATTGAGGTTATGCGCGACTTACGCCGTCATGGCGTCACCATGCTGACGCTTGGTCAGTATCTACAGCCAAGCCGCCATCACCTGCCGGTACAGCGTTATGTCAGCCCGGAAGAGTTTGACGAGATGAAAGCGGAAGCCCTGGCGATGGGCTTTACCCATGCCGCCTGTGGCCCCTTTGTACGTTCTTCGTACCATGCTGATCTCCAGGCCAAAGGCATGGAAGTGAAATGATCGTGTAATAGACGCTTACATTTCAGGCAAAAAAACCGGCAACTTGCCGGTTTTTTTACTCTGCGGAGCAAGCGCATCGCGCTATTACTCTTTGTGCGAGAGTTTTTCAGCCTGAACGCTACCGTCGACGTCTTTCTTAACGCCCGCGTCTTCATCGTTCATTGCTTTCTTGAATCCTTTAATCGCCGTGCCCAGGTCTCCGCCCAGCGTACGTAACTTCTTGGTACCAAACAGCAGAACAACCAGTGCGGCAACCACCAGCAGTTTGGTAATACTAATCTCACCCATAGATACCTTCTTCACTAAAAACAGGCTGCGTAACGCGCCGGATTAACCTGAGAATATTAACGGTCTTTCGACGCGCGCACACAATAGCAATCTGTAACAAGGTGAATCAAGCTTTGCGTAAAAAAACATCATAATAATTGCGGTGGCGCAAATCGTCGTTGCTGCAAAAGAGGAAGTTGCTCCCGCACCTGGTCTATTCGTTCTCTGAATATTTCCGCGACGATCAGCGCCGGACGATCGGCTGCTGCGGCTATCGTTACCCCCAACGGATCGATAATACGACTTTGACCAATATTACGATTACCACACTCCCCGGCCGCAATCATATAGCAGGTGGTATCCAGCGCTCTCGCCGCCAGCAGCGTCGACCACTGCTGCTCTTTCAACGGGCCGCGAACCCAGCCCGTCGGCAGCGCCAATACGTCAGCCCCCTGTAAAGCCAGCGCTAACGCCATGTCAGGAAAGCGCAGGTCATAACAGGTCATAAGCCCCACCTTAACCCCCTCCACGTCCAGCACAGGCGCGATAGCGGTTCCGGCATCAATACTTTGGGATTCTTGCATCGAAAACGCATCATAGAGATGCAGCTTCTCGTAACGCGCGACAATGTGACCTGCCCGTAGCGCCACCAGCATATTAACCGCCCGTCCAGGCGTTGACGGGACAAGGATAGTGAATATCGTCGTCATATTATTATGAGCGCTTTCTTCCAGAAGCCGCGTCATAAACGCGCCATCCAGCGGCTGCGCGGCGCGAATCGGCAGGTCAAGGTCGATGTCATCTCGCGCTAATATCCCCTCAGGCAACACCAGAAGCGATACGCCGCGGCCCGCCGCCTGAGCCATTAACGAAACGCAAACTTGCGCATTCTTTTCCCATACAGAACTCACCACAAACTGCCCGGCTGCAACGAACATATCCCCTCCCACACCTCTGTCAGGACTCGCCAATTATGCGTGTTCGGCGTTACACTCCTCCTGTATAGCAATTAAATAAAGGATTCGGCAGTGTTACAGCTTCTTTTAGCAGTTTTTATCGGCGGTGGAACGGGGAGCGTAGCCCGGTGGATGCTAAGTATGCGTTTTAATCCGCTTCATCAGGCGATTCCCATCGGTACGCTAACAGCAAATTTGCTTGGCGCGTTTATTATCGGCATGGGGTTCGCCTGGTTTAACCGCATGACACATATCGATCCGATGTGGAAAGTGCTCATTACGACCGGCTTTTGCGGCGGCCTGACGACCTTTTCTACTTTTTCTGCCGAAGTGGTATTCTTGCTGCAAGAGGGGCGCTTTGGCTGGGCGCTGCTGAATGTGCTGATTAACCTGTTGGGTTCGTTTGCCATGACGGCGCTGGCATTCTGGCTATTTTCCGCCGCAGCGGCGCGTTAAGCGCAAAAAAAACCCGCCGAAAGGGCGGGTTTTGAAATCTTGCTGTCGGACGTATGCTTACAGAGCAGTTACGTTTGCAGCGGAAGGGCCTTTGGCACCGTTAGTGATTTCGAACTCTACGCGCTGACCTTCAGCCAGAGTTTTAAAACCATTGGTCTGGATTGCAGAGAAGTGTACGAACACGTCTTTGCTGCCATCTTCCGGAGTAATGAAACCGAATCCTTTGGATTCATTAAACCACTTAACGTTACCTTTAATCTTAGACATCAAAATTACCTTTACATGAAAAATAGACACAAATGCTGTGTCGGATACCAGTACAACAATTGTGATGCATTTTGTCCAGTCGAACTTTGCGAAAAAGTGATAAATATCGCGTTAATTTTTAGCTAACCCTGTCTACTTATTGTTTTCTAAGGCTTTTTAATTCACAACAGAACAATGCCCTTCTCCGTCAAAACTGGAACCGCATCCAGGCGAAATAGACGTTTCCGTTGTTATACGAACCCGGAATGTAGGTCATCTGAAAGGTAGCGGGACCATAGCCTATCGACGCTAAAGGCAACAGCACAGGGATGGGAATATAATTCCAGTTGTCGCGCGCGGTAACGCCTGCGGTAAAGCCCAGTCCCAGACGAAAATTATCGTCTTCCAGCGGTCGCCAGGTTTTTTCCCAGCCATAACCGCCTATGGGTTCCCATTTGTTAAATGAATCTTTAAAGGCCATCATATAGAGGCCATGCCAGTTGCCTTTGTCGTCCCAGCGCGACTGACCAAAACCAACGCCCCACGGCCGCTCGTTATAGCGATCCGTTTTCTCTTTATCGTAGGCAAAGCGCGCATGCCAGGTAATGGCGGGGACATACAAATCATAATGCTCAGGCTGTCGCCACGTTTCTGCGACGTTATCGGTAAACGTGTTAAACCACCCTTTATCCGCCGCAGAGACTGAAGGAATAGCCAGCCATGGCATAACAAGGAGAGCAATAATAAGAAAATACTTTCTGATAATCATCACAACAGCCATACCGTTCAAAAATTCGACCGTGATAATAACAACATTAACCTGAATAAAATCTTAACAAACTATAAACAGAGAATAATCTGAGAAAGTATCGGGTTAACGGCGTTTGATTTAGCACTCAGAACCGTCGCGCTCTCCTTACTAAGTTTTCACAAAAAACACAAAACAAAGCACAACAAACAAAACAATAAAATAACAATAAATTAATACTTATAGCGCTACAGAAAATTCGCATAAACATATTTCATCTTTAGTGATGACATAAAAAAAATAACCGCGCCGTGATTTTAATCAGTAAGGCGCCATCCTTTATTCGGTACATTTTTATACCACTTTTGTGGTTCTTATTTTTACTCTGGGTGTCGATAAGACAGGGGAAACAATGCTAACAGTTATAGAGCTCCTTATCGGAGTCGTCGTTATTGTGGGTGTAGCGCGCTACATCATTAAGGGATATTCCGCCACTGGCGTTTTATTTGTCGGCGGTCTGGTTCTGCTTATTATCAGCGCACTGATGGGGCATAAGGTATTACCTGCCAGCGAAACCAGTACCGGCTATACCGCAACAGATATTGTTGAATACATCAAAATTTTGCTTATGAGTCGCGGCGGCGATCTTGGCATGATGATCATGATGCTGTGCGGCTTTGCCGCTTATATGACGCATATCGGCGCGAATGATATGGTCGTGAAGCTGGCGTCGAAACCTTTACAGTACATAAACTCGCCCTACCTGTTGATGATTGCCGCCTATTTTGTCGCCTGCCTGATGTCGCTGGCCGTCTCTTCCGCGACGGGGCTTGGCGTACTGCTCATGGCTACTCTCTTCCCGGTGATGGTCAACGTCGGCATTAGCCGCGGCGCGGCGGCGGCTATTTGCGCCTCTCCGGCCGCCATCATCCTCTCGCCAACGTCTGGCGATGTGGTTTTAGCCGCAAAAGCGGCGGAGATGCCGTTAATCGATTTCGCGTTCAAAACCACGCTGCCGATTTCCATCGCCGCAATTATCGGTATGGCGATTGCGCACTTTTTCTGGCAACGCTATCTGGATAAAAAAGAGAACATTTCACATGAGATGCTGGACGTGGCGGAGATTACCACCACGGCCCCGGCGTTTTATGCCCTTTTGCCGTTCACGCCCATTATCGGCGTACTGATTTTTGACGGTAAATGGGGGCCGCAGTTGCACATTATTACCATTCTGGTGATCTGTATGCTGCTGGCCGCCGTGCTGGAATTCGTGCGCGGTTTCAACACGCAAAATGTGTTTTCCGGCCTGGAAGTGGCTTATCGCGGCATGGCGGATGCGTTTGCCGGCGTCGTGATGCTGCTGGTCGCGGCGGGCGTTTTCGCCCAGGGGCTGAGCACCATTGGCTTTATCCAAAGTCTGATCTCGATTGCCACTTCTTTTGGCTCCGCCAGCATTATTCTGATGCTGGTATTAGTGATTTTAACCATGCTGGCCGCGATGACCACCGGTTCAGGCAATGCGCCTTTTTACGCCTTTGTTGAGATGATCCCTAAACTGGCGCACTCCTCCGGCATCAACCCAGCCTATTTATCCATCCCAATGCTGCAAGCCTCAAACCTGGGGCGCACGATTTCGCCGGTCTCCGGCGTGGTGGTCGCTGTCGCCGGGATGGCTAAAATATCACCGTTTGAAGTGGTGAAGCGCACGTCCGTTCCGGTCATCGTCGGTCTGTTGATCGTCATTATCGCCACGGAAATTATGGTGCCAGGCGCCTCTTCCGCCGTTACTGGCGGCTGATAGCCGGTAAGCCGGGGCGAGGGAAAACATCGCCCCGGCATCTTAAACCAGGCTTAGCCGCCGTGGTAAATACGCTGCGGCCTGCCCACTTTGCCATGAATAATCTCTGCGACAATCAGGTGCTGACTCGCGCAATATTCCAGGTAGCGTCGGGATGTGGTGCGGCTTATTGTTAAGGCCTGCGCGACCGTTTCAGCCGTGTGGCGTACGGTTGGATCGGCAAACAGCTTCATCACCGCATTAAGGGTTAAGGCATCAATACCGGTCGGCAAATCCCCTTTCGGTTCGCCGCGCGCATAGGCGTTGAACATTTCATCTATCTGCTTCTGGCTTGCGCTATCCGCGCTCGCCAGCATACGTCTGCGCTGTTGATAGCGGGTCAGCGTCTGTCCCAAACGTTCATAAGCAATAGGTTTGACCAGATAATCAAACGCGCCGCTACGTACCGCTTCCGCTACCGTCTCCATGTCACTGGCGGCGGTCGTAAACACGACGCCGCCGGGATAGCGCGACTGCATTAATTCATGCAGCAGCGTAATCCCCTTCCCATCCGGCAGATAATTATCCAACAGAATTAATCCAGGTTTGAACCGGTCAATCATCATTCTCGCCTGCGCCAGATTGCCCGCCAGCCATATCTGCTTAAAGCCAGGAATATGGCGGATATATTCTGCGTGCATCTCCGCCAGCAGCGTTTCATCCTCAACGATCAATAGGGTTAATGGTTCTGTCATCGTTTTTTTTCACTTTCGGAAGGAATAAAGAAAATAAGGTGCCACAAGGATCATTGTCTTCCAGCGTAATGACCCCGCCACAGCGCCCCACATAACTTGCAATCAGATATAACCCGATACCATGCTCACCGGGTTCGTCGGTTCGGGTACTTACGCCCTGTTCAAAAATTTTTTCCCGCAGCGCTTCAGGAACGCCGCAGCCCTGGTCGGCGACCTCTATCACCACCTCGTCGCCCTCGTCGCTCAGGAAAAGTTCGATGGTATTGTCGCCTTCTTGTGTACGCAAACTCGCTTCAAACGCGTTATCCAGCAGATTACCGACGATGGCGGCGAACTCCGTACTATCCAGCCCCTCCGGCAGTTGATGTAGCTGGCTGCCGGGAACAATCACCATCTTGAGCCCCAGTTCACGCGCGCGCTGAACTTTGCCAAACAGCAAACCGGCCACCTGACGATCGGCGAAGGCGCCGCGTAAACTATCAATAAGTTGCTGCTGCGCCTGCGACTCACCCTGCACCATCTCTCTGACCCGATCATACTCCTTCATTTGCAGCAGGCCGTTCAGAGTCGACATCCAGTTCAGGTGCTCATGGCGTAGCGTGCGCAGGCTCTCAACATACTGTTTAATCTGGGTTAGCTGCGCGTTCAACGTCGCGATTTCATCTTTGCTGCGAAAACTAATAATAGCGCCCAGCAACTCCTCGCCGGAACGGATAGCTTCACGATTGGCGATGACGCTCAGGCCATTGAAGTTGGCCATCACGTCCTGGCGTCTTTCTGCGATCTGGCAGGTAAAAAAGTCTGCCGGATTGACGACTTCCGCTATCAGCTTGCCCAGCCACTGACGCCCCGGCGACGGCAGCCCCAACATTTTTCTCGCATTGCGGTTAATCGCGGTGATATGTCCCTCCGGATCAACGGCGATCAGCCCTTCATAAACCGAGCTAAACAACGCCTCCTGCTGGCGTACCACGCGCGCAATCTGTTTCGGCTCCATGCCCAGCATTTGTCGGCGGATATGCGCGGCGAAAAACCAGGAAAGCAGCATTAATACCAACAGCAACAGGACAAAAACCCCCGCCATCGGTAATAAGAAGTCCAGCCGCCAGGAGTCGATTTTACTGACCAGATAGCCAATTGAAACAACGCCGATCACGTTGCCTTCGTTGTCAAAGATAGGCGTTTTGGCGCGCATCGCCATCCCTATTGAGCCCTTACCGGTAATGAAATAACTTTCTCCTCTTTCCAACGCGCCGGGTTTCGTAAACTGCATGGGATAGCCGATTTTTTCCGGATTCGGATGGTAAAGCCGGATCGAGTGGCGATCGCCTATCACCACATAGTCAAAATCCGTCCCGCGCTGCAGTTTATTCGCAATTATCGCCAGGCGTTTATAGTCCCGGTTTTTTACGGCGGCGATAATGCTGTCGTTAGAAGCAATAATTTTTGCCTGATTCATCGCCATATCACGAACATGGGACGCCAGATAATCTTCGAAACTGGCAGACAAATATTGTGCTAACGCTGCCACGATGAAAACAGAAACCACCAGAATGAGCAGAAAAATACGTAACGGAAACGCGAGTTGCCGAAAAAAAGGAAACAGCTTTTTATTTTTCTGATAGGACATTAAGGTTCCTTATGGGTATTTCTCTGCAGATTTATCGCAAATGTAATAAAAATGTTTTGAGCATCTTGAAGCCTATAAAAACCAATCGTTACAGATTCCCCACATTAAATCAATTAAACAACTAAAACCCATCGCCGGAATGGCGATTAAATTAATTAAAAAACTTAAAACCATAAAACACTTAAAAACCATCTAACGCTTTGTGAAATAAATCAAAATTTACCACCAAAATACTCCTTACGATGTATACGTCAGTGAGAAAAAATAAATAACTCGTCATAAAAATACTCCTACTCTGACTGAAAAGAAAAAGTTATCAAGTTGCAACACAGCGCAACATATACAGAAAAGTGGCAACAAGCATATCACCAGGATATTTCTTACTATGTTTGGCAATAATGTATTCACTCGGGTAAAACGCTCTGAAAATAAAAAAATGGCGGAGATCGCTCACTTTCTCAAAGAGAATGATTTAAGCGTCGATACCACTGTAGAGGTGTTTATTACCGTCAGCCGTGATGACCGTCTTATTGCCTGCGGCGGTATTGCCGGAAATATCATTAAATGCGTGGCCATTAGCGAATCAGTACGCGGCGAAGGCTTAGCGTTAACGCTAGCGACGGAATTGATTAATCTCGCCTGGGAACGGCACTGCACCCATCTTTTTATTTATACCAAAACGGAATACGAAGCGCTGTTTAAACAGTGCAGCTTTTCGACGATAGCCAGCGTCCCCGGCGTGATGGTCTTAATGGAAAATAGCGCGACCCGGTTGAAACGGTATGCGGAATCGCTGGCGACATTACGTCACGAGGGAAAGAAAATTGGCTGTATTGTGATGAACGCCAATCCTTTCACGAACGGCCACCGCTATCTGATCCAACAGGCGGCTGCGCAGTGCGACTGGCTGCATCTGTTCCTGGTCAAAGAAGATACGTCACGCTTTCCCTATGAAGACCGACTCGATCTGGTTCTTAAAGGGACCACCGATATCCCGCGCTTAACCGTTCACCGCGGCTCCGAATACATTATTTCTCGGGCGACGTTCCCCTGCTATTTCATTAAAGAGCAGAGCGTTATTAATCACTGTTATACCGAAATCGACCTGAAGATTTTCCGCCAGTATCTGGCGCCCGCGCTTGGCATCACACACCGCTTTGTCGGTACGGAACCATTTTGTACCGTTACCGCCCAGTATAACCTTGATATGCGTTTCTGGCTGGAGACGCCAACGCTTCCCGCCCCACCCATTACGCTGGTGGAAATAGAGCGGCTTTGCTTCCAGGAGACGCCGATATCCGCCTCCTGGGTACGCAAGCTGCTGGTTAAACACGATCTCACGGCTATCGCGCCGCTGGTTCCCGACGCCACCCTGCGCTATTTGCAGGGCATGGTCGAACGCCATCCGGGCAGCGCGGCAGCCCGTCAAAAGTCCCCCGTATTAGCAACAGGTGAAAAATGAAAATAAACCAGCTAGCCGTCGCAGGCACGCTTGAGTCCGGCGATGTGATGATACGCATTGCGCCGCTCGATACGCAGGATATTGACCTGCAAATCAGCAGTAGCGTTGAAAAACAGTTTGGCGAGGCCATTCGCGCCACCATCCTGGAGGTGCTTTCTCGCTACGACGTGCGCGGCGTACAACTGAACGTCGATGATAAAGGCGCTCTGGACTGCATTTTGCGCGCCCGACTGGAAACGCTACTGGCGCGCGCCAGCGGTATTGCCGCTCTGCCCTGGGAGGATCGCCAATGATTTCCGCCTCTCTGCAACAACGTAAAACCCGCACCCGCCGCAGTATGTTATTCGTACCGGGCGCCAACGCGGCGATGGTGAGCAATTCGTTTATCTATCCGGCCGACGCGCTGATGTTTGACCTGGAAGACTCTGTTGCATTACGCGAAAAAGACGCGGCGCGCCGTCTGGTATATCACGCGCTGCAACATCCGCTTTACCGTGACGTCGAAACCATCGTCCGCGTGAATGCGCTGGACTCCGAATGGGGCGTCAACGATCTGGAAGCGGTCGTGCGCGGCGGCGCGGACGTGGTGCGTTTACCGAAAACCGACACCGCGCAGGACGTCATTGATATCGAAAACGAAATTCTGCGCATTGAAAACGCCTGCGGTCGCGAACCGGGCAGTACCGGCCTGTTAGCCGCCGTGGAATCGCCGCTGGGTATTACCCGCGCGGTAGAAATCGCCCACGCCTCTGAACGGTTGATCGGGATTGCGCTGGGCGCGGAAGACTATGTTCGCAACCTGCGCACCGAACGCTCTCCGGAAGGCACCGAACTGCTGTTCGCCCGCTGCGCCATTTTGCAGGCCGCGCGTTCCGCCGGCATTCAGGCCTTCGATACCGTCTATTCCGACGCCAACAACGAAGCCGGTTTCCTGCAAGAAGCCGCCCACATTAAACAGTTGGGCTTTGACGGTAAGTCACTGATCAACCCCCGCCAGATAGAGCTGCTGCACAACCTTTATGCGCCGACGCGTAAAGAGGTCGCCCATGCGCGTCTGGTCGTTGAAGCCGCAGAAGCCGCCGCCCGCGAAGGTCTTGGCGTCGTTTCCCTTAACGGCAAGATGGTCGACAGCCCGGTGATTGAACGCGCCCGTCTGGTGCTCTCCCGTGCAGAACTTTCCGGTATTCGCGAAGAATAAGGCAAAACAATGACGCAGAAAAATGAATCTCAACGCCAGGATCGCGTAGCCGCCTGGAGCCGTCACGCTGAAAGCGAACTGAGCGCTTACCAAAGTGCGGCAAAATTGGATCTACAAGCGCAAAAACCGCGCGACCACAAACTGTGCGCCAGCCTGGAAGAGGCCATCCGCCGTTCCGGTTTACGCGACGGCATGACGCTCTCTTTTCACCACGCGTTTCGCGGCGGCGATCTGACGATTAACCTGGTGATGGAAACCATCGCGAAGATGGGCTTCAAAAACCTGACCCTGGCCTCCAGTTCGCTAAGCGACTGCCATGCGCCGCTGGTTGAACACATTCGTAACGGGGTGGTCAGTCGCATCTATACGTCAGGCCTGCGCGGCCCGCTGGCGGAAGAAATTTCTCGCGGCCTGCTGGCTGAGCCGGTTCAGATTCACTCCCACGGCGGTCGTGTACATCTGGTACAAAGCGGCGAACTCAATATTGATGTTGCGTTTCTTGGCGTGCCCTCCTGCGATGAATTCGGTAATGCTAACGGTTATACCGGCAAGGCCTGCTGCGGTTCACTGGGCTACGCGATGGTGGATGCCGACAGCGCGAAACAGGTCGTAATGCTGACGGAGCAACTGCTGCCGTATCCGCATAACCCGGCAAGCATCGCTCAGGATCAGGTTGATCTGATCGTGCAAATCGAAGAAGTCGGTGATGCAAACAAAATCGGCGCTGGCGCGACCCGTATGACCACTAATCCGCGTGAACTGCTGATCGCCCGCAGCGCGGCGGAAGTCATTGCTCACTCCGGCTACTTCAACGAAGGTTTCTCCCTACAAACCGGCACCGGCGGCGCATCGCTGGCGGTCACCCGCTTCCTGGAAGACAAAATGCGTAGCCGCAACATTGTGGCTAATTTCGCGCTGGGCGGTATCACCGCCACCATGGTCGACCTGCATGAAAAGGGCTTAATCCGCAAACTGCTTGACGTGCAGAGCTTCGATCGTAACGCTGCGCAATCTTTGGCCCGCAACCCGAACCATATCGAAATCAGCGCTAACCAGTACGCCAACTGGGGCTCTAAAGGCGCTTCCGTCGACCGTCTGGACGTGGTGGTGCTGAGCGCGCTGGAAGTAGACACCCACTTCAATGTTAACGTGCTGACCGGCTCCGACGGCGTTCTACGCGGCGCGTCCGGCGGTCACTGCGATACCGCCGTCGCGGCGGCGCTGTCCATCATCGTCGCGCCGCTGGTGCGCGGTCGCATCCCAACGCTGGTTGATAACGTCACCACCTGCGTCACACCAGGCTCCAGCGTTGACATTCTGGTCACCGATCACGGTATCGCCGTCAATCCGGCGCGTCCGGAGCTGGCTGAACGCCTGAAAGCCGCGGGAATGAAAGTGGTATCGATTGAGTGGCTGCGCGAACGCGCGCAACTGCTTACCGGTCAGCCCCGCCCTATCGAATTCACCGACCGCGTGATTGCTGTCGTGCGTTATCGCGACGGTTCAGTGATCGATGTGGTGCATCAGGTGAAGGAATAAGCCATGCGCCTGTTTCCTGAACTCGCCACCTGTCACGACGTTTCTATTCCTGAGCTGCTCGCCAGCCGGGATGAGAGACAAGCAAGACAGCGCGCCTGGCTAACGCGCCACGCCACTCCACTGGTCTCCTTTACCGTGGTGGCGCCAGGCCCGATAAAAGACAGCGCGTTAACCCGCCGGATCTTTAATCACGGCGTGACTGCCCTGCACACGCTGGCAGAAGAGTATGGCTGGACCATCCGGGAGCAGGCTGCACTGGCTTCCGCCAGCGGGCCGGAAGGGCTGCTGGCGATTGACGCGCCCGCTCAGGCGCTCAAACAGGCGACCATCACGCTTGAACAGCGTTATCCACTGGGGCGCCTGTGGGATATCGATGTCCTGACGGCGGAAGGCGAAATACTCTCCCGCCGCCATTTCGCGCTTCCCGCTCGCCGCTGTCTGCTGTGCGGGCAAAGCGCGGCTGAATGCGCGCGGGGTAAAACCCACGCGCTGACTGATTTACTGACTCATATGGAGGCGCTGCTGCATGATGCCGATTCCCGCCAACCCGACTAACGCCTCCATTCAGCCTCAGTCGCTGTATGACGCCTGGGCCGATTTGGCCTGGCGCGCTATGCTGACCGAGGTAAATTTATCGCCAAAACCCGGTCTGGTAGACCGACTAAACTGCGGCGCGCACAAAGATATGGCGCTGGCGGATTTTCACCGCAGCGCGGAGGCGATTCGACACTGGCTGCCGCGCTTTATGGAATATGGCGCCAGCTGCACGCGCCTGCCGCCAGAGTCAGTTCTGGCGGGCCTGCGTCCATTGGGGATGGCCTGTGAAGCAGCGATGTTTCGCGCAACGGCGGGCGTCAATACCCATAAAGGCAGCATTTTCTCGCTGGGGTTACTGTGCGCCGCCATTGGCCGCCTGTATCAGCTACGCCAGCCGATCGCCGCAGAAACACTCTGCGCTACCGCCGCCGATTTTTGCCGCGGCCTGACCACGCGCGAACTGCGCCAGAACAACCTACAGCTCACCGCAGGTCAGCGGTTGTATCAGCAACTGGGATTAACCGGCGCGCGCGGCGAAGCGGAAGCAGGCTATCCGCTGGTCATCCGCCACGCGTTGCCGCACTACCGCGCATTGCTGGCGCAGGGGCGCGATCCCGAACTGGCGCTGCTTGATACCTTACTGCTGCTGATGTCGCTTAACGGCGATACCAACGTCGCGTCGCGCGGCGGGGCGGACGGTCTGCGCTGGTTACAGCAGCAGGCGGCTTTCTTATTACATCAGGGCGGCATACGGACGCCTGACGATCTCGTTTATCTCCACCGGTTCGATCAGCAATGCATTGAACGCAATCTCAGCCCAGGCGGTAGCGCCGATCTGCTGATCGTGACCTGGTTTTTAGCGCAAATTTCGCAAGTTAATCATTAACACAATTATAGAAAATATCCTTTCCGGAGAGTCATTTATGTCTTTATCCAAAGATAATATATGGAAGTTGTTGGCCCCATTAGTGGTGATGGGCGTCATGTTGCTAATTCCTGTTCCAGATGGTATGCCGCCGCAGGCCTGGCACTATTTTGCGGTTTTCGTCGCGATGATTGTCGGTATGATCCTGGAGCCGATCCCGGCGACAGCGATCAGTTTTATCGCCGTAACCATTTGCGTTATCGGCAGCAATTACCTGCTATTTGACGCTTCAGAACTGGCCGATCCGGCGTTTAACGCCAGTAAACAGGCGCTGAAATGGGGGCTTGCCGGTTTCTCCAGCACCACGGTCTGGCTGGTTTTCGGCGCGTTTATTTTCGCGCTGGGCTACGAAGTGACCGGGCTGGGGCGCCGCATTGCGCTGTTTTTGGTAAAATTCATGGGTAAACGCACGCTGACGCTCGGCTATGCGATTGTCATTATCGATATTTTGCTGGCGCCATTTACTCCCTCCAATACGGCTCGTACCGGCGGGACTGTCTTCCCGGTCATCAAGAACCTGCCGCCGCTGTTTAAATCGTTTCCAAACGATCCTTCCGCACGCCGCATCGGCGGTTATTTGATGTGGATGATGGTGATCAGTACCAGCCTGAGCTCTTCGATGTTTGTCACTGGCGCGGCGCCAAACGTGTTAGGTCTGGAGTTCGTCAGCAAGATCGCCGGCGTCCAGATTAGCTGGCTGCAGTGGTTTCTCAGCTTTCTGCCGGTAGGGATTATTTTACTGATCGTTGCGCCGTGGCTCTCCTATGTGCTTTATAAACCCGAAGTGACCCACAGTGCGGAAGTCGCAGCCTGGGCTGGCGGCGAGTTAAAAAACATGGGGCGTCTGTCCCGCAAAGAGTGGACGCTGATTGGCCTGGTGCTGCTTAGCTTAGGATTGTGGGTTTTTGGTGGAAAAATCATCAACGCCACTGCCGTGGGTCTGCTGGCCGTCTCGCTGATGCTGGCGTTGCATGTTGTGCCGTGGAAAGACATTACGCGCTACAACAGCGCCTGGAACACCCTGGTGAACCTCGCTACGCTGGTGGTCATGGCCAATGGCTTAACCCGCTCCGGCTTTATTGACTGGTTCGCCAATACCATGAGTACGCATCTGGAAGGTTTCTCGCCGGATGCAACCGTCATTGTACTGGTACTGGTGTTCTATTTCGCGCACTATCTGTTCGCCAGTCTTTCCGCTCACACCGCGACCATGCTGCCGGTTATTCTGGCGGTGGGTAAAGGCATTCCGGGCGTTCCGATGGAACAACTGTGTATTCTGCTGGTGCTGTCTATCGGTATCATGGGCTGTCTGACGCCGTATGCCACCGGCCCTGGTGTGATTATCTACGGCTGCGGTTACGTGAAATCCAAAGACTACTGGCGGCTTGGCGCAATCTTTGGCGTTATCTATATCGCGATGCTGTTGCTGGTGGGCTGGCCGATTCTGGCAATGTGGAATTAAACATTACGCCAACGTAGGTTAAAAATGATGCCGTTCAGGTTCACCTGAGCGGCATTTTTTATGATTAAATGGGTAACATTCATAATGTGTATAAATTATCGAATTCATCATGAACACAATATGGCATTACAGTCCGCTGCTGGCTGCCCTCTTAACCCCGATTTTTGCCGCCAACGCCGACGAACTTCAGGCGCAACAGTACGGTGATTTCACTGACTATGTGCTGGCGCTTTCCTGGCAAACCGGTTTTTGTCAAAGCCAGCATGAACGCCGCCATCGGGAGCCCGATGAGTGCCGTCTGCAAAAAGAGCCAGCCAACAAAGCAGACTTTCTGACCGTCCACGGCCTGTGGCCTGGATTACCCAAATCTATCGCCGCACGCGGCGTTGACCAGAGACGCTGGCAGCGCTTTGGTTGTGCGACGCGGCCAATCCCGAATCTGCCTGAAGTCAAGGCCAGCCGGAAATGCTCCGCCCCCGCCCCCGGACTTTCGCCTGACATCGCGGCAGCGCTTAAGGAAGTGATGCCCGGCGCGGGGGGGAATTCCTGTCTGGAGCGCTACGAATATGCCAAACATGGCGCCTGTTTCGGGTTTGATCCCAATGCCTATTTCGGCACCATGATACGGCTGGATAAGGCGATAAAAGACAGCGCGCTGGGGCAGTTTCTGGCGGATAATTACGGCAAGACCGTTAGCCGCGCTGAGTTTGATAGCGTCGTCGCACAAATGTGGGGCCAGGATAATGTCAAAGCCGTTAAAGTAAACTGCCATGGCAATCCCGCCTATTTAACAGAGATTCAGTTTTCACTAAAGGCGTCGATGATTAACGCCCCGCTCTCCTCTGCCTCATTTCAGCCGCAGCCGCATCCCGGCAACTGCGGGAAACAGTTTATTATCGATAAAGCCGGTTATTGACGAAGCAGAGGTTTAAAACCGTAGCCACATTTGAGAACACGCCCGAATGTAGACTAAAATTCACTCAAGGCTATGACGTTTGAGGATTTACCCGAATGTGAACTAAATCACTTCAAAGACGGGGGAAGTCTCAGTATCATCATGAGAGTTAAACCCTCGCCGCCAGACGGTGAGGGTTTTCTTTTGGGACCATTTACCTGCACTACTCGCAGTATCGATGACATGGAGTAAGAAATGTCCAGACCCACTATTATCATTAACGACCTTGACGCCGAACGTATTGATCGTCTTCTGGAACAGCCTGCGTATGCGGATCTGCCGATTGCCGACGCGCTCAACGCCGAACTGGATCGCGCGCAAATGTGTTCGCCACAAGAGATGCCGAACGATGTCGTCACCATGAACAGCCGCGTTAAATTCCGCAATTTGAGCGATGGTGAAACACGCGTGCGGACGCTGGTGTACCCCGCCAATATGACGGACAGCAGTACCCAGCTTTCGGTAATGGCGCCCGTCGGCGCGGCGTTGCTGGGACTGCGCGTCGGCGACACTATTCACTGGGAACTGCCGGGCGGCGCCTCCACCCATCTCGAAGTGCTGGAACTCGAATATCAGCCTGAAGCCGCGGGCGACTTCCTGCGTTAAACCCCATCTGCATAAGCGTTAATGCGTTTACACAGAGGATGCCTACGCATCCTCTTTCCGTTAGCCCTTTCATTTCTGCCTGTTTCAGACAACGCCGCCTGGCATCGGGTTGATTACTCCCGTCGCCTGTTTCTGCGCCGCTTGTGCCGACGTCGCTCCCGGCACCAGGATAACCTTTCGGCACTCTTCTTCGCGTTTTTCGAAAATTTCGTAGCCGCGCGCCGCCTCTTCAAACGGCATATAGTGCGTGACAATCTCCTCCGGCTTCAGCAACCCTTTTTCAATAAGCGGTAATAACTCCCCCAGCCACGCGTGAACATGGGTTTGACCCATTTTAAAAGTTAGCCCCTTATCAAAGGCGTCGCCGAATAAAAAGCCGTGAATAAAACCGGCATACACGCCGGGTACGCTGACCACGCCGCCGCGTCTGACCGCCGCGATACATTGTCGCAGCGCTTTGCCGCTACTGCCTTCCAGTTTAAGGTTCGTCAGCACCGTCTCCGTCAAACTGCCTTTCGCTTCAAAGCCTACGGCATCAATTACCGCGTCCACGCCGCGGTGTCCTGCCGTCTGCTCGATGATTTTTTCCGCCGGATCGTTCTCATCATCGAAGTTGATCGGTATCGCGCCATAACGTTCTTCGGCGAAACGCAAGCGCCAGGCGTGGTGATCAACGACGAAGATCTGCTCCGCGCCCAGCAGGCGCGCACAGGCGATAGTCAGTAATCCTACCGGCCCTGCGCCAAAAACCGCCACGCTGGAACCTTGCTGAATCTGGGCATTTTTTGCCGCCTGCCAGGCGGTAGGCAAAATATCAGAAAGAAACAGCGCCTTATCGTCAGATAACAGCGGCGGCACCTTAAATGGACCGACATTACCTTTTGGCACGCGAACATATTCGGCCTGTCCGCCGGGAACGCCGCCATACAGATGGCTATACCCAAACAGCGCCGCCGGTGGCGGGATCTGTTTTTTATTCATCGCCGCGCCGTGTCCGTCGTTAGTGTTTTCACACGCTGAATACTGCTGTAGCCGACAGAAAAAGCAGTCACCACAGGCAATGACAAACGGGATAACGACCCGATCCCCTTTCCGAATATTCTTTACATCATGTCCGGTTTCCACCACCTCGCCCATAAACTCATGGCCGAAAATATCGCCATGTTTTACCTGTGGGATCTTGCCGCGATAGAGATGCAAATCAGATCCGCAAATCGCGGTGGCGGTAACACGCAAAATGATATCGTCAGGCTGCTCAATGCCGGGATCGGGTACGTTTTCAACCTTTACGTGATGTGGACCGTGATACGTCAATGCTTTCATGCAGCCTCCGGGGTAACGGTGAATGTTGCGTTCGACTATAAAAGGGTAGCTATCCCGGAGAGACTGCCGGCAAAACAGGCGGCTTTAGGATTTTTCCTGGAAAATACACGATTTTTTAGCGCCAGGTTGTCGCAATATTTAAAATTGCCAGACAAATAGCAGAAAGAAACATTATTATATGCTTGAATAAATTCAGTATTGATTAACAGGGAGTAACGGGTATGTATAAGACAATCATTATGCCGGTTGATGTTTTTGAAATGGAACTTAGCGATAAAGCTATTCGCCACGCTGAGTTTCTGGCGCAACAGGATGGCGTCATTCATCTGTTGCATGTACTGCCTGGGTCCGCGAGCATGAGTCTGCACCGCTTTGCCGCCGACGTGCGTCGCTTTGAAGAACATTTACAGCATGAGGCGGAAACGCGTCTGCAAACGATGGTGGGACACTTCAGTATCGATCCTTCACGAATTAAAACACATGTTCGCTTTGGTAGCGTGCGCGATGTCGTCAATGAGATGGGCGAAGAACTGGATGCGGATGTCGTGGTAATCGGTTCGCGTAATCCGTCCATCACGACACACCTGTTGGGGTCTAACGCCTCAAGCGTGGTGCGCCATGCGACGCTGCCGGTATTGGTTGTGCGTTAACTCTGGTGGCTAAAAACTGACACGCCCTGCCAGGTCGCGCCTGGCAGGGCTTTTTATTGCATCATCGTTAGTACAAATGCCCGATATTCACAATAGTACTCACCGTGTCGCCAAAAAAGACCAGCCGACTCAGAAATACGCCAACGAATAACAAGACGAACAGGAGTTTCGGGCGCGAATCACCGTGACGGCTGGCGACAAAAGCGAGCGCAAGGCAAACCAGGCTTGCCAGATAAAACGGTGAAGCCAGCCATGAATGCGCCGTCATCTGCATTATCGTTCCCCCGCTTAACCACACCAGCGGCGCCGCGATAAGTACCGCGATACACACCACAATTCCCTGGCGTAACGCAGGAACGGCAGGCCTGAGTTTTAACAGCGGAATCGCCGCGCAACCCATGACCCATACCGTAATAAAAAATAACAGCATGGTAAATCCATTAGCGATAGCCACCATCGCTGGCGCGGCGTAGGTCATCCCCTGCACCGCCACCAGTAACACGCCGAACACGGAGGCGATAAGAGTCATCGCTTTATGTCCCTTTGCCAGGAACGTTACGCCGACCGCTGCGCCAAACAACGTAGCACCAAGAATTTCCCGACTTAACCAGGCATGTCGCAGGTTAATCAGCGCATTATAAGCGCGATCGGGATGCGCCAGATGCAGAATCGCGGCAATAGACGCCAGTGCCAGCACCAGCCCAGTGACCAACCAATAGAAACGCTGGCCTTCCACTTCACCACGCAGCGTACGCCATGTCAGTACCAAAGCCATACCGACAGACATCTGGCTTAATACCGTAAAAAACACCAGCGGCAGTTCATATTTTTCCATTACTTGTCCTCCGGCTGCTTAGGCTGGCGCGCCAGAATAAAGCGCGTTCCTGGATTGAGCTGTGGCATATGCGGGAACCCTGGCGGATACTGCACCGCATTATCGGGCACAGGATCGACATCCAAATCGATAATCGACAAGGCGCCCACCGGACAGGCGTTCACGCACGCCGGATTCATACCGATATCAAGACGCTCGTAGCACATACTGCATTTTTCCGCTTTACGCGTCTCTTCATTAAAACGCGGCGCGCCATAAGGACAGTTACGAATACAGTTTTTACAGCCGATGCAGCGCTCAGGGTTATGCACCACCACGCCATCTTCACGTTTGGTATAGGCTTCGACCGGACAGGCGGCGACGCAGGCCGGATGTTCGCAGTGGTTACAGGCCAGCGAGTAAAACGCCCGCTCTTCATGTGGATAGATGTCTTTATCCAACGGATAAACGTAGCGCCAGAAGCGATCCGGCTCCAGTTGGTTAAAGCTTTTACACGCCATAGCACAGCCGCGGCAGCCGATGCACTTATCGCTATTCACTAAAAACGCACGTCTCATGCTACGGACTCCCCTTTACCGATCAATACAACGTCAGCAAACTGACTGTGGATAGCGGCGCCCGGCGCGCCAGTTTTCATCAGCCCCATATCAGCAGGCGTATCAGCCACGACGTTTTGCACGTTGTACTGCCGTTTCGGGAACCAGGCTTCATACATCACCAGAAAATCTTCCGGCACGTTGGTGGTGACTTTTGCCCGCAGCTCAACTTCACCGGTGCCATTGAAAACTTTGACCAGATCGTTCTCGCTGATGCCTTTTTTCTGTGCGGAAGAAGGATGGATATAAACGAACGGTTCCGGGTAGAACACCTGCATCCAGTCCAGGTTGATAAACTGCGAGTGCAGGCCAAACTGCACGTGCGGCGTAAACAGATGGAACGGCAGTTTGCTCTCGGCTTCCGGTTTGTATTCCGGCAGCGCGGTGTGGCCGTTTTTCTCCGCCAGTTCAGATTTAAATTCATACTTGCCTGACGGCGTTTTGAACTTGCGGTCATACCAGGCGGCAGAGCTTGGCAGGATCGCTTTTTTCGGCCCGTCCAGCAGATCGTCCCAGGAAGAGATGCCGAACATTTTCGCCATACCGTCGTTGAACTCCTGATCCAGCCAGCGCTTGTGATCGAACTCTTGCGGGAAGGTACAGGAACCCGGCGCCATCTTATTAATGGTGCGCGACAGCATGGTAGCGATTTCGAGATCGCATTTTGCTTCATACATCGGCTTAATCGCCGGCTGATTAATGGAAAGCCAGTAGTGCCAGTAAGAAGCATCCACGTTCCACTCTTCAAACGCGGTGGTAACGGGCAGCACGATATCAGCGTGTTGCACCGTTTCGTTGAAGAACTGATCGGCGCAGACCACCATTTCCAGTTTTTCAAACGCTTTCTTCATCTTGCTGCGATCGAAATCCTGGGCAAACGGGTTTTTACAGGCGACCCACAGCATACGAACCGGCGGATCGTTGGCCTCCAGAATCCCCTGCGCCGTCTGGTTAATATTCAGGGAGCGATCGGAGTACTGCACGGCGTCGCTGCCAGCGGCAGCCCCGAATTCACTGGTGGTGCCCGCCGCTCCCGGTATGCCAATAGCGCCCTCCGGCGGCTTCTGCAGCATGGCGTTATAGTTAAAGCCCCAGGTATGCAGATGGCCATAACGCGCGCCGCCGCCTTCGACACCGATGTTGCCGGACATAGCGACAAAGGCATCGATAGCGCGAACGTTGGCGCCGCCGTTGACATGACGCTGCATCCCGTAACCAATCCAGACCGTGGCCGGCTTAACCGCCGTAAACTCTTCTGCCAGCTGGCGAATGACATCCGCAGACAGGCCGCAGATTTCTGCTGCCCACTCCACGGTCACATGGTTACGCAGATAGGCTTCAAATTCCGGATAGCCGTGAGCATCGTTGTTGACAAAATTCTGATCCACCAGGCCTTTATCCACCAGATGACGCGCCATTCCCAGCGCCAGCGCGCCGTCTGAGCCAGGCCGCACGCGCAGGTAGAGATCGGCTTTGGCGGCAGTCTGCGACAGCAGCGGATCGATAACGACGACCTTCGCCCCTTTCTCGCGCGCCTGATAGATGTACTTCATGCTGTGCATTGAGCACCAGGCTGGGTTGGCGCCCCAGATAATGATGTATTTCGCTTTCACCATATCTTCCGGGTCGTTACACCACATGTCGCCCATGTCGTAGTTTTGCGCGTCGATACCGGCAGGCCAGCACGGCGTACCGGCAAAACGGGTGGTATAGCCAAGCGAGGACATCATCCCTTCAACGGCATAGTTCAGCACGCCAAACTTACCGGAATATTTGGTCAGCGCCAGACCGAGCATAGAACCGTCTTTTTTCTTAATCTCCAGCATCCTGGCGGCAATGCGCTGCATCGCCTCTTCCCATGAGATGCGACGCCAGTTGCCGCTACCGCGAACGTCCTGCGCCATGGGATATTTAATACGATCGGGGCTATAAACCCGGCGCGGATAGCTTAACCCTTTGACGCAAGGGGTACCGTGAGTAAATGTTGATTCCGGCGCGCCTTCCACGAAAGTAATGACCCCGTCCTTTACCCATGTCTTGAGGCTACAGGTGTCATAGCAGTTACGCGGACACGCGTTACGATAAATTTTGTACGTTTTAGGGTTAAAGGGAACAGGCGGCTGCGCAAGCGCGCATCGGGAGGTCAGTAATCCTCCGGGTAAAGCCGCAACGGCGCCCAGTGCCACTATCCCCTTTAAAAAAGAACGTCTGTTCAGATGTCCCGTCTCATTACTCATATTGATACTCTCGTTTTAATTCATCAAGCCAATAAAATAAGATGTCCGCCACCGTATATAACGTGGCCGTTTGTGCATGAGTTTTTATTTTTTCGATATATAATGGCACCCACTTTGTTAAATAATTATTGATATATTGAGTGAGAGTAGATCGGTATGGTGACGTTTGCCGAGTGTTAGCCAGTAATAGTGTGGTCAATTCCAGCACGCAGGAAATATGATCGTCAGGAATATTGCTCTCCTGATTAACCGATAATCCCAACGCTGCCATAAACTCCCGTATCTCCAGCGTCGCCTTTCCCATCACCAGCGCATCGTCTTCCAGATACACTGAAGCGAAAGGCGCAGCCAGCAGCTTGCCAGGACCAACGAATAGCGCATTAAAGTCATACTCCGCCTCCAGCCACGCCCGATCGGTAAGGTTTACCGCAGCAGTGGGATTTAATCTCACGTAGGCAGATTTCAGTGAACGACTATCATGAGAATTAAAAAAATCACGCAATGTAAGCCCTGTTTTTTCTAATTCCGTCAGTGATTCATAGATTGAATCCATGAATAAATAACCTCACATACAAATGCAATATAAATCAAGAAAAAAGAATGGGCATGTTAACGGAAGCGCTTAATCTTTCTTTGATAAAAAAACAGAAAAATTCCCGTTAAATCCGTAGAAGAGGTTTTTATTGTTTCAAAGTTTAAAAACAGAAGACCGTTGAAATAAAAAACCGTCTGTTATTAACAGACGGTTTCAGAGTATTGATAATGAAGAATGTGTTTTAGCTGGCGGCGTGCCCCAGGCATAAACAGCGCAGGCCCGAATAGCTTACACTATCGGGCCATTTACGATGGCCAGTTAACTGACCTTGCAGGTGTGCTTACTTCTTTTTATGCGATTTTGGTGCGAATCAGATAATCAAAGGCGCTCAACGAGGCTTTCGCCCCTTCGCCTGTGGCGATGATAATCTGTTTGTAAGGAACGGTGGTACAATCGCCTGCGGCGAAGACGCCCTTAACACTGGTTTCACATTTGGCGTCAATAATGATCTCGCCCATGCGGTTACGCTCAAGCACGCCTTCCAGCCAGTGGGTATTCGGCAACAGACCAATCTGCACAAAAATCCCTGCCAGCGCGACGCTATGAATATCGCCGCTGACACGGTCACGATACTCCAGCCCCACCACTTTCGAACCGTCGCCCTTCACTTCTGTCGTTTGCGCATTCAAAATGATATCGACATTTTTCAGGCTACGCACTTTGTCCTGTAGCACCTGATCCGCCTTCATCTCCGGCGCGAACTCCAGCAACGTAACGTGTTCTACAATACCTGCCAGATCGATAGCCGCCTCAACGCCGGAGTTGCCGCCGCCGATGACCGCCACACGCTTCCCTTTAAATAGCGGACCGTCGCAGTGCGGACAATAGGTGACGCCTTTGGTGCGATACTGATCCTCGCCCGGCACATTCATATTGCGCCATTTCGCGCCGGTGGCGATGATGATACTGCGCGCTTTCAAGACTGCGCCGGACGCCGTTTCAATCTGATGCAGGCCACCTTCTGTCGCGGCCGGAACCAGTTTACTTGCGCTCTGGCTGTCGATAACGTCAACGTCGTAATCGCTGACATGCGCTTTCAGCGCGCCCGCCAGTTTCTGGCCTTCGGTTTTCGGCACCGAGATATAGTTTTCGATATCCACGGTATCCAGCACCTGACCGCCGAAGCGCTCGCCCATCAGACCGGTACGGATACCTTTGCGCGCCGAGTAGACCGCCGCCGCCGCGCCCGCCGGGCCGGAGCCGACAATCAGCACGTCATACGCATCGCGTTTGTTCAGCGCTTCCGCCGCACGTTTTTCTGCGCCAGTATCCACTTTAGCGACAATCTCGGTCAGAGTCATACGTCCCTGGCCGAACTCTTTACCGTTGACAAACACCGCCGGAACGCCCATCACGTTACGTTCGGTAATTTCGTTCTGGAAGGTGCCGCCATCAATTGCCGTATGTTTAATACGCGGGTTCAGCACCGCCATCAGGTTCAGCGCCTGCACGACATCCGGGCAGTTATGGCAGGAGAGTGAATAATAAGTTTCGAATTCAAAATCGCCATCAATATCGCGAATCTGCTCCAGCAGCGACTGCGCTTCTTTTGACGGATGACCGCCGGTCCACAGCAGCGCCAAAACCAGCGAGGTAAATTCGTGGCCCAGCGGAGAACCGGCAAAGCGCGGCCCCTGCTGA
Organism: Salmonella sp. 32082101201600294FB01SM01; assembly: GCF_017572865.1. Classification (NCBI taxonomy): domain Bacteria; kingdom Pseudomonadati; phylum Pseudomonadota; class Gammaproteobacteria; order Enterobacterales; family Enterobacteriaceae; genus Salmonella; species Salmonella sp. 32082101201600294FB01SM01. The sequence goes on along the minus strand of NZ_JAGESB010000001.1, from coordinate 382,128 downwards.
GAACCTGGATTCGTAATCAGGAAAGACGGCTTGCGCACCGGCAGAGTATTGTCTTCTTTAAATGTGACTTTGTCGGACAGCTCGGCGATTTCAGCCAGCAGTTCCTTGATTTCCGCCGATTTAGCGCTGTCATCCAGCGTGGCAATCAGCTCAACAGGTTTGGTCAGTTTCTCAAGGTAAGCCCTGAGCTGGGTTTTCATATTTGTGTCGAGCATTCTTCTTCCCTCTCTGAAAACATCATCATGCAAGCCGACTTCGCGGGACTGCATTAATACAACTTGCGTCATGGTGCTGAAATGAAATGGGCGCGGGTGCGCCCATGACTGAAACAATTTCCAAAGTATTTCACGTCAGAGTAAGGCGGCTAGCCTGAGAATCCCCGGGAGCTTACTGAAGTAAGTGACCGGGGTGAGCAGGCGACGCCAACGCAGCTATGGCGTGAAAGACGACGGAAATTTAAATTTTACCGACCAGGTCTAAAGATGGAGCCAGAGTCGCTTCACCTTCTTTCCATTTCGCCGGGCATACTTCGCCTGGGTGAGCGGCAACATACTGTGCTGCTTTAATTTTACGCAGCAGGTCAGACGCGTCACGGCCGATACCTTCAGCGGTAACTTCGATCGCCTGGATGATACCCTGCGGGTCAACAACAAAGGTCGCACGGTCTGCCAGACCTTCATCTTCACGCATGTTGTCGAAGTTACGGGTCAGGGCGCCAGTCGGGTCGCCGATCATCGCATATTTGATTTTTGCGATAGTTTCAGAGCTGCTGTGCCATGCTTTGTGCGTGAAGTGAGTATCGGTTGAGACGGAATAAACGTCTACGCCCAGCTTCTGCAGTTCTTCGTAATGGTCGGCAACGTCACCCAGTTCAGTCGGGCAAACAAAGGTAAAATCGGCCGGGTAGAAGAAGAAGACGCTCCAGCGGCCTTCGGTATCTTTCTCGGTGACTTCAATGAAATCACCGTTTTTGAACGCCTGGTTTTTGAAAGGTTTGATTTTGGTGTTAATTAAGGACATCTATACTTCCTCCGTGTTTTCGTTGAGGAGTAAGTTAACGAAATTTTGCTGATTCGGCTAATGCGTTTCCATTATCAAATCAATAAGCGTTAACTAACAACCCGATTCGGGCGACATTGTGAACACTGCGCCCTGTCAGCCATCTAAAGTAAAAAGGCCGCCTGACAGGCGGCCCCATTACCTGAACTACCCGTAGGTAACTTCAGAGCCAGTACGACTCGTCTTGCAAATTACAGACGTATTGTCTGCAACTCGAAATCCATAGCGTATATGCTGGCTAAGTGTTGCGCTCTACATTACCTTAACAAAGGCTGTAACAGCGAAAAGGATTACATCACCCCAGCATAGAAAGGGCAATCCCGGCACGCCAGCTCTTACCTATGTCTGTGATAGGCATCATCATTAATATTCTTTTCGCTTTGATCTTAAAAGGAAAAAATATGATTAAACGTACATTGCTGCTTGCTATGCTGCCCATTCTCGCCCACGCGGAAGAACTGCCTGCGCCGGTTAAAGCCATTGAAAAACAGGGCATAACAATCCTGAAATCCTTCGAGGCGCCGGGGGGCATGAAGGGCTATCTCGGAAAGTATCAGGATATGGGCGTCACGATTTACCTGACGCCGGACGGCAAACACGCGATTTCCGGCTATATGTATAATGAAAAAGGTGAAAATCTTAGCAACGCCCTGATAGAAAAAGAGATCTATGCGCCGGCCGGACGAGAAATGTGGCAGAAAATGGAAAAGGCGTCATGGATACTCGACGGTAAAAAAGACGCGCCGGTGGTGCTGTATGTCTTCGCCGACCCTTTCTGCCCCTATTGTAAGCAGTTTTGGCAGCAAGCTCGCCCGTGGGTCGAATCCGGCAAGGTACAATTACGTACGTTACTGGTCGGCGTGATTAAACCGGAAAGCCCGGCCACAGCCGCAGCGATTTTAGGCGCGAAAAACCCGGCGAAAACATGGCATGACTATGAAGCCTCCGCAGGAAAGATGAAGCTGGAGGTTCCGGCGTCCATCCCCCCGGCGCAGATGAAAGTCATTAATCAGAATCAGCAGTTAATGGACGATCTTGGCGCTAACGCGACGCCAGCAATTTATTACATGAATAAAGATAAGACGTTGCAACAGGTTGTGGGTTTACCGGAAAAAGCGCAACTGGACGCCATGATGGGGCAGCCTTAACGCAGAAATTAGCAAGGCAGAAGCTTAACCGTACCACGCCCGATAGCGCTGCGTTTGTCGGGCCAACCTCCTCCTGGCATTAACGCGACGCCAGACCAGCATATCATCCAGCACAGCTTTTTTAGACTAACGGCGTGATTATAAAAGTGTAAGTTATGTTCGTCTTTACTGTGATTATTTACTCGCTAAAATATTCATAACTGTGGTATTTTAGTTTAAATAAACTCTACATTAAGTTTAATAAACATAATTCTGGTAAATTATTGAGATTAAGTCATAATCATGGAAGATACCATGATTATGCCTGGAAGATACTATGGCTAACCTTTACGACCTTAAAAAATTTGATCTTAACTTGTTGGTTATATTTGAATGTATTTATCAACATTTAAGCATTAGCAAAGCGGCAGAAACTCTCTATATTACACCTTCTGCCGTAAGCCAGTCATTGCAACGCCTGCGCACGCAATTCAATGACCCTTTATTTATTCGTTCAGGTAAAGGAATTACGCCTACCGTAACAGGCATTAATTTACATTATCATTTAGAAAATAACCTTAACAGTCTGGAACAAACTATTAATATAATGAATCAGTCCAGTCTGAAGAAAAAGTTTATTATCTATAGCCCACAGCTGCTGATCACCCAATATGTGATGAAATTAGTTGAATATATTCGCAAAGATTCACAGGTTGAAATTGAACATCACGACATTTTGACCACTGACGAACAGCCTGAAGATCTTCTTGCCTACCGCAAAGCAGATATTGTGGTTTCAATGGCCCCACTCAATAATCGTTCTATTGTTTGTACTCACTTTAATAAGGTGGAATGTATCCTGGCTTGCAGTGAAAACCATCCCCGGCTAGGTGAAACCGCAACTATCGACGAAATTCTACAAGAGTCATTTACGCAATTCGTCGCCCGGAAAAACGATATAAAAGATCATCATTCAGTTATCCATGATATGCTGGGGGAAAGAATAATTGGTTTCAGAAGCAAATCGCTGATAACCATCGCCAACGCCATCAGCGCCACGGAGCTTATTGGTTTTTTACCACAATCACTTGTTGACTATTACTCATCCACTATCAAACTTAAAAAAGTCTCCATACCTTTTACCATTGCTCCTGTACAACTCTATCTTATGTATAATAGAGCTTCGATGAATAATAGCGGATTTACTGAGCTCATTGAGTACATTACAAAAAAGCATGAATAAAAAGGTCAGGTAACGGGCATTAACATAAATTCAATCTATATATTTATAGAATGCATTTATTTAGTAAATATAATAAAGCATTGCAAGTTCATCTAATCTGCTTATCCTTTATGTTAATTATTTCGAATATACTGTAGTTAACACATCGGAGACTATCCAGAGATGTCGGTTTATAAAGTTCCGCTTGAGCAAAATGTTCTGGAAGCGGCTCAAGAGCGTATAATGTGGACCCTGGAAACCTTACCCCGGGTCTGCGTCTCATTTTCCGGTGGTAAAGATTCAGGACTTATGCTGCACCTGACGGCAACGTTGGCGCGCAAAATGAATAAAAAGATCCACGTTCTCTTCATTGACTGGGAAGCGCAATTCTCCTGTACCATCGCCTATATTGAATCATTACGTGAATACTACGCGGACGTTATCGAGCGTTTTTATTGGGTCGCATTACCCTTAACCACACAAAATTCCCTTTCACAATACCAGCCGGAGTGGCAGTGTTGGCAGCCGGGTGCCGACTGGGTACGACAACCGCCAGAAGATGCGATTACCGATCCGGCCTTTTTTTCCTTTTATCAACACGGCATGACCTTTGAACAGTTCGTTCGCGATTTTGCCGACTGGTTTTCAGAAAAGCGTCCTGCCGCTATGCTGGTCGGTATTCGTTCCGACGAATCCTATAACCGATTTGCCGCTATCGCTAACTCGCATAAGCTGCGCTTTGCCGACGATAAGCCCTGGACCACGTTAGCCCCTAAGGGTCACACCTGGTATATCTACCCCATCTATGACTGGAAAACCGCAGATATCTGGACCTGGTTCGCCAAAACAGGTAAACCCTGTAACCCTTTGTATAATTTGATGTATCAGGCTGGCGTACCGCCCCGTTACATGCGTATTTGCGAACCGTTCGGCCCGGAACAACGACAGGGGTTATGGCTGTATCACGTTATCGAACCTGAGCGCTGGGCGGCCATGTGCGCCAGAGTCAGCGGCGTACTCAGTGGAGGTATCTACGCCGGACAAGACAACCATTTTTATGGCCACCGGAAAATTTTAAAACCCGATCACCTTAACTGGGAAGAGTACGCGCTGCTCCTGCTACACAGTATGCCTGAAGTCACTGCTGAACATTACCGTAATAAAATCGCCGTTTATTTGCAGTGGTATAAGAAAAAAGGCATGAACACCATCCCACAGACGCAGCAGGGCGATATCGGATCGCGCGATATTCCGTCGTGGCGACGGATCTGCAAAGTTTTACTGAACAATGATTACTGGTGCCGGGCGCTGTCATTCAGTCCGACAAAACCTAAGAATTACCAGCGTTATAACGAACGTATGAAAGCTAAACGCCAGGAATGGGGGATCTTATGCAACACCGACTCACAACCGAAATAACTCACTTTCTCTCTGAACTGCCTGAAGAAGAGAGAATCGCCGCCATTAATGAATTTAGAATGGCGATACATAACGTTAGTCCTTTTCGCGATGAGCCTGTCGATTGTGTCCTGTGGGTGAAAAACGATCATATTTCGCCTAATGACTACAACCCGAATAACGTTGCGCCGCCGGAGAAAAAACTGCTGCTTAAATCGATTGAACAAGATGGGTTTACTCAGCCGATAGTGGTGGTAAAGGCCGATGCGGAGGAGTACGAGATTGTGGACGGTTTTCACCGTCATGAGCTGGGCAAAGGAAAAACGGTCCTGAAAAGGCGTCTGAAAGGCTACCTGCCGATAACGTGTCTGGACAGAGAACGTCACGAACGCATGGCGGCAACCATTCGGCATAACCGCGCGCGCGGACGCCACCAGATCCACGCCATGTCAGAAATCGTGCGCGAACTTTCTCTGCTAGGCTGGGACGAAAGCAAAATCGGCCAGGAGTTAGGTATGGACGCCGATGAAGTCCTGCGCCTGAAACAGATCAACGGCCTGCAGGAGCTTTTTGCAGACCGTCGATTCTCCAGAGCGTGGACGGTTAAATAACTACAGTTTACACAGGCGCTCTGCGGCGGCCAGCAGCGTTGATTCCTGTTTAGCGAAACATAAACGTATAAGCTGATGCGGGAAAGGGGCGGCGCAAAAGACAGAGAGCGGAATAGCGGCGACGCCGACTTCTTCGGTTAGCCACTGACAAAACTCAACGTCATTTAGCGTCGACACTGCGCTGTAATCGATTAAAAGAAAATAGGTACCTTCACAGGGCAGCACTTTTAATCGGCTTTGCGCCAGCGCGTTAACCAGCACATCGCGTTTTTTCCGGTAAAAATCGGGTAACGCGCGATAGTGTTCCGGCGCGGCGCGCAGCATATCCGCCAGCGCCAGTTGCGCCGGCGTATTGACGCAAAACGTCAGGTACTGGTGAACTTTGCGTATTTCGGCGCTAATGGCCGCAGGCGCAACGCAGTAACCAATCTTCCATCCTGTCATATGAAAGGTTTTACCAAACGATGAAACGGCAACCGCCCGCTCTCGTAACTGAGGGTGCGCCAATACGCTGGCATGACCTTCGACGGCAAAACAAATATGTTCGTACACTTCATCGCTTAACACATAAATTTCCCGCTCGCCGATAGCCTGCCACAGCGCCTCGATATCCGCCTGACGCCAGACGGTAGCGGTGGGATTATGCGGCGTATTGAGGATCACCAGCCGCGTGCGCTCGCTAAGCAACGCCGAAAACGCCTGCCAGTCGACGCGAAAATGCGGCGGCGTAAGCGCTATGCGTTTTAACACGCCGCCGGAAAGCGCCACGGCCGGGGCATAGCTGTCGTAACTGGGATCGAAACAGATAACCTCATCCCCTGCCCGCACCAGCGCGGTAATCGCCGCATACAGCGCTTCTGTCGCGCCCGCCGTGACGGTGATATCACTGACGTCATCGGGTCGATAACCATATATTTCCGCCGTTTTATCGGCAATGGCCTCCCGCAGCGCCTGCGCGCCCGTCATCGGCGCATATTGATTCGCGCCCTGCGCGACATGATAAGCCAACCGCTCGTGCAAATAACGAGGACCATCAAAATCAGGGAAGCCTTGCGATAAATTTATTGCCTGATGTTTCTGCGCCAGCGCGCTCATTTGCGTAAAAATCGTGGTGCCAAGATTGGGCAATTTGCTTTTTGGAATCAGTGGGTTATTTCTCATTATCTTCATACCCGCCAGTGATGTGGTTGTTGACACACTATCACAGGGTGTTAGTATTTGGCAATCAAGACGTTTAGATGTCTAAATATAATAACAACGGTGAGAAGACCCTAAGGACAACACAACATGAACCACACTGAAATCCGCGTCGTTACCGGCCCGGCGAATTATTTTTCCCATGCTGGAAGCCTCGGAAGACTGACAGACTTTTTCACGCCGGAACAGCTTTCCCACGCCGTTTGGGTGTTCGGCGAACGCGCGATTGCCGCCGCCCGGCCTTACCTGCCGGAAGCGTTTGAACGTGCTGGCGCAAAACATCTGCAGTTTACCGGCCATTGTAGCGAACGCCATGTTGCCCAACTGGCGCACGCCTGCAACGACGATCGTCAGGTGGTGATAGGCGTCGGCGGCGGCGCGCTGCTCGATACCGCCAAAGCGCTCGCCCGCCGTCTGGCGCTGCCGTTTGTCGCTATCCCGACCATCGCGGCGACCTGCGCCGCCTGGACACCGCTTTCCGTCTGGTATAACGACGCGGGACAGGCGTTACAGTTCGAAATTTTTGATGATGCCAATTTTCTGGTGCTGGTCGAACCGCGCATTATTCTGCAGGCGCCCGATGACTATCTGTTAGCTGGCATTGGCGATACGCTGGCGAAATGGTATGAAGCCGTTGTGCTTGCGCCGCAGCCTGAAACGTTGCCTTTGACCGTAAGACTGGGCATTAACAGCGCGTGCGCTATTCGCGATCTCCTGCTGACCAGCAGCGAACAAGCATTAGCGGATAAACAGCAGCGTCGGCTGACCCAGGCATTTTGCGACGTGGTGGATGCGATTATCGCTGGCGGTGGTATGGTCGGCGGCCTCGGGGAACGCTATACCCGTGTCGCCGCCGCCCATGCTGTACACAACGGTCTGACCGTCCTGCCGCAAACGGAAAAATTCCTGCACGGAACGAAAGTGGCTTATGGCATTCTGGTGCAAAGCGCGCTACTGGGACAAGATGACGTGCTGGCGCAATTGATTGCAGCGTACCGGCGATTTCATCTGCCGGCCCGACTTAGCGAACTGGAGGTGGATATTCATAACACCGCCGAGATCGATAGGGTAATCGCGCATACCCTGCGCCCGGTCGAATCCATCCACTATTTACCGGTGACGTTAACGCCTGACACCCTGCGTGCGGCGTTTGAAAAAGTTGAATTTTTCAGAATATAGCCTGGTGACGTTGCGCTTATCAGGCCTGGCAACACTCAGCAGCAACGCGCGCCGCCTTTTCCACCATAGCGCGCATCCTGCCGCTCGCGGAAAAATTCTTCATAGGTCATCGGCGTCTGATCCGGATGCGTTATGCGCATATGTTCCACATAGTTGTCGTAGTCTGGCACGCCAATCATCATTTTTGCGGCCTGTCCCAGATATTTTCCGGCTTTCGAAAGCGTATCGAACATCGTTGTCACCTGTCATCCAAATGCCCTCTCCTTATTCTGGAGAGGGCTATTGATGTAAAAAGATTAGTGCGCGCCTTTCGCCTGCGTCACGATCTCATCCACATTTTCCGGCATCGGCTCATACGGCGTTTCATTCGCCGTCGGTTTATCAATCTTCAGAGCGGCCAGCGCCGTCTTAATAGAGAAGACCGCCAGCACCACGACCACCACCATAAAGAAGATGGTTAGCCCGGCATCCAGACGGTTATTGAATACCAACTGCGCGAGCTGCGATTCGGTGTACTGCGGCGGAATATTGCCGCTGTCGATCATCGCCTGGAACTTATTGGCAATGGCCAGGAAGCCGATTTTCGCATCCGGACTAAACGCTTTCTGCCAGCCCGCCGTCAGCGTACAAATCAGCAGCCAGGCCGTTGGCACCAGCGCGACCCACGCATAACGCTGACGCTTCATTTTGAACAGTACCACGGCGCAAAGCATCAGCGCCATCCCCGCCAGCATCTGGTTAGCGATGCCAAACAGCGGCCACAGGGTGTTAATACCGCCCAACGGATCGACCACGCCCTGATGGAGGAAATACCCCCACGCCAGCACGCACAATGCCGTAGCAAGCAGGTTCGCTGGCAGCGAATCGGTACGTTTCAGCCCTGGCGACACTACGCCCAACAAATCCTGCAACATAAAGCGCGCCGCACGGGTACCCGCATCCACCGCCGTCAGAATAAACAGCGCTTCAAACAGAATGGCAAAGTGATACCAGAACGCCACATCCATCATGCCGCCCAACGCGCCATGTAAAATGTAGGCCATCCCTACCGCCAGCGTTGGCGCACCGCCTGCGCGGGAGATAATGGATTGTTCGCCGACTTCATTGGCAATCTGGTGTAACGTATCCGGCGTGATAGCGAAACCCCAACTGCTGACCACCTGCGCAGCAGAAGCCACGACATCCGCTGTCCCCGCTGGCGCCAGTACCGCCATCGGGCTATTCATCGCAAAGTAAACGCCCGGATCGATAATACAGGCGGAGACCAGCGCCATAATGGCGACGAAAGATTCCATTAACATCCCGCCGTAGCCGATAAAGCAGGCCTGGCCTTCGTTGGCCAACATCTTCGGCGTCGTGCCGGAGGAGATGAGCGCATGGAAACCGGATACCGCGCCGCAGGCGATGGTGATAAACAGGAACGGGAACAGGTCGCCTGTCCAGACCGGCCCTGTACCATCAACAAATTTGGTCAGCGCTGGCATAGTCAGCGTTGGACGCATGATCAGAATCCCAACCGCCAGACCGACAATCGTACCAATTTTCAGGAAGGTAGAGAGGTAATCACGCGGCGCGAGCAGCAGCCAGACCGGCAGTACCGCCGCGACAAAACCATAACCCACCAGCATCCAGGTAAGCTGCACGCCAGTAAAATCAAAGTACGGCGCCCAGGTTGGGCTTGCCGCCACCCATCCGCCGGAAATAATAGCGAAAATAAGAAATACCAGCCCAATGACCGACACCTCGCCGATGCGCCCCGGACGCAGATAACGCAGGTAGATGCCCATAAAAATCGCCAGTGGAATGGTGAACGCAACAGTGTACGTTCCCCACGGGCTATGGGTCAGCGCTTTCACCACGATCATCGCCAGGACGGCCAGAATGATCACCATGATCATAAAGCAGGCCACCAGCGCGATCACCCCGGCCGTCGCGCCCATCTCCTCTTTAACCAGCTCGCCAAGCGAACGCCCATCGCGCCGGGTCGAGACGAACAGCACCATAAAGTCCTGCACCGCTCCCGCCAGCACAACGCCCGCCAGCAGCCAGATCATCCCCGGCAGATAGCCCATCTGCGCGGCCAGTACCGGCCCGACCAGCGGACCTGCGCCAGCAATGGCCGCAAAATGGTGACCAAAAAGCACTTTTTTATCGGTCGGGACATAATCCAGACCATCATTATGACGTACCGCGGGCGTCATACGCGTTGGGTCAACCGCCAGCACTTTTTTGGCGATATAGAGCCCATAAAAACGATACGCAATAAGATAGACACAGACCGACGCCACCACGATCCATAGCGCGTTGATCTGTTCCCCACGATTTAACGCAATATAGCCCAGGGCAAACGCACCCAATACTGAGAGCGCTGTCCAGACGAGGTATTTCCCTGATTTATTCATAGTTGTTGTCCGTTTGGGTGTTCCAGAGAGATGTTACATTTTGTTTCTATAACACCTTTACCGTAATTAACAACACAACAACATGATAAAACCGGATCGTTACCCATTTTTTACATTACAGTGTTAACCAGATCACTTCCTTTCTTCGTTAACGCTGCAATTGCATTTTACTTTGCCAGAACTATCCCATTACCGCCGTTCCCAGGCGACAGGTGCAGCAGCGCCTCCCCTGCTCGTCAAAGAGCGTAATTTCCCAGCTTTGATTCTGCCGCCCCAGATGCAGCGGCAGGCAAACGCCGCGTACTTTCCCCTGCGAGACGGCGCGGTGGTGGGTGGCGTTTAACTCGGTCCCGACCACGCACTGCCCGTCGCGGGTCATCAGATAACCCGCCATTGATCCTAACGTCTCCGCCAGCGCTGCCGATGCGCCGCCGTGTAGCAGACCAAACGGTTGATGAGTGCGGGCATCGACGGGCATTTCCGCCTCCAGCACGTCATCGCCCAGACGGGTGTAAACAATGCCCAGATGCGCCACCAGCGTGTTCTGACTGGTAGCGTTCAATTCATCCAGCGTTAAATGTCGTTTCCAGATCATCGTCAGGCTCCCAATGTTGAACCACCGTCCACCACGATATCCTGCAAGGTAATGTGGCTGGCCAGATCGGAGGCAAGAAACAAAATGGTATTGGCTATCTCCTGCGGACGGGCGATTTTACCGAGCGGAATACCGAGCTTAAACTGTTCGCCGAAACCGCGGATACGCTGCTGTTCGGCATCTTCACTCACCCATAAAGTGCGCTGCATATCGGTGTCAGTCGAACCGGGCGACACCACATTACAGCGCACCCCGCAGCCCGCCAGCTCCAGCCCTACGGTTAGCGCCAGGCTTTTCAGCGCCGCTTTAGAGGCGCCGTAGGCGCTCATACCGATACGCGGCGTATGCGCCGCATCTGAGGCTACGGTAACAATCGCCCCTCCCTGCTGACGGCGAAACTGCGCCATCGTCTGTGAAAACAGGTTAAATGCCCCGCCCACATTGACCGCAAACGTCTGCTGCCAGTCGTCGACGCTAAGCGCATCGGTCGCTCCCATACGCAAAATACCGGCGGCGTTGACCAGCACATCCAGCCGCGGCGTTTTTTGCAACACACGCTGACACACCTGCGCAACCTGTGCGGCATCCGCCACATCCATGAATTCGGTAGCAAAGGGATAATTCTCTTGCGTAAATTCGCGATCGAAGCCGATCACCCGCGCCCCGGCGTCAACAAACGCCAGCGCCGTCGCGTAACCGATCCCTTTCCCCGCCCCGGTCACCCATACCGTTTTGTCTGAAAAATCAAAGCTGGCCATTACTCTACCCCGCGAGAAAGCAGCGCCCACCAGGCGTCAATGGTCGGATTTTTCGCCAGCATCACGAAGTCGATATCGCCGTGTACTTTACGCCAGCGCGCCGCCAGCCCCATCATGCGTACTGAATCCAGGCCATAATCAATCAGGTTTTCATCATCCAGCGGCTCGTCAGTCTCATCCAGCAACGGCAGAATCAACGCCCGCAGCGCCGCTTTACTGGCAGGAACCGGCGTCGGCAGCAGCGATTCAGTCATGACGACGCGACCGGAACGCCCCGCCACATAGTTCAGCGCCATCAGATGCTCTTCCCGGCTGAAATCCGCCAGCGCATCCGCCACCATAAACGGCTTAATGTCGCGCATAAACGCATCGGTAGCGGTGGTCATACAGCCAATATGCGCATACACACCGGTAATGATGAGCTGATTGCGTCCGGTATCTTTTAACATCTGTTCCAGCGGCGAGCGGTGAAACGCGCTATAACGCCACTTCACCAGCACCGTATCCGCCTCATCCGGCGTTAAGGCTTCTACCACCTTCTGCTGTTCCGGAGAGCGCGTCAGTCCCGGTCCCCACATATCATTGAGTAACGCGCGATCTTCATCGCTTTGCTCTTTCGGCTGAGCGGTGTAATAGACCGGGATATGATGTTCCTTACAGTACTGGCGCAGAGCGGCGATATTGGCAATCACCTGGTCCATCATTGGGCAGTTGCGGCCCCAAAAGCTGACAAAGTAATCCTGCATATCGTGGATGAGCAGCGCCGCGCGCTCCGGCTCAAATGCCCAGTTCACTTTGTTGGTCGGGATATCCAGTGCGGTGGGCAGCGCGTAAGACTGTAGTTTCGGAATGGCCATCTCTCTTTCTCCTTCAGAGCGGTGAACGTGACGCCAACCGCTGGCGTAATTGTTTTTTATCGACTTTACCAACCGGCGTCAGTGGCAGTGACGCAACGCACTCCACGCGATCCGGTAATTTAAATTCCGCCACGCCCTGCTCTCGCAGGAAACGGCGTACCTGTACCGCTCGCAGCGGCTCTTTTACCACCAGATATGCGCAACTTTTTTCCCCCAGCAGTTCATCTTCCATGCTGACCAGCGCCGCATGGATCACCGCCGGGTGGCGCAGTAACAGGTTTTCTATCTCTTCGGCGGCTATCTTCTCGCCGCCCCGATTGATCTGATCTTTTTCACGCCCGTGAACGGTGATGTAGCCGTCTTGATCAATGGAGATCAGATCGCCGGAGCAGTAAAAACCGTTGGCGTCAAAGGCGCTGGCATTGTGTTGCGGACTGTTGAAATAGCCGCGAAAAGTATAGGGGCCGCGCGTCATCAGACGACCAATCTCGCCCGGCGGCAGTGGATTCCCGTCGGCATCCGCCACCCACACTTCGTCGTCCGGACACATGGGTCTTCCCTGGGTATTGATAATCCGTTCCGGACTATCGTCCAGCCGGGTATAGTTCACTAACCCTTCCGCCATACCAAAGACCTGCTGCAACTGACAGCCAATTTCAACCGGAATACGGGCGGCCAGCGTCGCAGAAAGCCGCGCGCCGCCAACCTGCAATAACCTTAATGACGCCAGCGGCGCATTGCCGCCCCACTCCTGGATAGCCTGTAGCCATAGACTGACCGCGGGCGGCACCAGCGCCGTGGCATTAATCTGGTGTTTTTCGATCAGCGGGAAACAGAGCGTGGCGCTGGGATCGGTCGCCAGCACTACCGTTCCTTTGGCGAGAAAAACGCCCAGCGCGCCCGGCGAACTCATGGCGTAGTTATGCGCGGCGGGAATCGCGCACAGAAAACGCGTCTCCTCGTTGAAACCGCAAATCTCATTGCTGCGGCGCACGCTGTAGTAATAGTCGTTATGGGTACGGGGAATAAGCTTTGGCGTGCCGGTAGTACCGCCGGAAAGCTGAAAGTAGGCCACTTCGTCAGCAGGTGATGGCGTGGCGGTGAAATCTTCCGCCGCCTGCCGCATCGCCGCGTCCAGGCTGTGATCGCCGTCGTCGTTACGCAATAACACCACCCGCACAGAGCGGTGTTCAGCCACAAACGTGTTGAGAAAGTCCTCCCCGGCGAACAGCGTATGTTGGCGATCGGCAATCACCAGCGTCGGCGCGATCTGCATCGCATAGGCGTTAAGTTCGGTACGTTGATGGCTAAACAGCGCCAGAACGGGCGCTACGCCAAGCTTCAACAGGGCGAAAAAGGTGATATACAGTTCCGGTACATTCCCCAGTTGCACCAGAGCGGTTTCGCCAGGTTTGATGCCCTGACGGCGTAAACTGCAGGCCAGATTATCCACGGCCTGGTTGAGCTGGCGATAGCTGAATGCGCGCTCGCCTTCAATGACCGCCGTCTTATCGCTGTCAGCGTGGCGGGTCAGAATATCGGTCAACGGCACGTCTTGCCAGTAGCCTTTTTCACGATAACGGCGGGCAAATTCATCCGGCCAACGGGTGAAAGGTATACGCATCATCGTTCCTTAATGCAGTCCAAAAACGTTCAACATCGTAGAGAGCTTGACGCCGGTTTCCCGCCACTCGCCGACTGGCGAAGAGGCAGGGACAATCCCGGCGCCGGCGAACAGGCGCACCTGATTACCTTGCAATTTCGCACAACGAATCGTCACTACCCACTCGCCGTTTCCTTCGGCGTCGCACCAGCCGACAATGCCGCCAAACAGTTCACGATCGAACGGTTCCAGTTCAGCAATCAGCTTTTTCGCGACCTGATGGGGGAAACCGCTTAACGCAGGGGTCGGATGCAGCAGACAGGCCAGCGTCAGCGCGTTTTCTCCGGCGTTGGCCTTGCCCTCAAACGGCGTACCGAGATGCCATAGCGTCGGCGTGGTGATCAACTGCGGAGAGGAAGGTAATTGCAGTTCCGTGCTGCGATCGCGCAGGATCTGCTTCATCGCCTGCGTCACCAGCTCATGTTCATGGCGATCTTTTTGTGAAGCCAGTAGTCGGTTTCCCGCCTCGCGATCCAGAACGTCATCCGGCTGTCGGCGTGCCGAGCCTGCTAACGGCAGCGAACTAAACCGCTCGCCCTCTTTGCGTAGCAACAATTCGGGGCTGGCGCCCAGCAGAACGCCGCCATCCGCCAGTGGCACATGGAAGTTGTAACTAACTGGATTCTGCGCAACCAGCCGCTCCAGCAATGCTCCGCTATCCACCGCCACATCAGTGGTGATATCTATTAGCCGGGAAAGCACCACTTTATCGACGTCTGGCGTGGCGGTCAGCATAGCCGCGCGTGCGACCATTGCTTCAAAAGCATCCTGCTCCGGAATCGCCTTTCGCGCCGTCACCGTCAGTGGCTGATGGTCAGTAAAATAACGCGCCGTGCGCTGCTTTTGCTGGCGGGAAAAGGACTGCCACGCCATCGGGATAAATAGCGACGACGGCTGACGGGTATCAAAGGGGATCGCCCCCACCAGGATAGGGTTGGCGATGCCCTGCGATTTGGCCTCGGCAAACTGCTGGCGCAATTTCTGCTGGAAAGGGCTATCCGGCGAATCTCCGGCAACCGCAGGCTCGGTATAACGGGCGAAGCACCCGGAAGTGGTAAAACTGCGATACGGCGACATGAAGAAAAAGCGATCGGGAGCAAGCGTTGCCATTGTCTCCTGAGCGTCCTCGGCCAGTGACATATCCATATCATCCTCCAATGATAAAGGCTTATATACACTTCATCTTTCAAGCTGCCTCTTTGTTGGCTGCGCTCAGAAACCCCGGTCACACAGTTATCTATGCTCGCGGGGATTTCTTCCCTTGCCGTTGCGATGCTTCTTGAATGATTTTGTGTATAATAATGATTATTATTTCTATTTTTAGTGCGCTAACCTAAGAGTAAAACGTCGCTCTGTCAACTCTGGTCATGAGTTAAATGGCACTAAGGCTTGCATCTCGCTGCCGCTGACATGAAAATGAGAAGCATTAACTTTATTAATAACAGGACGCTATTGTGAGACTCCCCGCCTTTTATCGTTGGCTGCTTTTAGTGGTTGGTTTATCAATTTCAGGAATATCCTTAGCCCAGGACGCCAGTTGGCCCCGGCAAATCCAGGACAGCCGCGGCGTTCATACTCTGGACCACAAACCCACGCGTATCGTCTCTACCAGCGTGACGTTAACAGGCTCGCTGCTGGCGATTGATGCCCCCGTCGTCGCCAGCGGGGCCACTACGCCGAATAACCGCTTTGCTGACGATCAAGGGTTTATGCGCCAGTGGAGCGACGTAGCAAAGGCTCGCCATGTCGCCCGGCTGTATATCGGCGAACCGAATGCCGAAACGGTCGCCGCGCAAATGCCGGATCTCATTTTGATTAGCGCCACCGGCGGCGACTCCGCGCTGGCGCTTTACGATCAGCTCTCCGCTATCGCGCCGACGCTCGTCATCAATTATGACGATAAAAGCTGGCAGAGTTTGCTCACGCAGCTTGGCGAGATCACCGGTCAGGAGAAACAGGCCGCCGCGCGAATAGCGGAATTTGAGGCGCAACTGACGACGGTTAAACAGCGAATCGCCCTGCCGCCGCAACCGGTTAGCGCGCTGGTGTATACCCCTGCCGCGCATAGCGCCAATTTGTGGACGCCAGAATCAGCACAAGGCAAGCTATTGACGCAGTTAGGCTTTACGCTGGCGACATTGCCCCGAGGGCTGCAAACCAGCAAAAGCCAGGGTAAGCGCCACGATATCATTCAGCTTGGCGGTGAAAATCTGGCCGCCGGGTTAAACGGCCAATCTCTTTTCCTGTTTGCCGGCGACAACAAAGATGTCGCGGCCCTTTACGCCAATCCGCTGCTGGCGCACCTGCCAGCGGTGCAAAATAAGCGCGTCTATGCCCTGGGCACGGAGACGTTCCGTCTGGATTATTACAGCGCAACGTTGCTGCTTAACCGGCTGGCCGCCCTGTTTTAGCCTTATCGGAGTCTTATCCGACTGACCAGACCGATTTTGTCAGTCGGATAAACGCCTCTTCATCAGCCAGCATCGCTAACCGGCGGCGTCTGGCGAAAACGACGTAGCTCGCCCAGCACTAACAGCAGCAGCAAACCAATAATTACCAGCCCGAATCCACTCACGCTTGCGGAAGCGACCGGCGTCATCATTGCGCCAAGACCGCCTAACAGCGCCGCGCCGATAGCGTCTCCCGTGACGTTTTGCGCGGTCCACAGGCCGTTCATTCGCCCCAGCATATTTTCCGGCGTCTGGGTTTGCAGCAGGGTATATTGTAATAACGAACTGATGGCGCTAAGCCAGCCAAACAGCGCCAGACAGATAACACCTGCGATCCAGACCGGCATGATGGCGAACAGCCCCACAGCCAGAAAAGAACCCACTGTCGAAACCAGCATAATGAGCCCCGGACGAACGCTATGCGCCAGTTGTCCGCTGGTCAGCGCGCCAATGGCCGCCCCCAGCGGAATTGCCGCATACAGCAAACCGATTTGCGCCGCCGACATCTGCCAGCTCATCGCCAGCGCCGGATAGAGGACGCGTACCGCGCTTGCCATCGTCACCAGGCCGCCAAGCAGCGCAATACCGCCGATAAGCGGACTGGCGAGCAAAAAACGAAATGCCGCCAGTAACGCGATAAATGGATTTTCCCGCGGCTGCGGAGGGACAGGCAGTCGCGGCAGCGTCAGTAACGGCAATAGCGTAATAAACGTCCCGGCGGCCGCCAGCCCATAGTTCCAGGCTACACCGCCGCTGGCAAGCAATATGCCCCCCAACATCGGCGAAATAACCGATCCCAGACGTACCGTCAGCATGGTAATCGCGCCGGCCTGCATCAGATTTTCTCTTCCGACCAGCGCTGGCGTCGCCGCCAGTAACGCGGTCACGCCCAGAGACGCGAAAAAGCCGTCCCACAGGCCAAGGAGATATATCGCCAGCAATGATGGTTCCGGCAGCAGCGCGTTCACGCACAGGCCAATAAAGCCAATACCGCAAGTACCGCGCGCCAGCAGAATCACCTTTTTACGTTCGTAGCGATCGGCCAGTACGCCGCCCACCATTAAGCCAATAAACATGGCGCCGCCGGTTAACGTTACCGACAGCCCTACCTGCCAGGTGGAGTACGTCATCATTTGGATCTGTACCGGAACCGCCACGCCAAGCAGCCCCAGCGAGACAATAGAGATAAAACGGGCCAGAAATACTGCGCGAAATGCAGGGTGCGTCTTCAACAGGCTGAGATTGAGCAGCCAGGATTGTCGATTCATTACAACGCCTTAATGCGAGTTTTTTTAAATATCCATTCAATGGCTGCACATGCTAACATAACCAAATAAGATAGATAACGATAATTACTATCATTATCAGGGAAGTTACTATGTCATGCTCATTTTCCGTGACGCGCGCGTTTGCCGTGCCCGGATTGTTGTTATTACTGAGTCTCGCCGCGGTTTTAAGCCTGGTCATTGGCGCGAAACCGCTGCCCGCCGCCGTCGTGCTGGAGGCGTTCACCGGCGTATGCCAAAGCGCCGATTGCACCATCGTCCTGGATGCGCGTTTGCCGCGTACGCTGGCCGGATTACTGGCAGGCGGCGCGTTGGGTCTCGCCGGGGCGCTCATGCAAACACTTACTCGCAACCCGCTCGCCGACCCGGGGATTCTGGGCGTTAACAACGGCGCCAGCTTCGCCATTGTACTGGGCGCGGCGCTGTTTGGTTTCTCCACGCCGCTGGAACAGCTTTTCATGGCATTTAGCGGCGCGCTTATCGCATCGCTGATTGTCGCCTTCACCGGTAGTCAGGGCGGCGGCCAGTTAAGCCCGGTCCGCCTGACACTGGCGGGCGTGGCGCTTGGCGCGGTACTGGAAGGGCTGACCAGCGGCATCGCGCTGTTAAATCCAGAGGTCTATGACCAGCTTCGCTTCTGGCAGGCGGGATCGCTGGATATTCGCAGCCTGCAAACGTTGAAAGTCGCGCTCGCGCCCGTGGTTATCGCTGGGATCGTGGCGCTATTTCTGAGCCGAGCGCTGAACAGCCTGAGCCTCGGCAGCGATACCGCGACGGCGCTGGGGAGTAAAGTGGCGCGCACCCAACTTATCGGTTTACTGGCGATTACCGTCTTGTGCGGCAGCGCAACGGCGCTGGTTGGCCCTATCGCCTTTATTGGTCTGATGATGCCGCATATGGCGCGTTGGCTGGTGGGCGCAGACCACCGCTGGTCGCTGCCAGTGACGCTACTGGCAACCCCTGCTCTGCTGCTTTTTGCCGATATTATTGGTCGTCTGTTGGTGCCGGGCGAACTCCGCGTATCGGTTGTCAGTGCATTTATCGGCGCGCCGGTACTTATTTTTCTGGTACGCCGTAAATCGAACGGAGGCGGCCTGTGATGTTTCTTTCTCGTCGGCTTATCGTAAGCTGCCTGCTTCTGGCGGCTGGCTGCTTCGCCATTGGTTTATGGAGCCTGCAAAGCGGCGCCGTGCCTCTTGAGACCGGGCAGATTATTGCCGCGCTGTTGGGCGACGCGCCGCGTAACATCACCCTTGTCGTAACCGAATGGCGACTACCGCGCGTATTAATGGCGTTGCTGATTGGCGCTGCGCTTGGCGTCAGTGGCGCGATTTTTCAGTCGCTGATGCGTAACCCGCTAGGCAGCCCTGATGTGATGGGCTTTAATACCGGCGCCTGGAGCGGCGTACTGGTCGCAATGGTCCTGTTTGGCCAGCATCTTACCGCGATCGCGCTGGCGGCAATGGCGGGCGGTATCGTCACGTCATTGATTGTCTGGCTGCTCGCCTGGCGTAACGGGATTGAAACTTTCCGGCTGATTATCATCGGTATCGGCATCCGCGCGATGTTAGTCGCCTTTAATACCTGGCTTCTGTTGCAGGCGTCGCTGGAAACGGCGCTCACCGCCGGCTTATGGAACGCCGGGTCGCTCAACGGTCTGACATGGGCAAAAACCTGGCCTTCGGCGCCGCTGATTATTGTGATGCTGACAGGCGCCGCGCTACTGGTGCGTCGTATGCGGCTGCTGGAGATGGGCGATGACAGCGCCTGCGCGCTGGGTGTTAGCGTGGAGCGGTCACGCCTGATGCTGATGCTGGTGGCGGTGTCGCTCACCGCTGCGGCAACGGCACTGGCTGGCCCCATCTCGTTTATTGCCCTTGTCGCGCCGCACATCGCCCGCCGTCTTAGCGGCACAGCGCGCTGGGGATTAACCCAGTCGGCGCTGTGCGGCGCGTTGTTACTACTGGCCGCCGATGCATGCGCGCAGCAACTGTTTATGCCTTATCAGCTTCCAGTGGGCGTGGTCACCGTCAGCCTCGGCGGTATTTACCTTATCGTCTTGTTAATTCAGGAGTCCCGCAAAAAATGACCGAATCCGTAGCCCGTTTGCGCGGCGACCAGTTAACGCTGGGTTATGGCAGCTATACCGTCGCAAAAAACCTTAATGTTTCGATTCCGGACGGCCATTTTACCGCCATCATCGGCCCTAACGGCTGCGGCAAGTCAACGTTGCTACGCACGCTAAGCCGTCTGATGACGCCTGTTGACGGCCATGTCTGGCTAGATGGCGAACAAATACAGCGTTACGCCAGTAAAGAGGTGGCGCGGCGCATCGGATTGCTGGCGCAAAACGCCACCACGCCGGGCGATATCACCGTACAAGAGCTGGTCGCCAGAGGGCGCTATCCGCATCAGCCGTTATTTACCCGCTGGCGCAAGGAAGATGCCGACGCCGTCGCCAGTGCCATGCGTGCAACAGGTATCACCTCACTGGCGACGCAAAGCGTAGATACTCTGTCCGGCGGCCAACGCCAGCGGGCGTGGATAGCCATGGTGCTGGCGCAGGAAACGTCCATCATGCTGCTGGATGAGCCGACAACGTGGCTGGATATTAGCCATCAAATTGATTTGCTGGAATTGTTAAGCGATCTCAACCGCGAAAAAGGTTATACGCTCGCCGCCGTCCTGCACGACCTGAATCAAGCCTGCCGATACGCCACGCATTTGATTGCATTACGCGAAGGTAACATTGTCGCGCAGGGCGCGCCGAAAGAGATTGTTACCGCAGAGCTTATCGAAAAAATCTATGGGCTGCGCTGTATGATTATCGACGATCCGGTTGCCGGGACGCCGCTGGTGGTACCGCTGGGGCGGCGATAGTCGTTCACACAGATGACAAAGCCGGATAATCGCTATCCGGCTTTTCATGTAAATCAGACTAACCGTTCATCTATCGCCAGCGCGTTTTCCATTTTACGCGAGACCATCGCGTGACGCAGTAATACGCCGCCGCAGGCCATCATACCGCCAATCAACGCCGCCAGAATAATAATGATCGCTTTACCCGGGCCATCTTTTTTCACTGGCAGAGACGGCGACAGTTGATATTTAAACGGGGTAAACTTCACGTCGCTCACATTCATTGCCGCCAGTTGTTCAACATGGTATTGACGGTTACGCAAATCACCGTCGATCTCGGCCACGTCCGTTACCCCTTTTTCAATTTCCAGTTTGCGGGAAATACCATCCGCACCGAGAGAAATAGAAAAATCCGGATCATCTTTTACCGCCTGACCATTGCTGTAAACCGGTCTCTTAATGCCAGCGGCGTTGGCGATTTCCAGCGAATAATGGAGACGTTGAATATTGGCATCAAGCTGGTTTTTGAGACGCACCCGATCCATCGCCAGCTTTTCCTGCTCATAGCGGGTTTTGATTTCCAGCTGGTTACGAATATTTTCCAGCGTCTCTTTCACGACGATATCAGAGATGTACTGAATATAGCCAGCCAGCACTTTTTGCGCTTCTTCCCGCGTCGGCGCGGTAAAACTCAACGTCCACGACGTGAATAATGATGTTTCATTTTTCTTGCCGACATTGCTGTCCACTGCTTTCATTTTTTCGCTCAGCACGACAATCGCCCGGTGAAGATCCTGCTCGTCTATTTGCGCGCCTTTTAATTGATCCATGACATACGGAGAAGAACGAAGATATTCTTCCAGCAGCGAGGGCGAGCTAAACTTTTTAATAAACAGATTAAAGACGCTGGCCCGATCAACGCTTACCTCCATATCCAACACGCGCAGCGCGGTCAACGTTCTCTCCAGTCCCTGCCACTGTACCGACTCCGCCGGTGTGACAATCGCCTGGCTGGTCCATTTTTGCGGCAGCAAAAAGGACAGAAGTAACCCCACGCACGCAAAGGCGAAAACGGTAGCAAGAATACGACGTTTCGCCTGCCATAACACCTCTATAAGGCTAAACAAATCGATTTCATGACTGTTGGCGGGCGGCAGTGAGTAACCTGCAAGTGACTGATGTTTTTCTTGTTTTACATTAAGAGATGGCATGCCGTATGACCTGAAAACTTTATCCAATGAAAGAACACATTCCTGTCAGAGATTCTAACAGCAAGTCAGAATTATCCGAAACACTCTTTGCGCGCCAGTGCCCGAAAAGCTAAATATTCGGAATTAAACTTGCCTGTAGCATGTATCACTTATGTTAAAAGAATTAATCGTTGCAATAAAAAACCCATAATAATTAGTAATTATTATGGGTTTCAGGATTTAATTTTTTAAAGGCAGAAACAACGCCCGTTATTTATTAATGAGCTCGCTGATGATGGGCCCGATAGTTTCAAAAGCGGAGGGAGAAATAATATCTACATGCGCGCACGGCTGGTGATAAATAGCCAAAGACGCTATCCACGGCGACCAGCTCTGTTCAGGCGATACGCCTTCCGGCACCGTTTTATCCGCCACAAAGAGCGTAGCATGTCCATCAAACGGTACGCTATGCGCCGTCGTCAGCAAACGGACGGCATCCGCATAATTGCCTTCAATGGCGGTAAATAAGGCTTCGGAGGCATTTCCCTGCTGAGCGGCGACAAACGCTGCGCGTTCACGTTCAATTTCCGCCAATACGTCCGGATTGAGGCCATTCGCCTCTTTTTCCCGCCAGTTTTGCGTTTCCGGCGGCCAGGTGTCCAGTAACCCCAAAAACGCTACGGTTTCGCCGCGTGCGCGCAACCGGGCGGCGATCCCTTGCGCCAGCGTCCCGCCCAGCGAATAGCCTAATAAATAATAAGGGCCATGCGGCTGCCGGGCGAGCAAAGTCGCCAGATGATGTTCACATACCTCATCAAGGGTGGTTGCGGTTTGCATAGGGCCAGCGGGGCGCGGCGACTGAATCCCCATAATCGACCACGACGGGCTGAGATAGCGTGATAACACGCTAAATTGCCAGGCGAACCCCGACGCCGGATGGAAACAAAATAACGTTGGACCATCGCTTTCACGCAGCGGCAACAGCGGCCCGAACCCCAGATTGCGCGAGCGTTCGTCATCGTCAGTATCGAGCAGCTTACTCAACTGCGCCACGTCAGACGCCACCATCACCTGCCCCGGCGTCACCTGGCGATTAAACGTCTGGCTTAGCTGCGCGGCCAGTTTCATCGCCAGCAGCGAATGTCCGCCCAGCGCAAAGAAATCACTTTCAACGTCGTTAATCTCACAGCCCAGCAGGCGGGAAAACGCCGCGGCGACAGCAATCTCCGTTGCGGACTGCGGCGCACGCCCTTTCACGCGCGGCGTCAGGTCCGGCAGCGGCAGGGCTTTGCGATCCAGCTTGCCATTAGCGCTAAGCGGCAAGCTGGCAAGTTGCAACAGCACAACTGGCACCATATGCGCGGGAAGTTTTTGGCGTAATTTTTCCTGCAGCGCTGGTAAATCCAGCGGCAAACCGGAGTGCGACACCAGATAGCCGACCAGTTGCCGGGCATCCCCGCCCGTCGCCGCCGCCTGATTAAAGACGCAGGCATGTGCTACCGCCTGTTCAACATCCGGCAGCGTTTGCATGACGCGGTCAATCTCGCCCAGTTCAATACGTTGCCCCCGAATTTTGAGCTGATCGTCGCTGCGCCCCAGGTACTCCACCGCGCCGGAATCCAGCCAGCGCGCCACATCTCCGGTACGGTACATCCGTTCGCCTGGCGCAAAAGGATCGGCGATAAAACGGCTGGCGGTAAGATCCGGACGCCCCAGATAGCCCTGCGCCAGTTGGATACCGGTAAGATAGAGATCGCCAGCCACGCCCGGCGGCACCGGCTGCATATGCGCATCGAGAATACGTAAACCGGTATTCCAGACGGGATAACCAATCGGGATACTGTTGCCGTCAACAGCCGCCAGCTCATCGCCACAGGCCGGATACCAGCTCACATCCACCGCGGCCTCCGTTGGCCCGTACAGATTGTGTAGCGGCGCGTTGGTTAACGTCTCCCATTCGCGGCACAGCGCCGTCGGCAGGGCCTCGCCACTACAGAAAACGCGCTTTAAGGAAGCGCAGCTTTTCCCAGCCGACGCTGGCGTGAGCGAGGCAATAAAGGCCGCCAGCATCGACGGCACAAAATGGGTGGTCGTGACGCCGTATTGCGCAAAGAACCGCTGCATCGCGAGCGGGTCGCGGTGCGCTTCCGGTTCAGCCATCACCAGTTTCGCCCCGGCGATAAACGGCCAGAAAAACTCCCATACTGAGACGTCAAAACTGCACGGCGTTTTTTGCGCTACTACATCATCCGCCGTCAACGGATAGTGATCCTGCATCCACAGCAGCCGGTTGACTATCGCCGTTTGTCCCACCATCACCCCTTTCGGCCTGCCCGTCGAGCCAGAGGTGAAAATGATGTAAGCGGTATGATGCGGTAACGACAGCCCCAGCGGAGTGGCGTCACTGACCGGTAGCGGTTGGCTATAACACAAATATTCCATCCCCGGAATATCGTGAAAGCGCGCCAGCTGCGCCTGAGTCGTAATTAACAGTTTCGGCTGCGCATCTTCCAGCATCATTCGCAGCCGATCGTCAGGATAACCGGTATCCAGCGGCAGCCAGGCGGCGCCCGCCTCGACAATGCCATGCAGCGCTAAGGTCAGGAAAACCGCCCGCGGCAACGCCACCGCCACGCTATCGCCAGGCTGAACGCCGCGTTCCCGCAGCGCGTACGCCAGCGCCACAACCTGTTCACGCATTTCACGGTAGGTAAAATGATAGTGCGCATCTGCCAACGCGGAAGCCTCCGGCGTTTTTTGCGCCTGCTGCGCCACCAAATCGCTAAGCGTGGTGGCGGGAATCGTTACCGCTGTATTATTAAGGTGTGCTAATTGCGTTTGTTCTTCTGCCAGCAGCATTTGCGCATCGCCGCAGCGCAGCGCCGGGTTATCCGCAAACTGTGTGATAAGCGCCATCAACCGTAAGGCATGGCGGGAGAGCGTGGCGTCATCGTAACGCTGTGCATTCGCCAGCAATTCAATATCCAGACCGCCGTTTTCATCCGGAAAAAGCGCCAGTTCAAGATCGTTAACCGGCCCCGTCGCCAGGGTATGGGTTTGCGCCTGTATGCCAGGAAGATCCAGATGATAATCAAACACTTTTATGTTGAGCACTGGGCCAAATAGCGGCGTATCCCCTGCGGCTCGCCCGCTATCGCGTACAATCTGTTCGGCGTCGTAACGCTGGTGGCGGCGCATCTTCTTTAACTGCGCCGCAAGACGCTTCGCCAGCGTTGGCAGATCTTCCGTCGCATGAAGGTTCACCGCCAGCGGCAACACGTTAAGGACAGGCCCGGTCGCCGTTAACGCCGCCGAGCCCATCCGCCGCATAAAGATAAATCCGGCGGCATAATCCATACGCCCGCATAATCGTCCCAGCCACAACGTCACCAGCGCCAGGGCAAGATCCGCTCGCGGTATCTCAGGCATGTGCGCCGCCAGTTGGCGAAACGCCCCCGCCGGCGCGCTCAATTTCATACGCAGAATATCCGCGCTCGCCGACCGCCCCGGCAGCGGCGCGGCAGAAATTGACGCCGGCGGCGGCAGCTCGCGGCGCTGCTGCGCCCAGAAGGCGCCGTCACGCTGCCAGGCCTCGCTCTGGCGATAGCGCTGATATTCCTCGACCACATCCGCAAAGGGGGTAAAAGGCGACTCCGGCGTAGGAGCGTCGCTCTGCCAGGCGCGATAAATCGCCGCAATCTGGCGGGTTATCGCCGGGAAGCTAAAGCCATCCACCAGCAAATGGTGATAGCGCTGATACCAATACCAGCGGGTATCATCAATGCGGATTAACTGGTGAAACGCCAGCGGCTTACCGCTATCTGCGCGCAGGTTTTGCCGTAAATCCGCCTGCATTAACGCCAGCGCCGCGTGATGCGGATCGGGCTGGTTGCGTAAATCGGCAATCGGGGGCTCGCCGAAGGTGTGCTCAGGATCTATCCATTGCCAGACCTCGCCGTTCTCTTCGGTAAAACGCATCCGTAGCGTATCCGCCTGTTGCATCCCTACCGCTACCGCTTTTGCCAGCAAGGGGGCATCCAGCTCGCCGTTCAGTTCCACATAGTGCGCCACGCTCCAGGCGGAGGGTAAATCAGAGAGTTTTTCCGCCATCCAGATCCCCGGCTGGGCGGCGACTAACGGTAAACGCTGCGTCATTTCGCCTCCTGCTTATCGGCATAATGCGCCGGATTCAGTGTTGTCCAGCTCGTATTAAGCCACTGCTGGCACGCGTCCTGCGATTGCGGTTCGCATACCACGTCCCAGCCTGCGGGAAGCGCGCACGCCGCTGGCCAAAGGCTGAATTGACGCTGCGCATTTTGCAGGATGTAAAACTGTCCCTGCGGATTATCGAAGGGATTACTGAATTCCATACTCAACTCCTGTCATGGACATGTGCCCGGTTAAAGCGTGTCGATAAGCGGCTGCCAAAGCAGCATCAGCCCTTGCGTTAGCCCGCCGCGCCAGCAAAGCGCATCGTGTCCGCCGTCAACCTGACGCCAGAAAATGGACTGCTGCGAAGTATTCAGTTGGGCATAAAGCGCCTGATTCGCCTGAAACACGATCGGCTCACGCACGCCGGCTTCTAGTACGATACGCAGTCCGCGCGCGCATAATGCGCCGGTTTTCAGCCGGGTAATGACTTCCCCCTCCGGCGGGGTGATGCGATGAGGCCACCAGAACGATCCTGACTGGCTTAGTACACAGCCAAAACGCGTCGGCCAGTTCAGGCCGGCATACAGCGCCGACAGGCCGCCAAAACTCTGTCCGGCGACCACCGTTCGCCCGGCATCATCGCTAAAAGGCGTCACGGCTCTGACTTGCGGCAACAGTTCCTGCTGCACCGCCAGCCAGAAATCGGCATTGCAGGGCAACTCCTGGCTGCGGTGTTGAGTATCAATCGCGTCAATCAGCAGATAGACGGCACCGGGAAGCAGGCGTTGATGAGTCAGCGAGGCGAGCGCGGGCCAGACGGGCATATTTTCCGCCCAGAATTGACCGTCCAGCAGAATAGCCAACGGTCTTTCCTCCGGCGCCTCGTCTCCGGTCGTCAATATCCATACGCGGCGGGAATTGCCCAGACGTGCGCTATGCCACTGCATCATCAAAGGCGGCGAGTACGGCGTTTCAGGACGATCCCATCCCGGCTGAAGGGGCGCATCCGGCATTTCCAGCGCTGAAACCGCATGACCACGTCCTCCCCGCCAGCTTTGCGAATTAAGCGGGTCGGCAATCGCCTGCGGTAATAGCTGTCGCCAGCCTTCACGCAGTGCGTTCCGATCGGGCGTTTCGCCCGGCGCAAAAGCGGCAAAAACGTCATCGCGCTCGGTAGGAATAAAACAGTAGCTGCCGCGCCAGTTAGCGCTAAGCGCCGTGCTCCAGCGCCAGACATCCGTTCCGGCAATACGCGCCATCGTCTGAGGCTGCGCGTTTTGATGATGATCGGTTACGCCAGTGATGTAGACCCAGACATGCCGTATCGGGGAGTGTGTTTCGTTTCCCTGCGGGTCGCGCCACCAAAAAGTGACCCGATAATTTCCGTCTTTTTCCCGTATCCATTCCGGCCCGGTTTTCGTCCTCCACCAGGCCTCACTTCCCGTTGCCAGCGCCTCTTTCATTATAACCCTGTGTTTATTATGAATTTTGTATATAAAAGGTGAAATATATTGATAATATTATTGATAACTATTTGCATTTGCAATAGCGTATTGTCGCGCTATGGGACGCGCGAACACAATTTCACCACCCGGCCAATGCCTTTGACGGGCGCTTTGGCTTATGTGGCTAAAGAAAAGCAGGATATACAATGAACAAGAAGATTCATTCCCTGACCTTACTGGTCAATTTAGGGATTTACGGGGTCGCTCTGCCCGTGATGGCAGAAGAAAAAACCGATAGCGCTGCGCTCACCAATGAAGACACCATCGTGGTGACCGCTGCCCAGCAAAACCTACAGGCACCAGGCGTATCCACCATCACCGCCGATGAGATCCGCAAAAATCCGCCCGCGCGCGACGTGTCAGAAATCATCCGCACCATGCCGGGCGTGAACCTGACCGGCAACTCCACCAGCGGTCAGCGCGGGAATAACCGCCAAATCGATATTCGCGGCATGGGGCCGGAAAACACCCTTATCCTGATTGACGGTAAACCCGTCACCAGCCGTAACTCGGTACGCCTGGGCTGGCGCGGCGAACGCGATACCCGTGGCGATACCGCGTGGGTGCCGCCGGAGATGATCGAACGCATTGAAGTGCTGCGTGGCCCTGCCGCCGCACGCTACGGCAACGGCGCGGCGGGTGGCGTGGTCAATATCATTACCAAAAAAGGCGGTAGCGAGTGGCACGGTTCCTGGAATACCTATTTCAACGCGCCGGAACATAAAGACGAAGGCGCGACCAAACGCACTAACTTTAGCCTGAACGGCCCGCTGGGCGGGGATTTCAGCTTCCGTCTGTATGGCAACCTCGACAAAACGCAGGCGGATGCGCGTAATATTAACCAGGGGCATCAGTCTGAACGTACCGGGAGTTACGCCGACACGCTACCGGCAGGACGCGAGGGGGTCATTAACAAAGATATCAACGGCGTAGTTCGTTGGGATTTTGCTCCGCTTCAGTCTCTGGAGCTGGAGGCCGGTTACAGTCGCCAGGGCAACCTCTATGCCGGTGATACTCAGAACACCAATACGAACCAACTGGTGAAAGATAATTACGGAAAAGAGACGAACCGCCTCTATCGGCAGAACTACTCTCTGACCTGGAACGGCGGCTGGGATAATGGCGTAACCACCAGTAACTGGGTGCAATACGAACATACCCGTAACTCCCGAATGCCGGAAGGCCTGGCAGGCGGCACCGAAGGAATTTTCGATCCCAAAGCATCGCAAAAATATGCCGATGCCGATTTGAATGACGTCACCCTACACAGCGAAGTGAGCCTTCCTTTCGATCTGCTGGTCAATCAAAACCTGACGCTGGGTACCGAATGGGCCCAACAGCGTATGAAAGACGAGCTCTCCAACTCGCAAACCTTTATGGGGGGAAATATCCCGGGTTACAGCAGTACCAATCGTAGCCCCTATTCAAAAGCGGAAATTTTCTCTCTGTTTGCTGAAAACAACATGGAACTGACCGACAGCACCATGCTGACGCCGGGGCTACGTTTCGATCATCACAGTATTGTGGGGGATAACTGGAGCCCGTCGCTGAACCTGTCGCAAGGTCTGGGGGATGACTTTACCCTGAAAATGGGGATCGCCCGCGCTTATAAAGCCCCGAGTCTGTACCAGACTAACCCAAACTATATTTTGTATAGCAAAGGTCAGGGTTGCTACGCGACTGGCGCGGGTACCGGCATCGGCTGCTATATGATGGGTAACGATGATCTGAAAGCCGAAACCAGCATCAATAAAGAGATCGGTCTGGAATTTAAACGCGATGGCTGGCTGGCCGGCATCACCTGGTTCCGCAATGATTACCGCAATAAGATCGAAGCGGGTACGGTGCCGTTGCAGCGTATCAACAACGGCAAAACGGATGTCTATCAGTGGGAGAACGTGCCGAAAGCGGTCGTTGAAGGTCTGGAAGGCACGTTAAACGTACCGGTTAGCGACACCGTCAACTGGACGAATAACGTTACGTATATGCTGCAGAGTAAAAACAAAGAGACCGGCGAACGCCTGTCGATTATTCCACAGTACACGCTTAACTCAACCCTGAGCTGGCAGGTACGTCAGGACGTTTCTCTGCAATCGACCTTCACCTGGTACGGCAAACAAGAGCCGAAGAAATATGATTATCAGGGTAACCCCGTTACCGGAACAGATAAGCAAGCGGTCAGCCCATACAGTATTGTTGGCCTGAGCGCGACCTGGGACGTGACCAAAAATGTCAGCCTGACCGGTGGCGTGGATAACCTCTTTGACAAACGTCTGTGGCGTGAAGGTAACGCGCAAACCGTCAGGGATACTCAAACTGGCGCTTATATGGCGGGCGCTGGCGCGTACACCTATAACGAACCGGGACGTACGTGGTATATGAGCATTAATACCCATTTCTGATGGCAACCTTCCCTCCCTCATTCGGGGAGGGAATTAGCAAAAAACGATGCGGACATCTCATTTTCCCCTTCCCTTTGCCGGACACAGGCTGCATATCGTCGACTTTGATGCGAGCAGCTTTCACGAGCACGACCTGTTATGGCTGCCTCATCACGATCGGCTCCGGTCTGCCGGACGCAAGCGTAAAGCTGAACATCTGGCAGGCCGCATCGCCGCCGTTCATGCGCTACGCGAGGTGGGCGTCAGGACAGTGCCCGGTATTGGCGACAAGCGACAGCCGCTATGGCCGGACGGCCTATTTGGCAGCATCAGCCACTGTGCGTCAACGGCGCTGGCCGTCATATCCCGACAGCGTATCGGCATTGATATAGAAAAAATCATGAGTCAGCACACGGCGACAGAGCTGGCGCCGTCCATTATTGATAGCGATGAGCGCCAAATTCTCCAGGCGAGCTCGCTCCCTTTTCCGCTTGCCCTGACGCTGGCTTTCTCCGCCAAGGAGAGCGTTTATAAAGCCTTTTCAGACCGCGTCACGCTCCCGGGATTCGATAGCGCAAAAGTTACCTCGCTTACCGCCACGCACATCTCGTTACATCTGCTGCCAGCCTTTGCCGCCACGATGGCTGAACGTACCGTCCGTACAGAATGGTTTCAACGTGGCAATAGCGTTATTACTCTTGTTTCTGCAATAACGCGCTTTCCCCACGACAGGAGCGCTCCCGCTTCTATACTTAGCGCAATACCCCGATAAATGAGATCACTATGGCGCTGAATGATTTTCACGTTTCTGAACCTTATACGCTTGGTATTGAGCTGGAGATGCAGGTGATCAATCCACCTGGCTACGATTTAAGTCAGGACTCTTCTACACTGATCGACGCCGTTAAGCCCCAACTTACTGCGGGAGAAATTAAGCACGATATCACCGAAAGTATGCTGGAGATGGCCACGGGCGTCTGCCGCGATATTGACCAGGCGGCGGCCCAACTTTCTGCCATGCAGCACGTTATTTTACAGGCGGCGTCGGAACACCATCTCGGCATTTGCGGCGGCGGTACGCACCCTTTTCAAAAATGGCAGCGTCAGGAGGTCTGTGATAATGAGCGCTATCAACGCACGCTGGAAAATTTCGGCTACTTAATTCAACAGGCGACGGTTTTCGGCCAGCATGTCCACGTCGGCTGCACGAACGGCGACGATGCGATTTATCTTTTACACGGGCTGTCGCATTTTGTGCCACACTTTATTGCGCTCTCCGCCGCGTCTCCCTATATGCAAGGATCTGACACCCGTTTTGCCTGCGCGCGCCTGAATATTTTTTCCGCTTTTCCCGATAACGGTCCCATGCCGTGGGTCAGTAACTGGCAAGAGTTTGCCGGACTATTTCGTCGTCTGTCTTACACCACGATGATCGACAGCATCAAAGATTTGCACTGGGATATCCGCCCCAGCCCGGCCTTTGGCACGGTAGAAGTTCGGGTGATGGATACGCCGCTCACCCTTGATCATGCCATCAATATGGCAGGGTTGATTCAGGCGACCGCGCACTGGCTGCTGACCGAGCGTCCCTTTAAACCGCAGGAACAAGACTATCTGTTATATAAATTCAACCGTTTTCAGGCTTTCCGCTATGGTCTGGAGGGCGTGCTAACCGATGCCTATACCGGCGACCGCCGTCGCCTGGCAGATGATACGCTGCGTCTGCTGGACAACGTTACCCCCTCTGCGCGCAAGCTGGGCGCCGACAGCGCCATTGACGCACTACGTCTGCAGGTGAAAAAAGGCGGTAACGAAGCGCAATATATGCGGGAGTTTATTGCCGACGGCGGATCGCTGATAGGCCTGGTACAAAAACATTGTGAAATCTGGGCGGGACAATAGACAGCATATTTGCCTTACCAGGCGATATCCCGGACAATGGCGTTTTAACTTACGTTTAACAAAGCCATGAAACACCCGCTTGAATCATTGATGACCGCTGCCGGTATTTTGCTGATGGCGTTGCTCTCCAGCCTGCTGCTGCCCGCCCCTTCGCTCGGCCTTGCGCTGGCGCAAAAACTGGTCGGGATCTTTCATCTTATGGATCTCAACCAGCTTTATACTTTGTTGTTTTGTTTATGGTTTCTTTTGCTCGGCGCGCTGGAATATTATGTTATTCGCTTTATCTGGCGGCGTTGGTTTTCGCTGGCCGATTAAACATTTCAATGCGTACGGCCATGCTTTTCTTTACGATAAGCGCCTGGCGGCAGGTTGAACGTGCGGGTAAAAATGCGCGTAAAGGTTTGCTGCGAATCAAAACCATACTTTAGACAAATATCATACACCTTCTGGTCGGTGTCGCGCAGGTCGCGCGCCGCCAGTTTTAGCTTACGTTCACGCACGTAGCGCCCCAGACTCTCCCCTTTGTACTGCATAAAAAGGCGCTGCAGGTGCCACTTGGAATACCCCGCATGACGGGCAATATCATCAATACGTAACGGCTGATTCAAATTATCATCAATCCACTCGACAATCGTGTCGATAACCTGAGCGGAAATGGTCATCGTGCTCTCCCCTCTATCAAACTCGTCAGCGGCTCCCGTACCGCACATTTACGGCAACAGCAATAAGCATAGTAATAACCACACAAATTGTGAGACGGCTTATCGCATGGCCTGCAATATGCTTTTCTACCACTTCATGCGGCAGCCCTTGATTATGAGTGAGTAAGCACTCATTATAGAAAGCAAAGATACGCCGTCAAGGTACTTTTCAAAGGTTGACATTCACCGTTGCGACGCGACAACGGGCATGATTCAATCATGTTTTTCCAGACATAAGGGTAACGTGTAGTGGCTCGTCCGAAGAGTGAAGACAAAAAACAAGCATTACTGGAAGCGGCAACCCAGGCGATAGCGCAATCCGGCATCGCTGCCTCAACGGCGGTGATTGCGCGTAACGCAGGTGTTGCAGAAGGAACATTGTTTCGCTATTTCGCGACCAAAGATGAGCTGATTAACACGTTGTATTTGCATTTAAAGCAGGATCTCTGCCAGTCAATGATAATGGAGCTGGATCGATCCATTACCGATGCCAAAATGATGACTCGTTTTATCTGGAACAGTTACATCAGTTGGGGTCTGAACCATCCCGCGCGCCATCGGGCGATCCGTCAACTGGCCGTCAGCGAAAAGCTCACCAAAGAGACGGAACAACGGGCCGACGATATGTTCCCCGAATTGCGCGATTTATGTCATCGTTCCGTTTTGATGGTGTTTATGTCGGATGAGTACCGCGCCTTCGGCGACGGCCTTTTTCTGGCGCTGGCTGAAACAACAATGGATTTCGCCGCGCGCGATCCCGCTCGCGCTGGCGAATATATTGCGCTGGGATTCGAAGCCATGTGGCGCGCGCTGACTCGCGAGGAGCAATAATGGACGGTCAAACACTGCACGCCTGTGCAAAACGCTTTGCGCTGGAACTGCCTTTTACCGAACACTGCTGGCCTTTCGGCCCACAGTACGATGTGTTTAAAGTCGGCGGCAAAATATTCATGCTGTTCACTGAACATCACTGCCGTCCAGTGGTGAACCTGAAGTCGGATCCCCAAAAATCCCTGGTAAATCAACAAATTTACCCCAGCATTGCGCCTGGCTATCACATGAATAAGAAACACTGGATTTCAGTCTATGCGGGTGAGGATATCACCGTCTCGCTACTCAACGATTTGATAAATGACTCATGGAATCTGGTCGTAGACGGGCTGCCTAAAAGAGAGCAACTGCGCCTGCGGCCGCGCTGATGCAATAACCGTTTCCGCATTTTCCTCCCTTATCTTTTTACCGATAACCCGGTACCCTGCTGATACAAAAGGGTACTAAACCAACCAGGAGCATTTATGGATATCGTTTCTGTCGCCTTAAAGCGCTACTCCACTAAGGCGTTCGATCCCAGCAAAAAACTGACCGCCGAAGAAGCGGATAAAATAAAAACACTACTACAGTACAGCCCCTCCAGCACCAATTCCCAGCCGTGGCACTTTATTGTCGCCAGTACGGAAGAAGGCAAAGCGCGCGTAGCAAAATCCGCTGCCGGAAACTACACGTTCAACGAACGCAAAATGCTGGACGCCTCCCATGTGGTGGTCTTCTGCGCAAAAACCGCGATGGACGACGCCTGGCTGCAACGGGTGGTCGATCAGGAAGATGCCGATGGCCGTTTCGCTACGCCGGAAGCTAAAGCGGCAAATGATAAAGGTCGCCGCTTTTTCGCCGATATGCACCGCGTCTCGCTAAAAGATGACCACCAGTGGATGGCGAAACAGGTCTATCTGAACGTCGGCAACTTTCTGCTGGGCGTCGCCGCGATGGGTCTCGACGCCGTCCCCATTGAAGGTTTCGACGCCGAGGTGCTCGACGCTGAATTTGGTCTGAAAGAAAAAGGCTATACCAGTCTGGTCGTGGTGCCGGTCGGCCATCATAGCGTCGAGGATTTCAACGCCGGGCTGCCGAAATCACGTCTGCCGCTTGAAACCACACTGACGGAAGTCTAATCCCCTGCCTAAGCCGGACGCCCGTCCGGCTTTTTTCACCTTTCTGCCAGGTTCCTCAATGATCAATGGCGCGAAGTGCCAGGTTTTACATCGCTAGTGTTAACTTCCTCTTTCAACTTATTGAAAATAAATAATATTTAAAACTGGCACGCCGTTGACCATATCTGGATACCCCCTATCTGGATGAAGGAGAAAACGGCGTGACACCGGTTTGCACCTACGATGGCGATATTGTCACCACGAGGTTGGCCCTCCCTGGCGTGTCATCAAAATCGGGCGCTAAACCCAACGTTATAACGGGTTTGATTGCCATCGCTTAACCCTGCCGTTTGCGACAGCCCGGCGAAAGCGGACACCGTTGCCGACAGCGGAAAATCTGCGCCAATCGCGATATCAACCCAGTTTTTATCCTGCGCTTTTCCGTCGCGGCTAAACGTCAGCGCGGTCGATTTAAGGCCGCCGTTCGCCACATACGTATCATCGCCAAACTGACGGCGATAATTAATCTGCGCCCAGGAGTGAATGATGCTGTGGCGGAGATCCAGACGCCAACCAGCGCTACCCACCTGCGAATGGGCGTTTTGGTCGCCAAAACGCATTGATGTACTGGTATTGAGCTTCTCGCTATAACCATTAACGTGGCTGTAATCCCATGCATATTGCAGCATCGGTCCGGTCGTTAACCACGGCATCATGACAAAATCATAACCACTGGTTAACCTCGCGCCCCACAGCCGACCGTTGGTTTCGCCCTCTTCCACCCGTCTTAACGCACCGAGCGTTATACTGCGCTGAATGTTACTGAATTTAGCGGACAGATAGTGTAAATCGCTATCCAGCCACGCCTGACCAGCGCGTAAATGGCTGAATACGGCGGCCTGAAAACCGCGGGCATCATAACGATAATTATCGTCAGGATGTTGCTTATCCAGAGAACCGGCTATCAGCCCTCCCAGCAGTACCTGCTCGTTAAGCTGATAATCGACGCCAACCGTCAGATTATTATGATTACCGTTCCCGTCGGCCTCATTATTATCATAACGTTGATATCCCCCGCTGTATCCGCCGAACATGCCCAGTGAACCAACAGGATTTTCCCCCTGGCGAAGCTGCTGATAACGGCTGTCAAGCGTGGTACGACTGCCTTGCGCCATCGACTGAACGCTTTGGTTCAGGTATGTCGCCTGTACCGGCGCGGCAATGATCGACTGGATATATTGCGCAATAATGGTATGGACCTGCGGACCGGGATGTAAATGATCGGCAAACAGATAGTCCTGCGACGCATTAAATCCAGGCATCGCCGAGGAGCACGCCGAAGCGGATACGCCTGGCGGGCAGGCCATACCTACGGTATTTGTCAGACCAAACGCCTGCGGGTTGGCAAGAATTTCCTTAAAGAGGCCGTTGATATCGGCACGGGCTATATTGCCGCCGTGTTGCTCCAGCCCCTTCTCTTCCATCTGATTATAATAATCGGTCAGAGCTGACGCCTGCCCTGCCGCCGCTTCATAGCCCGCCAGCAGTTGTTCAACGAGCAATTGCTGAATAAACGGATTGCTGCTTACCGTTGCAGCCGCCGCCAGCAACGCCTTGCGGATCGCCTGTTGCCGACTGGCGAAATCGGGCGTAGCGCCCTCCGCCAGCGCATCTAACGCCGCTTTTAGCGCCGGGGGCGCCGCTGCGCCCAGCCCGGCGGTGATTACCGCCTCCAGAAGCATTGGCGTCGCACTAATATCCGGTACGTTTGGCACCACGACCAGCCCGGCGCCGGCATCCAGTAACAGCCCTACCTGCGCCGCCGCGCTAGTGGCGCTATTACCGGCTATTTGCTGTGCCATGGTTGGTTGCGCGATGGCCGCCGCCAGATCGTTTCCGCCGACCCAGTGAATATACAAACCGTTGTGGTCGGCTTTTCCCCCCGTTTTGGCAAGCCACTGCCGTACCTGATCCGCGGTATTATCCTGCGGGTTTAATTCCGGGGTCGCCGTCGCGCCGCCGGCGGCATAATTAGAACCGCCATTGTTGGAAGGGCTTAATGCCAGCCCAAATCGTTCGGCCAACTGTTCGTCGTAGAGCTTATTTTGACCACTATCCCAGGTCCAGCGACCGTTATTCCCGGTATCGCTAAGGCTATCGCCAAATACCGTAAGAGAGTCAAACGCACAGGCAGATAATGGCGCGGCCAGCGCCAGCGAGAGTATGCCGTATTTTAGCAGGGTACGCTTTTGGGTCATCCGATGTTCCTTAATGTTATTGTTGAGAGGTACGACGGTGCTAATCATCATCCGACAGAAACATTGCAATCGTTTTAAGCATTCTGGTTAAAATGTTTTCATCCATTGTTGACGAACTTGCGCCTGTTCAAAAAAATGGGGTGGCGTAAAATAACGACGTTTATGGGGCGCTGGATAAAATATAGCGTATGGATAACCCCTGAAGCGCTTTTACCCGTCTGTTGCTGATTATGCCTGAAGCGCGAGCGTCCTGATTTGCATAAATGCCATTCAGCAGTCATCATAGGCTGCTGTTTATAAAGGAGAGATTATGCAGGAATTGATATCCCAGGTAGAAGATTTAGCGGGAATTGAAATGAATCACACCACGTCGCTGGTGGTGATATTTGGTATTATTTTTCTGACGGCAGTTGTCGTGCATATTATTTTGCACTGGATAGTACTGCGCGCTTTCGAAAAACGCGCCAGCGCCAGTTCCCGCCTGTGGCTGCAAATTATTACCCAGAATAAATTATTCCATCGTCTGGCTTTTACGCTGCAAGGCATCATTGTCAATATTCAGGCCGCGCTCTGGCTACAAAAAGGCAGTGAGGCTGCGGATATCCTGACGACCTGCGCGCAGTTATGGATTATGACCTACGCCCTGCTGTCGTTATTTTCTCTGCTGGACGTGATTTTCAATCTATCGCAAAAATGGCCCGCCGCCTCTCAGTTACCGCTAAAAGGAATATTTCAGGGTATTAAGCTCATCGGCGCAATTATCGTCGGCATTCTGATGATCTCACTGCTGATTGGCCAGTCACCAGCAATTTTAATCAGCGGGCTGGGCGCGATGGCCGCGGTATTAATGCTGGTCTTTAAAGACCCGATTCTTGGCCTGGTTGCCGGTATCCAGCTTTCCGCCAACGATATGCTCAAACTGGGCGACTGGCTGGAGATGCCAAAATATGGCGCAGATGGCGCGGTCATTGATATTGGCTTAACCACGGTAAAAGTACGCAACTGGGATAATACCATCACCACCATTCCCACCTGGTCACTGGTTTCCGACTCGTTCAAAAACTGGAGCGGCATGTCTGCGTCCGGCGGACGCCGGATTAAACGCAGCATTAATATTGACGCGACCAGTATCCATTTTCTGGATGATGATGAAAAACAGCGGCTGTTAACCGCGCAACTGTTAAAGCCGTACCTTACCAGCCGTCATCAGGAAATCGATGAATGGAATAAACAACTGGATGCGCCGGAATCAGCCTTAAATCACCGCCGAATGACCAATATCGGAACATTTCGCGCCTATCTGAACGAATATTTACGCCACCATCCGCGCATCCGTAAAGACATGACGCTGATGGTACGCCAACTGGCGCCTGACGATCATGGTTTGCCGATAGAGATCTACGCCTTTACCAATACCGTCGTGTGGCTGGAATATGAGAGCATTCAGGCCGATATTTTCGACCATATTTTTGCCGTGGTGGAAGAGTTCGGCTTGCGTATTCATCAGACGCCGACCGGCAGCGATATTCGCGCGCTGTCAGGGACATTGCGGCATTAATGGATTGCCCGATCGCATGAGCATGGGATCGGGCAAAAAAGTTAATGAGCCTTACGGCGCAAAACTGTAAACGCGATAAACAGGAATACAATCCATACCGGCAGCAAAATCGCCGACAATCGCATATCGTCCATCGTACACATTAACACCAGAATCAGCGCCAGAAACGCAATGCACAAATAGTTTCCGGCGGGATAGAACAGCGCCTTAAATTGCGTCTCGCGCCCTTTACGACGCATCGCCGCGCGAAAACGTAAATGCGCGAGACAGATCATTATCCAGTTTAGCAATAGCGTCGCGACAACCAGCGCCATCAACAGGCTAAACGCTTTTTGCGGCAACAGATAGTTGATCAGCACCACCAGCGAGGTAATCGCTCCGGAAAGTATCAGCGAGTTCACCGGCACGCCGCGATGGCTGACGCGGGTTAAAAATTTCGGCGCATTGCCTTGTACGGACAGGCCGAACAGCATTCGGCTGTTCGAATAAACGCCGCTGTTATACACCGAAAGCGACGCGACCAGAATAACGAAATTCAGCGCCGAAGCCACCACATTACTGTCCAGGTTATGGAAGATCATCACAAAAGGGCTGCTATTGGATTTCACCTCTACCCACGGATAGAGCGCCAGCAACACCACCAGCGAACCGATGTAGAACAGCAAAATACGGTATACCACCTGATTCACCGCTTTCGGAATGCTTTTTTGCGGATCGCGCGCTTCCGCCGCAGTAATGCCGATCAGCTCCAGTCCGCCAAAAGAAAACATAATCACCGCCAGCGACAGAAGCAAACCATGCCAACCGGTAGCGAAGAAACCGTTATAACGCCAGAGGTTATCAATGCTGGCATGTTCGCCGCCGTGGCCGGAGAACAGCAGCCACAGACCAAAACCTATCATGCCGATAATCGCCAGCACTTTAATCAGCGCGAACCAGAATTCCGTTTCGCCATACAGACGAACGTTCACCAGATTCACGGCGTTAATGATAATAAAAAACACCGCCGCCCATACCCATGTTGGTACGTCAGGCAGCCAGTACTGCATATAGATGCCCGCCGCGGTCAGCTCCGCCATCCCGACCAGCACAAACATGACCCAATAGTTCCAGCCCGACAAAAAGCCCGCAAACGGCCCCCAATATTTCCAGGCGAAGTGGGCAAACGATCCGGAAACCGGCTCTTCCACGACCATTTCCCCCAACTGGCGCATAATGAGAAAAGCGATAATCCCGGCAACGCCATAGCCCAACAAAACAGCCGGCCCCGCCATTTGAATCGCCGGGCCGATGCCCAGAAACAGTCCGGTGCCAATGGCGCCGCCCAGCGCAATTAGCTGAATATGGCGGTTTTGCAACCCCCGTTGAAGCGTCGGTTCATTCTTCGACGCGGCATCCGACACGCTGGCGCCGGATGCAGTTGACGCGTTTTTCACGTCCTACCCCTGTATCGTTTTTATTGAGGGGCACCTTTTAACATTTCGCTCTCGCTGCCGCAAGGCGCAATCGTTTGTCAAGGCTCAACTCCGGACGTTAACGTTATCGTGTAAAAAAAGATGTCGCGGGGAGTAAAAAGAAAAGAGTGCGCGCCGATATAGAACGTTACGGGTGACAGACGCCGAGTATAAAATATGTGAATAACTCTGGACGAAAAGTACGACACCCTACAGAATACATTTAGTATTTTTTCAGTATTTTCAAAAAGGTGAATCAGACCTGGTATCTGTTATCCGTTTTTGAGCCACGCCAGGCATCAACGTCATGAATAAGATCATCAAACGTTTAGAGATCATCAAAAGCGCCATCGAACTTGAGGACGAAGAGATTATCCGTCAGCAGCTCATCTACCTGAAAAATGAGCCGCAGGATGCCGTAATCAGCGCCATTGCCCAGGCGATTGAAGCTCGTAGATTCAGTGACGCCATGCAAGAGATCGCCGCCTGGCTACAGGCTCAACGGGCGCTCTCGACGTGGCAAGATCCCTCTATTGCCGCCAGTAAACTGGAGCTGAAAGCACTTGAAGCCCAACTTCGCGATCTGATTGACAAACGAAATGCGCGGGTACAAATCCTCGACGATTTCAACGACCTCTATCATCTGCGTCTCGGGCCGTTGATGAGCCGTATTCTGGAGTTGCGTAAACAGCTCGCGGTGAGTATGCAGCGTAAGCAAGAAGCCGAAATAAAACGCCGGGAAAAGGATTATCAATCCTGCCTGCAATTTATTTCCCAGGCCGTGGATCAACTGGCAACGCTAAAACAGCAGTGGACAGGATTGAATGCCGCCTCGCGCGAAGCGGTGGGCATCCGTCAGCGAATCCAGCAGCAGACGGAATTAATTACCGCGTTGCTGGCGGAAATTCGCGAGCTGGAAGCGGATTTTTCCCATCAGGACGACAGCGCATTCCGCCAGGCGCAGGAAAATGCGGAACAGGACTATCACCAGTACCGGGAGCAGCAGCAGGAAGCGCAATTCCGCTACGCCCGCGATCAACGTTTGTCGGCTGACGAACGCAGTGAATTAAAACGTTTGTGGCGTCAGGCCAGCCGCCTGTGTCACCCGGATGTAGTCGCCGATGAATTGAAAGAAAAAGCGCACCAGATGATGGTACAGCTTAATCAGGCGCGGCAGAATGCCGATCTGGCGGCAATTCGCGCGTTATTGACGCAGCTGCAAAGCGGTCTGGAACCGATGATGGCAAGCGACAGGCTAAATAACCTGGAACATCTACGCCATAAAATACGCCAGCTCCGCACACAAATCGACGCGCTGTTGAAAGAGATAACGCAACTGGAAACGGAAAACGCCTGGCGGCTCGCCTCTTCCGTTGCGGATAAGGAAGCCTATTTCTCCGAGCAGGAACGGGCGCTAACCGAAATTCGCAATACGCTGGAGGCGCAGGTTCAACAGGTGGAACAGGAACTTCTGTCAGGGTAGTCCATCATTCATCAATAAATTGTCGGATGGCGCAAGCGCCACCCGACGAATCGCGGCATAAAGAGGGTAAGAGGGGCGCTACTGTCGCTGTAAAAGTAACGAACGGGCGGAGTCCGCCATGATCATCACCGCACCTGCCAGCATTAACGTATCTTTTAATACCAGCCGTCCGGCGCCCGATAAATACGGAAAACCATAATGCGCATCGCCCAGCGGCATAACCCAGGCCTCCGGCGTGGTGATTAAAAACGACAGCGTGACAAATGGCGTCAGGAATGCCAGCACGCCGCCTGCCAGCCCTAACCAGCGGCTGACAGGGTTAGCCAGTACCAGCGCCGCGATAATCAATTCCACCACGCCCAGACCATCCGAAAACGCATACGTATTATTGGCCGTTTGCCAGGCGCGTTCCTCCGGTTTTAGTTCGCCCTCATGAGTCAGATGCTGACGATATTCTTCCGGATGTTCATAGAAAAAAGACATAAACGGGCTGTTCGCCACAAACGGGGTAATACTGTCTGCCTCATAGGGCACAAATTTTAGTAGTCCAATCCAGATAAAAACGATGGCGATACTCAAGCGAATTAATGTTAATCCCAGCCGATCCCCCTGACTTAACAGACGAAGATATTTATCCATCTCAGGCTCTCCTTATTTATATAATATCGCAGTGGCGTAACCCGTATTATCAATACGCATGGACGTAATTTTCCATGACGACGCCTGTTTACTTTGCGCCAGTCTGGCAATAGCGTCTTCAAGCATTGACGGCGTTGCTGACACCGCAGAAACGCTGATATATTCAACGTCAGTTAGCGGCTGGGCGGAGGCGGAAAACGCCAGCGGCGCAGCCAATAATGAAGCAATAAGTGTGGTAACTTTTAACATCGAGATTTCCAGTCGTGGGTTATTTCAATGGTGTTATAATACGTTACGCCTGACTAAAGCCTTTTCTTTCAGACGCCAGCATATTTGTCCTGGCGTATTTTTATGGCCTGACAGGCAAAAAAAAGCCCTGATTAACAGGGCTACGTTATTTATGTTTTACTTAATGAGAGAGAAGAGATCGTTTAAAGACTCACTCATTGTAGGATGGGTAAATATCTGGTCGCGTAACACCGTATAAGGTAAATCTGCATCCATAACGGTTTTAACAATATTAATCATTTCATGAGAATCGACGCATAACAATGACACCCCTACAATACGCTGCGTATTCACGTCCACTACCGCTTTTAGTACGCCACGGGTATCGTTCATAACACGGGCGCGAGGGATCGCCGCCACCGGTAATGTCACCACCTGCACCGTTGCGCCGCTTGCCCGCGCTTGTTCTTCCGTCAGCCCGACACGAGAGAGCGGCGGCGTCATAAAGACGGAATACGGAACGTTCTGGCGATCGCGGGTACTGCGTTTGCCATCTCCCAATAATCCGTCGCGTACAATACGAAAATCATCCAGTGAAATATAGGTAAACTGCAACCCACCGGTAACGTCGCCCATCGCCCAGATATTGTCCGCCGTGGTACGCAGGTAATCATCCACGATGATCCCGCCGCGCTCGTTCACCGCCACGCCGGCGTTCTGCAACTGTAAACCAGCCGTCGCCGGTTTTCGCCCCGACGCCACCAGCAGGGCATCCACAAGATGCGCGCCTTCCGGCGTTTCTACTTGTACCGCGCCCTCCTTTGAGGATACGGCCTGTACGTTGGCGTTTAAAATTAGCTCGACGCCCTTTTCCTGTAAAATGCGGGTAATTGCCTGCGCGATATCCCGATCTTCACGAGGCAGGAATTGCGGCGCTGCTTCAAAGATAGTGACCTTCGTACCGAAGTTGGCGAACATTGAGGCAAATTCAAGGCCAATATAACCGCCGCCTAAAATCCCCAGCCGCGCCGGACGCTGGCTCAGGCTGAGTAGCCCGGTGCTATCGAACACCCCTGCCGTCGTTGTTAAGCCCGTAATAGCCGGGATCACCGACTCTGCGCCAGTATTAATGAAGATCTTTTCTCCCCGTAACACCCGCTCGCCGTCCGCCTGAAATACCCGTAAGGTATGGTTATCAATAAACTCCGCCCTTCCCTCAATCACATCGACATTGTCCAGGTCGGCAAGATTATGAAAATTTTTGTCGCGTAAAAAATTTACGACCGCCGCTTTGCGTTGCATGGCGACAGAAAAATCGCCCTCACGTTCCGCATCATGCACCAGCGTTTTCGTTGGAATACAGCCAATGTTGATGCAGGTTCCGCCGAACATACTGGCGGACTGTTCGATAATCGCCACGCGCCATCCCGTCTTCGCCAGAGTTGCCGCCAACGTTTTTCCTGCCTTGCCAAAACCAATAATGAGCGCCTGATACTGTGTCATCTTCTTTCTCCGCCAAATCACCATCTGTTTGTCAGGACAAGTATAAGTAACGTCAAAAAAGACAGGGTTATCCGCAACGCGTCATTTTTTGTCTTATCGTCTAAATTGGCGGTTAGCAAAAATAAGGGTAGAAATGACATTGAGTCAGAAATATAGTGAACAGATACAGAAATGGTTATCTCTATTTTTGAAAATAAATCTGTTCTGGAGTCTATATGGATGCGCTTAGTCGGCTATTGACGCTTAACGCCCCTCAGGGCTCAATCGACAAGAATTGCCCGTTAGGCGGCGACTGGCAGTTGCCGCACGCCGCTGGCGAGCTATCGGTGATTCGCTGGCATACCGTTACGCAGGGCGAAGCGCAACTGGAAATGCCTACCGGCGACGCCATGACGCTTACGCCGGGAAAGGTGGTGATTCTGCCGCAAAACTCCGCCCACCGTTTGCGCCAGTCTGGCGAAGCACCGACACATATCGTGTGCGGTAGTCTACGTCTGCACACGACGTCACGTTATTTCCTTACCGCGTTGCCGGAAGTGTTATGTCTTGCCCCGCCGCCGCATAGCCCCGCCAGTATCTGGCTTAACGCCGCCATTTTGCTGTTACAGCAGGAGTCAGAACGCCATTTACCTGGCGCTGAGGTCTTATACAGTCAGCAGTGCGCCACGCTGTTTACCCTCGCCGTTCGCGACTGGCTATCGCAGGCTGGCACAGCGAAAAGCGTGCTCAATTTATTGCTGCATCCCCGGCTGGGCCGCGTGATCCTTCACATGCTGGAAACACCGGCGCATCCCTGGACGGTCGAAACGCTGGCGCAACGGGTACACATGTCGCGGGCGAGCTTCGCCCAGCTATTTCGCGACGTGTCCGCTACGACGCCCTTAGCCGTGTTAACAACGCTGCGCCTGCAAATCGCCGCCCAGACCCTGTCGCGTGAAGCGCTGCCGGTGATGGTGATTGCCGAGTCGGTAGGTTATGCGAGCGAATCTTCTTTTCACAAAGCTTTTGTCCGTGAATTCGGTTGTACACCAGGCGAGTACCGCAAACGGGTCAGCGCGCTCGGACGATAAACGTAGGCTGAACCCGCCTGCAGTTTGACGCCGCAGGCGGGCGACACACGTTATGCCGCAAGGCGACGATGCCTGCGCAGCCACATCAGCTTGTAGGCTGCCGGAATGATGAACAGCGACAGCAGCGGCGCGGTAATCATGCCGCCGATCATCTGCGCGGCAATACGGCTCATCCCCTCAGAACCCGCGCCGGCCCCCCATAAAAAAGGCAGCAGACCGGCGATAATCACCGCT
Organism: Salmonella sp. 32082101201600294FB01SM01; assembly: GCF_017572865.1. Taxonomy (NCBI): domain Bacteria; kingdom Pseudomonadati; phylum Pseudomonadota; class Gammaproteobacteria; order Enterobacterales; family Enterobacteriaceae; genus Salmonella; species Salmonella sp. 32082101201600294FB01SM01. Next base: position 337,279 of record NZ_JAGESB010000001.1, on the reverse strand, counting down.
ACCGTCATGGCTTTTGGCCGCCCCCGAAGCACCGCCCCGTGGTAAAGCGTCTCATCGAGTTTTTCTGCCGAAAAGGTGTTGGGAGCTTGCGCTTTGAAGGCCGCGCCTGCTGGATCACCGGCGATCCCATCATGCTGCGCAGAGCGATCAGTAATTTACTCTCTAATACGATGCGCTATACGCCGCCGGGTAAAACCATTACTCTTCGGATAAAAGAAGCGGACGACCAGATACATATTATTGTTGAAAACCCCGGTACGCCAATCGCGCCGGAACATTTGCCGCGCCTTTTCGATTGTTTTTATCGCATTGATCCCTCCCACCAGCGTAAAGGGGAAGGCAGCGGTATAGGCCTGGCAATTGTAAAATCCATCGTCATTGCGCATCAGGGAAAAGTTTCTGTCACCTCCGATACGCGCGCTACTCGTTTTATTTTGACATTACCCAAACACCTCCGTTGAACTGTAGCGATAGTGAAAGGCGCTATCACTAGCCAGCAAAATAATCTGACATCATCGTCATTATCCCGTCACGCGCCAGACCCAACGACTGTTTTATTATTTCTCTTATTAACCCACACCGGAGAAATAAGATAAATAAGTTTACATCCCTTTTAGCTGTCGTTTTTTTATTTCAGCTGGCGTAAACGCCGCAGAGAAAATGGAATCCCGCCACTTATCCGCCACGGCGCATGAGATGATGAATAACGGTGACGCCTTCGCGCATCAGCAAATGGCTCAGACACAGAAACCCAGCGCCCCGACTACTGTGGAAAATGCGACACCCTTTTCTGAAATGGACGACTATGAAAAAGCAATGGTCATCCATCAATCGATGAATAATGCCCATTCTTTCGCCCACGAGATCCAGGCTGAGGAACACCATAAACAGATTAAACGCAATTAGTTATTTGCATATTAGCGTCACGTACTGCGGATGGCGCAACGTCGTCGCCGCAGAAGCTTACGGATTAACATAATTTTGAGAGGTTAAATGGCGCGCCCTGCAGGATTCGAACCTGCGACCCACGGCTTAGATGTTTCTGGAACTACCTGAGCTAACAACAAGTTATCCCATACTACGGCACTCACACTCGCCCCATCTTCGAAAAACATGCAAAGCCTTGCAAGCCGATGCAAAGCTTTGTGTGTCCCGTTTTTGTCCCAAACCACTTAGCAATCAGTAGTCCCAATTGATCGGTAACAACGATCAATTAATAAGATAACAATAAGTTTAAACTATCAAATATCACATTATTGATCGTTTATATCGATCAAAACAATTTGTAGTGCTACACTCCAGACCTTTCCGAATCCGCTGATTTTCATAATGTTGAAGTTATTCGCTAAGTACACATCGATCGGTGTTCTTAACACGCTTATTCATTGGGGCGTATTTGCTTTTTGTGTGTATGGGATGCATACGCATCAGGCGTTGGCGAACTTTTCCGGTTTTGTTATCGCTGTATCGTTCAGCTTCTATGCCAATGCTCGCTTCACCTTTAACGCCAGCACCACCACGCTTCGCTACATGATGTACGTGGGATTTATGGGAACACTGAGCGCTGTTGTTGGCTGGATGGCTGACAAATGCTCCCTGCCACCACTCCTTACGCTTGTCACCTTTTCAGCTATCAGCCTGATATGCGGATTCATTTATTCAAAGTTCATTGTCTTTAGGGATGCGAAATGAAAATCTCGTTAGTCGTTCCGGTCTTCAATGAAGAAGCCACGATACCTATTTTCTATAAAACGGTTCGCGAGTTTGAAGAGCTGAAACCGTATGAAGTTGAGATTGTTTTCATCAACGACGGAAGCAAAGATGCGACTGAATCAATAATTAACAAAATAGCTGCATCTGATCCGCTCGTTATTCCGCTTTCGTTTACGCGAAACTTCGGTAAAGAACCTGCTCTTTTCGCGGGTCTCGACCATGCAACCGGGGATGCGGTCATTCCTATTGATGTCGATTTACAGGATCCGATAGAAGTTATCCCCCATCTCATTGAGAAGTGGCAGGCTGGCGCAGATATGGTGCTGGCTAAGCGCTCAGACCGCTCAACTGACGGGCGCATGAAGCGTAAGACAGCTGAATGGTTTTATAAGCTGCACAATAAAATCAGCAATCCGAAAATTGAAGAGAACGTCGGTGATTTCCGGTTAATGAGCCGTGAGGTTGTCGAAAATATTAAATTAATGCCCGAACGCAACTTGTTCATGAAGGGGGTGCTCAGTTGGGTTGGCGGAAAAACGGATGTTGTTAAATATGTCCGTGCCGAACGCGTGGCCGGTGATTCGAAATTCAACGGCTGGAAATTATGGAATCTGGCGCTCGAAGGGATTACCAGCTTCTCAACTTTCCCTCTCCGCATCTGGACGTATATCGGGTTAGCTGTCGCAGGTGTTGCATTCCTGTATGGTGCCTGGATGATATTTGACACTCTGGCGTTCGGTAACGCCGTGCGGGGATACCCGTCACTTCTGGTGTCGATACTGTTTCTTGGTGGTATCCAGCTAATCGGCATCGGTGTACTCGGCGAGTATATCGGAAGGATTTACATTGAAACCAAAGCAAGACCTAAATATATCATTAAGAAAGTTGGTCAAATAAAATGATGGAATTTAAAAAAAATTATTTTTGGCATGTATCTGTAATCATTATTGGCCTTGCCATTGGCTTAGTGCATCACATTTATATTTATCCGAATTTTTTTCACGCAGATTCAGCAGCATATCAAGTTTTAGCTTCAGCCATAAGAGATGAAGGGGTTTTACTTCCACATGATTTTTTCTACGGCAACCAACTTATTATGCTAAAAATAAGCCCATTCATAGCCTTAGCCAACTGCATTGGTTTTTCAGGATATAAGGCTTATGCAATAGGCGGTGCAATAGCGATCTGCGTTTGGTTTTATATTTGCAATCTAATTATCTCTAAATATTGTGGTAATAAATATTTTTCTCTTTTACTATCAACTTGCTTATTCATTCCGCTTGGTATGGATGATATTGATTTTTTACTTGGTCAGGAATCGCATCTTTCGAATGTAGTACTTTCTATTATGATATGCCTACCGGTTATCATATATATTCAAGAAAGCAAAAAGAGTTTTTTGTGTATTTCTGCCCTTGCTGTTATTCTAATGACTGCAGAGCAGCCAATTAGAACTTTGATTATTATAGCACCTTTCATTTTATTCATACTGATTATATTCAGATCAAAAAATTCAGTTGTGTCAATGTTATCTATAGCTGTATCTTTTGTTATCGGCAAGATGGCAAATGATTATCTTTTAGGCAGACATTTCCCACTCAAGGTCGACTATTCTCAAGCATCGTTGTTAATATCTCCAGATAAAGCAATTGACAATCTTTTTATAATTTTAAAGTCAATCCTGGTGTACTCTTCATCCTCTAGCTTGGCTGTTGGAAGTAACGCAATAGGAATATTGACACCTTTCTACTTTATGGGCTTATTGTATATACTTTTATTTATTGCAACTATTGTATATGGCTTAAAAATATTTCTTCACATTTTGATTGATGGCAGAAAAACTAAAACTAGTATTTGTCGACTAGATCTGTTATGTGCATTGGGAGCTACAGGTTTTGTTTTAGGACTGCTACTTATATCATGCCTCAACCCAGAAGGTCGTCATATTTTCTGGGCAACTTGTATACTAAAAATTTCTGTATTTGCCACCATTTTTAAAATTTTTAAAAGTAATATAAAAAATAATACATATTCATATTCATTAACTATTGCAATGGCTATATGCATGTCAGCAATAGCACCAGTACTATATACAACAAAAGCAGAGTCTTTTAGTTACAATAAATCCAATATGAATTCAGAAATAAATAAAAAAATTATTTCAATTGTAAAGTCAACTGGAATAACATATATTTATGGAGAGGATTTTTGGAGAATGCAACTATTAAACTCGATTGATGCAGAAGTACACTCTTCTGAACTCACAGACTCTTATAATAAATTTGTAATTCCTAGAACGTGGTTGTCCAGACCAAGTTGGTACTGCATTAATGGTGAGGTTTTATATTACACAAAAGATGGCAAGGCGGATAAAATAATAGAGTCAGAATTAAAGAGTAAAAACGGAAAAATATTGTATAACGGTGCGGAAGGGAAAATATGGTTAGGACCTGTAATATGGAGCAAGCCTAAGTGGTGTAATTAACTATAATTCCGCCTCAGAGACTGTAATTTAAATTGTGTATCTGCCTGTTTTTGATATGTTCATTCCGACAACGGAGACAGGCAAATGATGGACGAAAATAAACTCAAAGCGCTGGCTGCTGAACTGGCTAAAGGCCTTAAAACCAAAGCCGATCTCAACCAGTTTTCCCGAATGCTGACGAAGCTTACTGTCGAAACTGCGCTCAATGCAGAACTGACCGACCATCCCGGGCATGAGAAAAACACGCACAATAAAGCTCAAACATCCGTACTGGCTACTCGTCAAAAACCCTGCTTTGCGGTGATGACGAGATTGAATTGAACACGCCGCGTGACCGTGGAAACACCGTCAAACCTCAGTTGATTAAGAAGAACCAGACGCGGCTCACATAGATGGACAGCCAGATTTTATCGCTATATGCCAAAGGCATGACCACGCGCAAAATCGCCGCCACCTTCAAAGAAATGTACGATGCCGATGTGTCGCTCACATTGATATCCAAAGTCACAGATGCCCTAAAAGAGCAGGCTACGGAGTGGCAAAACCGGTAACTGGATGCGCTGTATCCCATTGTTTACATGGACTGCATTGTCGTAAAAATCCGACAAAATGACAGCGTCATAAACAAAACTGTCTTCCTGGCGCTGGGTATCAACACCGAAGGCCAGAAAGCTCTGCCGGGTAGGTGGCTGACCGAAAATGAAGGCGCAACATTCTGGCTGAATGTGCTGGTGGAGCTGAAAAATCGTGGTTTTCAGGACATCCTGATTGCCTGTGTGGACGGCCTGAAAGACTTTCCGGATGCGATAAACAGCGTCTACCCGCAGACCCATATCCAGCTGTGCATCATCCATATAGTACGTAGCAGCCTGAAATACGTGTCCTGGAAAGACTACAAGGCGGTCACCAGTGGTCTGAAGACGGTTTACCGAAGAGGCGGCGCTGATGATGCTGAATGTGTTCGCGGGCGTGTGTGACGACAAATACCCGCAGATCAGCAAAAGCAGGCGTGCGCACAGGGAAAACCTGAACACATTATTCAGCTACCTGCCGGATATCCGCCAGGCGATCTACACCACAAACGCTATCGAATCACTGAACAGTGTGATCCGGGCCGAGATAAGAAATGCAAGGTATTCCCGGGAGACGACTCAGTGTGGAAGGTTATTTATCTGGCGATCAAAGATGTCTCAAAAAAGTGGAGTATGCCGATCCAGCACTGGCGGCTGGCAATGAGTCGTTTTATTATTGAGGTCGGTGACCGCTAGAGCGCTGAGGAATCCCCAGTAATGGGCGGGTAAAAAAAGACAGACATAGAGTTTTGTGATCTACTGATTTGTGTAACCAATTCAATGAGATCACCTCTATGTCTGCTCGCCAGGTATGTCAAAATTTTTTCTGCGGCGCTTTAGCTCCGTTTCACAAATATCGACAAAATGCTTTGCTGGACGCCACCATCGCACTTATCAATGGCGCATCTCTGACGCTGACCAGTATCGGACGTTATTTACCAGGTACTGCTCAGGTCAAAAATAAAATAAAACGTGTTGATCGTTTGCTCGGTAATGTGTCTCTTCATCACGATATCCCCCTGATTTTCAGAAATATTATTTCCATGCTGACGAACCGACTATCACTGTGCGTCATCGCTGTTGACTGGAGCGGGTATCCCTCTCAGGAGTATCACGTACTCCGTGCCAGCCTGATTTGCGATGGACGTTCGCTACCCTTGCTGAGCTGGATAGTTCCTTCGGAAAAACAGCAAAACGCAAAGGTACAGCAAGCTTTTCTTAATACTCTTTTCGAGGCGGTAAACCCAAAAGCAAGGGTCATCATCGTCACGGACGCAGGGTTCCAAAATGACTGGTTCCGGCACATAAAATCTCTCGGCTGGGATTTTATCGGACGCATCAGAGGCAATGTCCGGATGCGTTTGGACAGCAAGGGGGAATACTGGTTCCGGCGTCAGGAATTGCAGGCCAGTACTAAACCGGAATATCTGGGGCCGGGAATGCTTGCCCGATCAAAATATACCCGATGCGATGGTCATTTTTATTTGCCGAAAGGACGGAAAAATAAATGCTCTCGCTGTGGTATAGCCAGACCATCACAGATAAAAGATGCCCGCTCGGCGGCAAAAGAACCGTGGTTAATATTCAGTAGCACAAACAACTTTAAGCCGCGAGAAATCATGAAGTTATACAGTCGCCGAATGCAGATTGAGCAAAACTTCAGGGATGAAAAAAGTGAACGTTTTGGGTTCGGCCTGCGTGCCAGCTACAGCCGTTCGGCAGAAAGAGTGCTGGTACTGAGCCTACTGGCAACACTGAGCACAATAGTGCTGTGGCTTATCGGCTATCACGCTGAAAATCAAGGGTTACATCTTAGGTACCAGGCCAATAGCATTAAAACACGGCGTGTAATCTCGTATCTGACGTTAGCGGAGAATGTCTTACGACACTCCCCGCTAATTTTAAAACAAACGGTGCTAAGCACCGTTCTTAATCACCTCGCCAGAACCTACCAGAATATGGTGTTGGTTTATTAGCACTGATTTATGGGGATCCCTCAGCGCCAGAGCGATCACCTTTAATACAGTTGCAGTTACACAGAATTATGGACAGGCTCCTTGTTGACTACTCTATAACAATCCTTGCATCATCATAGTAAATTATATATGCGTTATCAATCTCTTTTATATGCCCCTCCCGTCCATACTGGTTTAATATTTTATCAATATCATGCTTGAACTCTGTGACGATATATCTTGATTTAAAACCGTACCATGCTTTATTGGACAGCCAGTTTAACCTAACCGTTTTGTTTTCATCAGTAAACGTGATTGGCCTTACGTCTCCGTTTTTAAACAGAGTCACGGCAGACGCAACCCAGTATGTGCCGTAACCATCACCGAGGTTATTATCACGAACAAAGTTACTAATATCTTGTACTCTCGAATTCGGTAGTTCGTATCTTCCGCTTGGGATGAAAATAAAAATCAGTATGATAGTTGAAGCAAAAGCATAGAGTCTTTGATCGGCTTGTGAATTTAGATAACGTGCAATTAGAGCGGATCCAGTAATAAAAGAGAAAACCAGATACCTTGTAGTGCCAAGGTCTACAGGCATATTACTTGCTACATATGCGGCTGGTAGCAATACTGAGGAAATGGATAATGCAGTATCAACAAACGAAGCTTTAAACCTGTTTTTAATAGCTACAACTAAAAGAGCTAACCAAAATATCATCACTGCAAATCTACTAAATATCATCACATTGCTTGCAGAAAGCTGTTTTCCGAAAATGAAGGCGTCGAAATACTGGATGATGCCAACAATGAAAAGATTGAGGTTAGATGGTATATTCTCGTAGTTAACAAATGCTGGAGGTTGAGTCCCGGGGGTGTTTAGTAGACCAAAATAATTTGCCACTAAAGCAAGAAACTTTGCTATGGCAACACCAACAATAACTGCAAATACATAGCGCCACTTGCTAAAGTCTTTGTTTATCAATACATGAACAATAAAAGTAACAACTATCGGTATAGTGATATAGTAGTTGAATATCGAGTCGCTGAATACAGATGCAGCAGTGAGAGTCGTGACGCATGCCAGTTTAATTGTTGTATGTTTATCATACCTAAGCATATTTAAGCACACCAGAGCAAATATGATAGTTCCTACATGTACACATGTCTCTAGTGTCATGGTTGACGCCATAGGAGATGAAATGATTACGCATGGAATTAGCGCTGCGATTGACCACTTCATTTTCCCATCTGTATGTGACAGAGCAAAGGCCAGCATAATAGTAATCGTGTAGAATACGGCTGGTAACACATACATCAGGTATATACTGTCACCAAAAACCCTGATTACTATCATATACCATATCGCCTCAGTGAAATAAAACGATACAGTAGAAAGAGTCCATCCTCGTAGCAGAATGTTTCCATCCGCCATATCTTTTGCTTCTAAAAATAAAGATGCTCCATCAGATGTAACTGGGTTATTGAAGGAAATATAAAGGCAAAGCGCGAAAACGCATAATGAGAAGATCAAATATAAAGCCACCGTGCTTTTATTTAACACTATTCTTCCCCTTCAAAATATATTTAGGTCTTGCTTTGGTTTCAATGTAAATTCTTCCGATATACTCGCCGAGTACACCAATGCCGATTAGCTGGATGCCACCAAGAAACAGTATCGACACCAGAAGTGACGGGTATCCCCGCACGGCGTTACCGAACGCCAGAGTGTCGAATATCATCCAGGCACCATACAGGAATGCAACACCTGCGACAGCTAACCCGATATACGTCCAGATGCGGAGAGGGAAAGTTGAGAAGCTGGTAATCCCTTCGAGCGCCAGATTCCATAATTTCCAGCCGTTGAATTTCGAATCACCGGCCACGCGTTCGGCACGGGCATATTTAACAACATCCGTTTTTCCGCCAACCCAACTGAGCACCCCCTTCATGAACAAGTTGCGTTCGGGCATTAATTTAATATTTTCGACAACCTCACGGCTCATTAACCGGAAATCACCGACGTTCTCTTCAATTTTCGGATTGCTGATTTTATTGTGCAGCTTATAAAACCATTCAGCTGTCTTACGCTTCATGCGCCCGTCAGTTGAGCGGTCTGAGCGCTTAGCCAGCACCATATCCGCGCCAGCCTGCCACTTCTCAATGAGATGGGGGATAACTTCTATCGGATCCTGTAAATCGACATCAATAGGAATGACCGCATCCCCGGTTGCATGGTCGAGACCCGCGAAAAGAGCAGGTTCTTTACCGAAGTTTCGCGTAAACGAAAGCGGAATAACGAGCGGATCAGATGCAGCTATTTTGTTAATTATTGATTCAGTCGCATCTTTGCTTCCGTCGTTGATGAAAACAATCTCAACTTCATACGGTTTTAGCTCTTCAAACTCGCGAACCGTTTTATAGAAAATAGGTATCGTGGCTTCTTCATTGAAGACCGGAACGACTAACGAGACTTTCATTTCGCATCCCTAAAGACAATGAACTTTGAATAAATGAATCCGCATGTCAGGCTGATAGCTGAAAAGGTGACAAGAGTAAGGAGTGGCGGCAGGGAACATTTGTCAGCCATCCAGCCAACAACGGCGCTCAGTGTTCCCATAAATCCCACGTACATCATGTAGCGAAGCGTGGTGGTGCTGGCGTTAAAGGTGAAGCGCGCATTGGCATAGAAGCTGAACGATACGGCGATAACAAAACCGGAAAAGTTCGCCAGCGCCTGATGCGTATGCATCCCATACACACAAAAAGCAAATACGCCCCAATGAATAAGCGTGTTAAGAACACCGATCGATGTGTACTTAGCGAATAACTTCAACATTATGAAAATCAGCGGATTCGGAAAGGTCTGGAGTGTAGCACTACAAATTGATTTGATCGATAAAGACGATCAATAATCTAGTGTTTGATAGCTTTCAGCTATCACACACATTAAAATCGATCGTTGCAATCGATAGGTTGATATTGGAAAATGCTGTGAGTTACAGCGAGTTTGATGATTACCTGGTGATTTGGGGCATACAAAGCTTTGTATGTTTCTCGAAGGTGGGTCATGTGTTTGCATTGATAACAGGATAACTTGTTGGCTTAAACGGCGGTTACAGAAACTTCTAAGTCGAGGGTTCCAAGTTCGAATCCCGCAGATTAATAATTTTATAATCAACTATTTACTCTTATTTTAGTATTTTTATTCCACTGTCTATTGGGGATTATGTACTGCTGGCATGCAGATCATCAGGGGAATGTCGCTGCGTTTTTCAGGGTGTAGATAAAACCGGATTAACAGATGAGAGAGACACTATTGCAGTGGCCTCTACCTATGCGTAGAAATGTATCATCGGCCCATGAGATGCGACTAAATTTGGCACCATGCCGAATGCCGGGAGTACATTTGAGAATAAGCAGTATATTGAGGCTACAGAAAGCGTTAAAAAATGTATTTTGCCCGTCGCGGAATATTACTCATCAAAAATCTCTCTAGTGCACCGTTGCATCTCCGAAATTGGCGGTCATGCGATATTACGACAGACAGGCACGGATATCACTGCCTGATCATTTTTGTCTATTGAGACTATCACGTGGCCGGATGTGAGAATCATCGGCGGAGTTATCGAGAACCTAGATATCTACCAGTTAACCGAAACTACAGCCATTTACTCCAGTTCCACACAGAATTGCAATGCTGATAATGTGCTCACGTTTGGTGGATATAACGGGATTTTCTTCATGCCGCTGGCAACAGGAACTCAAGGGGGCAACTTTGACGGGGTTTCCAATAATGTCTGTCGATTGGAGACGCGTTTCATTGGCCCTGTAGAAGAGAAAGAAAAATAAAACAAGGTGCATCTACGTTTTGTTGAGAGACTGTAATTTAAATTGTGTATCTGCCTGTTTTTGATATATTCATTCCGATAACGAGGACAGGTAAATTGCGGTGATGGCGAGATTGAACTGAACACGCCGCGTGACCGTGAAAACACCTTCAAACCTCAGTTGATTAAGAAGAACCAGACGCGGCTCACACAGATGGACAGCCAGATTTTATCGCTGTATGTCAAAGGCATGGTCACGCGCGAAATCTCCGCCACCTTCAAAGAAATGTACGACGCCGATGTGTCGCTCACATTGATATCCAAAGTCACAGCATCATAAACAAAGCCGTCTTCCTCGCGCTGGGTATCAACACCGAAGGCCAGAAAGCGCAGCCGGGTATGTGGCTGGGCGAAAATAAAAATAGAAGACTTTCGCTTTCACGGCCTTAGGCACACATGGGCAAGCTGGTTAATTCAATCAGGAGTTCCACTGTCAGTGCTTTAGGAAATGGGGGATGGAAATCTATTGAAATGGTTCACAGATATGCTCACCTTGCGCCTAATCATTTAACGGAACACGCGAGGGAAATAGACGACATTTTTGGTGATGATGTCCCAAATATGTCCCATATGGAAAATAAGGAGGAAATAAAGAAGCGTAACGCGTTGATTTATAAGTGGCGCGCCCTGCAGGATTCGAACCTGCGACCCACGGCTTAGAAGGCCGTTGCTCTATCCAACTGAGCTAAGGGCGCCTTGTGAAGTGAAGACTTCGTGTAGACGAAACGCGAGAATTATACGGTCAGGCACTCCTGAGTCAATGGCTTTTGTTCTGGTTGCTGACTAAGTGTACGAATATCGTCTTTTCTGGCGCTATGCCAGGTTCCAGGAAATCGCCTGGACACATCTCAGCACGCATAAAGTGGGAATTAAGGCCGCCAGCATTTAGAAAATCAATAAGTTTCTTTAATATTTCACCATGATTCACCTGCTGTGTAGGATATTTTTTATGCTGCGTATCGCTATTAAGGAACAAAACAGTCACTTTGAGCATGGGTTGAAAATCATCATGACGCGTCTGGCGAATCAATGGCAGCAGAAAATTGACTTTCTGCCGCCAGAAGAGATAGATAATGCCGATATCGCTTTCCTGGCCCTGGATGATGATTGGTTCAGCGCAGGCTGTTACCAGATACCTATGCATACCCAACATCAGCTACGGGTAATTATTTGTAATAAATGCGATAAAGAAAAGCTCATGTTCAGACCATGTCTGTATATGCTGCCGCATATTTATCGGGAAGATGATGTTGAAGAAATTACCCGGAAAATGATATTGATCTTACATAAGCGAGCGCTTCGACATAGCGTCCCTTCCGGCATTTGCCACTATTGCACGACTCGTCATTTTTCAGTAACAGAACGTCACTTATTAAAACTGATCGCCAGCGGTTATCATTTAAGCGAAACGGCTGCTTTACTTTCACTTTCTGAAGAGCAGACAAAGTCACTCCGCCGGAGCATTATGCGCAAATTACATGTTAAAACGGAGCAGCAGTTTTTAAAGTATATTAGAGTTAACCTTCATTTCTTACTCAGTAAGTAAACTCACTTAACTTTTTACAAGGCTTACGAAATATCTCACCAATAATTAAGTAACGATACCTACAGGCATTTTTTTAACGCTGCCACAATGATGCCCATAATATCCTGATAGATTCAGGGGTCGAAAATATATGGCTGCATCATAAATGCCTGGAGGAGTGTTTGGTGGCACAGGGTACTTTATTAAAGGAAAGGATAAATCCCCCACACCTGGCGTCTTCACCCACACGTCATTCATATCTCAACAGCAGATTGTTAAAATCTGAGCCAATCGTTAATCTCTCAACTGCGCAATTAATCGGCTATGAGGTCCTGACGCAACTTCCGTCAAAACATGATAGCGAAGTTTTTTTTCAGCAGTTAATGCTGATGGAAGGCATTGAAACATCAGAGCAACGAGGCATTGCTTTTTACGCTGGTGCAACGATGGGACAAGGTTATTTATGGCCAGCCATATTACCAGATATATATTAGAGCAATGGAAAAAGCAGGATGCGCAGCGTACCACGCAGGGAAAGACACCGCCGTTTAAGAAATGCCAAAGACTGCGCCTGCCGTTATCACTCTCCAACGCCGCAGATATTTGATCGCCTTGAGTTACTGGACCAACAGCTTAATTATGCCTTGCCGGTTGGTATCATTTCCCAGGCAATAATTACAACTGATAACTACCTCGGCTATTCATTGAGTCACTACTTATTTTCCGGAAAACGTACCGCAGCATTCCGCTCATTAGATGACATTTCTTTGTGGATTGAAAAGGGGTCGCTCAGACAACTGATTGTAGATATGGAGACGCTACCTGTCTCCTGTATTGAGGCGCTTAACCAGCTACGCGCGCTCAGTTGGCAACAAAGCGATATCCAGATTTACCTGCTGGTATCAGATAAAACCGCCGCTATAACACAGTTTATCCGTATGGCTGGGCGTTTTTTTGTTCTGTCACGACGACAAAATCTGGCTTCAGTACGCGAAGCCTTGTTATCAGCCGCCGAACCTCGCTTATCGGAAAGCTTTAGCCGTACTGACTGGTTGATGATTGAAACTTTAGCGCAAGGTGCCTCTTTAAAAGAAATAGCACGTCAGCAAAGCGTATCTTATCATCGTGTAGTTTACCGGCTTAAACAACTTATCACCCTCCTTAACCTTCCCCACAGGCAAAGCTTTCTTCGGCTGATCCAGCAGCTAAACGTTACTTTCCACGATATTTTTTAACGGAGTAACGTTTTGGCGAATAAGATTTTTTAAGAAATTACTTATTTTCACTTCCATTAAATGTAAATATTTCACATAAAATTAATATTTACAACTTGTCCTGGTAAGCGATAAAAATTTTTTTCTTACATCGTCCCCTGTCCCTCCTCGTTTTTTGAGGTCTCCAGCGTCAACATCTTTCTGTTATTACATAACAAATACTAAACAATTAGTCTTTCATATTATTTTTATACTTAAAAACAACAGTTTAAACTACTCAATGTCAACTCCAAAGAAAATAGCTCCACCACGAACAAATTTTCTATAACGCCACAGAACATCCTACCCGCTATCCATAATTCGCATTTCGCAAGACTTTTCCGAGAAATCAGACCAGGTATAATCCATATTGTTTTTACTTAATCAGAAATTTCTTTTTTGTTGGTGCGAAATGGACATTCCACATATTTATTACTCTTACGCAAAATAGCCAGTCAACAGGGAAGTCTCATTCTTTATTATTGCTCCACTGTGTGGTGTGTAGATCTGGCTATTTCACAATCTTTAAGGTGTCTGACGCTTATTCTAAAACGAAGGACGCATAACAGTCTGAGGCATACAACAATGAAACCTGCATCTGTTATCATTATGGACGAACACCCTATTGTAAGAATGTCGATCGAAGTTTTACTCGGTAAAAATAGCAATATTCAGGTTGTCCTGAAAACGGATGATAGCCGAACAGCGATAGAGTATCTGCGCACTTATCCTGTTGACCTTGTCATTCTGGATATTGAATTACCGGGCACCGACGGCTTTACCTTACTTAAACGAATCAAATCTATCCAGGAACATACCCGGATACTTTTTTTATCGTCGAAATCAGAGGCTTTTTATGCCGGAAGAGCAATAAGAGCGGGCGCAAACGGATTTGTAAGTAAACGCAAAGACCTCAATGATATTTATAATGCGGTAAAAATGATTTTATCCGGCTATTCTTTTTTTCCATCTGAGACGCTTAACTTTATCAGTAATACCCGTCCCCCCAAAGGCGGGCACCATGATATGCCACTTTCTAACCGCGAAGTCACCGTGCTGCGCTATCTGGCCAATGGAATGTCTAACAAAGAAATTGCCGAGCAACTTTTATTGAGTAACAAGACTATCAGCGCGCATAAGGCCAATATATTTTCTAAACTTGGCCTTCACTCTATCGTTGAGCTTATCGATTACGCCAAATCACACGAATTATTGTAAAGGTACTCCCGGCGAATTATCGTTCGGGAGCCACAATAACGGGCATTAATTGTAATTGATCAGGAAAGTCGCATCCGCGTTAGCAAGTCCGGGCTGCACGCCATCTGCTAAGGCGATATAGTTCGCATAGAATTTCAGGGTAGCATTGCCGTTGTTGTCAATATCGACGGCCTTGCTGGCCTGTTCAAGTGGCAATCGACGTTGATCGCCATCGCGAATTTCAATCGCCAGTTTTTGCGCCATTGCCGTATCAGCAAGCGCCAGTAATGCCGTGCCAGGCGCTGGCGTCCCGGAAAACGTTATAGACGCCGACCCCGGCGGGCAGCCTTCAAGCTTTAGGCTAAAGGCTACTGGTTGCGTAGCATCACCGGCGGCGTGAAGCTGTTTTGTCGGCCAGGTGCCGAGATTAACCGACTTGTTACTGTCGCCCGCCACCACGGCGCAGGTAAAATCCACCACGTTACCGCGCAGTTCAATATTCACTTCGCCCAGAGATGAGTTGGCCTGACTCAGCGGGCTGAACAAAACACAACCGATAGCGATGAAAACGCGCCGAAGGATCATTATGCCTCCTTAATCATAATCGACTCGTAGATAGCCGCGCGCAGTAAACGGCCCTTCCGCCGGTTTATTCCCCGTCACGCTGATCGGCCAGGCGCGAATACCTACGCGAGCGGCGGCGTTATCATCAAGATGAAACGGAATTTTACTCGACAAATTATTGGGTGTGAGCGGCGTACCGTTGCTATTAGCAACCACAAAGCCTAAATCCGGATTATCGGACACCATCGCCTGCCCTGAGGCCTTTTCGGCTTCAAGCCGCATCGATAAATAGGCCTGCGCCGCGACGTTGGTACATTTGATAGCAATGGTTTTCGTTTGCGGCGTGACGCCTTGCGGACGATTACCCGCCCCCGCCTGACTAAATAACGACGCGCCGATATCGCCGAAATCAAACTCCACGACCTGTCCGGCATTCACTTCACAGTTTTGCGGTACTTCCACTTTGCCGCTGTAGCTAATGGTATACACCGGCGTGCTCAACGCGTCGCCGGTAGAGGTCGTCACATAGACGGTAAACATTGTCTGGCGAGGGATCGTCACCATATTAATAAAAGGCCGTATCACTTTTAATTTAAAAACCAGCTTTGAGTCCTGCACGCCAAACGGCATTTGCTGCGACACGTTAGAGTCGACGCCCATGCGAATATAGTTACGGGGCGGATAAAATACGCCAGCGACACTATCGGTGATGCTCATCGCGCCCAGAAGGTAGTCATTCAGTTTGAGGTATTTAAAATTTCCTTCGGTGCTTCGTACCGGTAATTCTGATACATAGCTTCGGTAGGTATAATTTACCATTGTCCCCGCCGGGCACGTCGCGTTTACGCCGACCCAACCTGATTTTTCCGGCAACGTAACCACCTGTCCCGGCTGATTATTACCGCTGGTGAAAACATCTGACAGGTCGTAAAAGATATCGGTCGCCGTCCCGTTTGAATTGCGGCAAACCGTCGCCAGCGCGGGATGGGTGAAAAAGAGCGCGGTCCCCGCCAGCAATAGCGCTGAGTATATTTTCATCTCTATTTTTCCTTTTATGACGCCGGACGGATACAGGTCGCGCTGGCTATCGTAATCGCCTGCTTCAGACTATCCTCCGCCAGGGCGTAAGGGGCGATACAACGCGCGTTTTTCCCCTCTCCCCACTGGATGAACAGTTCACCTTTTAGCGGCAAGCCGCTCAGATAAATTTGCCCGTCATCGCCGACCATACTGGTAATGCCGCTGGCGGTTTCTCGTACTATCGCGCCAAACGGTAACGGACGTCCGCCAAGCCTCGCGGTAATGATGGCCCTTACGCCTATCCGCGTATCAAAAGCGGCCCGCACCAGCGCGCCCTCTGTCGGCACCACGCTGCTGACGTTATTCTCGACATCGGTATGGTTGTCCATCGTGTTGGTATCTAACGCGACGCGGTTATAGCGATATACCGTGGCGTAGGGCATTACCGCATAGCCCCGCCAGTCCGTTTTCACGCCGGTCTGGTTTTCGATGCGCACGCCTTTCGCTCCCGGCGCTTTAATCAAGACATTGGTATCGCCCAATGGTTGGCTAAACGTAATACCATCCGCATGACCAACCACGCCGCCGGAAAGTTGCCAGTTATAGTCATGCTGATCGCGATCGTAGTTATATCCCACGCCCAGCGTGCCATACGTCGCCTGCCAGCTAGCGCTGGCGCTGCCGCTATAACCATTGGTACTGCTACGCCCCTGCGTCACGCTGTAGCTCAGATTACGTCCTTCCAGAAGCGTGCCGCCCACGCCGGTCTGCCAGCTATTGTCGCCGTCGCGGTTGCGGTTGGCGTTAAACGTGGCATAAGTACGATCAAGAATAGTGTCGCGCGCATAGCGCCGTCCGGTCAGAATGCTAAACGGAACGGACATATTGAATGCCAGAATGCGGTCGGCGCCTGAGATCCCCACCGACTCGCTCCACGACCATGACAGCGAATAACTTATGCCATGCCATCCACTGGCGTATCCCAGTTGATACCAGGTATTGGTATCCGCCGTATTCCAGTAATTTTGTTGACTGCCGGAAAGATACAGTGACCCGTAATCCCCCAGGTTTTGCGAAATATTGACCTGAAAGCGGCCTTTTTTGCTGTAGCGGAGATTGTGGTAGCTCTGCGCCACCGGCACTTTATGGCGGCGTCCGTCGCTATCGTATTCGTAGTCGTACCCTTCCATACTGCGGTATGCCACATCATCCAGGGTGTAAAATCCGCGTGTGGAATAGCGGTAACCCAGCAATTGAAAATTAGTCCCGTAATTATTCAGCGATTTGGCGTACAGAAAACGCAACGATTGCCCCTGATGGGTGCTGTCATCTGCCAGTTGGCTACGCGCATGTGTGACATCGACCGACACGGCTCCCCAGTCGCCCAAATTTCGCCCCGCCCCGACCACCACGGCACGGTAACGATCGGCAAGTTGCGTACCGCCGTAAGCCGTCAGCCCCGCAGGCAGGCCGGCAATCACCGTTCCCTGGAAAAAGAATGGCGAAGACTGCTGACTATTGCCGCTGCGAAAATCCCCGGCCACCAGGTCATACTTCACCCTGCCCTCACGCTGCAATAGCGGAACGGTAGAGTAAGGCACCGTGTAACGTTGTTGGCTACCGTCTTTTTCATCTACCGTCACCTCAAGGTCGCCGCTGGAAGAGGTAGGATTAAGATCGGTAATCGCAAACGCGCCCGGCGACACATAGCTTTGGTAGATAACATACCCGTTCTGTCGTATCGTCAGCTTTGCCGCCGTCCGGGCGATCCCTCTGACCGTGGGAGCGTAGCCCTGCAGGCTATCGGGATACATATTGTCAGAAGAGTACAGCCGCGCTCCACGAAAGCCGACGCTGTCGAAAACATCGTTCCCGGTATTGCTGTCCCCCATGACCAGTTCGCTTTTTAGCGGAATGATGGCGCGCTGTACCCAGGTGCCAATGTTGTTCCAGCGTTGCGAATAATAGCCGTCCCCTTTCGAATAGTTCCAGGCTCCGTTATTACGCAACCGCCAGGGGCCATAGTTCAAGCCGCTCAGCAGACTCAAAAAATAGCTATCGCTGTCTGTTCCGCGGCTACCGGTAAAACTGTAATTAATAAGTGCGGCGGGTATCCCTTCATCCCACTCTTCCGGCGGGATATAGCCACGCGCGCTGTTGAGCAATGACGCCTGCGGCAAGCTAATATTTAAGCGCATCAACGCGAAATCGAACGCGACCTCCGCGCCCGGGATTTTCTCAGGAAGGTGAATACACGTGGTATCGACGCCTTTATCTGAGACAGGGAACGCCGCGGTATTCACGCCCAGCCGTTTAATCCACTCCGGTGTAAAACAAGGCATCAGGCCGCCGGATTTATCGCCGGCGCCCACGGCGCCCGCCTCAAAACGGATATCCTGCGTCGCTACGAATTCGTCGTTACGCCAGATATCCACCCGGTAAATACCGGGAGGCTGATGATTACCTTTTTCAAAGCGAGATAAATCCGCCACAGACGCGGTATCCGCCGACAAAAACGCAGGGTTGAAATAACTTTCGCCGCGGCTCGTCAGCGGACACAGCGCCGCCAACACCGACAGCGCCACGCCGCTTAACGGTGATACATAGCCGGGAAATCGCCCTGCAAACCAGGTTGTCTTCTTCATCGTGTTCTCGTGTGGCTTCACGCGATCTGCTTAACCGAGACTGGCCGTTGTCGCCGACGTCAATGCGCCGTAATCATTGACGGTCTGAAATGTCACGCTGCCCTGCGCGCCAGTCGGTAAGGGAATTTGCATGTCGCTTTTTGGCGCGATCATCACGTTATCAATCTTTTTCGCGCCCACGCTGATATTGACCAGCGTGAGGTAATAAGCAGATGGGTTGGTTATCTTGAGATGGTTGCCGATACGGGAAAATTTCAGCAAGGTCGGCGCGTCTTCCGGCGTCTGCGGCAAATTCGCCGGACGCACAAACAGTTTGATGCGCGACAGAATCGCCAGTTGCAGAACGTTTTTTCCTTCAATATGACTTTTGTCGACCGACGGGATGGCTTTCACGTTCATCCAGAATAACGACTCCCGATCCCCGGGTAGCGGTTGCCCGGCGTAGATAATACGCAGCGTGTTTTCGCTTTTGGGTTCGCTGACGAATAAAGGCGGCGTAACGATAAACGTTTTTTCTTTCTGCCCGGCGCTATTTTCGATCCATGAATTGACGAGGTAACGTTCTTGAGTATCGCTATTACTGATTGCCAGAGAAGTCTGTTTCGCCGCCGAGGGATAAATAACGCGCGTGGCGCCTAATGCAATCCCCCCCGCCGCCTGTACGTTCAGCGAAGTAAATAACGTGAGAAGAACAATAAAGCCTAATTTTATACTATTCAGCATGGTAAAAAATACCTTTTGCATTGAGTCACGTCGGCAAGAAAATTCATGGGTAAACCAGCGTAAACCACACTTCTGAATGAATTCGTCCCGGCGTCATATTTTCTGAAATTGCCCGATAGCGGGCAGTAAAATGCAAAGTCATTTCTGACGTTAAAATGGGCGTGTAATGAAGCGGTAACGTGTTAGGTATGATTTGCCGCTGCTGGTCATCAAATAATGCCAGGCCGATTCCGGCATTACCGATACCCTCGCCGCTGGCCAGAAAAACATGGGGATCTTCCGCAGGCGTAACGCCGGCAAACGCAATGCCGACATGACGCCAGACCTCCGCGCTACAGGAGATTAACCGTAACGAAAATGGAACGCTGACGGGAGCGAAGCTGCCAGGACCGGTAAACGCATTCGTGCGGTACTGTCCCATCAGTACGCGCAAATCCTGGCTTTCTGTGGCGACAGCGCAGCCGCCATTGACCAGTTGTCCGCGCAGGTGAATACGCCCGCTCTCCACCATTACCGGCTGCGCAATAACGGGCGACATCAAAACAAGCCCCACTAGCGCCGCGCCTTTCCTTATCATCTGCTATGTTCTCTTTTATCCCCAATAGCCTCTTCCGTTGAGGCGCCTCCCTTCCCTGGCGTTCCCAGACGGGATTATTCGTATTTCATGATAAAGGTGGCGTCGGCATTAGCCTGGCCTGGCGTCGTGGCGGTGGCGGTTGCCTTATAGCGTGCGGTAAAACGCAGCGTATTGGTGCCTTCAACCAGCGCCTGCTTCGCCGAGAAGGTCGCGCCGTCCGGTTTCAACGGTGAGGAGGTGTTATCAATAATCTCAATCCCGACGCCGGTTGCGGTAGTGCTATTGTCCGCAGAGGAGACAGCCAGCAAATTAGGGTTGGTGTTATCTGCCTGACCAGAGAAAGCCACGGCAGCGGTAGCCGCCACTTTCGGATCGCAGTCATTCAGGACGATGGAGAAAGGCACCTGCGCGGTCGTATCATCAATCGCCGTAAAGCTGGCGGTACGGTATTGACCCAGCGTCACCGTTTGATCGGCGGATTTAGTGCTAACGGCACAGGCTGCATTAACCAGTTTACCTTCGAAATGAATAGTACCGCCACTCACGCTCACCGGAGTAGGATCAGCCGCAACCGCTGCGCCAGCGACAAACATCAGACTCGCAATAGTAGAGGTCATTAATTTATGTTTCATGGATTTCCCTTGAATTACACACACCCGGTTTCGGCATCCTGTCGGCTCCGTTTGAATTATTATCGACATAGCATGTCAGAAAAGTTATCTCTGCATCCTGTAAAGATAGATATCGCGGATTAATTAGTTTTCTGTTTCTCCCCTGAGTATCAGACGCAGTAATTAATCTTTGCGAATATGACATTTCGTCACGGTAATAAATTAAACATTTCGCTAAATAAAAAATAGCCGCAAACTCTTTTAATGACCTAAGCTAATTCTTATTGGGATATAAGAAGGGTCTAATCTTATTTTGTATAAAATGTCGCATTATGCCGCCCGATGCTATTAACGGCGAGGGATTACGGTAACCATAACCAGGGTGATGAATTGTTTCTTTTTGGTTAATCATGGCTCGCTTACTGGTCACGTCTCAGTATCGTCAACAGACGGGGGAGACGTCGCGTTTGCATCGGAAACACAAACGTTAACTGACAGCGAGGCCCGCTTCTGACAAAATAGCGTCATCCCCTTTGACTTGAAGTAACAGATGGAATCTTCTCTCTGATGGCAGCAAAGATTATTGACGGTAAAACGATTGCGCAGCAGGTGCGATCTGAGGTTGCTCAAAAAGTTCAGGCACGCGTCGCAGCAGGTCTTCGCGCTCCCGGCCTGGCTGTGGTGTTGGTCGGCAGCAATCCGGCCTCACAGATTTATGTCGCAAGTAAACGTAAAGCGTGCGACGAAGTGGGATTCGTCTCCCGCTCCTATGACCTGCCAGAAACCACCAGCGAAGCCGAACTGCTGGCGCTTATCGATACTCTGAATGCAGATAACACAATCGACGGTATTCTGGTGCAGTTGCCTTTACCGGCAGGTATCGACAACGTTAAAGTGCTGGAGCGTATCGCGCCAGATAAAGACGTAGACGGTTTTCATCCTTATAATGTCGGTCGTCTGTGTCAGCGTGCGCCACGCCTGCGTCCCTGTACGCCCCGCGGTATTGTGACCCTGCTTGAGCGTTACAACATTGATACCTACGGCCTGAATGCGGTGGTCATTGGCGCGTCCAATATCGTTGGACGCCCAATGAGCATGGAGCTGCTGCTGGCTGGCTGTACGACTACCGTTACGCACCGCTTTACCAAAGATCTGCGTCACCATGTCGAGCATGCTGATTTGCTCATTGTCGCCGTAGGTAAACCGGGCTTTATTCCCGGCGAATGGATTAAAGAAGGCGCAATTGTGATTGATGTCGGTATTAACCGTCTGGAAAATGGCAAGGTCGTTGGCGACGTCGTGTTTGACGAAGCCGCGGCGCGCGCGTCATACATCACGCCAGTTCCGGGCGGCGTCGGCCCGATGACGGTCGCTACGCTTATCGAAAACACGCTGCAGGCGTGCATTGAATATCACGATCCACAAGGAAAATAACATGGCGACATTCTCTTTAGGCAAGCACCCGCACGTCGAGCTGTGCGATCTGCTCAAGCTGGAAGGCTGGAGCGAAAGCGGCGCACAGGCGAAAATCGCCATTGCCGACGGGTTGGTGAAGGTTGATGGCGCGGTTGAAACGCGTAAACGCTGCAAAATTGTCGCCGGGCAAACCGTTAGCTTTGAAGGCCAAAGTGTGAACGTCGTGGCCTGATACAGAGTGCCGGATAGCGACGCAAAGCGTCTTATCCGGCCTGATTACGCTGTCTTTTCAGATAATCATCCACTTAATCCTCTGCGTTCCAACTGCTAGCATGGCTATTTCCCTGTGAACCATCGCTATGCCTACCGTTATCACCCACGCCGCCGTTCCCCTGTGTTTTGGCGCAGGCTTAGGCCTGAAAGTTATCCCTCCTCGCCTGCTGTTTGCCGGTGTTGTGCTGGCGATGCTCCCCGATGCCGACGTGCTGGCCTTTAAATTTGGCATCGCCTACGGCAACGTTTTCGGCCATCGCGGATTTACCCACTCTTTACTTTTCGCATTCGTCCTCCCCCTGTTGTGCGTACTCGCGGGACGACGATGGTTTCGAGCTGGGCAGGTGCGCTGCTGGCTGTTTTTAACCGTTTCATTGTTGTCGCACAGCCTGCTGGATTCGATAACCACGGGTGGTAAAGGCGTCGGCTGGCTGTGGCCGTGGTCAGATGAACGTTTTTTTGCGCCCTGGCAGGTGATTAAAGTCGCGCCGTTCGCGCTTTCAAGCTACATCACGCCGTATGGACACCAGGTCATTCTCTCAGAATTGCTGTGGGTGTGGTTGCCGGGAAGTATTTTAGTGTTATTTCTATGGGTACTTAAAACGCATATTAAAAGGAATCAATATGAATAAAATGGCATTCGCCGCCGCGGTCGTCTGTTTCTCATTTTCCCACGCCAGCTATAGCGAAGAAATGTCTGCCACTGGCTGGTATGCGGCATCGTCTGCGGTTGTCAGCGTGGGCAGTTCCGCACTGGTTAGCGGAATTATATTCTCCCCCGTACTGCTGCCGCTCAACCTGAGCATTGGATCTGTTGTCGAAAATAAAAAGCAAAAAACCGCGCTGTTAACCACTAAGTCCCCCGATAACAAAGACATTAAAATGCAAGTTCCGCTACATGTCGTCAAAGAAGGCAACCTCAAAGCAGGTGATAAAGTCACTCTGGAAAAAACGCAGGAAGGCACCGGCGCTTATTTGAAAAAAGAGGGCAAGGTCCTTGCCCATATGGTAAATCAGGACGATGCAGGACTTTCCAGCAACCAGACGGTACCGGCCAAATGAAGCGGTTCGCGTTTGCCCTGTGGCTCAGCGCAATCTCGCTCAACGCTTATGCAGACAGTGCTAACTGTCACCAAAAAGCAAACACGCCGGAGAGCATCGCAGCGACAATGGATCAGGCGTTACAACTCAAACAGCAGCTTAACAGTCAACCCGATCCGGTCGTCATTCTGGTTCGCCAGGGGCAAGATATGTCGAGCCGACATTTAATCTGGTCACATGCTGGCTATGCCATGCGCCAGCCAAACGGAGACTGGCGGGTTTACCATAATCTGAATACTTGCGGAACCGCTGAATCAGCGCTCTATATACAAGGTCTGTATGAGTTTCTGGCTGATGACCTGGTGAATCAGAGCATTGCCGTTTTGCGCCCGCGTTCAGATATCGCGACGGCATTACAAACGCTCTTACATAGCGCTATCAAACTCAATCTCTTCCACAGTCCCCGCTATAACCTGATTGCGTGGCCTTTTTCCGGCCCTTATCAGAATTCGAATGGCTGGCTTCTCGAAGTGTTTGCGCGAGCAAACGATGCGCAGGTTTGGTCACGTAATGATGCCCGCCGCTGGCTGCAGCTTCAGGGTTATCAACCCTCTATCGTTAGTGCTGGCACTTTTGAACGATTAGGCGCAAAACTGTTCACCCCTAACGTTTTCACCGACGATCAGCCAGCAGAATTGCTGCGAAAAGGAGATGTGGGGCTAAACAGCGGCGACAGCGTCATCCGCTTTATTGCCCGTTACAGTCGGGCAATATCCGGATGTGAACATCAGAATCTGGGGGAGTCGGTGTGCGTTTATCTTTCGCCCGGCGCGAAAAAATAAAAAACAGGCCGTTCTATGCCAAATAGAGCGGCCTGTAAAAGCGCTTACTTACGTCGCCAGGTGGTGCCCTGCGGGCCATCTTCCAGAATAATGCCCATTTCAGTGAGACGATCGCGCGCCGCGTCCGCCGCCGCCCAGTCTTTCGCTTTACGGGCATCCAGACGCTGTTGAATCAAGGCTTCAATTTCCGCAACTTCACCGTCATCCGCCTGCGCACCGCTTTGCAGGAAAACATCCGGCTCCTGCTCCAGCAGTCCCAGCACGCCGGAAATCTTCCGCAGATGAGACGCCATCGCATTCGCGGCGGTCATATCTTCGCCCTTCAGACGGTTGACTTCACGCGCCATATCAAACAGGACGGAGTAGGCTTCCGGCGTATTGAAATCGTCATTCATCGCCTCGACGAAACGCGCTTCAAACGCCTCGCCGCCCGCCGGGGCCGCTGATTTATCCGTTCCACGCAATGCAGTGTATAGCCGCTCCAGCGAGGCGCGCGCCTGCTTGAGGTTCTCTTCGCTGTAGTTCAGTTGGCTACGGTAATGCCCGGACATCAGGAAGTAGCGCACGGTTTCCGCATCGTAGTATTTCAGCACGTCGCGCACGGTAAAGAAGTTGCCCAGCGATTTGGACATCTTCTCGCGATCCACCATCACCATACCGGAGTGCATCCAGTAGTTGACGTATTCGCCGTCGTGGGCGCAGGTAGACTGGGCAATCTCGTTTTCATGGTGCGGGAACATCAGATCGGAACCGCCGCCGTGAATATCAAAATGGTTGCCCAACTGCTTACAGTTCATTGCCGAACATTCAATGTGCCAGCCCGGACGCCCTTCGCCCCACGGCGACGGCCAGCTCGGCTCGCCCTCTTTCGACATTTTCCACAGCACGAAGTCCATCGGGTTACGCTTCACGTCAACGACATCCACGCGCGCGCCCGCCTGAAGCTGCTCAAGATCCTGACGGGAAAGCTGCCCATAAGTCGGATCGGTCGGTACATCGAACATCACATCGCCGTTATCCGCCACATAGGCGTGCCCTTTCTCGATTAAGGTGCGGGTGAGCTCGATAATTTCCTGAATATGGTGCGTCGCACGCGGCTCGCTGTCCGGACGCAGAATATTCAGCGCGTCAAAGTCCTGATGCATTTCCGCAATCATTCTGTCGACCAGCGCGACAAAACTTTCGCCGTTTTCATTGGCGCGTTTAATAATTTTATCGTCGATATCGGTAATGTTACGCACATACTTCAGCTTATAACCGAGAAAACGCAAATAGCGTGCGACAACGTCAAAAGCGACAAACGTGCGTCCGTGGCCAATGTGGCAGAGATCGTAAACGGTGATACCACACACGTACATGCCGACTTCCCCGGCATGAATGGGTTTGAATTCCTCTTTTTGGCGCGTCAGTGTATTAAAAATTTTTAACATCGAAGATTCCGTATAGACGTGTGTGGGTAATAATCTCCGTATGATACATATTATTCGTAATCGAAGCAGCACACTTTGCAAGGTGATCGCAGCTTACGGTTATGCTATAACAAGCCCCTATATGTGCCCCATTGCGGGCTAAAGCACCACTCTCTTGGAACAGGATGCAAAAATGGTTACTTTCCACACTAATCACGGCGATATCGTAATCAAAACCTTTGATGATAAAGCGCCTGAAACAGTTAAAAACTTCCTGGACTATTGCCGCGAAGGTTTTTACAACAACACCATTTTCCACCGTGTGATTAACGGTTTTATGATTCAGGGCGGCGGCTTTGAGCCGGGCATGAAACAGAAAGCCACCAAAGAGGCGATCAAAAACGAAGCCAACAATGGTCTGAAAAATACCCGTGGTACGCTGGCAATGGCGCGTACTCAGGCACCACACTCGGCTACCGCGCAATTCTTCATCAACGTGGCAGACAACGACTTCCTGAACTTCTCCGGCGAAAGTCTGCAAGGCTGGGGCTACTGCGTCTTTGCGGAAGTCGTAGAAGGTATGGACGTGGTAGATAAAATCAAAGGCGTCGCCACTGGCCGTAGCGGTATGCATCAGGACGTACCAAAAGAAGACGTCATCATTGAAAACGTGACCGTCAGCGAGTAATCGTGGCGACACTGTTTATTGCAGACTTGCATCTGCAAACGGAAGAACCGGCGATCGTCGCCGGTTTTCTGCGTTTTTTAGCCGTAGAAGCCCGTCAGGCCGACGCGCTGTATATTCTTGGCGATCTCTTCGAAGCCTGGATTGGCGACGACGACCCCAACCCGCTACATCGTGAAATGGCCGTTGCCATTAAATCGCTGGTTGATTCCGGCGTCCCCTGCTTCTTTATTCATGGTAATCGCGACTTCCTGATTGGCAAACGCTTTGCCCGCGAAAGCGGCATGATTCTACTGCCGCAGGAAAAGGTGCTCGACCTGTATGGCCGCAACGTGTTGATTATGCACGGCGATACGCTTTGTACCGATGATGCCGGTTATCAGGCGTTTCGCGCCAAAGTCCATAATCCGTGGATTCAACGACTATTCCTTACCCTGCCGCTGTTTATCCGCCGCCGTATCGCCGCCAGAATGCGCGCCGGCAGTAAAGCCGCCAACAGCAGCAAATCGCTGGATATTATGGACGTCAATGCGCAAACCGTCGTCGCCGAAATGGAAAAACACCGCGTACAGTGGCTGATTCACGGTCATACCCACCGCCCGGCGGTCCATGAACTTTCCGCCAACGACCAGCCCGCATTCCGCGTGGTGTTAGGCGCATGGCATCATGAAGGTTCAATGGTAAAAGTCACACCGGACAACGTGGAGTTAATCGCCTTCCCCCTGTAAATGTTCGTCGAATCGTCCGTTACGGCGCACACGCAACCGTTTTCCTTGCCTGATTATCATGCTATTCTCTGACACCTCAAAAGCAGCGTGTCCCGCACCACAGGAGTTTTAAGACGCATGTCTTCCCGCAATAATCCGGCGCGTGTCGCCATCGTGATGGGGTCCAAAAGCGACTGGGCTACCATGCAATTCGCCGCCGAAATTTTTGAAATTCTGGATGTCCCGCACCATGTAGAAGTGGTTTCCGCTCATCGCACCCCCGATAAGCTGTTCAGCTTCGCCGAAACGGCGGAAGAGAACGGATATCAAGTGATTATTGCCGGCGCGGGCGGCGCGGCGCACCTGCCGGGAATGATTGCGGCAAAAACGCTGGTCCCGGTACTCGGCGTGCCGGTACAAAGCGCTGCGCTAAGCGGCGTGGATAGCCTTTACTCCATTGTGCAGATGCCGCGCGGCATTCCGGTGGGTACGCTGGCGATCGGTAAAGCCGGTGCCGCTAACGCCGCCCTGCTCGCCGCGCAGATTCTGGCGCAACACGACGCGGAACTGCATCAGCGCATCGCTGACTGGCGCAAAGCGCAAACCGATGAAGTTCTGGAAAACCCCGATCCGCGGGGGACGCTATGAAGCAAGTTTGCGTTCTCGGCAACGGACAACTGGGCCGAATGCTGCGCCAGGCGGGCGAACCGCTGGGTATCGCCGTCTGGCCGGTTGGTCTGGATGCAGAGCCTACTGCTGTTCCGGTACAGCAGAGCGTCATTACCGCAGAGATTGAGCGCTGGCCGGAAACCGCGCTTACCCGCGAGCTGGCACGCCACCCGGCATTCGTCAATCGCGATGTATTTCCGATCATCGCCGACCGTCTGACACAAAAACAGCTTTTCGATAAACTGGGACTCGCGACCGCGCCGTGGCAGCTGCTGACCAGCGCCGACGAGTGGTCCGGCATCTTTGACCGCCTGGGCGAACTGGCGATTATTAAGCGTCGCGTTGGCGGCTACGACGGTCGCGGGCAGTGGCGTCTACGCGCGGACGAAACCGGGCAACTGCCGGATGACTGCTATGGCGAATGTATTGTTGAGCGCGGCATCCATTTTTCCGGCGAAGTGTCGTTAGTCGGTGCGCGCGCTCATGACGGCAGTACCGTGTTTTACCCGCTGACGCACAATTTGCATCAGGACGGCATCTTGCGGACCAGCGTCGCGTTCCCACAGGCGAACGCCGAACAGCAGGAGCAGGCGGAATCGATGCTGTCAGCAATTATGCAGGCGCTGAACTACGTCGGCGTAATGGCGATGGAATGTTTTATCACGCCGGAAGGCCTGTTAATCAATGAACTGGCGCCGCGCGTGCATAACAGCGGACACTGGACGCAAAATGGCGCCAGCATCAGTCAGTTTGAATTGCATTTGCGCGCGATTACCGGCCTGCCGTTGCCCGCGCCAGTGATTAACGCCCCGTCGGTGATGATCAACCTGATCGGCAGCGAGCTGAATTACGACTGGCTGAAGCTGCCGCTGGTACATCTGCACTGGTATGATAAAGCGGTACGTCCAGGGCGAAAAGTCGGCCATCTGAATCTGACCGACAGCGATACGTCACGTCTTAGCGCCACCCTGGAAGCGCTCTCTCCGCTCCTGCCGGGCGAATACGCCAGCGGCATTATCTGGGCGCAAAGTAAGCTTAAATAAACAGCGTGGGCGGCGCATTCTCTGTCGCCGCCCGTCGCGATCACAGACAGATGCAGGTTCCCGCCCTGCCCGCCAGGGTATCGTCAATACGCGATAATGCGCCAATCCATGCCGGCTTTCCGCACCGCTTCACATACCCGCTTACCGCGGTCACCTTCGGCCCCATCGCGCCATCGGCTTTGGCAAACGGCGCCAGCTCATCGGGCGAAGCCTGACGAATAGCGCGCTGCTGCGGCGTTCCCCAATGTTCATACACCGCATCCGCATCCGTCAAAATGATCAGACCATCGGCCGCTATCTGCTCCGCCAGCAATGCCGCCGCCAGGTCTTTATCTATCACCGCCTCGACCCCTTCGCCCTCGCCGGCAACAGGTACCCCGCCACCGCCGCTGCAAATCACCACATGGCCCTCTTTTAGCAATAACTCAATAGCGGCGCTTTCGATAATCTGACGCGGTGCCGGGGAAGCGACGACACGGCGCAGATATTTTCCATCACGTTTCATATGCCAGCCATAAGTCGCTTCCAGCGCCATTTGCTCTTCTGGCGAATAAACGGGACCGATAAACTTTTCCGGTTCAAGAAAAGCAGGATCGTCCGCCGATACCTTTATTCGCGTTAATACCGCAGTCACCGGCGGCATATCGGGTTCAAGCGCCAGACGCTGCGCCAGCATATAGCCGATCATTCCCTGACTTTCCGCTACCAGCACATCCAGCGGATAAGGCTCAACGGCTTTCCAGGCAAGGTTCTGTAAAGCCAACAGGCCGACCTGGGGGCCGTTGCCATGTACTATCGCCAGCCGATACGAGCGGGCAAGTCGCGCCAGCGCAGGCACCGCGTCGGCAATATTGCGATATTGATTCTCTGCCGTTAGCGCTTCTCCGCGCTGCAATAATGCGTTGCCGCCAAGAGCAACTACCAACGTTTTCATTCCCTATCCTTTTACTATTTGTTGTCCAAGCCAGAACCCCAGCAGCGTATCCGCGCCAGAGGTGTGCCCCAGCGCCAGCAGTCCGTCAATCGCCGTTTTTGTGCGAACATCTCGTCGCAGCGCATGAATAAAGTGGAGTAAAGGCGACGCGAAATAACCCATAGCCGCATAGCGTAAATAGCTAACGCTCACGAGCGTCGTCGCCCGATCAAGGCTGCCGGATTGGGCAAAAAAATTACGCCCGGCGCGTTCATCTATGGCGCCAAAATACCAGGCCGCCAGCAACATTCCCGTCAGCGTGTCGTCATGACTGGGCGTTAAGCCCGGCCCTTTACCCAGCCATAGCCGCCAGTCAGTCGCAGCACCTGCAAGCGCCGACTGAAAGCAGTGACAAAACTGGCGAAGTTCCGGACATAGAGGCTGAGCTGCGGCGACGGTTAACGGCCCAAACAGTCCCGTCTCCTCACTACGCTGCATGTACGTCGCGTTAAGACGCGGCGACGCAAGATAGCGTGGAACCCGCAGCGAACAGCGCCTCTCCGGCTCGCATAAAAGAAACTCGCCAATCTGAATACCGGCAGCGGTTGACTGCGGTTTTTCGCCATCGGTGAGCACATCGCGCAATGCGTCAAAATCGCCGCCGCGCAGTATCCACCCTCCCGGACTGAAGCCGCTCCCCCGACGGTGAAGCGTTAATAACTCACCGCTTTTCGCCACAAAATTAATAGAGCGACGCCATACCCCTGACATCTGCCAGGGTTGCCGATAATCCGCCGATTGTCGGCTTGCCATAAGAGGATGGATACGTTTCATGAGACGCTCTCTTAACTTACGCCCATGCTTTCCGCCAGCGCTTCCAGCGCCTGCTCGAAACAGGCCAGCGGCGCACGGACGGTTCCCGCGCCAATCTGTCCAATCCCCGCCTCTTTATGCGCGATACCCGTGTTAATCAGCGGCGTAATTCCGGTCTCGACCACGCGGCGGATATCCAGTCCCAGACAGGCCCCCTGAAAATCCCAACCGGGGATTTGTAGCTGCATGTTGCGTTCGAGATAAATTTCAGCCATCTCTTCAGAAACAGATTTCGCCGCTTCCATTCCCCCGGCGCCGACAAAACGCGTTACGCCAGGCGCGGCAATCATCGCTGCGCCGCCGATACCAAACGTTTCAGTAATGGCGCTGTCGCCCATGTCCGGGTTGGCCTGATCCTGCGAAAAACCGGTAAAAAATAGCCCCTGTGGCGTATTAACAGGCGCGGTGAACCAACGGTCGCCCAGACCGCTAACCCGAATGCCAAACATATCGCCATTGCGGGTCATCGCCGTCACAATACTGCCGGCGCGAATCTGCGCGCCCGCGTCCATGGCGGCTTTACAGTAGGCCATCGCCAGATTAAGGAAGAATTGATCGGTGACGCTCAGAAAATCCATCACTTCCGCTATCTGCTGCTTATCGTGTTCCAGACGGGCGATATGCGGCGCCAACGTGCGCATCAGCAATGCGGAAGAAGCGATATTGCGCTGGTGGAATTCATCTCCCATCGTAATGCCCTGCGCCATCATTGCGGTCAGGTCGAGGCCCCGCTCAAGACGTCCCAGCGCCGCGCTTAATACCGGCATCAGCACATCACGCATCCAGCGCAAACGTTGCTGAACATCCTCGCCATAGGCGCCGAAACGCATCACTTTGCCGATCCCTTCGTTGAGATTGCAGTACGCGCGATTGCCATCGGTGATATTTTCCACGACCAGCATCGGCATACTGGCTGACGTAATACCGCCCATCGGCCCCACGGCGTTAACGTGATGGCAGGGAATAAAGTTGACCTTTCCCTGCTCTAACAGCGCGAGCGCGCTCATTTCATCTTTGGCCCATCCTTCAAACAGGCATGCGCCGATACAGGCGCCTTTCATCGGGCCGGTCATCTCTTGCCAGCGCATCGGCGGGCCGGCATGAAGAAGCGTTTTCCCCTGATTGAGCACGCTAATTAATGAAGAAGCTGGCTTCACATCCAGCCAGTGCGGACGTGCGCGACGAATTTGTTCGATGACTGCAGCGTTGGCTTGCGCCACTGATGTAAACATGGGAACCCCTTATTGCAAACGTTCTAACAGACGAGCCAGTTTTTTATTACCGCCAGCGACAGGCGCCCACTGGTAGTGCACCACGGGCATACCGGCAGCCTGTAAATCCAGCGCGAAGCTACGTAACCCGGCATTAATCACCGCTACCGCTTCCAGTAACCGGGGAGCTGATGGATGAGTGGAAGAGAGAGTGGGTCGAATCAGTTCCGCGGCCAACAGAGTGGCTTCGGGAAGAGAATCCACTACCGTGATGCCGGCATCTTCGAGCGCGGCGATTTGTTGCGAGCGGCACTGAGGATCGCGTTCCGTTCCGGTGACGGTTGCGATGGCGAACAGCGGCTGATCGCTGGCGCGTGCGGCGCATGCCTTCTGCCAGGCCTGAATCAGCGATGCGGCGGGATCGGCGGTCGCGCCAAAACCAATAACGACGTCCACTAATAACACGCGTACCTGCGGCTGCGCGCCAAGCCCGGCGATAAGCTGATTACGTAACGCCGGGTCGATCATCGGATGTGGTCGCCCAACGGTATAAAAGTCATCGCCCAGATCGATAATCTGGTGGCCGTCAGCGTCAAGCATCATGCCATGGTGATGTTCCGTATCCGTCGCGACGCCCAGATAGCCAGCCAGCAGCCCCGCCGCTTCCGCCGCCAGCGTTCCGCCGGTATAGAGACCACGAATCACGCCGCCTGTTGAAACCATGTCTTTACGCTGCGACGTCACGCGAGACAATAAGCATGCCAGTCGGGCGGCTTCATCCAGCGTCGAGGCAAACCAGACGTTTTCCTCACGCGTAACGGGGGAGGAAAACCCTAAGAACAGCGCTACAACGGGTTTGCCGGTGGCTTTCATCGCCGCGATAATATGCTGACGAACCGCATCGGCAGGCGGTTTGGAGACAAAGGCCAGCACCTGGCTCTTTTCATCCGCGCTGAGTATCTCCAGTGCCGTTAGCGCGCTGATCCCGCCGACCTCGGCGCTCAAATCGCGTCCGCCAAGCCCGATGGCATGGGTAATCCCTTCCCCCGCCAGCGCAATCTGTGAACAGAGCTCCTGAATACCGGTGCCGGAAGCGCCAATCACCCCGATGTTGCCCTCTGGCATGACGTTAGCGAAAGCCAGCGGCGTATTGGCGATCATAGCGGTGCCGCAATCCGGCCCCATGACCAGTAGTCCTTTATCACGCGCCCGGCGTTTTAGTCTGATTTCATCGTCCAGCGTGACATTATCGGAGAAGATCATCACGTTCAACGAACGATCCAGCGCCTGCTCCGCCAGTTCCGCCGCATATTCGCCGGCCACCGACACCAGCGCCAGATTCGCCTCTGGCAGTTTCTGACAGGCGCTTTCCCAGCGTCTGACCTGGATTAACGACTGGCTGCCGCTGCTTCCCTGCGCCAACTGCTGCAATGCTTCTTCGAGCTGTTGCACAATCACTTGCGTAATGCCGTCATCTACCGCTTCGGTACGAATCGCCACGCAAATGTCATTGGGCGTAGCGCCATGAAAATCGTCATGCCAGAAACCGGTAGTTTCCAGCAGCGACTTATTCGCAGGCGTACCCATCATTACCGATACATCATCAACATTTTCGGACTCACTCAGCTTTCGAGAAATAATCATTAAGCTGACAGAGTCCTGAAAACACCCTTTTTTAATAAAGGCGTGGATCATAACAACTCCTTAATAATTGCACCCATTGCAATTGCACGAGCAGTGTTAATGTGCGCTTCACGGTATATATCAGGGAGGGTAAATAGAGTGATTAACGTCACATCAAATTTATTAACAAAAGAATTCAAACAACGGCTAAAGGATTAGTTATGATTTTCTAAAAAAGCTTTTTATTTAAGCAAAAAGATAAAACCCGCCTGATTATCAAATAAATTCTAATTATATTTTTTTGCCTGTCTGGATCACATAATCATTTTATTTTCCCGGTATGTTAATCGCAGTCATGCTTCACACCGTCGTTAAAAAGGAAGACAGATGAAAATCAGTCGGGAAACACTCCATCAGCTTATCGAAAATAAGCTTTATAAAGCCGGACTAAAACGTGAGCACGCCGCCATCGTCGCCGACGTACTGGTTTATGCAGATGCCAGAGGTATTCACTCACATGGCGCCGTACGCGTTGAATATTATGCCGAACGAATTTCAAAAGGCGGCACCAACCGAGAGCCGACGTTCCGCATTGAGAATACCGGTCCCTGTACGGCGATACTGCATGCCGATAATGCTGCCGGACAGGTCGCAGCAAAAATGGGAATGGAGCATGCTATTGAAATAGCTAAAAAAAAATGGCGTCGCGGTTGTCGGCATTAGCAGAATGGGCCATAGCGGCGCCATCTCTTATTTCGTCCGCCAGGCTGCTCGCGAAGGCCTGATTGGTCTGTCTATCTGTCAGTCCGATCCTATGGTCGTGCCGTTTGGCGGGGCGGATATTTACTATGGCACTAATCCGCTGGCCTTTGCCGCGCCGGGCGAAGGCGACGACATCATTACCTTTGATATGGCCACCACCGTGCAAGCCTGGGGAAAAGTCCTCGATGCACGGTCCCGCAATGAGTCCATTCCGGAGAGTTGGGCCGTCGATAAAAACGGCGCGCCGACACATGATCCTTTTGCCGTCAATGCGTTATTACCCGCCGCAGGCCCGAAAGGTTACGGCCTGATGATGATGATCGATATTCTGTCCGGTATTCTGCTGGGGCTGCCGTTTGGCCGCCAGGTCAGTTCGATGTATGAAGATTTACACGCCGGACGCAATTTAGGACAACTTCATCTGGTCATTAATCCGGCGTTCTTCTCTTCCTGTGAATTATTCCGCAAACATATTAGTCAGACCATGCAGGAACTCAATTCCGTGAAGCCCGCCCCCGGTTTTAAACAGGTTTATTATCCTGGACAGGATCAGGATATTAAACAGAAAAATGCCGATATGAATGGTATCGATATTGTTGATGATATTTATCAATATCTGATTTCCGATGCCCTCTATCTCAAGTCATACGAAACAAAAAATCCCTTTGCCCAATAATTATTGAAACAGGAATTTTCTATGATAAAGTATTTTCGCCACGCGATAGAAGAAACATTGCCCTGGCTCTCTTCCATTGGAGCCGATCCTACGGGTGGAATGACGCGTTTACTTTATTCGCCTGAGTGGCTGGAAACACAGCAGCAGTTTAAAAAGCGAATGGCAGAAAGCGGTCTGGAAACACGCTTTGATGACGTCGGAAATTTATATGGCCGCCTTTGCGGCACACAATTTCCGGAGCAGGTGATTTTAAGCGGTTCGCATATTGATACGGTCGTCAACGGCGGCAATCTGGACGGGCAATTCGGCGCGCTTGCCGCCTGGCTGGCGCTCGACTGGCTAAAAGCGACCTACGGCGCGCCGCTGCGCACCGTCGAGGTAGTATCAATGGCTGAGGAAGAAGGCAGCCGTTTCCCTTACGTTTTTTGGGGCAGCAAGAACATTTTTGGCCTGGCGAATCCTGAAGAGGTACGCCATATCCAGGACGCCAAAGGCACAGGCTTTGTCGACGCTATGCAGGCGTGCGGATTTACCCTTCCCGCCGCGCCTCTCGCTGCGCGAACCGATATCCGCGCCTTTGTTGAATTGCATATTGAGCAAGGCTGCGTTCTGGAGAGCAACGGACAGTCGATTGGCGTCGTCAACGCCATCGTCGGGCAACGTCGCTACACGGTGACGCTCAACGGTGAGTCCAACCATGCAGGCACAACGCCAATGGGCTATCGTCGCGATACGGTGCATGCCTTCAGTCGTATTTGCAGTCAGTCCATTGAAAAAGCCAAACAGCATGGCGATCCCCTGGTATTAACGTTCGGCAAAGTTGAGCCGCAGCCGAATACGGTCAATGTTGTCCCTGGAAAAACCACATTTACAATCGATTGCCGGCATACGGACGCCGCGGTACTTCGCGAATTTACCGAACAGTTGGAAAACGATATGCGCGCCATCTGCGATGAAATGGATATCAGCATCGATATCGATTTGTGGATGGACGAAGCGCCGGTGCCGATGAACGCCGAACTGGTCGCGGCCCTCACCAGGCTGTGTGAAACCGAACAACTGAACTATCGCATAATGCATAGCGGCGCAGGTCATGACGCGCAAATTTTCGCGCCGCGCGTCCCTACCTGTATGATTTTCGTCCCCAGCATTAATGGTATTAGCCATAACCCGGCGGAACGTACCAACATTAATGACCTTGCTGAAGGGGTCAAAACTCTGGCATTAATGCTTCATCAACTTGCCTGGCAAAAATAAGGAGCCATCAATGGGATATCTGAATAACGTCACGGGTTACCGCGATGATTTACTGGCGAACCGCGCCATTGTGAAACACGGTAACTATGCGCTCTTAACGCCGGACGGTCTGGTGAAAAATATTATTCCCGGCTTTGAAAACTGTGACGTCACCATCCTTTCGACGCCGAAGCTGGGTGCTTCTTTCGTCGATTATCTGGTCACCTTACATCAGAATGGCGGCAACCAGCAGGGCTTTGGCGGCGAGGGGATTGAAACTTTTCTCTATGTCATTACGGGAAATATTGAAGCTAAAGCAGAAGGAAAAACATTCTCTTTAACTCAGGGCGGATACCTCTATTGTCCACCGGGCGAGATGATGACCTTTAGCAACGCTCAAACGGAAGACAGCCAGCTATTTTTATATAAACGCCGCTATACTCCTGTCGAGGGGCATGCCCCGTGGTTGGTTTCCGGCAATGCCAGCCAGCTGGAGCGTATTCATTATGAAG
The DNA here is from genome assembly GCF_017572865.1 of Salmonella sp. 32082101201600294FB01SM01. Lineage (NCBI taxonomy): Bacteria > Pseudomonadati > Pseudomonadota > Gammaproteobacteria > Enterobacterales > Enterobacteriaceae > Salmonella > Salmonella sp. 32082101201600294FB01SM01. Next base: position 300,658 of record NZ_JAGESB010000001.1, on the reverse strand, counting down.
GCATGGAAGATGTTATTCTGCTGGATTTCCTGCCTAAAGAGCTGGGCTTCGATATGAATATGCATATTCTGTCGTTCGAACCGGGCGCCAGCCACGGCTATATTGAAACCCACGTCCAGGAACATGGCGCTTATATCCTTTCCGGCCAGGGGGTTTATAACCTCGACAACAACTGGGTGCCGGTGAAAAAAGGCGACTACATCTTCATGGGCGCTTATTCCCTGCAGGCCGGATACGGTGTAGGTCGTGGCGAAGCATTCAGCTACATCTACTCCAAAGACTGTAACCGCGACGTTATGATTTAACGGCGGGCAGCCCTCCTGATTATTTTTATTTAGCTATGTTGGATTTTGCCACGGTGAGAACCGTGGCTTTTTTTATGCTTAACGAGTCCCGATGTCCTGGCCAAGTTTGATGACGCGGGCAATATTACAGGCGCTGTGGTAGAGATTTTGTTCACCGTTCGCCAGAACTTCCGGCAAAGGCGCCAGCCGCGGCAAAATACTGAATACGGCATCAATACCGTGGCGATGGACCACTTCCACGCCGTCGCCCAGTACGCCGGCAATGCCGATAACCGGGACATGATGCCGTTTCGCCACTGACGCGACGCCTATCGGCGCTTTTCCTCCCGCCGTTTGCGAGTCGATTCGCCCTTCTCCGGTAATCACCAGCGAAGCCTCTTTTACCGCCTCCTCCAGCTTCACCGCCTGCATAACAATCTCAATACCGGGCTTCATTTCCGCTTCCAGAAAGACGATAGCGGCAATCCCCATTCCTCCGGCCGCGCCACCGCCCGGTATTTGAGACATGTCGCGTCCGGTCAGGGCATGTAAGACACGGGCATAATTACGCAATCCATTTTCCAGCGTCTCGACCATTTCAGGCGTCGCCCCTTTCTGCGGACCGAATACCGCCGCCGCGCCGCGAGGCCCCACCAACGGGTTATCAACATCACAGGCGACCTCAATACGACACTCTGAAATTCGCGGATCGCACCCCTGCAGGTCAATGCTCGCCAGGCGCGATAAATTGCCGCCTCCGGCGTCAAGCGGCGCTCCCTGCGCGTCCAGAAAACGCACACCGAGCGCCTGCGCTACTCCCATTCCGCCATCCACCGTGGCGCTGCCGCCGATACCCAGAATAATATGGCGAATCCCCGCGTCCAGGGCGTGACGAATCAATTCGCCGGTGCCGAAACTGGATGCCAGCAGCGGATTACGCGCCTCGGGCGCCACCAGCATCAATCCGCTCGCCGCCGCCATTTCAATAATCGCCGTTTTGCCGTCGCCGGTCAGGCCATAAAATCCGTTTACTTTTTCCCCCATCGGCCCGCTAACGTCCACAGAAACCCGTTTCCCGCCGGTCGCTGCCACCATCGCGTCCACGGTTCCTTCTCCACCATCGGCGATCGGTAAACAGACATAGCGCGCATCAGGAAATACGGTTGAAAATCCCGCTTTAATAGCCTGACAGCATTTATCAGCGCTTAAGCTCTCTTTAAATGAATCTGGCGCAATTACAATCTTCATCATGTCTCCTTGTTTTCTCACGTTATTTAATGCGTTCCCACGGAATAAGATTTTCCATAAGCACTGCCAGTAAGATTCCCACCAGTAATCCGTTGCTAAGCAAAGGACGAATCATCAGTGGAAGATCCTGTAAATAGACCGGAGGAAGCCCCATCAAAAAAATGCCGACAAAAAGCGGTAATGCCAGGCGATAAATATTCCGTGCGGTAAACGTAATTTGCTGGCTAAAAACCAAACCGGAATAAAGTAAAGGTAAATAAGAGACCAGCATAACGGCGCTGCTGATCGCCAGTGGAATAGCGCAAAATAAGCGGGTTAACGGCGTTATAATGGCAACCAGCAGACACAGCGCGCTACCGCAGATAAAGGATTTGCGAGAACTGTCGCCGGTTTGCGTTAATAAACCAATGGAAGACACAAAAGGCGAAAAAGGCACGACCGCGAAAGGCACCGTCACTAACGTCATCAGTCCGGAAATCATAAAGCTTCGGCGATAACGAGAACTGCCCGACCCTTGATGCAGATAAAAGATATCGGTACCGCGGATGGCGCCGTAAGTGTTGCTGATGTTGACTAACCCCGTCATCACCGCCGTCACAATAATACCCGGCATCAGCGTGCCGTGGCTGCCCAGCGGAAACCATCGCCAGCTTAATTCACCCGGCGGTAAGTGTGATGAAGGAAAGCATAACCGCCATAGCCCCCACCCGACCACGGTCCCTACCAGTAACGCGTAACGGGAGATACGCTGTTGCAGGAAAATAATCATCGCGAGGATAAAACACATCACCGCGACCGCCAGCCCAAAGGGGGCCAATTTGATTCTGGCGCTGGTATCGGCAATGCCAAAAGGCAGCCCCAGCATGCCTTTAAAAAATATTGAGGTCAGCTGCGCGCCCAAAAGCAGCATGAAAAAAACCATTACCGCCGGCGTAAACAGGCGAGCCAGACGGTGTCCTAAGCCGCTAATGCCGATAAATATCGTCACCATCGCGGAGATCGCAATCCCGACCGACAGGCTGGAGGCGATATCGTTCAGCGGCGTGCCGCGAGACGCCTCGCCAAGCGTAATCGTAAGAATAGCGCCCCACCACAGCCCTGTCGGCCCTTCCATAATGGCCCGGCGATGGCCGCAAAATGCCTGAACCAGGCAGGCCAACGCGGTGGTCAAAAAAGCGTATTGTGTGAGCATTAACAGGTTATCAGCGGGAAGATGAAAAGCGGACAGCAAGGTAGGGGGAACCACAACCGTGTTACAGAAAATAAAGAAAAACCACTGAAAGCCGGACAATACACTTTCGCGGTTAATAACAGGGAACATATCCACACCTTAAAATAGAGAATGCCCGTCGTGACGACGGGCATTAAATCACACCGGATTATTGCTGATGTTTAAGGATAAACTGGCCTTTTGGCGGCACAGGGAAGCCATGCTCGATGTCATAAATAACATCGCCGCGCAAAATCGTTTTGGTAATACGCGCGCCAATAGTACGGCCAACATACGGACTGACTTTATGGCGATATTCCAGATCTTCATTTTTCAGAACATAGCTGCTGTCAGGCTGAATAAAGACCAGGTCAGCATCTTTGCCGGGGGCAATACGTCCTTTATGTTTCAGACCAAAAATATCGGCGGCGTTGGTCGCCATTAATTTGCCAAACATCGGCAACGACATACCGCGTTTTTGCACCGCTTCATCAAACATGACGTCCATGCAGTTTTGCAGTCCGGCAATTCCCTCCCATGCTTGCATGATATTGCCTGCTTTCATTTCCGGAGGGCATGGAGAGTGGTCGGATACCAGGCAGTCGATTTCGCCGTTAAACAGTTTTTCCCACATCCCTTTCTGGTTTTCCTGGTCGCGAATTGGCGGAGAACATTTTGCCAGGGTGCCAATCTCTTCGAACTGATCGGTATCGAGGACAAAATAGTGCGGGCACGATTCACAGGTGACATCCTGGCCTTCCTGACGCGCGCGCGTTACTTCCTCTACCCCCTCCGGGCTGCTGATATGGCAAACGTGCAGACGGCAACCTGCCGCTTTCGCCAGATACAGCACGCGACGAATGGCTTCCACTTCAGTAAATACCGGACGTGAGGCGACATAATCATGCGCCGTTACGCGACCTTCGCGTTTAGCTTCTTCACCCAGCTCATCGCAAATCAGAGCATTTTCGCAATGTACCAGTACCGTCTGGTCCATCTCCCCCAGTTTCTGCGCGCCTTTGTAAAACTGCCAGTCATTAACGTCGCGAAAATCATTATCGATGCCACGATCGCCGCAGGTGGCGACAAAGCACTTGAAGCCGACAACGCCCACTTCGTCCAGCTCATGAAGCCGATCCAGGTTATAAGAAACCAAACCGCCCAACTGCGCGGCGTCGATGGTCAATTTACCTTTTGCCGCGTCAAACTTGAGTTCAATCGTCTCACGATCAACCGTCGCCGGCAGCTGATTGAGCGGCATCTCAATCATCGTGGTAATACCGCCTTTCGCCGCCGCGCGCGTACCGGTTTCATAGCCTTCCCAGTGGGTACGGCCCGGTTCAGAAATGTGGGTATGCGCGTCAACCATGCCCGGCGAAACGATCAATCCCGTCGCATCCAGCACATTTTTCGCGTCCCCCAGGTTCTCGCCAACCGCGGCGATTTTTCCGCCCTGGACGGCGATATCGATAACTCTCGCTTCGTTTTCTAAGATGACAGTACCGTTCTTAATAATTAAATCAAAAGACATAACAAACTCCTTGTATGGATACAGATAGTTTTTAAATAGCGCACACTTCATTAAATACGCTTAATGCTTTTTCAATATTTAACCTGCGAGTTTTTTCTCTCCTGTATTTTCAAAACCCGTGCGTTTCTTCAATAGCGCATAAGCAACGAACGCAACTATTACTCCTACAAACCAGGACACGCGGGATAAAGGCTCCATAAATGGTATAAACTTGCCGCCTAATGACAGAATGACTGCTACCAGGGTCACTGAAAATGCAGTCAGGTTAAATCCATTATCATAATATTTGTAATCACCGCTGGCGGTGTACAGCTCATCAAGATTAATTTTTCCACGCATTACCACAAAATAATGAGCTAACATTACGCCGATTACCGGGCCAAGCATACCGCCGATAATATCGAGGAACAGATAAATACTGTCCTGATTCTCCATTAATTTCCATGGGCAGATCAGTAGACTGATAATACTGGCAATCATTACGCCATTTTTATAGTTAAGCTTTGTCGGGGCAAGCGCCGCAATTTGATACCCCGCAGGTATAATATTACCGGTGGCGTTGGTTGAAATTGTCGTCATCAGAATCACCAGCACCGCAAAGAATGAAGCAAACAGGCTGTCCCAGCGCTGCACAATATCCAGCACGTTCCAGGTATCCATACCATAATGAATACTGGCTCCGGCAATAATGCACACGCTGGCTACAGCGAATAATATATACGCTACGATAAGCCCCAATGTTTGTCCCAATGCCTGAGCGCGAAATGAATGCGCGTTTTGCGTGAAATCGGACGCGCTCACCGCTGGCGCAGCCCAGACGGCGACTACGGCGTTAATCACCACCAGGAACAGAAAGCCGCTGTGCTCTGCTTTTTGCACGCCTGAAGGCAGATAGTCCAGAATCGGGCCAATGCCGACCAGCGATATTGCCCAAATAGCCATGCCGCCAAAGACAATGTAAATACATGGATTGAGAATAGCGGTAAATTTATTTAATACTTTACCACCGCCAAAACCGATGCCAACGTTAATAATCCAAAAAATTAGAAAAGTAATTAGTCCTGGCAGTGAAAGACCCAGCAGCTTGAAATCTCCGCCTAATGTCAGAAATCCTGGCCAGATCTTCCCAATCAAAATAAGAAATGCCAGCGATCCCGCGTAACACTGCAAGCCGAACCACATAATTGCCGCGATTCCCCCTCGCAATAATCCAGGGAATAGCGCGCCGCGGACGCCGTAAGAACCTCGCAATATCATAGCAAAAGGAACGCCATATTTGCTGCCTGCCGCGCCATTCATTACCATCGCCGCCGCAATAAATAATGCGCTGATAATAATGGCCAACATGATATTAAATGTTGATAGCCCCAGTATAAAAAAACCGCCGACCATAACGTAATTTGGCACGTTATGTACAGATCCCATCCATAAGGTGAAATAGTTAAATGCCTTCCAGTTTCGTTGGGTTTCTGTTTTAGGTAATAAGTCTTCGCTATAACCGCGCTGCTGGTATAGCTCTCTTTGATGTTCCATAAATCCCTCTTTTCACGCATCGGATAACGTTGTTATGGGTTTAGCTATGAGGAACAAATAAATATAAAATAAAGAATTAGTAGATATAATTATTTTTAAGCTGAAGCAATACGTTGCGTTGCTTTCTTTTTATATAAAGTGACGACAGCAAAGATCAGCGTCCCGGTGACCACTAAACATGCTGAAATCACAAAACTGATCTCCTTCGACCCCGTTACATCCGAAATAAACCCGGTCAACGTTGGGGCGACAACCGCCGAGCTCATGCCAAAGAAATTAAAAAGGCTGAAAGCTCTTCCCAGACTTTTTGCCGAAGCCTGTTCAGATACAAAGGAGATCAGGATCGGGTCTACTGCCATTTTCCCCAGCAAGCCGTATAGCGTCAGACTGACCATCAGCATCGTGGTATTCGGGGACAAAACCGTAAACGCCAACATTGCCGCCGCCACAATTTCCAGACCGAGAATAACCTTAACTTTACTGTTACGGAATTTATCTGACAGATGGCTAAAAAATAACGCCCCCGGTACGCCAACCACCGCCACTAGCGCTGATGCCAGCCCGATAGCTCCGCCATCAAATCCTCTTTCAGTCTGTAGATAAGAGGGCAGCCAGGTCACTATCAAATAATAACCGTAGCAGGTACAGAAATAGAGGAAGTAAACGCTACACAATAAACCAGAGAATAAAGGCGCGCGTTTCTCATCTTCCGTAACGGTTTGGGTTTGCTTTTCCGCTTGCGCAGAGTCGCTTTTGGCTTTACCGCGAATGATCAGCGTAAAGACGCACAGCATGATTACTAATATCGCGGCCACGATATACAGTACATTTTGCCAGGCCATGCTCATGTTTTTTACTAATACGCTGGAACCGATTAAGCCAATCCCCATCCCTATAGCCGACCCGCTGTTGATAATCGCGTTGGCTAATGCCCGACGGGCCTGCGGCACGTTTGCCGAAGAGAGTGAATAAGCCGAGCTAAAGAAAGAAGCGCATCCGCCGCCTGCCATTAGCGACCCTATATAGATCATGGTCAGGCCATTGGCTTTCGCGATACAGAGTGTACCAATAATAAAAAGCGTAAATCCGGCCATCAGCATGATTTTTTGACCGAATTTATCGACCAATATTCCGCAAGGAATTTGCATACTGCAGTAAGCAAAAAAGTAAAAACTTGCAATGGCGCCTATTTCTGCATTACTTACATTGTCTAAAGATGCCTGAATTTCTGGATAAATTGGCGTAAGCACGGTGCGATAGATCCAAATCGCTACCCAGCCCAGACTCATTACGACAACAATTTGTTTCCAGTAATCAATCCCGGATTTTTTAGTTTCACTCATGTTCTTCACCTTTACAGAGTGTTCCTTGTGAACAGGTATCGCTGCAGCCGCAGCGATACACATAATTAGGACAATTTATGATTGGCCATTAATTCCAGCGCCTGTACCATTGCCGAATGATCAAGCTGGCTCCCGCCATTTGCCGCACAGGTATTGAATAATTCCTGGCAGGTCGCCGTATTCGGTAAATTCAGCGCCAGCGCTTTTGCGCTTTGCAATGCAAGATTAAGGTCTTTCTGATGAAGCGCGATTTTGAAACCAGGCTCGAACGTCCGGTTGATCATCCGCTCGCCGTGAACTTCCAGAATGCGTGAAGAGGCGAACCCGCCCATTAACGCCTGGCGCACGCGTACCGGATCGGCACCTGCTTTTGAAGCAAACACTAAGGCTTCAGAAACCGCTTCAATATTCAGCGCAACAATAATTTGGTTAGCCACCTTACAGGTTTGCCCATCCCCATTACCGCCCACCAGGGTGATATTTTTTCCCAGGATGTCAAAGAGCGGTTTAACGCGGTCAAAGACTTTCTGCTCGCCGCCAACCATAATCGACAGAGTGCCTTCACGCGCCCCGATTTCTCCCCCGGAAACCGGGGCATCCAGGTAATCAGCGCCCATTTCATTAACGCGCTGGGCAAAACGTTTGGTTTCGATAGGAGAAATAGAACTCATATCGACGATGGTTTTTCCCTGAAGCGATGTTTTGGCGCAACCGTGTTCGCCAAATAACACCTCTTCAACCTGAGGCGTATCCGGCACCATTATGAAGATGATGTCTGCAAATTCAGTTACCTGACGTGCAGTCTCAACATTTACCGCCCCCAGCGAGAGCAGTTCGTCCGCGACCGGACCAATAGTCGTAACGTGTAATTGATGACCGGCGCGTGCCAAATTGATAGCCATTGGCGAGCCCATAATTCCCAGGCCAATAAATCCCAGTTTCATATACAACCTCTTTTATTGCTTTCGGTGCTTCCAGATTCAGGCAACACAATCCCCTTCCAACACAGTGGAAAAAAAAGCGCTGCCCGAATTATTCTGCGTTTTAACGGTACTGATTAATCCACGATAATCCCGCTTCCGTGGTAGTCAGTGGTTTATATTCACAGCCAACCCAGCCATCATAGTCAGACTGTTTAATGACATTAAAAATAAAGTCATAATTGATTTCCCCGGTCCCCGGCTCGCCGCGACGCGGGTTATCAGCAATCTGTAAATGGCCTATTTTATCGGCCCATGCCGTCATGGTTTGCGTTAATTCCCCTTCCATGCGTTGCATGTGATAAATATCATACTGAATTTTGATATTATCGCTGCCGATATCCTTAATTAATGCTAACGCCTGTTGAGTGCCGGTGAGATGGAATCCCGGCATATCAAAGTGATTAATAGGTTCGATAAGTAATAAAATGTCTTCTTTCGCCAGCATATTTGCCGCATAGCGCAGGTTTTCAACCAACGTGTCGTGGATCTCCGTTGCGGAGAATCCTGACGGCGTTTTACCCACCAGACAATTTATTTTCTTATTGCCTAACGCACGTGCATAACGGATTGCGGCCGCTACGCCATCGCGAAATTCTTCTTCGCGCCCAGGAATACAGGCAATTCCACGTTCGCCAGCAGCCCAGTCGCCAGCCGGTAAATTATGTAACGTATGTTCAAGATTATTATCCCTGAGTTTACGTTTTAACACTTCGATGTCGTTATCGTAGGGAAACATGAATTCCACGCCGCGAAATCCCGACAACGCCGCTTTATCAAAGCGTTCCAGGAAATCATATTCCGTAAACAGCATAGAAAGATTGGCAGAGAAACGTAACATCGATTACCTCCCTTACTCATATTTCATAAAACAGGTTTCTGTTGGCGCATCTTTCGCACTATCCGCAACCTCTTCAAACTCGGTTACGTTATCCAGTTCGCTGCCCATGGAAATATTGGTTACGCGTTCCAGAATGACTTCCACCACCACCGGAACGCGATATTGCGCCATTAGCGCTTTGGCTTGTTCAAATGCAGGCGCAATATCTTCCGGTTTAAAGACACGAATGGCTTTACAGCCTAACCCTTCCGCCACTTTTACATGGTCAACGCCATAGCCATTCACTTCGCTGGAGTTGATATTTTCAAAGGCGAGCTGTACGCAGTAGTCCATGTCAAATGCGCGTTGCGACTGGCGAATCAGACCAAGATAAGCGTTGTTAACCAGCACATGGATATACGGAATGTTAAACTGCGCGCCGACGGCTAACTCTTCAATCAGGAACTGGAAGTCGAAATCGCCGGAAATCGCCACCACATTGCGTTGCGGATCGGCAGCACATACCCCTAATGCCGCCGGGATTGTCCAGCCAAGAGGCCCCGCCTGGCCGCAGTTGATCCAGTGTCTGTCTTTAAACACATGCAGCATCTGCGCTGCCGCGATTTGCGACAATCCAATGGTGGTGACATAGCACACATCGCGACCAAAGGCTTTGTTCATCTCTTCATAGACGCGCTGCGGCTTCACTGGCACGTTGTCAAAGTGGGTTTTACGCAGCAAAGTCCGTTTACGCTGCTGGCATTCGTCCACCCAGGTTTTCCGGCATGGCAAACGCCCCGCTTTTTGCATCTCCTGCGCGACATCGATCAGCAACGTTAGCGCCGCTTTGGCGTCCGAAACGATGCCCAGATCCGGACACAACACGCGGCCAATTTGCGTTGGTTCAATATCGATATGGATGATTTTTCGCCCCTGAGTATATTTCTCAACGGACCCCGTATGACGGTTGGCGAAACGGTTACCGATGCCAAAAACCATATCAGATGCCAGCAGAGTGGCGTTGCCGTAGCGATGCGCCGTTTGCAGGCCGACCATCCCCGCCATTAAGGGGTGATCGTCCGGGATACAGCCCCAGCCCATCAGAGTAGGGATCACCGGTACGCTGGTCAGTTCGGCAAACTGCTGCAGCAGTGGCGCGGCGTCGGCGTTAATAACCCCGCCGCCCGCGACAATTACCGGACGCTCGGACTGAATCAGCATCTCCAGCGCCTTTTCAATCTGTACGCGGCTGGCGGCTGGCTTATATACCGGCAGCGGCTCATACATATCCGGATCGAATTCGATCTCCGCAACCTGGACATCAAACGGTAAATCAACCAGCACAGGACCTGGGCGGCCTGAGCGCATCAGATGAAAAGCCTGTTGTAATACGCGCGGCACCAGCGCCGCCTCACGAACCGTTACTGCCATCTTGCTGACTGGTTTTGCAATCGCTTCAATATCGACTGCCTGGAAGTCTTCCTTGTGCAGACGCGCTCGTGGCGCCTGACCGGTAATGCATAAAATCGGGATAGAGTCGGCAGAAGCGGAATAGAGCGCGGTGATCATGTCGGTTCCCGCCGGGCCGGAAGTGCCCAGGCAGACCCCAATATTACCTGCCGCCGCACGTGTGTAGCCCTCAGCCATATGCGAAGCGCCTTCCACATGACGCGCCAGTATATGGCGAATGCCTCCATGCTTACGCATTGCAGAATAGAAGGGGTTGATTGCAGCCCCAGGAACGCCGAATGCTGTGGTGATACCTTCTTTTTCCAGCACATACATTGCCGCATCCACGGCTCTCATTTTTGCCATTTTATTGCTACCTCTTTTTATTGGAAAAAGTTTCCAACTTTTAAAAATTTTAAAAAAGTCCCGCTCCAGCGAGCGGGATGCGGCTCAGGCTACAGGGGGTTTTAGCCCAAGCGCCGTACTGATGTCTTTCGCGGTATCCCGTACCAGTTCACCCTGGCTGATAAAGCGATCTTCCGTCAGCCGGGAAGCCGGTCCCGATATCGAGATAGCGGCGACCACGCTGCCCGCATCGTCATAGATAGCGGAGGCGATACAATTCAGCCCGACAACATGTTCTTCCTGGTCGACGGTGTAGCCCTGTTCACGCGCCTGCTCCAGATTTTTAAGCAGGATAGGTAAATCCACCAGAGTGGTCGGCGTAAACCGCCGCAAACCGGTATTGACGACGATCCCCACCAGCTCTTCTTCGGTGAGCGGGTAAAGCAGCGCTTTTCCGGCGCCGGAAGCATGTAACGGCAGACGACTCCCTAAGGGCGCGCACATTCTGACCATCGATTTGCACTCCTTTTGACCGATTAACACCGCTTCATTACCGTTGCGAATCGCTACGTTGACCGTCTCGCCAGAAAGCAGCATAAGTCGGTGCATAAAGGGTCCGGCCACCGAGAGGACATCGCGATTATGAATATACGCAGAGCCCACATTAAATACGCCTAAACCAATATGCCACCAGCCAAGCTGGCTATCCTGGTACACAAAATCAGCCGCTTGCAGTACCTTTAACAGGCGAAACGTCGTAGAAAGCGGTAAATCCAGGCTGCCGGAAATATCGCTAACTGATGAACTGCCGCCGCTTCTTTCGAGATATTGCAATATCGCTATGCCCCTCTCCAGCGCCTGAGCGCCTTTCTGCGCAGTCGGCTCTGCCTGTCCTGGCCTGCCGCGTCGTCTTACTTCCGTCATATTTACGTTAACTCCGGCCCAAAATATGAGCATAAACAATGAACAATATGTTCATCTTATGCAAGAAGGCCAATAGCGTCACGCAAAACAGAGTTCATGTGTCGGGATACTTTCAACATCACAGTTATCGCTGCCGCCGCGATCCACCGTCAGAAAATCGGTAACCGTCTGCCACGCAAACAGCGGGTGATGCCATACATTACGGTGATAATTGACGCCCTGCCGTCCATTGCTAATAAACGCCCGCAGCGTGGAGAGATCGGGTTTATCATCGCCGAGCGCGACAATAACGACAAAAGCCTCGCCGTTCATCGGCACAAACGCCTGCGTACCTAAAGGATGACGTTCCAGTTCATGTACCACAATAGGCATCGCGGCCGGTTGCGCCCTGTTAATACTGATCAGCGTGCGATCCTGCTCCAGAACTTCAACCTTCGCCAGGTCGTGGTATCGCTCAACTAACCCGTTGTTTATATGAAAAAAGTCACGTTCCTGCGTCTCAATAACATCGCCATAAGCGCTGAACGTCTTCTGATCTAACGGTAATACCTCAAGTTTCATTATTTTTCCCTTGTAGCTCGATTCCGTTTAACCGCGGTTTGGACTCTGTCCGGTTTCAATACCATGCAATCTAAAACCTTCGGGATTTAACATCAACATAAAAGTTGGAATATTTTTCCAAAAGTAGATTTAGACCACAAATCAAACATGGCTATTATGTAAAACTACTTAAAAATCATAGGAAAACAATTCTGGTTTTATCAGGATCGTAAGGAGGCATCTGACGATGTTTGACCCGGAAACACTGCGTACCTTTATCAGCGTTGCCGAAACGGGGAGTTTCTCCAAAGCGGCGGAGCGCCTGTGTAAAACCACGGCAACCATTAGCTACCGCATCAAACTGCTGGAGGAAAATACCGGCGTAGGGCTGTTCTTTCGCACAACGCGAAGCGTCTCGTTGACGGCGGCGGGCTCTCACCTTCTCTCTCAGGCAAAAGACTGGCTTGCGTGGCTGGATAGCATGCCTGACGAGCTACGCCAGGTTAACGACGGCGTAGAGCGTCAGGTCAATATTGTGGTGAATAACCTGCTCTATAGCCCGCAAGCGGTCGCCAGTCTCTTATCGTGGCTTAATGCGCGTTACCCTTTCACTCAGTTTCACTTTTCCCGGCAAATTTATATGGGCGTCTGGGATTCGCTCCTGTATGAAGGTTTTTCGCTGGCGATTGGCGTAACTGGCACCGAGCCGTTAGCTAATACCTTTATGCTCGATCCTTTAGGTTCCGTACAATGGCGTTTTGTGATGTCTGCGGATCATCCTTTAGCTCACGTCAGCGGGCCTCTAACAGAAGCGCAGTTGCGCCGTTTCCCGGCAATTAATATCGAAGACAGCGCGCGTACGCTGACCAAACGGGTAGCCTGGCGCCTTCCGGGGCAGAAGGAAATTATCGTGCCTGATATGGAAACCAAAATCGCCGCTCATCTGGCAGGCGTCGGTATCGGTTTTGTCCCGCAGCCGCTCTGTCAAACGCTGATCGACAAAAACGAACTGGTAAGCTGTACCATCCCGACGATGCGTCCGCCCTCACCGTTAAGCCTCGCCTGGCATAAATTTGGCGGAGGCAAAGCGGTAGAAGACATTGTGAAATTATTTACCCAACGACAACCCGAAATAGCCGGTTTTTTATCCATTTTCAACACGGTACGCTGTTAAAAATCAAGCCACTTTGCGAATTGGCGCGTAAAATAGCGCAAAGGATGATTTAAGGTTACGTTTTACGTTATGCAAGACAGACAAAAAGCACAGGACTATCGCGCGCTCCTCCTTGCCGATACGCCTTTAATTGATGTACGCGCGCCGATTGAGTTTGAACAGGGCGCCATGCCGGGCGCCATCAACCTGCCATTGATGATGGACGACGAGCGAGCCGCCGTCGGCACCTGCTACAAACGTCAGGGCGCGGATGCGGCGTTAGCGTTGGGGCATCGGCTGGTTTGCGGCGACATTCGCCAGCAGCGGCTTGAGGCCTGGAAAGCCGCGTATCAACGTTTCCCCAATGGGTATCTGTGCTGCGCGCGCGGCGGTCAGCGGTCACATATCGTACAACGTTGGCTGCAAGAAACAGGGATTGACTGCCCGCTTATTGAAGGCGGCTATAAAGCGCTGCGCCAGACAGCAATTCAGGCGACCTGGCAACTGGCGCAAAAACCGATACTTTTAATTGGCGGCTGTACGGGCAGCGGCAAAACGCAACTGGTGCGACAACAGCCCAACGGCGTGGATCTGGAAGGTCTCGCGCGTCATCGCGGCTCCTCTTTTGGCCGCACGCTGAAACCCCAACTCAGCCAGGCCAGTTTTGAAAACAAACTTGCCGTTGAATTGCTGAAAATTAACGCGCGTCAGACGCTAAAAAGGTGGGTACTGGAAGATGAAGGGCGAACGATCGGCGCCAACCATCTGCCTGAGTGTTTACGCGAAAGAATGGCGCAGGCCCCCATTGCGGTAGTGGAAGATCCGTTTGCGCTTCGTCTGGAACGACTGCGTGAAGAGTATTTCATCCGTATGCATCACGACTTCACCCACGCCTACGGCGATGAAGCCGGTTGGCAGGCGTATAGTGAATATCTTCATCATGGACTGTTCGCTATTCGCCGCCGTCTGGGGTTGCAACGCTTTGCCGAACTGACGGACACGCTGGATAGGGCGCTGGCGGAGCAATTATCCAGCGGCAGCACCGGCGGCCATATGGCATGGCTGGTTCCGCTACTTAACGAATATTACGACCCAATGTATCGCTATCAACTGGAGAAAAAAGCCGCGAATATCGTTTTTCGCGGCACATGGCAAGACGTTGCCAACTGGCTAAAAGCGCAATAGTTTATTTTTATTGCCGGCTGACGCTACATTGAGCCGGCTTAGTGTCTGTCGCGCTTGTCGGCACGTTTTGCCAGCCAGTCGCCCAGCATCTGAACGACCTGAACCAGCACAATCAGCGCCACTACGGTAACAACCATCACTTCGGTTTCGTAACGGTAGTAGCCATAGCGAATCGCCAGGTCGCCTACCCCGCCGCCGCCGACAATCCCGGCCATCGCCGAGTAGCCGATTAAGCTTACCAGCGTAATCGTCAGGCCGCGCAGCAGCCCTGCGCTGGCTTCCGGCAACAGTACGGTACAGATAATACGCATCGGACTAGCGCCGAATGCCAGCGCCGCCTCAATAATCCCTTTATCGACTTCACGGAGCGCGCTATCTACCAGGCGTGCATAAAACGCGATTGCGGCCACCGACAGCGGGACGGAGGCTGCAATCGGGCCAATCGTATTACCCAGCAAAAGCTGCGTTAGCGGCAGTAACAGCACCAGTAAAATAACAAATGGCACCGAGCGGATAATATTCACCAGAACCGAGGCGACGAGATAAATAAAACGGTTCTGCCAGAACAGATGACGATCGGTGACAAAAATCAGAAAACCGAGCGGTAGACCGCCAAGAATCGCCAGCACCGTTGAAATACTCAACATCTGGAAAGTTTCATTGAACGCCAGCGTTAAATCCGGCAATAAATCATCCACGGATCACCTCCACCTGTGCGGTACGTTGACGGATATGCTCCACGGCGGCGGCCACCGCCGTTGGATTATGCGGCGCGGTTAATTGCACTACCAGAATGCCCAACGCGCGTTCGCCGATATATTCAATCTTGCCATGCAGGATATTGACCGCGACGCCAAACTTGATCGCCACCTCCGACAGTACCGGCTGCTCCGCCGAATCGCCGATAAACAAAATTTTCAGCAACTGCCCGGGCAGGTGTTCCCGTAAACGTTCCGGCAGGGTCAAATTAAGGGTATGAGACACCAGTTGCTGTGTGAAAGCGTGTTGCGGGTGGGCAAACACATCAAACACCTCGCCCGATTCCACAACCTTACCGCCCGACATCACCGCCACGCGATCGCAAATAGATTTGATCACGTTCATTTCATGGGTGATCAGCACAATAGTAATCCCGAGCTGTGCGTTGATCTGTCTGAGCAGGGCCAGAATCGTGGCGGAAGTTTCCAGATCCAGAGCGGAAGTCGGTTCGTCACATAGCAACACATCCGGATGGTTAGCGATGGCGCGGGCTATCCCCACCCGCTGTTTTTGCCCGCCGCTGAGCTGTACCGGAAAACGGTTCGCTTTATCGGCAAGGCCCACCAGCGTTAAAATTTCCGCCACCCGCGGCGCGATTTTGCTGCGTTCCCAGCCAGCCGCTTTCAGGCTAAACGCAACGTTTTGCGCCACTGTCCGGGTATGCATTAAGTTAAAATGCTGGAAAATCATACCAATACGCTGCCGCGCCTGGCGTAACGCTTTTCCGTCCAGCGCCGAGATTTCCACGCCGTTGACGTTGACGCGCCCCTGGCTGGGACGCGTTAAGGCGTTCAGGGTACGCAGCAGAGTGCTTTTTCCTGCGCCGCTGGTACCAACAATGCCAAAAATCTCGCCCGCGGCGATATGCAGGCTCACATCATCCACCGCGCGCGTGGGGGTACCGCGACCGGCGGTAAAATCGACGCAGACTTTTTCTATTTCAATCATATTCACCTCAGAAATTGGGGATGGCCACCGCTGCGATCAGGGTGTCGCGGTCATCCATTCCGGTTTCTGGAAGGCGCTATAAATATTCTTTGGATCGTCGATGACCGCGCGATAAGCCGGCGATTTCACCGCCTCGACAATATCTTTGGCAAACGGCTTATCGGCATCTTCACTGCGTACCGCAATGATATTTTTCAGATTCTCATCCAGGTGTTCCTGCTTAATCGCGCTGGAAAGATCCAGTCCTGCCGCCACCGCAAAGTTCCCGTTAACCAGCGCGCCGGTCACGCCATCCAGCGTGCGCGGTAGCTGTGCGGCTTCCAGCGGTTTGAAAACCAGTCCTTTTGGATTGCTGGCGATATCTCGTTCAGAGGCTTTGGTCGGATCGATATTGTCCTTAATCGTGATAAGCCCCAACGATTGCAGGAAGCGAAGGCCGCGCGCCAGGTTGGTCGGATCGTTGGAGAGGGTAATAATGTCCCCTTTTTTAAGCGCATCCAGACTGTTGATTTTACGTGAATAGAAGCCCATCCCGGCGGTCGGTACCACAATAAGTTTGCTGAGCTTCAACCCTTTGTCAGCGGTGAATTTGTCAAAATAGAGGGTATGTTGAAAGAGGTTGGCGTCAATGCTGCCGTTAGCTAACGCCATATTGGGCTGGACATAGTCGCTAAACTCGCGCACCACGACCTTATACCCTTTTTCTTTTAATGTCGGCGCAATCGCCTGCTTCACCATGTCGCCATACGGCCCTGGCGCGACGCCAAATACGATCGTTTGCGGGGAACTATCGGCATGGGCAAACTGTAATCCGCAGGCCAGTAATAGCGTGCTGGCCGCAATGCGTAAACTCTGACGCAATCCCATAATTTCTCCATTTTAAATAGTGTGATGCTGTGCCGGATGCCGTTCATGCGGCATCGTCTGTTTTGGCCCAAACGAAAGGCTATTTCTTAACATGACACAGATCACAGCCTGCTGTCCTTGAAATTATTTCATGATGTTTCCTGGTGTGTCGTTAAATGTACGAGGCAGGCGCTCAGGCGTGTGTCAGGCGGGAATGGCGTAAAGGGAAATGCCGGATAAGAGGTCTTAACGCCAACATCCGGCAGAGGAAAACGCTTTAGAAATCGTAACGCAGACGCACCAGGTTCATATCGCCCAGATTGTCAGTGCTGGAGGTGAAAACATGTTCATAATCAACGCGGAAACCATAATCCAGTTGGAAGGTGATCCCCACGCCGTTATCGGTGCGCAGATAGTCGCGGCCATTCACATATTCAATGCGGTCGCCCATAAAGTACGGTTGAATAGCTTTCACGGCATACTGACCAATCGGGAAAGCGTAACCGACAAAATATTCCAGACCCCACGCATCGCCGGCAAAGTAATCATTCACAGACACTTTTTTGGTCGTCATAAAGTTCTGATACCAACCGCCGCCTGCGGCAATAGTCCAGTTTTCCGGCGTCCAGCTTAACGCGGTACCGACAATATTTTGATCGTAAGTTTTATTGCCGTTGCCGCGCATCTCCGCACGGGTATAGTTCCATGCCGTCCCCCAGGTCAGATCGTCGGTGAGATGGTAATCCGCGCCTAAAGAACCGCCGCCTTTACGTTTGTAATTCAGGCCGTTATTGGCATTATAATCGTCGCTGAACAGATAAGACGCGTAGAGATCGACATTACCAATGCTTTTCTTATACTTCAATGATTTACGCGTGCGATAAGAACCATCGTAGTCGCCGTTAATCCCGTTGCCCGGCGCCTGACCTATCATGTCGTAATCCCAGATATCGGTTTTTGCGCCCACCACATCGTAATAAATGCTGTTCTGTTGACCGAAGGTCAGCGTTCCCCACGTCGCGCTCTTGAAGCCGGTATACAGCATACGGCGAGTGGTATCAGTCGCGCCCTTCGCATAATGGTTATCCCAGTCAAATACCGCAGGGATATTGACGCCCAGCTCGTAATAGCTAATCCAACTGATATCATCAAACAGATAGTAATCCGCGGCGAAGCGGAAACGCGTCCCGCCATCAAAACCATTACGTTTATAACCGTTCGCGCCGTCATTGCCGGTCATATTCTGGAACTGCGGACGAATACTCCCGCCAACGGTGAAATTGAGTCGGCTGAGTGGATTACCCGCCTGGGGATCTTGTTTTAAAACGGTGATTTCCGCCTGAGTAGCGAAAGGCATGAAAGCCACTGCCGCGCCGATCGATGCCGCCAACGCTGTTATTTTAATTGTCATTATATTTTCCTTGATAGATAGCCAATCCAAATCATTTAGCAGGCAAATAATAACTGTTATAAAACCTTACGTGTTGTGTATTTTTTAATGATTTGTGCTACTAAAAATCAAGGAGTTATCAATTTGTGCGACTAAAAAAGTACGCGCCGTTTTAAAAACCGGCGCGAAATTATTCACATCATGAATCATCCGCTAAACTGGCGGAATAGCGCTTTGCCTTTCAGCAAACGAACGCCAAGCCAGCCGCCGCATACGGAAAGCAGCAGCGCGCCGCAAAACGGCAGTGCGCCCCATAAACGCCAGTCCGGCTCCCAGGGGAAATCAAAAACGTTGATTTGTAAGATCGCCAGCGCCGTTTCCGCGCCAATCGCGGCGACCAACCCGGCAACTAATCCCAGCATGGCGAATTCGCACCAAAGTGTGGTACGCAACAGTTTCTTTCCGGCTCCTAACGTGCGCCACACCACCAGCTCCTGATGACGCTGACGCATCCCGACCTGCACCTGGGCCAGTAATAGCAACATACCGCAGAGGGTGACTAGCACAACCATCACCTCCAGCGCCCGGCTGACCTGCTCCAGCACCTGTCCCACCTGTTTCAGGATCGCCCCGATATCTAACAGGCTGACGGTAGGAAACTCGCGGTTAAGCTGCGTTAACATGCCGTTGCCATTCTCCCAGCGAAAACTGGTCAACCAACTTTGTGGTTGCCCGTCCAGCGCCCCGGAAGGAAAAATGAAGAAAAAGTTGGGCCGCAGGCTTTCCCAGTCCACTTGACGCAGGCTGGTGACTTTAGCGCTAAATGCCTGGGTATCGCCCATAAAGGTTACGCTATCGCCGAGTTTGACGTTCAACCGCTTCGCCAGCCCCTCCTCCATAGAGACTTCGCCCGGTTTTGGCGGCCAGTGACCGGCGACCAGCGGATTATGCGCCGGGCGCGTATCCTGCCAGGTCAAATTCAGTTCACGGTTGAGCGACTCATCCTGCTGACCTTCCGTCGGATTACCGTTTATCCTGGTTAACCGCGCCCGCACAATCGGATAAAACGTCTGCGGAATCACCTGATGTTCCGCCAAAAAGGCTTTCAGCGGCGCGACCTGTTCTGAAGCAATATTGATAAGGAAATAGTTCGGACTTTCCGACGGGAGCTGCTGTTGCCAGCGATCAAGGAGGTCGCCGCGCAGCACCAGCAAGAGCGCCAGCAGCATAAACGAAAGCGAAAACGCCGAAAGCTGACTCAACGTTGACCACGGCTGACGCAGAAGTCGGCTGACGGCCAGACGCAGCGGTAGCGACGTCAACGTCATGCCGCGCAGCACGTTAAGCAGCATCCAGCCCACCAGACCGCACAGCAGCGCCAGTATCACTGCACCCGCCAGAACCGCCCACAACAGCATACTTCCGCCCATCAATCCGGCGAGCAGCGCCACCACGACGGCGCAGGCGACAGGCAAATAAATTTTTAACGGCCAGACGCGAGCGACAACATCGCGGCGCAGCACCCGTAGCGGCTGGGTCGCCAGCAACAATCGATAAGGCCGTAAACCGACCAGCAGAGAGATGACCGTCATCGCACCCAGCGCCCACAGCCAGGGCCACAGGCTGGCGGGCGGCAAATCGGCGGGCAATACCGGTTTTAGCAGCACCAGCAATATGTTTTCAAACAGTAACCCAATCGCGCCTCCCGTGACGGCGGAAAGCCCCAGCACCATCAACCACTGTCCGATGATAAGTTTACGCAACTGGGCCCGGCCCGCGCCCAACGTTTTTAAAATCGCCACCAGATCGTAGCGGCTACGGCAGTAATGGCTCATCGCCACCGCGACGGCAGCTACCGCCAGCAGTAGCGTTAATAACGCCGAAAGCAGCAAAAACTGCTGCGAACGTTCGAGCGATTTCCCCAATGCCCCGTCATCCTGCTCCAGTCCGTACCAGCGATGTTCCGGTTTAAGCTGCGGTAACAGCCAGCTTTCATAGCCAGCAAGGTGTTGCGGCGTTCCGCCGAATTTATACCGCCACATCACGCGACTCCCCGGCTGTATCGCACCGGTTTTTGCCACATCGGCCATATTCATCATCAGACGCGGCGCCATCTGAAAAGGGTTAAACCCGGAATCCGGCTCCTGCACCACTTCACCGGCAATACGCAAGGTCACGTCGCCGACATCAATGGTATCGCCCGTTTTCAAATTAAGCAGCGCCATCAGACGCGGCGCCAGCAGTACGCTACCCGGCTGCGGTTTCACTCCGCCAGGACGGGTTTGCAATTCGCCGTACATCGGATAAACGCTATCTACCGCCTTCACGCTGGCCAGTTGCGGCGTATCGCCGGCAAACGTCATGGTCGCAAAGGTTAACTGCTCGCCCACGTTAAGACCGCGTTTACGCGCCTCTTCAAGCCAGGCTTTCGGTACCTCTCGCGAACTTTGCAGCGTCCGATCGCCTGCCATAAACTCACGGCTTTGCTGACTTAACCCTTTTTCCATCCGGTCGCTGATACTGCCGAGCGCCAGTACGCAGGCCACCGCCAGACTCAACGCCAGCCAGACAATAATCAGCGACGGCGAGCGCCATTCGCGCCAGAACCAGCGAGCTATCATGCCTCCTCCTGTAACTGACCGTTGACCAACCGCAGCCGCCGGTCGCAGCGCGCCGCCAGCGCCGGGTCGTGCGTCACCAGAATCAGTGTGGTGCCGTGTTCGCGGTTAAGCGAAAATAGCAGGTCGGCGATTTTATCTCCGGTCTGGCGGTCGAGGTTGCCCGTCGGCTCATCGGCAAACAGCACATCAGGACGCCCGTTAAACGCGCGCGCCAGCGCTACGCGCTGCTGTTCGCCGCCGGAAAGCTGTGCCGGAAGGTGGTCAAGCCGTTTTCCCAGTCCCAGTTGTTCGAGCAGCGCTTTCGCCCCCGCCTTACTCTGACCGCTGTTTTCACCGCGTAGCAGGGCCGGTAGCTCAACGTTTTCCAGCGCGTTAAGCGTAGGAATAAGCATAAAGGATTGAAAAACAAAACCGACATGCTGAGCGCGAAGCTGCGCCCGCGCCTCTTCGTCCATCTGGTGAAGCGGTTTCCCCACCAGACTGACCTCTCCGCTACTGCCGTCATCCAGTCCGGCGAGAATCGCCAGCAGCGTAGATTTTCCCGATCCTGATTCGCCAATCAGCGCAATGGTTTCGCCGCGTTTGACAACCAGTTCAACTCCGGTAAGGATGGAAAGCTCATGCTCACCCTGACCGACGGACTTCCTGAGACGATGAACTTCAACACTGTTTTCCGCTGGCATTTGCCCTTCCTGTTTTTGATCCTGTTAACTTTCCGTGCCGCCGCCGCAGACACCTTATTAATTCTGGGCGATAGCCTCAGCGCCGGTTACCGTATGGCCGCCAGCGCGGCATGGCCGTCGCTCCTTAATGATAAATGGCAAAACAAAACGTCGGTCGTTAATGCCAGTATAAGCGGAGATACCTCGCAGCAGGGACTGGCGCGTTTGCCGGCACTGTTGCAACAGCATCACCCGCGCTGGGTAGTGGTGGAGCTTGGCGGCAACGATGGCCTACGCGGTTTTGCGCCTGCGCAAACCGAACAGACGCTACGTAAAATCATTCAGACGGTGAAAGCCGCCGATGCCCAACCGTTACTGATGCAAATTCATCTGCCCGCTAACTACGGTCGCCGTTATAATGAATCCTTTAGCGCCATTTATCCTAAGCTCGCCAAAGAGTTCGATATTCCTCTGTTACCGTTTTTTATGGAAGAGGTATATCTGAAACCGCAGTGGATGCAGGATGACGGCATTCATCCCAACCGCGACGCCCAGCCGTTTATTGCCGACTGGATGGCGAAGCAGTTGACCCCTTTTCTCTCCTGAATAATTCGAGTTGCATGAAGGCGGCACGTAAGAGAATTTCCAGGAGCATAGATACCTATGTGACTGGAGTAAACGAACGCACAGGCAACTTGAAGTATGACGGATATAGTTAACCACGACTCTTAAATCAACGGAGATCCTGACAGGTAAAGTTATGCAAAAATCGGTCTTAATAACAGGATGTTCCAGCGGAATCGGTCTGGACAGCGCGCTTGAACTTAAACGCCAGGGCTTTCAAATCCTGGCGGGCTGCCGCAAACCTGATGATGTCGCCCGGATGAACAGTATGGGATTTACCGGCGTGTTGATCGATCTCGACTCCCCTGAAAGCGTGGATCGTGCCGCCGATGAAGTGATCGCCCTGACCGATAATCGTCTGTATGGGATCTTTAACAATGCCGGCTACGGCGTGTATGGCCCCCTTTCCACCATCAGCCGTGAGCAGATGGAGCAACAGTTTTCCAGTAATTTCTTCGGCGCGCATCAGCTTACCATGCGCTTACTTCCCGCCATGTTGCCGCATGGCGAAGGACGCATTGTGATGACCTCATCGGTGATGGGGCTGATTTCCACCCCAGGGCGCGGCGCTTACGCCGCCAGCAAATATGCGCTCGAAGCCTGGTCTGACGCGCTACGTATGGAGCTACGGCACACAGGCATTAAAGTGAGTCTGATAGAACCGGGACCAATTCGTACCCGTTTTACGGATAACATTAACCAGACGCAGCGTGATAAACCGGTAGAAAATCCCGGCATCGCCGCACGTTTCACCCGCGATCCTGACGCGGTAGTAGCGAAAGTGCGTCATGCTTTTGCAAGCGATAAACCCAGGCTGCGCTATCCCGTTACGCTGGTCACCTGGGCAGTGATGGCGCTGAAACGCCTATTGCCGGGCCGGATGCTGGATAAAATTTTACAAAGCTGAGTTGAAGTGCGCCCGTCAGCCCCCATGTAAACGTGACACAGACAAAAGAGAGCGACGCCATGTCCGTACAGAACATTGTCAATATTAATGAATCCAACCTGCAGCAGACCTTAGAGCAGTCCATGACCACGCCGGTACTGTTCTATTTCTGGTCTGAACGCAGCCAACACTGTCTGCAATTAACGCCAGTGCTGGAAAGTCTGGCTGCCCAGTACCACGGTCAGTTTATTCTGGCAAAGCTGGACTGCGACGCCGAACAGATGATCGCCGCTCAGTTTGGTCTGCGCGCCATCCCGACAGTCTATCTGTTCCAGAATGGCCAACCGGTCGATGGTTTCCAGGGACCGCAGCCGGAAGAGGCGATCCGCGCTCTGCTGGATAAAGTACTGCCGCGTGAAGAAGAGCTAAAAGCGCAACAAGCGATGCAGTTAATGCAGGAGGGCAACTACATTGACGCGCTGCCGTTGCTCAAAGACGCCTGGCAGCTCTCTTCGCAGAACAGTGAGATTGGCCTGTTACTGGCGGAAGCGCAAATTGCGCTGAACCGCTCTGAAGAGGCCGAAGCGGTATTAAAAACTATCCCGCTACAGGATCAGGATACCCGTTATCAGGGGCTGGTTGCGCAGATCGAACTGCTTAAACAGGCGGCGGATACGCCGGAAATTCAGCAACTTCAGCAGCAAGTCGCGGAGAATCCGCAGGATGCGGCTTTGGCAACGCAACTGGCGTTGCAGTTGCACCAGGTCGGACGTAATGAAGAAGCGCTGGAATTGCTGTTCAGCCATCTGAGAAAAGATCTTGCCGCCGCCGAGGGACAGACGCGCAAAACCTTCCAGGAGATCCTTGCCGCGCTCGGCACCGGCGACGCGCTGGCGTCGAAATACCGCCGCCAGTTGTACGCGCTACTGTATTAATCCTCTCTTGCCTGATGGCGCGCTTATCTGGCCTACCTGTCGTCCTCAGGCCGGATAAGGCGCTTGCGCCATCATCCGGCAACTATCATGATTTCTTGAGCGGCATCACTACTAACTGATGACGCGAATTATAGAACTTCCGGTAGGTTAAATAGCAGGCAATGATGGTAGACAGGCTGGCTGTCGACAACAGCATAAACGTTACCATAATTTGATATTTAATCGCTTTTACCGGATCGATCCCGGCAAAAATCAGCCCGGACATCATCCCCGGCAGGCTCACCAGCCCAACGGTCTTTGCCGAGTCGATCGTCGGGATAAGCGATGCGCGGATGCTATCGCGGATAAGCCCGGCGGAGGCCATTTTCGGCGTTGCGCCCAAACTTAACTTTTCCTGGATTTGCTGCTGCTCGCTATGAAAACGCAGCCCCAGTTGGTTGTAGCACAGCCCTACCGCCACCATCGCATTGCCGGCGACCATGCCAGCGATGGGAATCACCTGCATCGGCGCAAATTCAATCGAACCGGTAAGCACCAGTACCGTCAGCGTTAGTCCGGCGCCGACGGTGATGGCGATAAACGAGGAGAGAAATGCCTTATCGATATATTTACTGCGCTTTTGCGCGTTCCAGGCGGCGTTAAAACAGATGAACAGCACCATTAGCAGCGTCAGGGCGGCATGATTAACGCCAAAGATGTATTTCAGTACATAGCCGACAATAATGAGCTGTATCACCGCCCGGCATACGCTCCACAGAATATCTTTTTCCAGCGCCAGCTTTTCCTTGTGACTGATGAGCATCGCGACCACCACTAGCAGCATCGATAACGCCAGCGAGGTATTGGTAATATTATGCTCGTTCATAACGCGCCTCCTGCATCTCTCCGGCAAATGGCGTTAACGTTATCACCTTATCCGCGTGTTGAATTTCATCTTTATCATGCGTTACCCACAAGACAGCGACCTGCTTATCGCGAACATAGCGATGAATAATATCATTCACATTCCGTTTGTTATGTTCATCCAGCGCGCTGGTTATTTCGTCGAGTAACAGTATTTTCGGCAGAAACTGTAGATTACGAATTAGAGCAATACGCTGTTTTTCTCCGCCGGAAAGCGCGGTAATCGGTTTTTGCAGAATCGTCTCCGGCAGTTCAAAACGCGCCAGATCGTCTGCGAAGGCTGTCGGCTGCGGGCGCTGATGGCGAATTTGCCAGGGAAAAATCAGGTTATCGTAAACCGTATCGCCAAATAGCGCTGGCGTCTGA
Source organism: Salmonella sp. 32082101201600294FB01SM01 (assembly GCF_017572865.1). Taxonomy (NCBI): domain Bacteria; kingdom Pseudomonadati; phylum Pseudomonadota; class Gammaproteobacteria; order Enterobacterales; family Enterobacteriaceae; genus Salmonella; species Salmonella sp. 32082101201600294FB01SM01. The sequence continues at coordinate 275,173 of NZ_JAGESB010000001.1, read as the reverse complement.
GCGCAATAAGAAACCTGCTGGCGATAGGCTTCCGAACTCAGAGTAGTAATATCCTGCCCCTCAAAAAGAATCACGCCGATATCAGGGCTTATTAGCGAGGCCACCATTTTCAACAACGTACTTTTTCCGCAGCCAGAAGGACCGGTAATTAACTTAAATTCGCCGCGTTGCAGCGTAAAACTGATGTTATTCACTATTTTTGTCGTCGCAGTCCGGTAACCGACCTGCTTTAACTCAAGCAACATGCTACGTTCTGTCATTTATTGCGCATCCGTTGTTCATATTTTTATAGCGATAGTGTATCCCTGTAATTAATAAGGGGGGAACATGCTTTACTGAATCAGGTATAATTCGCTTAATTCGTCAGCAAAATCGGTTTATGGACAACGCAACAGGAGGTTTAGCTATGCTCATTCTTATCCCTATTCTCATTTTCGTCGCGCTGGTGATCGTCGGCGCGGGCGTCAAAATCGTTCCGCAGGGATACCAGTGGACGGTGGAGCGCTTTGGACGTTACACCAAAACCCTGCAGCCGGGATTAAGCCTTGTTGTACCATTTATGGACAGAATTGGCCGCAAGATCAATATGATGGAGCAGGTGCTGGATATTCCGTCGCAGGAGGTGATCTCAAAAGATAACGCCAACGTCACTATCGATGCGGTCTGTTTTATTCAGGTTATCGATGCGCCGCGCGCCGCTTATGAAGTCAGTAACCTGGAACTGGCGATCATTAACCTGACCATGACCAATATCCGTACGGTGCTCGGTTCGATGGAGCTGGATGAAATGCTCTCCCAGCGCGACAGCATCAACACGCGGCTGCTGCATATTGTCGATGAAGCCACCAACCCGTGGGGAATTAAAGTTACCCGTATCGAAATTCGCGATGTCCGCCCGCCCGCGGAATTGATCTCCTCGATGAATGCCCAGATGAAAGCGGAACGTACCAAACGCGCCTATATCCTTGAGGCCGAAGGGGTACGTCAGGCGGAAATCCTGAAAGCCGAGGGGGAAAAACAGTCGCAGATTCTGAAAGCCGAAGGCGAACGTCAGTCCGCTTTCCTGCAGGCGGAAGCGCGCGAACGTTCCGCCGAAGCGGAAGCCCGCGCTACGCAGATGGTGTCTGAAGCCATCGCCGCCGGGGATATTCAGGCGATAAACTACTTCGTGGCGCAGAAATACACCGAAGCGTTACAGCAAATCGGCTCGGCGAATAACAGCAAAGTGGTCATGATGCCGCTGGATGCCAGCAGTCTGATGGGCGCTATCGCCGGGATCAGCGAGCTGGTTAAGGACAGCGCCAGCGAACGGAAAAAAGCATGATAGCGATGATTCTGGTACATCCGCATATCTTCTGGCTTAGCCTCGGCGGCCTGTTGTTGGCTGCGGAAATGCTCGGCGGTAACGGCTATTTGCTGTGGAGCGGCGTGGCGGCAGTGATTACCGGCTTAACCGTCTGGCTCTTACCGCTCGGCTGGGAATGGCAGGGCGTGCTGTTTGCGGCCTTAACGTTGCTGGCGGCCTGGCTTTGGTGGCGCTGGCTGGCGCGTCGCGTGCGGGAACAGAAGCCGACCGACAGCCGCCTTAACCAACGCGGACAACAACTGGTAGGCCGCCGGTTTATGCTTGATGCCGCGTTAGTGAACGGACGGGGTCATATGCGTGTCGGCGACAGCTCGTGGCCGGTATGCGCTGACGAAGACCTGCGCGCAGGTACGCATGTCGAAGTGATCGCCGTGGAAGGCATCACCTTACGCATTCGCGCCGTTTAATCAACGTGGCTTTTGCGCCTTGTGATGACAGCAGCCGGAAAGATTATCAATAATCGGGCAGTCGGCGCTGTCATCGCCGGGACAACTCTCCGCCAGCGCCAGCAATTGATCGCGCATTGATTGCAGCTCGCTGATATGGCGCTCGATCTCCGCGACCTTTTCCAGCGTCCGCTTTTTCACATCTGCGCTATGGCGTCGCGGATCGTTAAACAGATTGACCAGTTCGCCACACTCTTCCAGATTAAACCCCACCTGCCTCGCCTGTCGCAGCAACGTCAGCTCGTTTAAATGCTTCTGCGTGTAGGTGCGATAACCATTTTCGCTACGTAATGGCGGCGTCACCAGACCTTTCTCTTCATAAAACCGAATGGCTTTGCTGGTTAAACCGGTTTTTTTCGCCACATCGCTAATATTCATATTTCCCCCTTGACCTTAACCTTGCTGGAAGGTTTAACCTTTATCACAGTGAGTCACTACGATTACTAAGGTCAATGAATTGATGACCAATCATAAAGGAGTTTTTACTATGTCTCAAACTATCGACCTGACCCTGGACGGTTTGTCCTGCGGTCATTGCGTTAAACGCGTGAAAGAAAGTCTTGAACAACGTCCGGATGTTGAGCTGGCGGACGTCACCGTAACCGAAGCGCACGTTACCGGTACCGCCAGTGCGGACGCGTTAATTGAAACCATCAAACAAGCCGGGTATGGCGCGACGTTAAGCCACCCAAAGGCTAAACCGCTGACGGAGTCATCAATCCCGTCGGAAGCACTGGCAGCGGTTCCTCATGAGCTTCCGGTAGCGACGGCCGATGAAGAAAGCCAACAGTTGCTGTTAAGCGGCATGAGCTGCGCCAGTTGTGTCACCCGCGTACAACATGCGCTACAAAGCGTACCGGGCGTCACGCAGGCACGGGTAAACCTGGCGGAACGCACTGCGCTGGTGATGGGCAGCGCGTCCGCCGCTGATTTAGTGCAGGCGGTGGAAGAAGCCGGCTACGGCGCAGAGGCGATTGAAGATGACATCAAACGCCGCGAGCGCCAGCAGGAAACCGCCATCGCCACCATGAAACGTTTTCGCTGGCAGGCCATCGTCGCTCTGGCGGTCGGTATACCGGTCATGGTCTGGGGGATGATCGGCGATAACATGATGGTGACCGGCGACAACCGCAGCCTGTGGCTGGCTATTGGCCTGATCACGCTTGCGGTGATGGTCTTTGCGGGCGGTCATTTTTACCGTAACGCGTGGAAAAGCCTGCTGAACGGCACGGCGACGATGGATACGCTGGTGGCGCTCGGCACCGGGGTCGCCTGGCTCTACTCCATGAGCGTCAACCTGTGGCCGCAGTGGTTCCCGATGGAAGCGCGGCACCTCTATTACGAAGCCAGCGCGATGATTATCGGTCTGATTAATCTCGGACACATGCTGGAAGCGCGCGCCCGTCAGCGTTCCTCAAAAGCGCTGGAAAAATTACTCGATCTCACCCCGCCCACCGCACGCGTCGTGACAGAAGACGGCGAAAAAAGCGTCCCGCTGGCGGACGTTCAGCCAGGGATGCTACTGCGGCTCACTACCGGCGATCGCGTGCCGGTGGATGGCGAAATTACCCAGGGCGAAGCCTGGCTTGATGAAGCCATGCTGACCGGCGAACCCATTCCGCAGCAAAAAGGCGAAGGCGACAGCGTTCATGCCGGTACCGTCGTCCAGGACGGCAGCGTCCTGTTCCGCGCCAGCGCGGTGGGCAGTCATACCACGCTGTCACGCATTATTCGCATGGTACGCCAGGCGCAAAGCAGTAAACCGGAAATTGGCCAACTGGCCGATAAAATCTCTGCGGTATTCGTTCCCGTAGTCGTGGCCATTGCGCTGTTCAGCGCCGCTATCTGGTATTTCTTCGGGCCGGCGCCGCAAATTGTTTATACGCTGGTCATCGCCACCACCGTACTGATTATCGCCTGCCCTTGCGCATTAGGCCTGGCGACGCCAATGTCGATTATTTCCGGCGTAGGCCGCGCTGCCGAATTCGGCGTGCTGGTACGCGACGCCGATGCCCTGCAACGCGCCAGTACGTTGGATACCCTCGTTTTTGATAAAACCGGGACGCTGACGGAAGGCAAGCCGCAAGTGGTGGCGGTAAAAACCTTTAACGGCGTTGAGGAAGCTCAGGCATTACGTCTGGCAGCCGCGCTCGAACAAGGCTCCAGCCACCCGCTGGCCCATGCGATTCTGGAAAAAGCCGGCGACGATAAACTGCCTCAGGTGAACGGTTTCAGAACGCTGCGCGGACTGGGCGTCAGCGGTGAAGCGGAAGGTCATCAACTGCTTCTGGGGAACCAGGCGTTGCTGAACGAACAGCACGTCGCCACGGATGATATGACGGCGGAAATCACCGCGCAGGCCTCGCAAGGCTCTACTCCGGTCCTGCTGGCGATTGACGGTAAAGCGGCGGCGTTACTGGCGGTACGCGATCCATTGCGCAGCGATAGTATTGCCGCGCTTGAACGCCTGCACAACGCCGGATACCGTCTGGTAATGCTCACCGGGGATAACCCAACGACGGCTAACGCGATTGCCAAAGAAGCGGGTATTGATGAAGTGATTGCGGGCGTTCTGCCGGATGGCAAAGCCGATGCGATTAAACGTCTGCAAAGCCAGGGTCGTCAGGTTGCGATGGTCGGCGATGGTATCAACGATGCGCCCGCGCTGGCGCAGGCGGACGTCGGTATCGCGATGGGCGGCGGCAGTGATGTGGCGATTGAAACCGCGGCGATTACGCTGATGCGCCATAGTCTGATGGGCGTGGCGGATGCGCTGGCCATTTCGCGCGCGACGTTGCGCAATATGAAGCAAAACCTGCTTGGCGCATTTATCTACAACAGCATTGGTATCCCGGTGGCCGCCGGTATTCTGTGGCCGTTTACCGGTACCTTGTTAAACCCGGTAGTAGCGGGTGCGGCAATGGCGCTGTCTTCCATTACCGTCGTGAGCAATGCCAACCGGCTATTGCGCTTTAAACCGAAAGCGTAAAAAGTCCTATCAGGCAGCATTAGCTGCCTGATATATTATTAAGCCATCAGTAATTTACCGTATCAATATATAAAAATTTAACCGCACATCCTGTAGAAAAATAAAAAACAACATTTTATAATGTTTTTTTTGAATCATAAGGATGTGTTATTTATGTTTAGAAAAGCAGTTACGCTTCTTTTCCTGCTTTCTCCCGCAGTTAGTTATGCAGGGTTATTTGATTCCACTCCAGAGTTAAAATGTGGCAACGATAATGCAGTCACGGCGGCAAAAGAGTGGATCTATAATGAAGCATTAGGTCGTTTACAGCAAAGCTATATTAAAGCGCCCTCCACGCTTTTCTTCGATATCCCCCAGACTCAGTACGAGCAGCAACTCCGGGCTATTCCTGTTCAATTCAGTGATGTAATAACGCAGAACCCTCAACCAGAAAATGCTAACCTACGAACTTGCTCGGCTACCGTCACCATAGGTATTCCTCAGCCATTTCTTAAATTAATGAAAGACTTACCAGATACTCTATCCTATATTTCACAAGAAAACAGCCAGGTAATAAATAATACGATGACCTGGAAAGAGGTTAACTACAATATCCAGCTTGCTGACAACAACAAAGATATTGTCGTCACCCCTGTGAAAAAAATTTATAAATTGACGTGGTCTATTTATGTAATGGCAAGAATGACGGTATCTGGTGATAACCTCATAAAGAAAAAAAATAGCTCACTGATTGAAATCGCAGCAAAGAAATTTGAGAGTAGAGATCGCGAGCTTAATCAGGTCTGGAATTCACTACCCGCCTCTGCCCGAACGGCATTAAAACAAGAGCAGCGAGTCTGGGTGACAAAAAAAGAGCAGCAGTGCGGCAAACTTAGCGATGCAAAATCCGAGGCCTTACCTGCTGAAAAGCGCATCAGTATTTATACATGCCAGCTTGAAATGACCATCGCCAGAACGGCCTATCTCGACGGCAGCGAATAACCCGACCGATCGTTGACCTCCAGTCAGGGCGCATTGCGCCCTTTTCTCCAACGCGCTAGCATGAGCTTTTTCAAAGGGAGCGCGTATGGAGCTATTAAATCAACTTAAACGTTTATGGCGCGCGCTGCGTGGTACCCCAAATAGTTGGCCTGCTATCGATCTCTCCCTGCCCGGCGGTCGTCATCTGCATCTGGTTGGCAGTATTCATATGGGGACGCGCGATATGGCTCCTCTTCCAGCAAAGCTGGTGAAAAAGCTACGCCAGGCCGATGCGCTGGTCGTTGAAGCGGATATTTCTGGTAACGAAACGCCATTCAGCAATCTCCCCAAATGCCCGCCGTTGGTCGAACGTCTCAGCGCCGGGCAGCTAAGCGCACTGGAAAAACGGGTCAGCGAGTTGGGTATGCCGCTGATCCATTTTGATAATCAACCTTTATGGCAGATAGCTATGGTGCTACAGGCCACGCAGGCGCAACGGCTGGGATTGCGCCCGGACTATGGCATTGATTATCAGCTATTACAGGCTGCCCGCGAAATGTCGCTGCCGGTGCAAGAGCTGGAAGGGGCGAAACACCAGCTCGAACTACTATGCGATCTGCCCGATGGCGGGATGGCGCTGCTCGACGACACGCTGACGCACTGGCACACCAACGCACGGCTTTTGCAGGTGATGATCGGCTGGTGGCTTGAACAGCCGCCGACCAGCGTCGGCGCTTCGCTCCCCAGAACGTTTAGCCAACCGCTGTATGATGTACTGATGGTGAAACGCAATGAAGCCTGGCGCGACGCGCTGCTGGCACTGCCGCCGGGACGCTACGTGGTAGCCGTAGGGGCGCTACATCTGTACGGCGAAGGCAACCTACCGCAAATATTGAAATAAAAAAATGGCCAATATCGCTATTGGCCCGTCAAAGAGGAATTTCATCGTTATTATTATCCCGACGCTTTCGCTTCGGATCTTCAGATTGTCGCTCAAAGTTGCCGCAACTGCCAAGACCTAATGCACAAGATTATACTATTTTTTAGTCCGCTTTCGGGCGTATGCTGATGGCAAATCACGTCTGTAGTAAGAAGGAACGTTATGACACCCGCAGTTAAGTTACTCGAAAAAAACAAGATTCCGTTTAACATTCACACCTACGATCACGATCCGAATGAAACTAACTTTGGCGATGAAGTGGTGCGTAAGCTCGGGCTAAACGCCGATCAGGTGTATAAAACGCTTTTGGTCGCCGTGAATGGCGATATGAAGCAACTGGCCGTCGCCGTGACGCCTGTAGCCGGGCAGCTGGATTTGAAAAAAGTCGCCAAAGCTCTGGGCGCGAAAAAGGTCGATATGGCCGACCCGATGGTGGCGCAACGCACCACGGGATATCTGGTCGGCGGGATCAGTCCGCTGGGACAGAAGAAACGGCTGCCCACACTGATTGACGCGCCTGCCCGCGCGTTTGCCACTATTTATGTTTCCGGTGGTAAACGCGGGCTGGATATTGAACTGGCGGCTGACGATTTGGCCGCCATACTGGGTGCTAAATTCGCTGATATCGCGCGTCGGGATTAAGCCTGCGTAAAATACATTGCCGGATAGCGGCGCAAACGCCTTATCCGGCCTACAGCAGACATAATCCGTAGGCCTTAAGGCTGCGCGCCATCAGGCAGAAATGGCTATCCGTACCGCTACAGCCAGCTCACCTCACCCTTTGGCGTAAACGCCGCCGCATCCAGCGGTGAATTTTGCTGAATAAACTCTTTCAGCACTTCCGCGTCAATAAACCCGGTATTCACGTAGCCCGGTTTGTTATCGATGCGCGGATAACCATCGCCGCCCGTGGCGTTGAAACTCAGCGTCGCCATGCGGTAGGTTTTGGCCGGATCAACAGGCTCGCCTTTGATTTTCAGATCGGTGAGCTTGCCCTCTTTGGCGACAAAGCTCACATTGGCGAACTGTGGATAAGCGCCGGAGTCCGGTTTCATCTGCGCTACGGCGGTGAGATAATCAACCACCTCTTTGCCACTCATATCGGCATACACCACAATGTTGCCGAACGGCTGTACCTTGAGCACGCTTTTATAGGTAATATCTCCCGCCTCAATCGAGTCGCGAATACCGCCGCCGCTCATCACGCCAAAATCGGCGCCGGTGCGCGCGATCTGCGCAGCCAGAATCACCCGTCCCATATTGGTCTGGACAAATCTGACCTTACTGCGATCGCCTTCAAGCAGGCCATTCACGCTACCAATTTTCACCTCCAGTTGCGCTTTACCTTTATTCTGGAACGGTGTTAATAACGAGAGCATTTGCGGATTTTCTGCGATTTCCGGCGTGTAAAGTACACGCTCGCTTTTCCCGTTATCCCAGGTCACTTTTTTCTTGAGATTTACCGGAATAAGCTGGTAGTTAACCATTTTCATCTCGCCGTTACGGAATTCGAAATCCGCGCGGCCCACATATTTACCCCACTCATGCGCCTGCACGATCCAGATGCCATTTTGCTTATCCGGCGCGCAGGGCGTTCCCGGTACGTAATTCACCTGTTTTTTATTTTCCGACGCCATGCATACCGGGTCTTGTGAGTGACCGCCCACAATCATCGCCAGCGAACCGGCAGGCAGGCTACGCGCCATCTCAACGTCGCCCGGCGCGTTCGAACCGTGATCGCCGTTGTCATAATGTCCCATATGCGTGGTCGCGATAATCACGTCCGGTTTTTCATTCATATTAAGTTCCTGAATCACCACCTTTGCTTCTTCAGCAGGTTTACGAAACTCAATATCGGTGAAATATTCCGGGTTGCCTATTTTCGCCGTGTCATCGGTGGTTAAGCCAATTACCGCGATTTTTATATCCTGGCGTGTAAAAATAGCCCACGGCTTAAACAGACGCTCGCCGGTACTTTTTTGATAAATATTGGCGGAAAGAAAGGGAAACTTCGCCCACTTTTCCTGCTGGCGCAATACGGTGAGCGGGTTATCAAACTCATGATTACCGACGGCCATAGCGTCGTAGCCAATCAGATTCATCCCGCGGAAATCGGGCTCCGCATCCTGGAGATCGGATTCCGGCACCCCGGTATTAATGTCGCCGCCGGATAACAACAGGACGCTTCCCCCCTCTTGCGCCACCTCTTTACGGATACTGTCCACCAGCGTTTTTTGCGCCGCCAGACCATATTCGCCATATTCGCTGCGCCAGAAGTGACCGTGGTGATCGTTGGTATGCAGGATAGTAATTTTATAGGTTTTATCTTTTTCGTAAGCCTGTGCAGGCTGAGTCGTCAGCGCGAACGCCGCCAGTAACGCCAGCGCCACACCCCGTTTCAAAAATTTCATCTTTCTCTCCCTGACTCAATATCAACCGCAGAAATTACCTTTCCTTGCAATAATAGACAAATATGTTTTCAGAATTGAGACTTCCTTCAAACACATTTCACAGGTATGTTAGGCAAGTAATAATTACACATCCTACTATCTCCAACATCGCATAAAATTTAAGTGACTTTCTATGGCCATGAGTGAACCAACCCAGCCGTTAGCCGGCGCGCCCGCAGCGGCCGCTAAAGCACGTACTTCGTTTGGTATTTTGGGCGCGATCAGTCTTTCCCATCTGCTGAACGATATGATCCAGTCGCTAATCTTAGCCATTTATCCCCTGTTGCAGGCGGAGTTCTCGCTGACCTTCGTCCAGATAGGTTTGATCACCCTGACGTTCCAGCTCGCCTCATCGCTACTGCAACCGGTCGTCGGCTACTGGACGGATAAGTATCCCATGCCGTGGTCGCTGCCTGTCGGCATGTGTTTTACCCTGAGCGGGTTGGTACTGCTGGCAATGGCGGGAAGTTTTGGCGGCGTATTGCTCGCTGCGGCGCTGGTGGGTACCGGCTCGTCCGTTTTTCACCCGGAATCGTCCCGCGTGGCGCGCATGGCCTCCGGCGGACGTCATGGTCTGGCGCAGTCTATCTTCCAGGTCGGCGGAAACTTCGGCAGTTCATTGGGCCCGCTGCTGGCCGCCGTGATTATCGCGCCCTATGGCAAAGGGAATGTCGCCTGGTTTGTGCTGGCCGCGCTGCTGGCGATCGTGGTGCTGGCGCAGATCAGCCGCTGGTATGCAGCCCAGCACCGGATAGCGAAAGGCAAGCCAAAAGCGATAATCGCTAACCCGCTGCCGCGCAATAAAGTCGTGCTGGCGGTCAGCGTGTTATTGCTACTCATTTTCTCGAAATATTTTTATATGGCGAGCATCAGTAGCTATTACACCTTTTATCTGATGCAAAAATTCGGATTATCAATACAAAACGCGCAGCTCCATCTGTTTGCCTTCCTGTTTGCGGTGGCTGCCGGGACGGTAATCGGCGGGCCGGTGGGCGATAAAATCGGCAGAAAATATGTGATTTGGGGCTCTATTCTCGGCGTCGCGCCGTTTACCCTTGTTTTACCCTACGCCACGCTGTACTGGACGGGGATTTTAACGGTGATTATCGGCTTTATTCTCGCGTCGGCGTTTTCCGCCATTCTGGTGTATGCCCAGGAGCTGCTGCCAGGACGCATCGGTATGGTTTCCGGCCTGTTTTTCGGGTTTGCCTTCGGAATGGGAGGCCTGGGCGCAGCGGTGTTGGGGCTGATTGCCGACCATACCAGTATCTATTTAGTTTATAAAATCTGTGCTTTCCTGCCGCTTCTGGGGATACTGACCATATTCTTACCTGATAATCGACATAAAGCGTGATTTTATGGCGGTTAAAGGTACGCTTTAACCGCCTGTACATCCTGATGCCATCTTGCTTTGTCCATCCCATACTTATCACTTTTACGTTCCGTGCTCTTTTTGCCCTCAGATCGTATCTTTTTATAAAACACAACCATTTTTTATAAACATCCTGATTGAAATTGTCATAAACTATTACCCGGAGTTTTGGAGTCCAGCAACCAAAGGAGACGGAATGCATCACGCTACCCCGCTTATCACCACCATTGTCGGCGGCCTTGTGCTCGCTTTTATTCTCGGCATGATTGCCAACAAATTGCGTATTTCTCCACTGGTGGGATATCTGTTAGCGGGCGTTCTGGCGGGACCTTTTACCCCTGGTTTTGTTGCGGATACCAAACTGGCGCCGGAGCTGGCGGAGCTCGGCGTGATTCTATTGATGTTCGGCGTCGGGCTGCATTTTTCGCTGAAGGATTTGATGGCGGTAAAGTCTATCGCTATCCCCGGCGCTGTCGCTCAGATAGCGGTGGCGACGCTGCTGGGTATGGCGCTTTCCGCTGTGCTGGGATGGTCATTAATGACCGGCATCGTTTTTGGGCTCTGTCTGTCTACCGCCAGTACCGTCGTCCTGCTGCGCGCGCTTGAGGAGCGACAACTCCTTGATAGCCAGCGCGGACAAATCGCCATCGGCTGGCTGATTGTCGAAGATCTGGTGATGGTGCTGACGCTGGTCTTGCTGCCCGCCGTTGCCGGCATGGTGGAAAAAGGCGATGTCGGCATAGCCTCGCTGACGGTCGATATGGGGATAACCATTGGTAAAGTGGTAGCGTTTATCGCCATCATGATGCTGGTCGGACGCCGCCTGGTGCCGTGGATTATGGCCCGCAGCGCCGCCACCGGTTCGCGCGAATTATTTACCCTTTCCGTACTGGCGCTGGCGTTAGGCATTGCGTTTGGCGCGGTAGAACTGTTTGACGTCTCTTTTGCGCTGGGTGCGTTCTTCGCTGGAATGGTGCTTAATGAGTCGGAACTGAGTCACCGGGCGGCGCACGATACGTTGCCGCTGCGCGACGCCTTTGCCGTCCTGTTTTTTGTTTCCGTCGGCATGTTGTTCGACCCGTTAGTCTTGATTCAACAGCCGCTGGCGGTGCTGGCGACGCTTGCTATTATCGTCTTTGGCAAATCGATCGCTGCATTTTTCCTGGTGCGTATGTTCGGCCACTCGCCGCGAACCGCGCTGACCATTGCCGCCAGCCTGGCGCAAATCGGCGAGTTCGCCTTTATTCTCGCCGGACTCGGCATGGCGCTCAACCTGCTGCCGCAAGCGGGACAGAACCTGGTGCTGGCAGGCGCTATTTTGTCGATTATGCTTAATCCCGTACTGTTTACCCTGCTGGAGAAGTATCTGGCGAAAACCGAAACGCTGGAAGAGCAAACTCTGGAAGAGGCTATCGAAGAAGAGAAGCAAATTCCGGTGGATATCTGTAATCATGCCCTGCTGGTGGGTTTTGGCCGCGTAGGCAGTCTGCTGGGAGAAAAATTACTGGCGGCGGGGATTCCGCTGGTGGTTATCGAAACGTCCCGTACCCGCGTGGATGAGCTGCGCGAACGCGGGATTCGCGCCGTGCTGGGCAACGCCGCTAACGAAGAAATCATGAATCTGGCGCATCTGGACTGCGCCCGCTGGCTGTTGTTGACCATCCCCAACGGTTACGAAGCCGGCGAGATTGTCGCCTCAGCGCGGGAAAAAAGTCCTGATATCGAGATAATCGCCCGCGCGCACTATGATGATGAAGTGAAATATATTACCGAGCGGGGAGCCAATCAGGTAGTGATGGGCGAGCGAGAAATTGCCCGGGCGATGCTGGAACTGCTTGAAACGCCGCCCGCGGGTGAAGTCGTCGCCAGTTAAGGGTTTGCCGGACGGCCCGATGCGCGCAGCGCCATCGGGCAAGCCAGATTAGCGATCCCAGTACGACTCTTCCAGGCTGTCCTCACGCTCCGGCAGCCCGCGTGTCAGACGCGGAGAATGCTGGTTCAGTACCTGATAACTGACACGGTTAGCATATTTACACACCTGCGCCAGCGACGAATAGGTCAGCCAGGTGAATTTGTGCTTACTGGAGTTCGGTACGTTGCTACGATGGTAACTGTTCGCCGTAATATCGTGCAGCAGCGCCGCCAGCGCACCATCGCCCGCGCCGTTGGTGTTCATGATTTTTTCCGGCCCGCCCATATACGGCGCAATATGCGAATAAACGCGCAGCGGATTAATACAATCTTTATGGCGCATTGCCCGGCTAAATTCATACTGGTTAAATTCAGCAATAGCCCCTGGCAGCAGCGGATGCTGGGTTTTACGTTTTGCTTCCTCTTCGGTGAAGCCCGCCATATATAACCCTATCGGCCCGGCGGTGCATAACACCAGGTCGACCCAGTCCAGCGCCTTATCCGCCGCCAGCAGCGGGTCGTTTTCGCCGGTCAGCGCTTCCGCTTCTTCTTCGTTCATTGCCAGAATCGAGACATTCTCTTTGAGAAACGCCTGCCACCACTGCGGATTATCGGCGATCACAAATTTGGTGCCCAGCGTCATGACAACCGGCACGTTATGCTTTTTCGCGTATTCGATCGCTTTCATCGTCGCGTCAGGCATCGGTTCGCCAGGCTTACAGCGCACCAGATATGAGGTCAACACCAGCGCGGAAGCGCCAGCGATCACCGCTTCCGGAATACTTTCCGCCCGTAACTGATTCATATGGCCGGGGCTGATAGCGAAGGTACGCTCGCCGGATTCGCCAATCAGCGTGAAACAGCGGCCAATCGGGCCATCTACCGCTTGCAGATAATTCAGGTCGGTACGGCTGGAAGTATTACACAGGTAGCGATAAGCGTAGCTGCCAATCTCAATATTGCTGCACATCACGCCCAGTAACACCGAACGGTCATCCGCCAGTACCGAGTAATTATGCATCGTATTGCCTATGGTGCCGCCAGCAAACTGATGGGTGATCAGATTTTCCCGCGTCAGTTCCTGATACAGCTTCTCCGCCACCTCGTCTTCTATCACCAGAGAATGCCCGGCGCTTAATCCATAGCGTGTAATAAAATCGTCATCCACTTTCGCCTCAATATCCACCAACGTCTGGTCGATACCGACGACCCAGGAGGCGTTGGTTTCCTGTTCTGGCTGAATTTGTTGCAACAACGGGTCACGCGCATTGACGGGAAAATAGTGTTTGGATTTACGTTTACCGGGAAATTTCATGATTGTGCTTACGGATGAATAACGGAGCGCTGCATGGTAGCACATTCCCCCCGCTGCGCGCGACGGACGATGGCGTTTCAATATCGGACGACGAGATCGCAGTTTCTCCGGCCGCGTTTTTTACAATGGTTCACTTTCACAAGGAGCGTTTTATGAAGCCGGAAAATAAAATTCCCGTACTCACCCGACTGTCAGACGAAATGACAGCCGTCGTAAACTTCCAGCAACCAGGCCTTCCCCCCTGGCCTGCCGATGGCGATATTGAGACTCAGCGTCAGTATTATCTTCTTGAGCGCCGTTTCTGGAATGCCGACGCACCGTCCATGACCACCCGCACCTGCGCCGTCCCTACGCCTTATGGCGATGTAACAACCCGGCTCTACTCGCCGCAGCCGACCAGTCAGGCCACCTTATACTATCTGCACGGCGGCGGATTTATCCTCGGTAATCTGGATACGCATGACCGGATAATGCGTCTGCTGGCGCGTTATACCGGCTGCACCGTGATCGGTATTGATTATTCGCTGTCGCCGCAAGCGCGTTATCCGCAGGCCATCGAAGAAACCGTCGCGGTATGCAGCTACTTCTCTCAACATGCCGATGAATACTCGCTCAACGTGGAGAAAATCGGTTTCGCCGGGGATTCCGCAGGCGCCATGCTGGCGCTTGCCAGCGCGCTCTGGCTACGTGATAAGCACATTCGCTGCGGTAACGTTATCGCGATTCTGTTGTGGTATGGGCTGTATGGGTTGCAGGACTCGGTAAGCCGCCGTCTGTTCGGCGGCGCGTGGGACGGCCTGACGCGTGAAGATCTGGACATGTACGAAAAGGCCTATCTGCGTAACGAAAACGATCGGGAATCGCCCTGGTATTGTCTGTTTAATAACGATCTCACGCGCGATGTGCCGCCCTGCTTTATTGCCAGCGCGGAGTTTGATCCGCTCATTGATGACAGCCGCTTGCTGCACCAGACATTACAGGCGCACCAGCAGCCCTGCGAATACAAAATGTATCCCGGCACGCTGCACGCCTTTCTGCACTATTCGCGAATGATGACAATCGCCGACGATGCCTTGCAGGACGGCGCGCGATTCTTTATGGCGAGGATGAAGACGCCGCGTTAACGGTACGGCGCCGTGAGTTTCAGCATCATATCAATATGTTCCGGCGTCGCGTTCAGCGCCGGAATGTACGCATATTTTTTACCGCCCGCTTCAAGGAAAATCTCGCGGTTCTGTTCCGCTATCTCTTCCAGCGTCTCCAGACAATCCGCGGCAAATCCCGGACACATGACCTGAATATGGCCAGTCCCCTTTTCACCCAACATTTTTAGCGTTTCATCGGTGTACGGCGTCAGCCACGGTTCACGGCCAAAGCGCGACTGGAACGTCATCATTACCTTTTCCGGCGGCAGTCCCAATGCGGAAACCAGTTCTCGCGTGGTATCGCGACAGCGCTGCGGGTAGTCATCGCCTTCATCCGCATAACGTTGTGGAATGCCGTGATAGGAGAGCAGAAGCACATCCGGCTCGCCGTGTCTGGCGAACGACTCATGCGCGCTTTTCGCCAGCGCATCGATATAAGCGCCGTCATCCGCGTAATCGCGAATAAATGAGATACCGGGAATACGGCGTTTACGCGCCAGTATCCGCCCCAGTTCGTCCCAGACTGCGCCCACCGTTGAGCAAGAGTATTGCGGGTACAACGGCAGCACGACGATATGGTCGACGTCGCTTGCTAACAGTTCATCGACAGCGCTTTCCAGCGAGGGCGAGCCGTAGCTCATCCCCAGCGCGACGGGCGTGTCTGGCAGCCGCGCGGCCAGCGCCTGTTGCTGTTCGCGGCTATATACCATGAGCGGCGAACCGCCATCCATCCAGATAGATTGATAGAGTTTCGCGACGCGCGGCGAACGCAGCGGTAAAATAACGCCACGCAGCAGCGGCCACCACAGCAGACGAGGAGTATCCACCACGCGTCTGTCGCTTAAAAATTGTTTCAGGTAGCGCTTTACCGCTTCGGGAGTTGGGGCATCTGGCGTGCCAAGGTTAGCCAGCAGGATACCGGTTTTCGTCTGACGCATTGCCGCCTCTTATCTATTCAAATTGTTGATAATTGTAGCGGAAAAGTGATAAAGAAGAACTAATTGCTGCGAGAGGTAAGACGAGAATTTGCCGAATGGCGCTAACGATGCCAGTAGGCCGGATAAGGCGTTCAGGCCGCATCCGGCACCGATTGCCTGATGGCGTTACGCTTATCAGGCCTGCGGGATAATGGCAGGCCTGATAAGCGGTTCACTACGCGAAAAAATTAACCGAGGATTTTTTCCAGCGCTGCGCGCACGTCGGCAACGGCCTGCGTACCATCAACTTTAGCGTATTTGGTGTTGCCCGCTTCCGCTTCTTTCTGGTAGTAGCCAATCAGCGGCGCGGTCATCTGATGATATTCCACCAGACGTTTGCGAACGGTCTCTTCCTGATCGTCTTTACGGGTGGTCAGATCTTCGCCGGTGACGTCATCTTTGCCTTCCACTTTCGGCGGATTAAACTTTACGTGGTAAACGCGGCCAGAGGCGGCGTGTACGCGACGACCCACAATACGGTCAACGATCAGTTCGTCCGGTACGTCGAATTCCAGCACGTAATCCACGACAATACCCGCTTCTTTCATCGCGTCAGCCTGCGGGATCGTGCGCGGGAAACCGTCCAGCAGAAAACCGTTACGGCAGTCTTCCTGGGCGATACGCTCTTTAACCAGCGCAATCACCAGTTCATCGGTCACCAGTTTACCGGCGTCCATGATATCTTTCGCCTGTTTGCCCAACTCGGAGCCTGATTTCACTGCGGCACGCAGCATATCGCCAGTGGAGATTTGCGGAATACCATATTTCTCCATGATGAACTGAGCCTGAGTTCCTTTACCCGCGCCCGGAGCGCCAAGCAGAATAATACGCATTACGAAAATCCCCTCAAAGGTTGTCGATATTTTTTAAAAAGCGCTAAACGATACCACCATCACGCATTTCGCTCAAGGAAGCCGCCTGATGCTGAAACGGTTAACGAAGAGAAATCCAGAAAAGAGAAGGTATTATAAAAAATGCCGGATGGCGCTGGCGCTTATCCGGCCTACAAACAGTACTCGCCCGTAGGCCGGATAAGACGTTTCGCGTCGCTATCCGGCAATCAGATGAGCGTTATCAGGACACCAGCAACTGGTTCATACGGCGGATAAACTGGTTCGGATCTTCCAGCGTACCGCGTTCAGCGAACAGCGCCTGATCCAGCAGCAGCTCGACCCACTCTTTAAACTGCGCTTCATCCTCGGTATCGGCAGTGCGTTTGACCAGCACATGATCCGGGTTGAGCTCAAAGATGTATTTCACTTCCGGCACGGACTGACCGGCCGCGGCGAACAGTTTCGCCATCTGGGTGCTCATTTCATCCGCATCGGTGGTGACAATCGCCGGCGTGTCGGTTAAACGGTGCGTCAGACGCACCTCTTTCACGCGATCGCCCAGCAGAGTTTTGACACGCTCCACGAACGGCTCAAGCGCCTTTTCCGCTTCTTTCGCGTTTTCGTCGACTTCATCCGCCAGTTTTTCGATGGACTCATCGGCTTTAGCGACCGACTGGAATGCTTTACCGTCAAACTCGGTCAGGTAGTTCATCATCCACTCGTCGATGCGATCGGAGAGCAGCAGCACTTCGATGCCTTTCTTACGCAGCAGCTCCAGGTGCGGGCTGTTTTTCGCCGCCGCATAGCTGTCTGCGGTGATGTAGTAGATTTTTTCCTGCCCTTCTTTCATCCGGGAGACGTAATCTTCCAGCGACACGGTCTGGGCGGAAGAGTCGGTATAGGTGGAGGCAAAGCGCAACAGTTTGGCGATCGCTTCCTGGTTGGCGTGATCTTCCGCCGGGCCTTCTTTCAGCACCAGACCGAACTGTTTCCAGAAGGTTTGATATTTTTCCGCGTCGTCTTTCGCCAGTTTTTCCAGCATTTGCAGAACGCGTTTGGTCAGGGCGCTGCGCAGATTACGCGTTACCGTGCTGTCCTGCAGGATTTCACGGGAGACGTTCAACGGCAGGTCGTTAGAATCAATCAGGCCGCGCACGAAGCGCAGATAGTTCGGCATGAACTGCTCGGCATCGTCCATAATGAACACGCGCTGTACGTACAGCTTCAGACCATGTTTGTGATCGCGGTTCCACAGATCCCACGGCGCCTGCGACGGGATATACAGCAGGCTGGTGTACTCCTGCTTCCCTTCCACGCGGTTGTGGCTCCAGGTCAGCGGATCGGTGAAATCATGCGCGATGTGCTTGTAAAACTCGTTGTACTCGTCGTCTTTAATTTCCGACTTGTTACGGGTCCACAGCGCCTGGGCCTTGTTGATTTTCTCCCAGGAAATCACGGTTTCGCCGTCTTTTTCTTCCCGTTTTTCAATCTCTACCGGCAATGCGATGTGATCGGAATATTTACTGATAATCGAGCGTACGCGCCAGTCATCGAGGAATTCATCTTCGCCTTCACGCAGGTGTAAGGTGATTTCCGTACCACGGTCATTTTTGGTGATATCGGCAACGGTGTATTCGCCTTCGCCTGCCGATTCCCAGAACACGCCATTTTCCGGCTTGTCGCCTGCCGCACGAGTACGTACGGTCACTTTATCGGCCACAATAAACGCGGAGTAGAAGCCTACGCCAAACTGACCAATGAGCTGGCTATCTTTCGCCTGATCGGACCCCATTGATTCGAGGAAAGATTTGGTGCCGGACTTGGCAATGGTGCCTAAGTGGTCAATCACCTCATCACGATTCATCCCCACGCCGTTATCGGCAATGGTCAACGTACGCTTATCTTTATCGAAAGAGACGCGCACACGCAGCTCGCCATCTCCTTCATACAGGTCCGGGTTTGACAGAGCGCGGAAACGCAGCTTGTCCGCCGCATCTGAGGCGTTAGAGATGAGTTCACGCAGGAAGATTTCTTTATTGGAATAAAGAGAATGGATCATCAGGTGCAGAAGCTGTTTAACTTCTGACTGAAAACCACGCGTTTCTTGTCCTTTCATGTGGATAGACCTCAACAATGCCATTTTTAATGGTAAAAATACGTTGAGGGTGAGATGGGGACAAGCGGGTGTGATTTCAAGCGGAGGCCGCGAATGCCGCCTCCGTTTGTTCAGAAAATAATCTTATGGCGTCCCGCCAGCGAGTGGGACAGCGTCGTACCGTCGACCATCTCCAGTTCGCCGCCAACCGGCACGCCGTGGGCGATACGACTGGCTTCGACGCCGGCCTCCGCGCACAGCTCGGCAATATAGTTCGCGGTAGCCTCCCCTTCAACCGTCGGGTTGGTCGCGAGGATCAGCTCGCTGATTTTTTCTGACGCCAGCCGCTGTTCCAGACGATCGAGACCGATATCATCCGGCCCGATGCCGTCCAGCGGCGACAGGTGGCCCATCAGCACGAAATACCGCCCGGAAAATTGCCCGGTCTGCTCAATGGCGTAGATATCCGCAGGACTCTCCACCACGCAAATCTGGCCGTTTTCCTGACGCCGCGGGTTCGAACAGATATTACAAACATCCTGCTCGGTAAAGGTGCGGCAGTCGGCGCAGTGGCCGATTTCCGACATCGCCCGGGTCAGCGCCTGCGCCAGGCGCATTCCGCCGCTGCGATCGCGCTGCAACAGGGTAAACGCCATCCGCTGCGCCGACTTAGGGCCGACGCCCGGAAGGCAGCGCAACGCTTCCATAAGCTGAGTTAACAGCGGACTGGTTTGCATCAGAATGGCATCTTAAAGCCTGGCGGCAGTTGCATACCGGAAGAGACGGAGGCCATCTTCTCTTTTTGCGTCTCTTCAATGCGGCGCGCCGCATCGTTGAAGGCCGCAGCGACCAGATCTTCCAGCATCTCTTTGTCATCTTCCAGCAGGCTTGGGTCTATTTCCACGCGGCGGCAGTTATGCGCGCCGTTGATGGTAACCTTCACCAGACCCGCGCCGGATTCGCCGGTCACTTCCAGCTGCGCAATCTCTTCCTGCATTTTCTGCATTTTTTCCTGCATCTGCTGGGCCTGTTTCATCAGATTGCCCAGACCGCCTTTTCCAAACATAAGCTCTCTCTCTTGATGGTTCACAATCGCAAGCCAGGCTTACGATCAAATGGGGCGGATACTCTCTTCATCCAGCTCGGCGTCGAAGAATCGACGCAGCGTCTGAATGTTATTATCCGCGATAATTGACTCACGCGCTTGCGCGAGTTTCTCTTCATAAATAGCCTGACGCCATTCCAGCGGCGTACGCACCGCGGGATTATCATCTTCAACGATGGTCAGTTCAACCGTCGTTCCCGTCAGATCGCTGAGCGCTTGCGCCAGCTTTTGCTGCGCGCCGCTGGAATTGAGGTGCCGCTGCGTCGAGCGCAGATGCAGACAAACCGCGTTGCCGTTCTGCTCCTTCCAGGCATTAAGCGCCACCTGCTCCACCAGCTTAGGCAAAGAAAGCTGGCTTACCTGCGCCGCCCACGGATCGCGCTCAATCGCTTCCGCCGCCAGTTTAGCCGCCAGCTCCGGCGTTTTTTCATGCTCCAGAGCTTTCTTAAGCGCTTTTGGCGTAGCCACCACTTCTTTGGTTTGTACTACCGGCGTGGTGGCCTTCCAGCGATAAGCCTCTTTCTTTACTGGCGCCGTTTCCAGCGCAGACGGCGCCGGGCGCGCCTGTACGCGCTCCGAAACCGAGGCCAGCCGCTCCAGCGCAGAGTTATTCACCGGCCGCGCGCGGGATGCGGCTGCCGGTTCACTCTTTTTTGTTTTGGTTACTCCCTGCGCGCGCTGTAGCTGATTGCGCGCCGCCAGCACCTGACTGGTAGACGCCGGCAGCGGCGCTGGCGATGTCTGCGGCGCGGGCGCCGACTGCTGCTGCACCTGTGGCGGCGTCATTACCGCCGTTGGGGCCACGGGCGCAAAAGACTGCCGCGGCGTTTCAGGCTCCGGCAAGGGCATACGCGGGTGAAACGCCAGCGCACGCAGTAACGTCATTTCAACGCCCATCCGCCGGTCCGGCGCCCAGGGCAATTCTTTGCGACCAATCAACAACGTCTGATAATAGAGCTGAAGGTCGCCGGGAGGCACCGTCCGGGCAAGTTCGCGCATCCGTTGCTCGATAGCCGCCATATCGCTGCCTAACGCGGCAGGCGAAAGTTGCACCATCGCAATACGGTGCAGCAGGCTAAGCATTTCGACCAGCAGCGCTTCCCATTCAATACCGCGCGCCGCCGCCTCGTTGATAAGCGACATGACGCGTTCGCCGTTAGCGTCAACCACTGCCTCGACTAATGACAAAGCCTGGTCGTCGTCCAGCGTACCGAGCATGGCGCTTACCGCCTGCGTCGAAACCTGCCCGTCGCCGCTGGCGATCGCCTGGTCAGTCAGACTTAATGCATCGCGCAGGCTGCCGTCAGCCGCACGTGATAACAACTGCAACGCGCGGGGTTCGTGAGCGATATGTTCCTCATTGAGAATATGCTCAAGCTGATGGCGAATCTGTTCAACATCCAGAGCTTTGAGATGAAACTGTAGGCAGCGCGACAAAATGGTCACCGGCAGCTTCTGCGGATCGGTGGTCGCCAGTAAAAATTTCACATGCGCTGGCGGCTCTTCAAGCGTTTTAAGTAACGCATTAAAGCTGTGGCGCGACAGCATGTGGACTTCATCGATCAGATAGACTTTAAAGCGACCGCGCGCAGGCGCGTACTGGACGTTATCCAGCAGGTCGCGGGTGTCTTCGACTTTGGTACGCGATGCGGCGTCAATCTCAATGAGATCGACAAAACGCCCCTGCTCAATTTCCCGACAATTATCGCAAACGCCGCACGGCGTCGCGGTAATACCGGTTTCGCAGTTCAGCCCCTTCGCCAGCAGTCGGGCGATAGAGGTTTTACCGACGCCGCGCGTGCCGGAAAAAAGATATGCGTGATGAATGCGCCCTAACGACAAGCCGTTCGCCAGTGCGGTCAGCACATGTTCCTGGCCGACGACGTCAGCAAAGGTTTGTGGGCGCCATTTTCTGGCTAAGACCTGATAACTCATTGGCAGGCTCTGAAACGCTGGAAGGTGGATTCATAGAAGGGTAATGCTAACACAACCTCGCCGATACAGCGAGGTTGTCTCTCTGGCTAAAATAGCAGTGCGGATAGCCTGAATCAATGCCCTGGAAACGGCACCAGGCTATAACAGGTAATCCCCTGCTTTTCCAGACGCTGCTCGCCGCCCAGATCGAACAAATTGATGATGAACGCCGCATCGGTGACTTTCCCGCCCAGACGACGGATCAGCTTCACGGTCGCCTCAATGGTGCCGCCAGTCGCCAGCAGATCGTCCACGACCAGCACGTTGTCGCCAGGTTTAATCGCGTCGACATGGATTTCCAGCTGATCGGTGCCGTACTCTAATTCATAGGTCTCGGCAATAGTTTCACGCGGTAATTTGCGCGGTTTACGTACCGGAACAAAACCAACGCCCAGCCCAAGCGCAACCGGCGCGCCAAACAGGAAGCCACGCGCTTCGGTGCCGACCACTTTGGTGATACCCGCATTTTTATAACGCTCAACCAACAGTTCAATACTGAGCGCGTAGGCTTTCGGGTCTTCCAGTAAGCTGGTGACATCACGGAAAAGAATGCCCGGTTTCGGGTAATCCTGAATGCTTTTGATGCTGTTTTTGAGAAACTCAAGCTGCTGTGCAGTCGCGGTCATGGATATATGCCTGCTAAGTACGGTGTTACTCACGGCGCAATACTTTTCGGTCAGGGGTAACGCTCGGTTACTCTTTGACCGCCTGCGCCTGTGCTCGAAAACGGTCGAATTTACTGGCTGTGAACGACAATTGCAACAGCGATTCGTGTGCTTCAGCGCTTTTGTTGCTTTTCATCAATCACCGGTATCCGCCACATAAAAATCAGCAGACAGGCCAAAATAACCAACAGCAGCACCCGCACCCACATCATATTCACCAGCCACAGCGATATACCAAAGGTCAGCAATATCAACGCGATCGCTCGCGGTTTCGCTCCCGGCGGCATGGCCCGATAGCGCTGCCAGTGGCGCAGATAACCGCCAAACCATGAGCGGTATAACAACCAGGCATGGAAACGCGGCGACGAGCGGGCGAAACACCAGGCCGCCAGTAAAATGAACGGCGTTGTCGGCAACAGGGGCAAAACCACGCCCAATGTCCCTAATACTACCGCCAGCCAGCCAATGATGATTAAAATAGTACGTTGCATAATGCGAATCGTTATCAAACAGAAGGCTACTGTAGCACAGCCTGTCTTATTTTCATCGGGGTGTTGAATTGAAAACCGCTATGCTGTTACAGACGCTGGAAGAGAGGCTGGCGACGCTACGCCAACGCTGCGCGCCGCTGGCGCAACATGCGACGTTAAGCGCGCGCTTTGACCGACACCTTTTCCGTACCCGCAGTACTCTGTTGCAGGGATATCTGGAAGAGGCTGACGCCAATCTCGCCGCATTGCGTCAGGCGGTAAAACATGAGCAACTGCCGCAAGTCGCCTGGCTGGCGGAACATCTGGCTTCGCAACTGGAGGCGATATCGCGTGAAACCGCCGCCTGGTCGCTGCGCCAGTGGGACACCGCCGCGCCAGGGCTTGGCCGTTGGCAGCGCAGACGAATACAGCATCAGGAGTTTGAACGTCGACTACTGGCGATGACACAGGAGCGCAAAATTCGTCTGGCGCAGGCGACCGGCCTTGTCGAACAACAAACGCTGCAAAAGGAAGTCGAGATCTATGAAGGACGGCTGGCGCGCTGCCGACATGCGCTGGAGAAAATAGAAAACGTACTGGCGCGTTTAACCCGTTAATCCTGGAGAAAGTATGTCGCTTGAAAATGCCCCTGATGAAGTCAAACTGGCCGTGGATTTAATTGTGCTGCTTGAAGAGAATCGCTTACCGGCACGAACGGTGCTACGCGCGCTGGAAATAGTTATGCGTGATTATGAAAACAAGTTAAAAAGTACGGAAGACGACTCGCAAACAGAGTAATTGCCCTCTGGTTTGTCCTCGTTGTCGCTGACAGAGTGGTCGCTACAGTCAGGCAACAAGGGATGGGTCATGGAACGTCTACCCACCACGCCGCACGATGCGGTATTTCGACAAATGCTGATGCAAAAAGAGGTCGCCCGCGACTTTCTGGCTCTCCACATGCCAGAAGACTTTCTTGCAATCTGCGATCTGGATTCACTGAAGCTGGAGTCGGGGAGTTTTGTTGAAGACAATTTACGCAGCCGCTATTCAGATATTCTCTACTCTCTGCATACCCAACACGGCCCCGGGTATGTTTACGCGCTCATTGAACATCAGAGCAAATCAGACCGGCTGATGGCTTTTCGCCTGATGCGGTACGCCATTGCCGCCATGCAGCGTCATCTGGATGCCGGTCATGATACCTTGCCGCTGGTGGTACCAATCCTCTTTTATCACGGTCCGGAAAGCCCGTGGCCCTATAGCCTTAACTGGCATAATATGTTTGTGAAACCGGATATGGCGAAGGCCTTATACAGCCGCGAATTTGCGCTGGTCGACCTGACGACAATGCCGGATAATCAGCTTTTGCAGCATCGGCGGATAGCGATGTTAGAGCTCCTGCAAAAACATATTCGTCAACGCGATTTAAGCGAACTGCTCGACCCCCTTATCACGCTTTTAACGCAGGATCATTTGACGGACGCGCAGCTCAGTGTGCTGATCAACTATATGTTGAAAGCAGGAAACGCCGCAGAACCCGGGGCGCTGATTCGTCAACTGGCGCAGGGCGCGCCGCAGTATAAGGAACAACTGATGACAATAGCGGAATGGCTGGAAGAAAAAGGCCGAACGGAAGGGTTGCAAAAAGGCCTTGAGCAAGGGTTAGCACAAGGCCGTGAGGCCGAAGCGCGCGCTATTGCCCGCAAAATGCTTGCCAACGGGCTGGAACCCGGGCTCATCTCCAGCGTCACCGGCATTACGCCGGAAGAGCTTTCTACGCTTTCTCATTAGCGGCGCCGCGCGCACTCATAAAGCGCGCAGCCCACCGCCTTTTAGCTTGCCGTAGGCGCCAGATCGCCGCCGTTGAGATCGCGCTTCACTTCAGTGACTTCGTCGCCCTTCGCGTTATGCAGATGCACCTCAAGCTGGTTAAAGGCGATATTGATATCATTTTCACGGCACAGTCGATCGATCGCGCGGTTCAGTTCATCCACCGTATGGCTACGATCGCGCAATTCACGCACGTATAAACGCAGTTCATGATCCAGAGTGCTGGCGCCAAAGGTGGTGAAGAATACGGCAGGTTCCGGATCGTGCATCACCTTCGGATGCTCCATCGCCGCCTGTAGCAGGACTCTTTTCACTTTCTCCAGATCCGAGCCATAAGCCACGCCAAGCCGGATCACCAGACGGGTCGTGGTATCGGAGAGGGACCAGTTAATCAGCCGCTCCGTCACGAACGCTTTGTTCGGAATGATCACTTCTTTACGATCAAAATCGGTAATAGTGGTAGCGCGAATACGAATCTTACTGACCGTGCCGGAGTAGGTGCCGATCGTTACCGTATCGCCAATGCGTACCGGACGTTCGAAGAGGATGATTAAACCCGAGACAAAGTTACCGAAGATCTCCTGTAGCCCAAAACCGAGACCTACCGACAACGCCGCCGCCAGCCACTGGAGTTTATCCCACGAGACGCCGAGCGATCCGAATACTGTCATCGCGCCAACAGCGATAATGACGTAGTTAAGGATCGTGGTGATCGCATACGAAGCCCCCTGGCGCATATTGAGGCGTGAAAGCACCAGCACTTCCAGCAGGCCGGGTAAGTTGCGAATGAGCGCCCAGGCCACCATCGCGGCAATAATGGCGAATAGCAAGCTACCCATCGTCACGCTTTTCACCACCGCAGCGCCAGCTTCGGAGCCGTTGTAGTGCCACAGCGTGATGCTATCAAGATAGCTGAATACGGTGATCAAATCGGACCAAATCGCCCAGAACATAACGCCGAACAGGGCAAGCATTAGCAGCATCGTGATACGTAATGTTTGCTGGTTAATTTGCTCCAGCGCGATGGCGGGTTCCTCCTGTGGCTCCGCGCCTTCCGCTCCCTCTTTTACCAGGTTCTGACGACGAGCCAGCGCGCGTCGCCAGGCAATCCGGCGTGCCGCTACGCTTAACCCGCGCAGCACCGTTTGATAAAGCAGGTTCCAGATAATGACCAGATAGACGGTTTCAATCCAGCGCCCCGCCAGGCGCAGGGTGGTATAGAAATAGCCGGTCGCCGTTAATACCATTAACGCCACCGGAATGATGGAAAGAATCGTCACGGTCACCAGTCGAATGCCGTGAGATTCTTTATCGCGCCAGCTTTCCCGGCACAGTGGCCACACCAGCAATGTTATGACCAGCAGATTGAGGAAAATAACCGCCTGCCCCAGCACGTCATCCATCAGATTCAGCGGCGACAACTCCGCCACCACAGACCAAAAGTGCAGCGGCAGCAATGCGAGGCTAATGCGTACAATCTGGCGACGCCAGTGGCTGGTCAACTGCGCCGGCATACCAAAATGGCGTATCGCCACGCCCTCTTTTTCCAGCACCTTCCAGCACAGTCCAAAGACCAGCCAGAACATCGCGAGCTTTTTACTAAAGGCCCAGAGCAGATCGCTGATATTTAGCTGCATGGTCAGCAAGATCAGTCCAAGCGCGAGGATAATCAGGCACACCGGCAGCGCGCGGATCAGATCGATCAGAATAGCTTTTGGCGTATTGAGCTGACTATCGTTACGCAGCGATCCCACGGCGGCGGCCAGCTTCTGTTGATACGCTTTTAACCATTTCAGACGCCAGCGGATTAAACCGGCGATGAGCAAGAGCGGCAACCCGGCCAAAAAAGCAATAAATACCGCGGGCCAGGCTTTTTGCCAATTCACCGTGATTTTCATGGCGCTGAATTGCTCTTTTAACGTTTGGGGGAACGCTTTAAGCCAGTCCCAGTCCATAGGGCGGTTACTGTTCACCCAAAAAATCTGCTGCGTCAGAATGGCTTTCAGATTTTTCGAGACGCTCATCAACTGCTGCTGGTTAACTTGCAGGTTAATCGCCATCATCAGCTGGTTACCCAACTGTTTATTTAGCTGATCCAATAGCTCACGGCGCATCTCCACCACCTGAAGCAACGCATCATGAACTTCATCATTCACCTCGCTGGTATGCCCCTCCTCCAGCTTGTCGACAAAGGCATCGCTTTGGAATAAGGCATCACGCTGCTGGTTGATTTCAAACTGCTCCAGACGCAAATCCGCAATGCGGTTGGTCATATCTTCGAGTTCGTCGGCGGAGGGCAGGGTTTGCTGCTGTTGATAAAGAATACGCGACAGCAACAGGCTGCCTTTTAAGACGGCAATCTGTTCTTTGATATTTCTTTCCGACTGCAGCGCGCGATCGAGCCAGTTTTTTACTTTAATGTTTTGCTGCATCAACATATTGCCGTTTTCGGTCGCGACAATCAGACGCTGGCTGAGTTGATGGTTAATATCCAGTTCCTGTTTTACCAGTGGGTTCGCCTGGATACGCGCCGTTTCGTCCGGCGAAATGGCCTCCTGGGCCGTTTTTTCCGTTAGCGTAAGTCGTTTACTGTTGACCGCCTCCTGTAAAAGTTGAAGCTGATGTTCAAGGCGATTACTGTTGGCCGTCACGTAATCCCGCTGTTTTTGCAGGGTGTCCTGCAAAACGGTATTCCCTTCAAGACTCTTACGTTGCTGGTCGATCTGCGCATTAAGCAGCGCCTGTTTTGCCTGTAATAACACCTGTTGGCTGGGGCGAAGCGCGGCTTCCCCGACGTTATTGCCGTCCAGACGGTTACGGATTTGCTGTATTTGCTGCGAGGCGGTATACATGGCGTTTTGCACGCGCTCAGGCTGGGTCTGTAGCGAAACAAGCTGGCTGTTATAAGCGGCAAGATCGTTTTGCGAATTTTGCAAATCATCCAGTACCTGCGCCACACGCAGCTCAAGCTGACGTAACGAAAGCGCACTCAGCGTTTTTCGCATTTCATCATCATTATCGACATCGCTCAGCGCATTCAACGCAGCCGTCGCCTGGCGCATTTTTTCAGGCGCCTGCGCCACCTTCTGCCGTAGCTGTACGGTCTCCTCTTTTACCCGCTCGATTTTCTCCAGCGTAGCTAACGTATCAATAAGGTCTTGCTGGACGAGCTTATCCTGGGCGGAGAGATCTTTTTGCTTATTCAGCGTATCCAGCTGGTTTTGCACATCCGCTTTTGACGGCAGGTCGCCATTCGTTTGCCCCCGGGCAAATGCCAGAGACTGACAGGACAGCAGGATAATAAGAACGCTAATTGTAATAAAAACAAAATGCTGTGAACGTTTATAAAGCTGCAACATAGTCATGTGAATGAAGTGTCTGAACCGGCAAGCAGACCGGAAATAATTGAGTCGCAAGAATATCACGCCTGTAACAAACAGAATAGCGACACAGAAAATGTCCAGGAGTTTTCCTGGAATATTATCAGGGGGAGCCGGTGACCGTCGACGCGCGCAGCGTCGGACACAATTGATACATCTCCAGCAGGATCGTGACGTAGGCGCGAGCTTCTTTTTTTAAATCAAACGATTGCGGAGCAAATAACCAGTTTTCCATGAGCCCTGAAATAAAGCTGCGCATCAGTATCGCCGCACGACGGGTCAGCAGATTTTCAGGCAGCATTTTAGCATTAATACAATGTTTTAACGTTTGTTCAATCCGATCGTAACTTTCCAGACAAAGGCTACGTTGCGCCTGTTGAACCACAACCATTTCTCCGACAAACTCACATTTATGGAATATAATCTCCATCAATAAGCGGCGTCGTTCTTCTGTTACAGTAGCTTCAAGAATATGAACTAAAATTTCTCTTAATACAGATAGTGGATCGTCGGGGAATTTTGCCTGATACTCAATCTCAAGCTCACCAATATTGGATTCTGATAGCTCCCAGATCTCACTGAATAAATCCGACTTATTTTTGAAATGCCAATAGATTGCGCCGCGCGTCACGCCAGCAGCGTTCGCAATCTCCGCCAGCGAGGTTGCCGATACGCCTTGCTGCGAGAACAAACGCAGGGCCACATCCAGGATGTGTTGTCGTGTCTCCAGCGCTTGTTGTTTGGTTTTTCGTGCCATATGTCGGTGAATTTACAGGCGTTAGATTTACATACATTTATGGATGTATGTACCATAGCACGACGATAATATAAACGCAGCAATGGGTTTAAGGACCTTTGACCATTGACCAATTTGAAATCGGACACTCGAGGTTTACATATGAACAAAAACAGAGGGTTAACGCCTCTGGCGGTCGTTCTGATGCTCTCAGGCAGCTTAGCGCTAACAGGATGTGACGACAAACAGAACCAGCAAGGCGGCCAGCAGATGCCAGAAGTTGGAGTTGTCACACTAAAAACGGAACCACTGCAAATCACAACTGAACTTCCGGGTCGTACCGTTGCTTACCGTATCGCCGAAGTTCGCCCGCAGGTAAGCGGCATTATCCTGAAGCGTAATTTCGTTGAGGGAAGTGATATCGAAGCGGGAGTCTCTCTCTATCAGATTGATCCTGCGACCTACCAGGCGACTTACGACAGCGCTAAGGGCGATCTGGCAAAAGCGCAGGCCGCCGCGAATATCGCTGAACTGACGGTGAAGCGTTATCAAAAGCTGCTGGGTACGCAGTACATCAGTAAGCAGGAATACGATCAGGCGCTGGCTGACGCGCAACAAGCGACTGCCGCCGTTGTCGCAGCAAAAGCCGCCGTTGAAACCGCACGTATCAACCTGGCGTATACCAAAGTCACCTCACCGATTAGCGGTCGTATTGGTAAGTCATCCGTAACGGAAGGCGCGCTGGTACAGAACGGTCAGGCGTCGGCGCTGGCGACAGTGCAGCAGCTGGACCCTATTTATGTCGATGTGACCCAGTCCAGCAATGATTTCCTGCGCCTGAAGCAGGAGCTGGCAAATGGTTCGCTGAAGCAGGAAAACGGCAAAGCGAAGGTCGATCTGGTGACCAGCGACGGTATCAAATTCCCGCAATCCGGTACGCTTGAGTTCTCCGACGTGACCGTTGACCAAACCACCGGATCTATTACTTTGCGCGCCATCTTCCCTAACCCGGATCACACCTTATTGCCAGGAATGTTCGTTCGCGCACGTCTGCAGGAAGGGACAAAACCGACGGCATTACTGGTTCCACAACAGGGCGTTACCCGTACTCCACGCGGCGATGCCACGGTGCTGGTGGTTGGCGCTGATAACAAAGTGGAAACCCGCCAAATCGTCGCAAGCCAGGCGATCGGCGATAAGTGGCTGGTGACTGACGGGTTGAAAGCGGGCGACCGCGTAGTCGTCAGCGGGCTGCAAAAAGTACGTCCTGGCGCACAGGTTAAAGTGCAGGAAATTACCGCGGATAACAAACAGCAAGCCGCAAGCGGTGATCAACCTGCTCAGCCCAGGTCTTAACTTAAACAGGAGCCGTTAAGACATGCCTAATTTCTTTATCGATCGCCCTATATTTGCGTGGGTGATCGCCATCATCATCATGTTGGCAGGGGGGCTCGCGATCCTCAAATTGCCGGTAGCGCAATATCCGACGATTGCGCCACCAGCAGTGACGATCTCCGCAACCTACCCAGGCGCTGATGCGAAAACGGTACAGGATACCGTCACGCAGGTTATCGAACAGAATATGAACGGTATCGATAACCTGATGTATATGTCCTCCAACAGTGACTCCACGGGGACCGTGCAGATCACGCTGACCTTTGAATCCGGCACCGATGCGGATATCGCGCAGGTTCAGGTTCAGAACAAGTTGCAACTGGCAATGCCGTTACTTCCCCAGGAAGTACAGCAACAGGGCGTAAGCGTTGAGAAGTCCTCAAGTAGCTTCCTGATGGTAGTGGGCGTCATTAACACCGACGGCACCATGACCCAGGAGGATATTTCGGATTACGTTGCCGCCAATATGAAAGATCCGATCAGCCGTACCTCTGGGGTGGGCGACGTCCAGCTGTTTGGTTCGCAGTATGCGATGCGTATCTGGATGAATCCGACAGAGCTGACCAAATACCAACTGACGCCGGTCGACGTGATTAACGCGATCAAAGCGCAGAACGCCCAGGTCGCGGCAGGTCAGCTCGGTGGTACGCCGCCGGTAAAAGGCCAGCAGCTTAACGCATCGATTATTGCCCAAACGCGTCTGACCTCAACGGATGAGTTTGGCAAAATCCTGCTGAAAGTGAATCAGGATGGCTCTCAGGTTCGTCTGCGGGATGTAGCGAAAATTGAGCTTGGCGGCGAAAACTACGACGTCATCGCGAAATTTAACGGTCAGCCAGCGTCAGGTCTCGGCATCAAACTGGCTACCGGCGCCAACGCGCTGGATACCGCTACCGCTATTCGCGCCGAACTGAAAAAAATGGAACCGTTCTTCCCGCCAGGGATGAAAATCGTCTACCCGTATGACACCACGCCGTTCGTGAAGATCTCTATTCATGAAGTGGTAAAAACGCTGGTCGAAGCGATTATCCTCGTGTTCCTGGTGATGTACCTGTTCCTGCAGAACTTCCGCGCGACGTTGATTCCGACTATTGCGGTTCCGGTGGTGTTGTTGGGAACCTTTGCCGTGCTTGCGGCATTCGGTTTCTCGATAAACACGCTGACGATGTTCGGGATGGTGCTCGCCATCGGCTTGCTGGTGGATGACGCCATCGTGGTGGTCGAGAACGTCGAACGTGTTATGACGGAAGAAGGCCTTCCGCCGAAGGAAGCGACGCGCAAATCCATGGGCCAGATTCAGGGCGCATTGGTGGGTATCGCGATGGTACTGTCGGCGGTATTTATTCCGATGGCCTTCTTTGGCGGCTCAACCGGGGCAATTTATCGTCAGTTCTCTATCACCATCGTATCGGCGATGGCGCTGTCGGTGCTGGTCGCGCTGATCCTGACGCCCGCGCTGTGCGCGACGATGCTCAAACCCGTCGCCAAAGGCGATCATGGCGAAGGGAAAAAAGGCTTTTTCGGCTGGTTTAACCGCCTGTTCGATAAGAGCACGCATCACTACACCGATAGCGTAGGCAATATTCTGCGCAGCACCGGGCGTTATCTGCTGCTCTATCTCATTATCGTCGTCGGTATGGCTTATCTGTTCGTTCGTCTGCCAAGCTCTTTCTTGCCGGATGAAGACCAGGGCGTATTCCTGACAATGGTCCAGCTCCCCGCCGGCGCGACGCAAGAGCGCACGCAAAAAGTGCTGGATGAGGTCACGGATTACTATCTGAACAAAGAGAAAGCCAACGTTGAATCGGTATTCGCCGTCAACGGCTTCGGTTTTGCAGGGCGCGGTCAGAATACCGGTATTGCATTCGTGTCGTTGAAAGACTGGGCCGATCGTCCAGGCGAAAAAAATAAGGTTGAAGCGATTACCCAGCGGGCAACCGCAGCGTTTTCACAAATTAAAGATGCGATGGTCTTCGCCTTTAACCTGCCGGCGATTGTTGAACTGGGCACCGCAACCGGGTTTGACTTCGAGTTGATTGACCAGGCGGGACTTGGTCATGAAAAACTGACCCAGGCGCGTAATCAGTTGTTCGGCGAGGTAGCGAAATATCCTGATCTGCTGGTAGGCGTTCGACCTAACGGCCTGGAGGATACGCCGCAGTTTAAAATCGATATCGACCAGGAAAAAGCTCAGGCGCTGGGCGTGTCTATTAGCGACATCAATACCACGCTGGGCGCAGCATGGGGCGGCAGCTATGTAAACGACTTTATCGATCGCGGTCGTGTGAAGAAAGTTTACGTGATGTCCGAAGCGAAATACCGCATGTTGCCGGATGATATTAACGACTGGTACGTTCGTGGTAGCGATGGTCAGATGGTGCCGTTCTCCGCATTCTCCTCTTCCCGCTGGGAATATGGTTCGCCGCGTCTGGAACGCTATAACGGTCTGCCTTCGATGGAAATTCTGGGTCAGGCGGCGCCAGGCAAGAGTACCGGTGAAGCGATGGCGATGATGGAAGAACTGGCCAGCAAGCTGCCGTCAGGCATTGGGTAT
This sequence comes from Salmonella sp. 32082101201600294FB01SM01, assembly GCF_017572865.1. Classification (NCBI taxonomy): domain Bacteria; kingdom Pseudomonadati; phylum Pseudomonadota; class Gammaproteobacteria; order Enterobacterales; family Enterobacteriaceae; genus Salmonella; species Salmonella sp. 32082101201600294FB01SM01. Next base: position 242,265 of record NZ_JAGESB010000001.1, on the reverse strand, counting down.
GACTGGACCGGGATGTCCTACCAGGAACGGTTGTCCGGCAACCAGGCCCCTGCCCTGTATGCTATCTCGCTGATCGTCGTCTTCCTGTGTCTGGCGGCATTGTATGAGAGCTGGTCTATCCCGTTCTCCGTAATGCTGGTTGTTCCGCTTGGGGTTATCGGCGCGCTGCTGGCTGCGACCTTCCGCGGACTGACTAACGACGTTTACTTCCAGGTGGGCCTGCTCACAACCATTGGGTTGTCGGCGAAGAACGCGATACTTATCGTCGAATTCGCCAAAGACTTAATGGATAAAGAAGGGAAAGGTCTGGTAGAAGCGACGCTGGAGGCCGTCCGGATGCGTTTGCGCCCGATTTTGATGACCTCGTTAGCGTTCATGCTGGGGGTTATGCCGCTGGTTATCAGTTCCGGCGCGGGTTCCGGCGCGCAGAATGCGGTAGGTACTGGCGTACTGGGCGGGATGGTAACGGCAACCGTACTGGCTATTTTCTTCGTACCGGTCTTCTTCGTGGTGGTACGCCGCCGCTTTAGCCGTAAAAGCGAAGATATTGAGCATAGTCATTCGACAGAACATCGCTGATTTGCTCACTGTAGATAAGGCCGCGCAAGCGGCCTTTTTTACGCAAAAATCATAAAATACGCTTATTGTTAGATTGATTATTTTTTGCCATATTAATAAAAGGTATAATCCTTACTGCGTTAAAGGCTTTTCTTAGGAAAGTTGGCCATTTCTTAATTCAGCCATTAATTAAGAAATATTAAGAATATTCCTGGCTATTTTCTCCTGTCAGAGTCTATTGTTTTAGCCTGAAAAGCTAAAAAACGTTAACCCAATGATTACACAAACAATAAAACTGGTTCCTTTTTAGGCGACCGACGATCACTGTTAAAATTCGAAAAAGTATGGCAACACGCGGCTTTCACGCAATTGTAATTTTTCGTAATATGACGATGAAAAGTTTTTTAGAGTAGATTATAGTTAAATCATAAGGTGACGTGGGAAGTACCAGGTTAGTTAGTTGTATCCATCCCGAAGGTGTTCGGTTAGTTTAAGCCACTAAAAAGGGGATGCATTATGGACGAATACTCACCCAAAAGACATGATATAGCACAGCTTAAATTTCTTTGCGAAACCCTGTATCATGACTGTCTTGCAAACCTTGAAGAAAGCAACCATGGCTGGGTTAATGACCCGACCTCAGCAGTCAACCTGCAGCTCAATGAGCTGATAGAGCATATTGCAACTTTCGCTCTTAATTATAAAATTAAGTACAATGAAGACAATAAATTGATTGCGCAGATAGATGAATACCTGGACGACACCTTTATGTTGTTCAGCAGCTATGGTATTAATACGCAGGATTTGCAAAAATGGCGTAAATCGGGCAACCGCCTGTTCCGTTGTTTCGTCAACGCCACCAGGGCTAATCCTGTTAGTTTGTCTTGTTAAAAATTATTACAATCATAGGTAGAATTTATGTCTGATAAACCATTAACTAAAACTGATTATTTGATGCGTTTACGGCGCTGTCAGACAATTGACACTCTGGAGCGCGTCATTGAGAAAAATAAATATGAATTGTCCGACAATGAGCTGGCTGTATTTTACTCAGCTGCGGATCACCGTCTTGCAGAATTGACGATGAACAAACTCTACGACAAGATCCCCTCTTCAGTATGGAAATTCATTCGTTAATCACGCTACATTACTTTTTAGAGAACACGCAGGTGTTATCTGCCTCCTCGTTCTGGCTAATAACACAACGGGCTATTATAGAACAGTGATATAGATCACATACCAATAGCAGGGAACGTTCCCTCTAATACTTTATTATTGCTTCTATTGCGATAATATCCACCAAGGGGAGCGCGCGATGAGTGACGAAAAACAAAAAATGATCGCTGGGGCACTGTATTGCCCGACCGATGAAACTTTATGCCAGGATCGACTGCGGGCGCGTCAACTCATCCATCAATACAATTATACTACGCCTGATGAAATAAATAAGCGTCAGGCGATTTTACGCGACCTGTTGGGTCGATGCGAAGACGCCTATATTGAACCTTCCTTCCGTTGCGACTACGGCTATAATATTTTTCTTGGTCACTCCTTTTACGCTAACTTCGACTGCGTCATGCTTGATGTTTGCCCAATTCATATTGGCGATAATTGTATGCTCGCGCCAGGGGTACATATCTATACCGCCACGCACCCGCTGGACGCCGTCGAACGCAACAGCGGCAGAGAATTCGGTAAACCCGTCACTATCGGAAATAACGTCTGGATAGGCGGACGAGCCGTCGTTAATCCTGGCGTAACCATCGGCGATAACGTCGTCGTCGCTTCAGGCGCTGTGGTGACAAAAAACGTACCGCCAGACGTCGTGGTAGGCGGAAATCCGGCGCGAATCATTAAAAAATTGTAGTCAAAATGATAACTGTTATGCTAATTCGTGGTTAATCTGTTACTTTTTTCACGTTACACCTCCCTTTAAAATGGGCTGTTATTACCCCCTATGTCGCAGAAATCATGAAGGCAAAAGATGACAGAGATACAGCGCCTGCTTAGCGAAACTATTGATGACTTAAACGTCCGTGAAAAACGCGATAACAGGCCGCGTTTTAGTATCAGTTTTATCCGCAAGCATCCAGGGTTATTTATCGCGATGTATGCAGCCTGGTTTGCGACGCTGGCGGTCATGCTGCAATCAGAAACGCTGGTGGGGTCGGTGTGGCTGTTAGTGGTGTTATTTATCGCATTTAATGGCTTCTTCTTTTTCGACATCGCCCCGCGTTATCACTATAACGACATCGATGTGCTGGACCTCCGGGTCTGTTACAACGGCGAATGGTACAACACCCGCTTTGTTCCCCCCACGCTCATTGAGACGATTCTTCAGTCTCCACAGGTGGATAATGAACATAAAGTCCAGCTGCAAAAAATGGTTGCCCGTAAGGGCGAACTTTCCTTCTACGATATTTTTACGCTGGCCCGCGCAGAAGCCAGCCGGTAATAAAAAAGTGCGCACCCTCCCTGGTACGCACTGCTTTCCCTGAACTGTTGGTTTTTTAACGTCTTTTTTTACGCCCCTGAACCGCCTTAAAACGCGGATTTGTTTTACAAATCACGTATAAGCGTCCTTTGCGTTTGACTATCTGGCAATCCGGATGCCGTTGTTTTGCATTGCGAAGTGAGTTTAACACCTGCATTTCATTTACCCCTTTTAGCGCCGATAAAATGACCAAAACGTTTCTGGAAGCGTGCGGCGCTACTTTCGCTATCAAACGTTTTCTGTCTACCGGTATAAAAAGGATGCGATTTTGATGACACATCAATAGTGACATACGGATATGTCACGCCGTCCAGTTCGATTTCACGTTCAGTTTTGATAGTTGATCCCACTTTCACATATTCATTTGCGCTGGTGTCGTGAAATACGACGGTGCGGTATACAGGATGAATATCAGGTTTCATTGCGCCCTCTCAATTATGTTATAACATAACAATAAAATACGCTATCAACGCTCCTTTTTCAACCGGTAAACATTCACGATCTCTTCCTGGCGGCAAAAGCAACGTGGCGTAACGCGTTAGTCTGGCCCCTGTATCTGTAAAATCGATAAAATAGCTTTATCATTCAAGGGCGCGATTTACGATCGGATATACTTTCTCTACGCTGTGTTTATAAGGACATCACTGTGACAACACGACATCTGGTCAGCCTGGTAACGGGAGTGCTTATCCTGTCTGTCCTTTTCCCGATAGGATTGAGCCTGTGGCTGGCGCACCGTCAAGTTGAAAAAAGGTTTAATGAAGAGCTGGATATCTTCTCGTCCCGGGTAGCGCTACGTACAGAAAGGGTCAGTGACCAGGCAAAAGCCGCGTTAACGCATATTGCCTCCTTTAAAGGCGAGCCCTGCAGCAGCGCCCATTTACTCGCCATGCGCCGCGTGTCTTATAGCTTTCGGTATGTCCAGGAAGTTCTGTATCTTAAAAATTCGATTCCCGTTTGCTCCTCACTTGAAAAAGAGAGCCATATTCCCGCTTTCCCTCCGCCCATGAAAATCACTCGCGACGGTTATCGCGCCTGGTTTACGGCGCAAAACGATCTGGGTATAAAACGCTATATGGCGGCACTCGGGAGCGACAGCTATATCGTGATGATCGACCCGGCGTCCTTTATCGATGTGATTCCGTTTGGCGCATGGCCGATTGACGTCGCTATTATTGGCCGGGAACGCAATACTGTGGTTGCCAGCAGCGGTAACCTTGACCCCGCTATTCTTCCGCTCATTCACCATGAGACGCCCCTGCGGCTGGAAAACCGAGGCATTCAGTATGCTATCCACCCCTTTCCGGAAATGGGCATTACTATCGTAAGCTGGGCACCGACCGCTCCGCTGGAAAGGAGCTGGTATCGACAGGCGTTTATCTGGCTACCGGCGGGCATCGTAACGGGTCTGCTGGCTGCGGCCTTTATTCTGCGTATTTTGCGTCGGCTACAGTCGCCCCGCCACCGTCTCCAGGATGCGATAGACAATCGCGAAATTAACGTACACTATCAGCCTATTGTCTCCCTGAGCAGCGGAAAAATTGTCGGTGCCGAAGCCTTAGCTCGCTGGCAACAGGCGGACGGCACTTTCCTTTCGCCGGAAATTTTTATCGCGCTGGCTGAACAAACCGGGCTCACGGAGCCGCTAACCCGGCTAATCATCGACACCGTTTTTGAAGACATGGGGAGTTGGTTAAAGTCCCATCCCGAACAACATATTTCAATCAATCTTGAGGCATCCGATCTGGCGTCGGAAACGTTGCCGACGCAGTTAAGCACGCTGCTGAACCGTAACCAAATTTCTCCGTCGCAAATCGCGCTTGAGTTAACGGAACGCGAGTTCGCCGATCCGAAAACCAGCGCGCCAATTGTCGCCAGATACCGTAACGCGGGACATTCAATTTATATTGATGACTTTGGCACCGGCTATTCCAGCCTCAGCTACTTACAAAATCTGGATGTGGATGTCCTTAAAATTGATAAATCTTTTGTCGATGCGCTGGAATATAAAAACGTCACGCCGCATATTATTGAAATGGCGAAAACGCTCAAACTCAAGATGGTCGCAGAAGGCATCGAAACGACCAGGCAAGAACAGTGGCTACGCCAGCATGGCGTACATTATGGTCAGGGCTGGTTATACAGTAAGCCCCTACCCGCTACGGCATTTATTCTTTGGGCGGAACAGCGGCTATAACGTCGCACAGCAGAAAAGAACAGTGTGGAGAGGCACAAATGGGTGGGGGCCCTGCCAGCTACATCCCGGCACACGCGTCATCTGCCTTGGCTGCTTCCTTCCGGACCTGACCTGGTAAACAGAGTAGCGTTGCGGGAGAACCAACAGAGCCCCCATTGAGAGCGTTGTGAACCAACGCGCAGGCGCATTATCACTGCTATATCGTGCAATTGCAACCCATCAGGCATCGGATGCTGGTTTCTTGCGCATCCGGGCTTTCCTCCCCCCTTATTCCAGATTATCCTGAAGCATTAACGCAGGATTCTATTATGGATATTCAGGACACTTTTCCTCAACGCGTCTGGCAAATCGTCGCCTCGATCCCGGAAGGATTTGTCACGACCTACGGTGATGTCGCCCGGCTTGCCGGTTCCCCTCGGGCGGCGCGTCAGGTCGGCGGAGTGTTAAAACGTCTGCCGGAAGGCAGCACTTTACCATGGCATCGGGTGGTGAACCGCCACGGCGCAATATCACTTACCGGGCCGGATCTACAGCGGCAACGTCAGGCATTACTGGCGGAAGGCGTGGTGGTGTCGGGAAGCGGACAAATCGATTTACAACGCTATCGCTGGGTGTATTAACCCTCTCCGTAACGGAGAGGGTTGGCGCAGGATTAATACTGGGTAGGCGCAGGAACGGCAGAAGACGGATTGACCTGGGTCGGCGAAGTCGATGGAACCGTCGTCGTCGCACCACCGCTGGCCTGCACAGGCACCGCCGTTTGCTGTACCGGTACCAGCGTCAGATCCGCTTTAGTGCCGCCATTGTTAATCACCGGTTTCACGCTATCGGTAATAAATACCAGCTTATTGTCAACGGTGATGGCCGCGCTCAGGAGAATACGCGCGTTAGGTTGAATATCTGATGGGTTAAACGGCAACACAAAACTGAAAGGCGCCTGTTTACCTTCGGTACGTACCGCTTTTTGCGACAGCACCTTAGACGGCGCATCAGCCAGCGAAGCATCTGAAAGCGTCACGGTCAGCACCGCATCTGGCGGCAGAGCGACCTTCTGGCGGATCCAGACGGTACCGGAAACATTGGGTTGCTGAATAGTAGACTGGTTAGCTGTAATCGACATGTTAGGGTTTGGCGCAGGCGTCTGGATATCAGCGCTTTTATCAGCGCAGGCCGCCAGAGATATCGCAACCGCTAAACCACTTACGATGTGCACGAGTTTCATTCAATTCTCCTTATCATCAATGCACCAGCAGGCCTTTCCCCCCGCCGGAAGAGTGGTTAACAGAAACATAACGTGATTAAGTGTGGCACATGTCACTCATTTTTGCCTGGAATTGGTCTGTTATTCAGACTTTTGTACCCATCGGACCACTTGCAAAATTGCGTTATACTCTGCCCTACCTCGCTTCGGCATCGTTGTCACCTGGAGAGTATGTATGAGTCAGACACTGAATAATTTGCTGACATTATTGAATCTGGAAAAAATTGAAGAAGGACTCTTTCGGGGCCAAAGTGAAGACTTAGGGCTGCGCCAGGTATTTGGCGGTCAGGTGGTGGGCCAGGCGCTCTATGCCGCCAAAGAAACGGTGCCGGAAGCGCGACTGGTGCATTCATTCCACAGTTATTTTCTGCGGCCAGGCGACAGCCAAAAACCCATTATCTATGACGTAGAAGTGCTGCGCGATGGGAACAGCTTCAGCGCCCGCCGCGTTGCCGCTATTCAGAACGGGAAACCCATCTTTTATATGACCGCCTCATTCCAGGCGCCGGAACCGGGTTTTGAACATCAAAAAACCATGCCGACGGCAGTCGGGCCGGAAGGACTACCGTCAGAAACGGAAATCGCGCAATCGCTGGCGCATTTACTGCCGCCGATTCTGAAAGAAAAGTTTCTCTGCGATCGCCCGCTGGAAATTCGTCCCGTCGAATTTCACAATCCGTTGAAAGGTCACGTCGCCGCGCCTGTGCGTCAGGTATGGATTCGCGCCAACGGCACCGTTCCGGATGACATTCGCGTCCATCAATATTTACTGGGATACGCCTCGGATCTGAATTTCCTTCCCGTCGCGCTTCAGCCTCACGGCATCGGTTTTCTGGAAAAGGGCATTCAGATCGCCACTATCGATCACTCTATGTGGTTCCATCGTCCGTTCAATTTTAATGAATGGCTACTTTATAGCGTGGAGAGCACTTCCGCCTCCAGCGCCCGGGGCTTTGTTCGCGGCGAGTTTTATACTCAGGATGGCGCGTTGGTCGCTTCAACCGTGCAGGAAGGGGTAATGCGCAATCACAATTAAAAAACATGCCGCTATGCGGCGTTAATGGCCTGATGACGCTGCGCTTATCCGGCCTACGGTAAACTGGATAAGCGCAGCGCCATCAGGCATGTTGCGCAATCACGCGTTATACGCATTCTCGCCGTGACTGTTCACATCCAGCCCCTCGCGCTCCTGCTCTTCCGGTACACGCAGTCCAACAAGGATATCCGCCAGTTTGTAACCAACAAACGCGACAACGCCGGACCAGACGACCGTAATAGCAATACTTTCCAGCTGTACCATCACCTGATGTCCCATCGTAACGCCGTCGACAAAGCCAACGCCGCCCAGCGAACTGGCGGCAAAAACGCCGGTCAGGATACAGCCGATTATTCCGCAAACGCCGTGAACGCCAAATACGTCGCACGGATCATCTACCCGTAACAGACGTTTAAGCATGGTGACTCCCCACAATCCCGCCAGCCCCGCAATAACGCCGATAACCAACGCGCCGCCAACGCCAACATAGCCACAGGCTGGCGTCACGCCGACCAGACCGGCAATCGCGCCGGAACACGCTCCCAGCAGGGAAGGCTTACCGCGTAGCGTCCACTCGCCGATAATCCACCCCAGAATCGCGGCGGCGGTCGCCACCACGGTGTTCACAAAGGCCAGCGCTGCTATCTCGTTTGCGCTACCAGCAGAACCCGCGTTAAATCCAAACCAGCCGATATACAGAATCGCAGTACCGGTAAAGACCATCGGCAGGTTATGGGGTTTAAATGCTTCTTTCCCAAAGCCGACGCGTTTGCCAATTAAATAAGCCCCTACCAGCCCGGCGATAGCGGCGTTAATATGCACCACCGTACCACCGGCAAAATCCAGCGCGCCGTGAGCAGCCAGCAGGCCGCCGCCCCACACCATGTGCGCAATCGGAATATAAGAGAGCGTGAACCACACCACGACAAAAATCAGTACCGCCGAAAAACGAATACGCTCCGCCAGCGCGCCGACAATCAGCCCGACGGTAATACAGGCGAAAGATCCCTGAAACGCGACATGAATATACTGATAAATCGTACCCGTTACCGCCGTCAACGCGATATTCTTCAACATCGCCCCATCGGTATTACCGAAGAAATGATTCCCTTCGCCAAAAGCCAGCGAATAGCCGTACACCACCCATAAAATACAGACCAGCGCAAAGGTGACGGTCACTTGCGTTAACATTGACAGCACGTTCTTAGCGCGAATTAATCCGCCGTAAAACAGCGCGATACCCGGTATCGTCATGAACAGCACCAGCGCGGTACAAATCATCATAAAAGCACTATCCGCTTTATCGGCAACCGCCGGCGCGGCTATCGTTAGCCCAGGCAGCAGCGCCAGTGAAGCCAGTGTGGTTTTTATCATCGCTATCTTCATTTTTTCATTTCCTGTTGCTGTGTGGCGGGTCTTACAGCGCTGCTTCGTCAGCTTCGCCGGTACGAATCCGAATAACGCGCATGAGCTCCGCGACGAAAATTTTGCCGTCGCCAATTTTTCCGGTGTAAGCCGCTTTACTGATGATATCGATCACCTCTTCCAGTTGGTTGTCGGCGATAGCCACATCAATTTTGACCTTCGGCAGGAAATTCACGCTGTACTCCGCGCCGCGATACAGTTCGGCGTGTCCTTTCTGACGGCCAAACCCTTTCACTTCGGTGACGGTCAGTCCCTGAATGCCAATGGAAGAAAGCGCCTCCCGCACGTCCTCCAGCTTGAACGGTTTGATAATCACGGTAACCAGCTTCATAGAACCCTCCAGTCAGAATTAGGTAACGGCTGCCGCCGCGCATGGACTCTTCAGAATGGATATTGCAAAGGATGTGCCAGAAGCTGGCGAGCGAGGAAAGGCGCGGTTAGCGGCGCGTCTTTATATTGACGCGCCCCAACATTGAAGCAGGGAAAGAAAAACGCACCACGACGGTGCATGATGGGCGAGGTTTTGCCCTGTGGCGCCAAACCTTACGCCGCAGGGCCGGGTTCTTCGTGTACGCTGGCGGCTAACTCCTCGCCAACTAACTGTAATTGATACATTTGCCAGTAGCGCCCTTGCGCCGCCAGCAATTGTTGATGCGTCCCGCGCTCCACCGCCTGGCCGCGATGGAGAACCAGAATGGTATCCGCCTCCACGATTGTCGATAGCCGATGGGCAATAACCACCAGCGTGGTGCGCTCGCGAATCGCCGCCAGCGCCTGCTGTATCGCCTGCTCAGTGCCGGAATCGATGCTGGCCGTCGCTTCATCAAGAATTAATATTTGCGGGGCGTCAACCAGCACGCGCGCCAGCGCCAATAGCTGTTTTTGCCCGACGGACAGCGTATTTCCCTGCTCGCCGAGATGCGTATGCAGCCCGTCGCTCAGGCCGCGCGCCAGGTCTGCCAGTTGTACCGTTTCCAGCGCCTGCCACACCTGCGCCTCGGAGACGTCGCGCCCCAGCGTCACATTAGCCAGAAAGGTATCCGCCATCACTACCGGGTCCTGTTGAACCATCGCCACGCCCTGGCGTAAAACGCGATGATTAAGAGAGGCGATTTCTCGCCCATCCAGCCGAATTTCGCCTTGCGTCAGAGGGTAGTACCCCATTAATAAGCTGGCGAGCGTGCTCTTCCCGCTGCCGGTGTGCCCCACCAGCGCCACAAAGCTACGGGACGGTACTGATAGCGTAATGTCCTGTAAAACAAGATTATCGTCGCGGTAAGCAAACGACAGATGATCAATATCAATCGCCCCGCTTTGCAACGGCCTGTCGTCGCTGCCATAGCGCTGGCGCGGGCGATCCATCAGTTCAAAAACACGCTCTCCCGCCACAACCGCCTGCTGTAGCATGGATTGCTGGGTGGTCAGTTCAATGAGCGGCTCGTTCAGACGTGACAAATAGCTAATGAACGCATACAGCACCCCGACCTCAATCGTGCCGGCAGACGTAAAGCTGAAAAGCATTAACAAACCACACAAAATGAGCGCGGAAAAGAGGCTAAGCAGAGGACGCAATAAAAAGCCGTCTAAGCGTAGCGTCTGCATCCGCGCCATGTAGTGCGAGCGGCTGGCCTCGCCCATGCGTTCGCCGAAGCGCGCCTGCTGGCGAAACTGCTGGATTACGCTCATCCCGTTGATGATTTCGTTAAAGCCGTCGTTAATATCCGCCAGATATGCCCGCACGCGGCGTACAATCGGCGTGCTGTAGCGCTGATAAATGATCATCACGGTCAATACCGCCGGAAAAATCAAAATCGCCACCAGCGCCATCCGCCAGTCAAGGCTGAACATAGCGACCAGCATGGCGCCGATCAACGCCGCGCTACGTAATACCGTCGCGACGACCGTGACGTACAGATCGCGGATGACTTCCGTATCGTTGGTCACACGTGAAATTAATTGTCCGACAGGCTGCGTGTCGAAGGCGCTTAGCGGCTGGCGCAAGGCGGCATCCATGACGTCCGTGCGCAAGGACTGAACCACGCCAACGGCCGCCCGGTTAAATAATAAAGACTGGGCGTAATGCAGACCCGCCGCCAGAAATTGTAGCCCCACATAGGCGGCCGCCAGCCCCGCGACCTTGCCCAACGGTAAATGGTGGCGGGCCACCATGTTATCAATGAAATAGCTGATCAGCAGCGGACCGCTAACTTCCGCCGCCGCCGCAATCCACAGCATCATCACCGCGACAGAGAGCGGTTTTCGCCATGGCGAGCCATACGCCAGTAACCGTTTCAGCGTCGGCCATAGCTGTCCAAAACTACGCATTCGCCGCCTCCTCGCCGCGTTCCGGCGCGTCATCCAGCGCGGCCTCCAGTTGCTGATAGCGATACATATCGCGATACCAGCCAATCTGCTGCGCCAGTTGATCGTGATCGCCGCGCTGAACAACATGACCATGTTGCATAACGATAATTTCATTGGCGTCGGTCAGCGCGGATAAACGATGCGCGCTGATAATGACCGTACGCCCTTCGCCCCACTGGCGCAAATTATGCAAAATCTGATGCTCCGTGCGACCATCTACTGCTGAGAGCGCATCATCAAGAAGCAGAATTTCCGCATTCAACAGCAGCGCTCTGGCAATCGAGATACGCTGTTTTTGCCCTCCCGATAACATGACGCCACGTTCACCTACCTGCGTGTCGTAGCCCTGAGGCAAACGGAGAATATCCTCATGTACGCTGGCTAAACGCGCCACCTGTTCAATCTCCTCCTGAGTCGCCTCCGGGCGTCCGAGCGCAATATTATTGGCAATAGAGTCCGAGAACAAAAACGGCGTCTGGCTGACGACCGCCAGTCGGCTACGCCAGCTATCCAGTTGCAGATGCGTCAACGGCATGTCATGGAATCGGATTTCTCCCTGCGTCACATCAAAATGGCGCTGGATAAGCGACAAGATTGTGCTTTTCCCCGCGCCGGTCGGACCGCATATCCCCAGCATCTGACCCGGTTTAAGGCGAAAGTTCACATTCTCCAGCGCCGGATGCGTCGTTTGCGGATAGCAAAACTCACGAATGGCCGCCGTCAGTTCGCCGCGCCCCGCCGGGACCGGCTCTTCACCATCCTTAACTACCGGCGCTTCCGCCAGCATGGCGCGGATGCGGCTGTAAGCGGCGCTCCCCCGCTCCACGATATTAAACATCCAGGCCAGCGCCAGCATCGGCCAAATCATCAACCCCAGATACATCATAAAGCTGGTGAGTTCGCCCAGCGTCAGGCTGCCGTTAACCACCATCCAGCTTCCGCCGCTAATCGCGAGCAGGTTCGCCATGCCAATGGCGATGTAAATGGTTGGATCAAAACGCGCGTCAATACGCGCCACGCGCATATTTTTCTTGCCGGTATCTTCGGCATCCGCCGCAAACAGCGAAGACTGGCGGTCCTCCAGACCAAACGCTTTGATCATGCGGATGCTGGTCAGACTCTCCTGCGTGCGGTCGTTCAGGCTGGAGAAGGCGGCCTGCGCCAGTTTGAAATAATCATGCAGCCGATCGCCGTAACGTTTGATCATCAGCGCCATAATCGGCATCGGCAACAGCGCTAATAGCGTTAGCTGCCAGCTAATTTGCGTCGACATGACAATCAGTACCGCGCAGCCCATTACCAGCGAGTCAACCAGCGTCAGAACGCCCTCACCCGCCGCAAATACGACGCGATCCACATCATTCGTCGCGCGCGCGATAAGATCGCCCGTTCGATGGCGCTGATAAAATTCAGGATGCTGACGGCTCAGCTGGCGATAATAATCTTCACGCAGTTCGACGGCTAATTGATAAGAAGCGCCAAATAGCAGCACGCGCCAGACATAGCGCAACAAATAGACCACTACGGCGATCAGGGCAATGGTGCCAATCCACATCGCTATTCGGCCTGGAGTAAAATGCTGTGCGGTTACGCCATCCACGACAATCCCCACCACTTTGGGCGGGATCAGCTGAAGCATCGCAATAAGCATAAGCAGGGCCACCGCGCCAAGATAGCGACGCCATTCCCGGCGAAAGTACCAGCTTAATTGAGCAAATAATCGCACGCGTTATTTCCTGATATGATTTCCGGCAATACCGGGAGAATTATTCAATGGGCAGAGAGGTGGTGTACTTAATCTGTTCCATCGCAAAACTGGAGGTGACGTCTGACAGTCCTGGGACGCTATTGACCAGACGTTTATAGAAGTCGTCATACCGCTTCATGTCGGCCACCTGAACTCGCATCAGATAGTCGTATTCCCCCGCCATCCGCCAGAAGCCAAGCACTTCCGGCATCTCAGAGACGACGGTCACGAACCGACAGTACCATTCACTGCTGTGGTGCTGCGTTTTTATCAACACAAAAGCGGTTAACCCCAGCCCCAGTTTTTCCGGGTCCAGCAGCGCGACCCTGCCAAGCAGGATACCGTCATCTTCCAGGCGTTTAAGCCGCTTCCAGCAAGGCGTTGTCGTCAGATTAACGGCATCCGCCAGCGCCTGCAAAGAGAGGGTACAGTCCTGCTGCAATAAGCAAAGCAGTTTACGGTCAATTTTATCTAACATACCCACTCCATAGAGAATATTTTTCTCCTTACATTGTAATTTAAAGGCCAAATAGCAACAATTTTTTCCGTACTTTTCGCTACTCTTGGCACAAAATGATAAATGGATATTAATGATGAGTAGCAATTGGGTTAAAAATGCCATTAATGAAATTAACGCTGACCACCAGCGCTCGGCGGATACGCATCTTATTCGTTTGCCCCTGTCGGCATTTCCGGGTATCCAGCTTTACCTGAAAGACGAAAGCACGCATCCCACCGGTAGCCTCAAGCATCGTCTGGCGCGCTCGCTGTTCCTTTATGGGCTGTGCAATGGCTGGATTAAAGAAGGCACTCCGATTATTGAAGCGTCATCAGGCTCAACGGCGATTTCCGAAGCCTGGTTCGCGCGTTTACTGGGACTGCCGTTCATCGCCGTCATGCCCGCCTGTACCGCAAAACGTAAAATCGAACAGATTCAATTTTACGGCGGCCACTGTCATTTTGTGGAGAGCGCCTGCGAAATTTATGCCGCCTCCGAGCGGCTGGCGCATGAACTGAACGGTCACTATATGGACCAGTTTACCTACGCAGAACGAGCTACCGACTGGCGGGGCAACAATAATATTGCCGACAGTATTTTCCGCCAGATGCGCAACGAACCCCATCCGGTACCGCGATTTATCGTCATGAGCGCCGGAACGGGCGGAACCTCTGCGACGATTGGGCGCTATATTCGCTGCCAGGGCTATGATACTCAGCTCATGGTGGTGGATCCGGAAAATTCCGTCTTTTTACCTTACTGGCAGGATCGCGACGCTTCATTACGCAGCCCGGTGGGCAGTAAAATTGAAGGAATTGGTCGTCCGCGAGTAGAGCCTTCTTTTATTCCGGATGTCGTAGATGAGATGCTGCGCGTGCCGGACGCCGCCAGCGTTGCCACCGCACACTGGCTGGAAACGCAGCTAGGCCGTAAAGTCGGTGCCTCTACCGGCACGAATATGTGGGGAGCGCTGCAGCTTGCGGCCCGGATGCGCGAGGCTGGAGAAACCGGCGCTATCGTGACGTTATTGTGCGATAGCGGCGATCGCTATCTGGATACCTATTACCATCCGTCCTGGGTTAGCGACCATATCGGCGATTTGACGCCGTGGTCAGCGGCCATCGCAAAATTACTTACCGGCGACTAGACACCAAAAAAAAGCCAGACTGAATGTCTGGCTTGCTGGAAGAGATCTCTCATTCGGGGGAATAAGGTAGATGCGGATTGTCCAGCCAATGCGTCAAAAAGTGTGATACCGCTTGATTACCACAATGTCCGATAACCGAAAGGTGTGGCAACGCGGCGATAAGCTGCGGCATGGCATTGCCCATAATGAGCCCCCGCCCGACGCTGCCCAGCATTTCCCGATCGTTCATCGCGTCGCCAAATGCCATGCAATCTGCCAGTGAAAGCCCTAAATGATTGCTCAATACCGCCAGCGCCGATCCTTTATTGCACCCCAGCGGTAGCACTTCCAGGCAGTCGACGGCAGAGAAACAGAGGTGAGCGCGTTCTTCCATCGCCTCATTGAGCTGAATGCGCAAACGGATCAGATCGTCATGATCGCCGCAAAAACAGATCTTCGTCACCTGATGGGCCGGAATGCTTTTTATATTGATAACCTGATAACGAAAGCCGCTGTAGACGTGCGCCTGGAGTAGCGCGGGGATCTCCTGGCCTGTAAACCAGCCGTTGTCATTAAACACATGCATACTGGCTCGGGTATCCCAGGCATGATGCATCACCGTATCGGCAACCTGAGGATCGAGATCCTGACGATGCAGCACGTCGCCTTCCAGCGAGTGAATTCGCGTCCCGTTACCGGTAATAAGATAAGCGTCCAGTGAAAGCGTCCCCAGAATATGCCGCATCTCCAGCACATGACGACCCGTAGCGAATGTCAGAGTGATATCGCGTTCGCGCAGACGCGCCAGCGTGGCGATCGTTTCTCTACCCAAATGGTGATCGGGCATTAATAACGTGCCATCCATATCAAATGCTGCCAGACGGGCCATCTCTTTCTCCACACTGTGACGCGGTTAACTTGTTGTTCAGTATTACCTGAGATATACGGAAGTAATAGTGAACAGATAAAAGGAAGTGTTCCGGGTTTTATGAGGCTACTGAATCGGCTTAATCAATATCAACGCCTCTGGCAGCCTTCCGCCGGGGAAACGCAACATGTCACCGTTAGTGAACTGGCCGAACGCTGTTTTTGTAGCGAGCGCCATCTGCGAACGCTGCTGCGTCAGGCCCAGCAGGCAGGTTGGCTAAGATGGGAGGCGCAGTCCGGGCGCGGGAAACGTGGACGGCTCCAGTTTCTGGTCACGCCGGAATCGCTCCGCACCGCCATGATGGAACAGGCGCTGGAAAAAGGGCAGCAGCTCAACGTACTGGAACTGGCGCAGCTGGCGCCTGGCGAGTTACGGGCGATGCTCCAGCCTTTTATGGGCGGCCAATGGCAAAACGATACGCCGACATTGCGTATTCCCTACTATCGTCCGCTTGATCCGCTGCAGCCGGGTTTCCTGCCAGGACGCGCGGAACAGCATCTCGCAGGGCAAGTTTTTTCCGGGTTAACGCGCTTCGACCGCGATAGCCAATATCCTTGCGGGGATTTGGCGCATCACTGGAAGGTTTCCGCCGACGGTTTACGCTGGGATTTTTATATTCGCTCCACGCTGCACTGGCATAATGGCGATGCGGTGGATACCGCGCAGCTACACGAACGCCTGGAAAGGCTGCTTACCCTACCCGCGCTAAGCAAATTGTTTATTAGCGTCGCACGGATCGAAGTAACGCATCCTCAGTGCCTGACCTTTCTCCTTCACCGACCTGATTACTGGCTGGCGCATCGTCTGGCGAGCTATTGTAGCGGTCTGGCGCATCCTGACCTGCCGCTTATCGGCACTGGTCCTTTTCGCCTGGCGTTGTTCACGCCGGAACTGGTGCGTCTGGAAAGTCACGACCATTATCACCTCAGCCATCCGCTGCTGAAAGCGATTGAATTCTGGATCACCCCGCAACTGTTTGCCCAGGATCTGGGCACCAGTTGCCGCCATCCGGTGCAGATTGCCATCGGCAAACCGGAAGAGCTGGCGACGCTGAGTCAGGTAAGTAGTGGTATCAGCCTTGGCTTTTGTTATTTAACCCTCAAAAAGGGCTCACGGCTCAACGTACAGCAGGCGCGGCGTCTGATACATATTATCCATCATACTTCGCTGCTGAAAACCTTGCCGGTAGATGAGAACTTGATTATGCCAAGTCAGGGGCTGCTACCCGGCTGGACAATCCCGCAATGGCGGGACGTTGATGAAACGCCATTGCCGAAAAAACTTACCCTGGCGTACCACCTTCCCGTAGAGCTGCATACGATGGCGGAACAGCTTCGACATTACCTGGCGACGCTCGGCTGTGAGTTAACATTGATTTTTCATAATGCCAAAAACTGGGATAACTGCCCTGCGTTGGCGCAAGCGGATCTGATGATGGGCGACAGGCTGATCGGCGAAGCGCCGGAATATACGCTGGAGCAGTGGCTACGTTGCGATCAGATCTGGTCACATGTCCTGGACGCGCCTGCGTTTTCCCATCTGCAGGCTACGCTTGACGCTCTGCAAATTCAGCCCAATGAAAAAGATCGCCGCGCCGCGCTACAACAAGTTTTTGCCAACCTGATGGATGACGCCACACTTACGCCGCTGTTTAATTATCACTATCGCATCAGCGCCCCACCGGGCGTTAACGGCGTTCGACTCACCCCTCGCGGCTGGTTTGAATTTAGCGAAGCCTGGCTTCCGCCGCCTTCGCCGTGAAGAAGCTGGTCGGGATTATCCGTACGCGTTACCATATTGGTTTTCGTCATTGATCAGGATAACTATGAAACGCGCCGTTGTTGTATTTAGTGGAGGTCAGGACTCCACCACTTGTCTGGCGCAAGCGCGGCATCAGTATGATGAAGTGCATTGTGTCACGTTTGATTATGGTCAGCGCCACCGCGCAGAGATTGATGTCGCGCGCGCGCTGGCGTTACAACTTGGCGCACGCGCGCATAAAGTGCTGGATGTCACTTTGCTGAACGAACTGGCGGTCAGCAGCCTGACGCGGGATAGCATTCCGGTGCCGGACTATGAACCAAACGCTGACGGTATCCCCAATACTTTCGTACCGGGACGCAATATTCTCTTTCTGACGCTGGCGGCGATTTACGCTTATCAGGTCAAAGCCGAAGCGGTGATCACCGGCGTTTGCGAGACCGATTTTTCCGGCTATCCAGACTGTCGTGATGAGTTCGTCAAAGCGCTGAATCACGCGGTGAATCTGGGCATGGCGAAAGATATCCGTTTCGAAACGCCCTTAATGTGGATTGATAAAGCTGAAACCTGGGCGCTGGCCGATTATTGGGGCCAACTGGATTTGGTTCGCGAAGAGACGCTGACCTGCTATAACGGCATTAAAGGCGATGGCTGTGGTCATTGCGCAGCATGTAATCTGCGCGCTAACGGCCTGAATCATTATCTGTCGAATAAAGCGGCGGTGATGGCGGCAATGAAGCAAAAAACCGGGTTAAGGTGATTGTTTTGCCGGATGGCGGCGCACGCACCTTATCCGTGCCTGGCGATATGCACCATGGTCAATATCGCCAGGCCGGACAAGTTCAACGCCATCAGACAGCGAGGGGCGTTATTGCACCATCTGTTCCAGCTTTTCACGCAATTCGCCTTCCAGCGGCAGCGCTTTTTGCGTTTTTAAATCAATACAAACAAACGTGATGAGCGCATCGGCCACCACCTGCCCTTCTGGCTCCAGCGTAATCGTCTGGCTTAATACGCCGCTTTTACCGTTAAGCTGTTGTACCTGGCTGGTCACGGTCAGTAGATCGCTCAATACCGCCGGGCGACGGTAATTTATGTTGATGTTTACCACCACAAAAGCAATATTGCGGGCCGTCATCCACTGAAAGCTGTCGCTGTTTTCCAGCCCATCCCAACGGGCCTCTTCCAGAAACTCCAGATAGCGGGCATTATTAACATGTTGATAAACATCAAGATGATATCCACGAACTTTGATTTGTGTTTGCATAGCGCAATAACCTTACGTTGTTGTTATAAGTAAACGACAAGTACAGAGGTCATAACTGGTATGACCTCTACAGTCTGGCAAATTTTTGCCACTGTGCAAGTGATTACAATGTTAAAACTGCCAGATTACGCTCCACCAGCGCGCTTCCCATTCCCGGCACCTGCTTTAAATCATCCACCGTTTTAAAAGGACCATACTCCTCCCGATAGCTCACAATAGCCTGCGCTTTTTTCAGCCCAACGCCGTTCATCACCCGCGCCAGATCCTCCGCAGACGCGGTATTAATGCTCACCCTGGTACCTTCATCATCGCTGGCTTTAGTAGGTAATGCCGCTTTGGCGGAGGATGAAGAAGGCGTATCCGCTTTTGTTTCCACCGCTGCATTTTTTGCGACAGGCGTCGCCGCCAGTGCGCTATGGGCCATGCCCGCGCAGGTTAAAGAAAGTGTAATAAGCAGTGCTTTAATTCCGTGTTTCATACTGTTTTCTCCTTGTTTGTTAACAGTGCAGCCACGATAGCGGGGCGGAGAAAAACGAACAAACGGCAATTCTCAGAAATGGAAAAGGCCGCGAAAGCGGCCTTTGTGGGATACAACGTTTTGCAATTTTTTGCGAAGCGCCTCGACGATTACTGCTGTTCCAGAGCGTCGCCGATTTTGATTTTCGCCTCTTTACGCAGATTACTCATCAGCGCTTCAAAGACAATTTGCGCATTGTTCTGCGTGATGCCCTGCACCATCGCTTTTTTCTGCGCTTCCGGCATGGCACCCGCTTTCACCTCGTCAAACGCCAGCAGAACGACGTTACCCTGCATATCGTTCGCCACGCCATAAACTGGCTTATCTTTCGTCGGAAGGCTTAATGCAAAGGCCGCCTGACTCACCGGATCCTGACTGGTACGACTTAACGTTTTAGGCTCGCCAAAACTCAGACCCGCCGCTTTCATCGCTTCCGCGCCTTTGCCCGCTTTCAGCTCGACCAGCAGTTTTTCCGCATCCAGCTTCGCCTGTTGTTCCGCTTTGTTATGCTTCACCAGGGCAGTGACCTGTTCTTTCACTTCTGCCAACGGCTTCACGGCTTCAGGTTTATGTTCGCTCACGCGTACAACAAAAGCCCGGTCGCCATCCACGGTGATAATGTCTGAATTCGGCCCCGGCGTACCGTTTTCGCCTACCAGACCGCCATTAAAGATAGCATCGGCTACCGGTTTGAAGTTCAGCTCTTCCGGTAAGGTGTCACGGCTAAACCAGCCGGTTTCAACCGCTTTTACGCCAGCGACCTGTTCAGCGCCTGCTAACGACTCATTGTCGTTGCTTGCCGCATCGCTCACCTTCTGCTGCAACGCATAGTAAGCATCCAGCGCTTTTTCCTGTTTCACTTTCGCGGCAATGTCGTCGCGAACCTCGCTTAACGGTTTCACTTTGGCAGGCTGAATATCATCCAGACGCGCCACCAGAAAACCGACAGACGACTTAATCACGCCAGATATCTGGCCTTTTTCTTTTAATCCGGCGTTTTTCAGTTCCGGCACCGTGGCAGACTCTTCCAGCCAGCCCATATCGCCGCCATTACGCGCAGAGATGATATCGGTAGATTTCTCTTTCGCCAGCGTGGCGAAATCTTCGCCCTTGTTCAGCGCATCCAGTACCGCTTTCGCATCATCTTCCGTTTTGGTCTGAATAATGCTGTAACGAATGCGCTCCGGCTGAGTAAACTGATCTACATGCTGGTCATAATAGGCCTGAATATCCGCATCGCTGACCGGTGCCTGCATCGTCGCGGCATCCAGCTTGATATAGCTTACGCGGAACTGTTCCGGCGTCATAAAGCGGGCTTTATTCTGATCGTAGTAGCTGGACACTTCCTGATCGGTCACCTGCTGCTTCGCCGCCAGCGCGTTGACATCAATAACGGCTTCACGCACCACGCGCTGTTGAGAGACTAATGCCGCCAGTTCGTCGGTTTCCCCTTTCAGCATAAAATCAGTACCGGCCACGCCGTTGATCAGTTGCTGAGTGGTAAGCTGGTTACGCAGCGCCTGAGCGTACTGATCGGCGGTCATTCCCATCTGATTCACAATCGCGTTATAGCGGTTGTTGTCAAACTTACCGTCCACCTGAAAAGCGGGAGTGGCGAAAATCGCCTGCTTTACCTGCTCATCGCTGATGCCCAGTTTCAGTTCGCGGGAATATTGATCCAACAGCGCTTCATCTATCAGACGATTCAGCACCTGCTGGCGCAGGCTTTTCATATAACCTTCGTTGGCCGCCAGTTCAGAATACCTGTCGCCCAACTGCTGCTGCATACGGTTACGTTCGTTATTAAACGCATTCTCAAACTGTGCCCGGCTGATTTCCTGGCCATTCACTTTTGCGGCGTAGTTATTGCTTCCGCCAATCAGGTAACCACTAACGCCGGTCAAAATGAACGATACGATAATGAGAACGAAAATAATCTTGAGCACGAGACTGTTTGCAGCCGTGCGTAAGCTGTCCATCATGGTGTAACCACACTCCGCTGTAGGTGACTTTACACTTTATCTTTCAGGCGGCTTCTCTGCTGGCTACCGAGTGATTCGCTCAGTTGCCGCGTCGACGCAACCTGAATGATTTGCGTATATAGACTTCACGCGCATCGCATTTTCTGAACGCGGCGCGCAAAAGCCTATTGTGACAAGAAACGAGGGCAATTGTCAGCCCGCAACGCGCAGAAAGTCCCGAATCGTCAATAAAAAAGGCACATCAGTTGATGCGCCCTTGTACTTTGTCACATCCCCCGAGGGGATCACGCTTAGTTTACCGCGTCTTTCAGCGCTTTACCTGCACGGAAACTCGGCACTTTGGCTGCGGCGATGGTGATCTCTTTACCTGTTTGCGGGTTGCGACCAGTACGGGCAGCACGCTCTTTAACAGCAAAAGTACCAAAGCCTACCAGTGCAACGTCATCCCCTTCTTTCAGAGATTCGGTAACAGAAGCAATAATCGCGTCTAACGCACGTCCAGCCGCAGCCTTAGAGATATCAGCCCCTGCAGCAATTTTTTCGATCAGTTGAGATTTATTCACTCTTCTCTTCCTCTTTATAATTTATATCGCACCTGAATCCTTCGAAGTACGACCGCGCAGCAGTTATATCAGGCCTGCCACGCCCTTACAACACCCGTTAATGGTGGCAGACCCAATCAACCATCTAAATTAGCTATACAAAAAAAGGCTGGCAAGTCCGAAATAGCCTGCCAGCCCTGTTTTTATTAGCGCTATTTGCGCGAGGTCACTATTTTGCGGTTACAACCTGCATTCCAGACGGTTCGTTTTGCAGAGCAAGCGTCAGAACTTCCTCAATGCGCTTCACAGGATGGATATCCAGATCGGCAATCACGTTGTCCGGAATTTCCTCCAGGTCACGTTTATTTTCGAATGGAATTAAGACCGTTTTAATCCCGCCGCGATGCGCCGCCAACAGTTTTTCTTTCAGGCCGCCGATCGGCAACACCTGACCGCGCAGGGTGATCTCACCGGTCATTGCCACATCTGCTCGCACCGGATTACCGGTCAGGCAGGAAACCAGCGCGGTACACATCGCGATACCGGCGCTTGGACCGTCTTTCGGCGTTGCGCCTTCCGGCACGTGAACGTGGATATCGCGTTTTTCGTAAAAGTCCGGATTAATACCCAGTTTTTCCGCGCGCGCGCGCACCACGGTCAGCGCCGCCTGAATAGATTCCTGCATCACTTCACCGAGCGAGCCGGTGTAGGTCAACTTGCCTTTGCCCGGTACGCAGGCGGTTTCGATGGTCAACAGATCGCCGCCCACTTCCGTCCACGCCAGCCCCGTCACCTGACCTACGCGGTTTTCGCTATCCGCACGGCCATAATCAAAGCGCTGCACACCGAGGTAGTCGTGCAGATTATCGCCGTTAATTTCGATATGTTTTAACGACTTATCGAGCAACAGTTGTTTAACCGCTTTGCGGCACAGTTTGGAGATTTCACGCTCCAGACTACGCACGCCCGCTTCACGCGTGTAATAGCGGATAATACCGATAATCGCGCTATCGTCGACCGTCAGTTCGCCTTTCTTCAGCGCGTTACGCTCGATCTGCTTCGGCAGCAGGTGACGTTTAGCAATATTTAGCTTCTCATCTTCGGTATAACCGGACAGACGGATCACTTCCATACGATCCAGCAGCGGCGCCGGAATGTTCATGGAGTTGGAGGTGGCGACGAACATCACATCGCTGAGATCGTAATCCACTTCCAGGTAATGATCGCTGAACGCCACGTTCTGCTCTGGATCCAGCACTTCCAGCAGTGCGGAAGCCGGATCGCCGCGCATGTCAGAAGACATTTTGTCGATCTCATCGAGCAGGAACAGTGGGTTTTTAACCCCCACTTTGGCCATTTTTTGGATCAGTTTACCCGGCATAGAGCCAATGTAAGTCCGGCGATGACCGCGGATTTCCGCTTCATCACGCACGCCGCCCAGCGCCATACGGATGTATTTACGCCCTGTTGCTTTAGCGATGGACTGGCCCAACGAGGTTTTACCTACCCCCGGCGGCCCCACCAGACACAGGATCGGCCCCTTGATTTTATTTACACGGCTTTGAACCGCGAGATACTCAAGGATGCGGTCTTTCACGCGCTCCAGACCATAATGGTCAGTATCGAGGATTTCCTGCGCCTGACGCAGGTCTTTTTTGACCTTGCTACGCGCATTCCACGGCACCTGCACCATCCAGTCGATGTAGCCGCGCACCACGGTCGCTTCCGCCGACATCGGAGACATCATTTTCAGCTTCTGCAGTTCCGCTTCCGCTTTCTCTTTCGCCTCTTTCGGCATTTTCGCCGCGTCGATCTTACGCTTCAGCGCTTCGTTTTCGTCCGGCGCGTCGTCCATCTCGCCAAGCTCTTTCTGAATCGCTTTCATTTGCTCGTTCAGATAGTACTCGCGCTGGGATTTCTCCATCTGCTTTTTCACGCGGTTGCGAATGCGTTTCTCAACCTGCAGCAGATCGATTTCAGATTCCATCATCGCCATCAGATATTCCAGACGTTCGTTAACGTCGGACATCTCCAGTACGGACTGTTTATCCGCCAGTTTCAGCGGCATATGCGCGGCGATGGTGTCAGCCAGACGTGCGGGGTCGTCAATGCTATTGAGTGACGTCAGCACTTCCGGCGGAATTTTTTTGTTCAGCTTGATGTAGCCTTCGAACTGGCTGATAGCGGTACGCACCAGCACTTCTTGTTCTCGCTCATCAATGGCTGGCGAATCAAGGTACTCCGCCTTCGCGGAGAAATGTTCGCCGTTGTCAGACAGCGCGGAAATACGCGCGCGCTGTAACCCCTCGACCAGCACTTTTACGGTGCCGTCAGGCAGTTTCAACATCTGCAAAATAGAGGCCACGGTCCCGACGGTGAAAAGATCGTTTACACCCGGCTCATCCGTTGATGCTTCCTTCTGGGCGACCAGCATGATTTTTTTATCATGGTCCATAGCCGCTTCCAGACAACGGATAGATTTTTCCCGCCCTACAAATAAGGGTATGACCATGTGCGGATAAACCACCACATCGCGCAAGGGCAATACGGGGATTTCAATGCGTTCAGAACGCTCAGGATTCATAGAGCTCTCTCTTAGTTTAGTGTCCGCCAGGTAATCAGATAGTATAGCTGTGCTCCATACCACCTATAACATGTACGTCAGTATATGGGGATGTTTCCCACACATTCAACGGCGTGTTTACAGGAAAAACGAAAGGGGAGATAAAATCCCCCCTTTTTTGGCTAACTGATTGTATGAATGTTTAATTATTCGCCAGAAGCCTGCGCTTCCGGTTTGCCGTAAATCAGCAACGGCTTACTCTGACCGGCAATAACGGACTCGTCGATCACCACTTTTTCGACGTCTTCCATAGATGGCAAATCGTACATGGTATCCAGCAGCGCCGCTTCGACGATAGAACGCAGGCCACGGGCGCCGGTTTTACGCGCCATTGCTTTCCTGGCGATAGCGTCCAGCGCTTCGTCACGGAATTCCAGATCGACGCCTTCCAGGTTAAACAGCGCCTGATACTGCTTGGTCAGCGCATTTTTCGGCTCTTTCAGGATTTGAATCAGCGCTTCTTCGCTGAGTTCGTTCAACGTCGCCACCACTGGCAGACGACCGATAAACTCAGGAATCAGACCAAATTTGATCAAATCTTCCGGTTCAACCTGCGACAACAGCTCGCCTTCGCTGGCTTTGTCGGACTTCGCTTTCACCGTCGCGCCAAAACCAATGCCGGAGCCGGTTTCAACACGGTTAGCGATCACTTTATCCAGACCGGCAAACGCGCCGCCGCAGATAAACAGAATCTTAGAGGTATCTACCTGTAAGAACTCCTGCTGCGGATGTTTGCGACCGCCCTGCGGTGGAACCGCGGCGACAGTGCCTTCGATCAGTTTCAGCAACGCCTGCTGTACGCCTTCGCCGGAAACATCGCGGGTAATGGACGGATTGTCTGATTTACGCGAAATCTTATCGATTTCATCAATGTAGACAATCCCACGCTGCGCTTTTTGCACGTCGTAGTCGCATTTCTGCAACAGTTTCTGAATGATATTCTCGACGTCTTCACCCACGTAACCCGCTTCGGTCAGCGTGGTCGCATCCGCCATAGTGAACGGCACATCCAGCAAGCGCGCCAGCGTTTCCGCCAGCAGCGTTTTACCGGAGCCGGTCGGTCCAATCAGCAGAATGTTGCTTTTGCCTAACTCGACGCCATTGCTGGTATCGCCGTTACGCAGACGCTTGTAGTGGTTATAGACCGCCACCGCCAGCACTTTTTTCGCCTGCTCCTGGCCGATAACGTAATCGTCCAGGTGAGTACGAATTTCATGCGGCGTCGGCAGCGCACTACGTTCACGGTGCGGAGCAACTTCTTTAATTTCTTCGCGAATAATGTCGTTACATAAATCGACGCATTCGTCGCAGATATACACGGATGGACCGGCAATCAGCTTGCGCACTTCATGCTGGCTTTTGCCGCAAAAAGAGCAGTACAACAATTTGCCCGAGCCATCTTTGCGTTTATCTGTCATGAGTCAAAACCTCTTCTTTGTTCTTTGTGCCGCACACGACGACGCAAATGCCATTCTCAGGCGCAAGCCGCTAATCAGCGTTGTGCCGCCCTTCATTAGTATATACACAAAATCATTCGAGCTACATCAAGGCGGCAACTCAGCGACTCCGCAGCGCTTACATAAGTAAGTCACCGGGAGGCGCGCTGGCAGCCAACACCGAGGTAGCGTGAAGGATGAAGTGTATAGCGGCACACTTGCGTCCAGGGCATCAATTACGATGGGTCAAAATTGAGTCAACCAAACCGTACTCTACCGCTTCAGGCGCGGAGAGGAAGCGATCGCGCTCAGTATCACGTTCAATCTGCTCAAGAGATTGACCCGTATGATGCGCCATAAGTTCATTCATGCGCCCTTTTACTTTCAAAATTTCGCGGGCGTGAATTTCAATATCCGTCGCCTGGCCCTGGTAGCCGCCCAGCGGCTGGTGGATCATGACGCGAGAGTTCGGCAAGCAGAAACGTTTGCCTTTCGCCCCGGCAGTCAGCAAAAACGCCCCCATAGAGGCCGCCTGTCCCATACAAATGGTGCTGACGTCTGGCTTAATAAACTGCATGGTGTCATAGATGGACATCCCCGCAGTAATTACGCCGCCAGGAGAATTAATGTACAGATAGATATCTTTTTCCGGGTTTTCCGCTTCCAGGAACAGCATCTGCGCCACGATCAAGTTAGCCATATGGTCTTCGACCTGGCCGGTCAGAAATATGACGCGTTCCTTAAGTAGACGAGAATAGATATCAAAAGAGCGCTCACCGCGTGAGGTCTGTTCAATGACCATCGGCACCAGCGCCATATGAGGGGCCAAATTATCTCGTTCTCCGCTGTATGACATTTCCGTCTCCTGGATAAAAATTGAAAAAACCTGCTGTACTGATTGTAACCTGATGGACGGATTATCAGCCAGTCCCTCTGTAATGGGTACGGCATCGCCATAATTCAAGCATAACAATCTTTTGCTCTAACGCTAACACTGAAACGCGGTTTTCGCACCCTTACCATGCAAAATGCGTGACAAAAAAAACCCGTCACTGAAAGGTGACGGGTTTTTGTGCAAATTTCGTGCTTTTAACGCGAAAAATTACGCCTGCTGGTTCATCAGCTCATTGAAGGAAGTGGCTTTTTCAGACACTTTCGCTTTTGCCAGAACCGCTTCAACAGCCTGTTCTTCCAGAGCGACGTTACGCATATTGTCCATCAGCTCTTTATTTTTGCTGTAGAACTCAATCACTTCTTTCGGATCTTCGTAAGCAGACGCCATCTCTTCGATCAGGCCTTTAACGCGTTCTTCGTCCGCTTTCAGCTCGTTGGTACGAATGACTTCGCCGAGCAGCAGACCGACAACTACACGACGCTTAGCCTGTTCTTCGAACAGTTCGCGCGGCAGCTCCAGAGCCTGTTTCTCGTTACCACCAAAACGCTGCGCAGCCTGACGACGCAGAACGTCGATTTCGCTGTCGATCAGCGCAGCCGGTACGTCGATGTCGTTAGCTTTTACCAGACCTTCGATCGCCTGAGACTTAACGCGGTTACGTACCGCGCCTTTCAGCTCGCGTTCCATGTTTTTACGTACTTCAGCGCGCAGACCGGCTACGGAACCATCTTCAACGCCGAAACGTTTGATGAATTCTTCGGTCAGTTCCGGCAGTTCACGTTCTTCAACTTTCTTCAGGTTGATAACGAACTTAGCCGCTTTACCTTTCAGGTTTTCAGCGTGGTACTCTTCCGGGAAGGTCACATCGATAGTGAACTCTTCGCCAGCTTTGTGGCCTTTAACGCCGTCTTCAAAGCCCGGAATCATACGACCCTGGCCCATCGCCAGAACGAAATCGGTCGCTTTGCCGCCTTCGAACTCTTCGCCGTCTACAGAGCCGGTGAAGTCGATGGTCACGCGGTCTTCCGCATCAGCAGCGCCGTCTTTTTCTTTCCAGGTCGCCTGCTGCTTACGCAGGGTGTCCAGCATCACATCAACGTCAGCGTCGGTGACTTCAACAACCGGTTTTTCAACCTCGATGGACTCGAGGCCAGTCAGCTCAACTTCCGGATAGACTTCAAACTCGACGGAGTAAGTGAAGTCTTCACCCACTTTGTATTCGCCCGGAACATAGTTCGGCGCGCCTGCCGGGTTAATTTTTTCTTTGATGATCGCGTCAACGAAGTTGCGGCTCATCAGATCGCCCAGCACGTCCTGGCGAACAGAAGCGCCATAACGCTGAGCGACGATATTCATCGGTACTTTGCCTTTACGGAAGCCGTCAATACGTACTTTTTTCGCTACGTTGACCAGCTCGCTTTTTACAGCGGTCTCGATGCTGTCAGCAGCGATTGTAATCGTTACACGGCGGCCAAGGCCCTGAGTGGTTTCAACTGAAACTTGCATCTTGTTACCTCAAAAAATCACAGTGCTCGGTCAACTCTACTCCGCAAGCACGTGCTATTTGCTTCGCGGAACCGGGATGTTCTCATAATCAATCACATTCCCTGTCGTCAGAATCATCCCGAAGACGTTCATATATAAGACGGCGCATTATAGCGGCATCACTTTTGTGAGTCGAGAACGGTGATTGTGCGATGCTGCGGCGGTTTTCACAATTCTCGGCTAATTTTTGTCTGAATACTGTACGACACGCTCAAAATTCAGACAAAACAAAACGGCCCGCAGGCCGTTTTCACATAATTCTGTAGCAACATACTGGAAAAGCGGAGGTAGTTGCAAATCCGTTTTGCTACGCGATGCTTCCCGCGCCGCGACAAGGAGGCGACGCGAAGATAGTATCCTGCAATCCTTCCCACTCTTTGAGGGTATAAGTATGCAGTGCCAGCGCATGTACGGTTGTGGAAAGTTCCGCCGTTAACGTACCGTAAATCATCCGATGACGATTAAGAAAACGTTCGCCTGTAAAGCGATCGCTCACCAGCACGACCTTAAAATGGCTTTCCGATCCTGCAGGAACATTGTGACGATAGCTTTCATCCACAACTTCGAGAAACACGGGGTCGAACGCTGTCCTTAATTTTTCTTCTATTTGCTCACGTATCATCATGAAAATCTCCTCCGACAACGCTGTGATGTCACCCATCCCTTTAAATACTAGCCGCTTTTACCGTTTCCATTACAGCATGACAACAAAAATTTAGCTTTCGTCTGATTATTTCAGCCAAACGTATGAAGTTTACTGCCTTAATCATTCTTTTAGCGCTCAAAATCCCCGCTCGCGCCGTTATCAATACCAAATCGGACATTACGACGAATTTACCTGCGTTGACCACTTCCCCTCGCCGTTAGCGGTGTTATGATGGCGGGAATTTTTACCTATCACGTTTTAAGCGTCATTGAGAGCCTGAATATGTTAAAAAAACTTCTCTTTCCGTTAGTCGCTCTGTTTATGCTGGCAGGATGCGCCACACCGCCGACGACCATTGACGTCGCGCCGAAGATCACCTTGCCACAGCAGGATCCGAGCCTGATGGGCGTCACCGTTAGCATTACCGGCGCGGACCAGCGCCAGGATCAGGCGTTAGCGAAAGTCACGCGTAACAACCAGCTGGTAACGTTAACCGCCTCCCGCGATTTACGCTTCCTGTTACAAGAAGTCCTGGAAAAACAGATGACGGCGCGGGGCTATATGATCGGGCCTAACGGCGCGGTTAATCTGCAGATTATTGTTAACCAACTGTATGCTGATGTTTCCCAGGGCAGCGTGCGCTACAACATCGCGACCAAAGCGGATATCGCGATTATTGCGACCGCGGCAAATGGCAACAAGATGACCAAAAACTATCGCGCCAACTACTCTATTGAAGGGGCATTCCAGGCCTCTAACCAGAATATTGCCGACGCGGTGAACAGTGTTCTGACCGATACTATCGCTGATATGTCTCAGGACACCAGTATTCACGATTTTATCAAGCAAAACGCCCGTTAATAGCAACAACAAGACCCGGCAGAAGCCGGGTCTGTAGATGCCTATGTCAAGTCAATATTTACGTATTTTCCAGCAACCGCGTTCAGCCATTCTGCTGATATTGGGTTTTGCCTCCGGCCTCCCGCTGGCGCTCACCTCCGGTACGCTACAGGCGTGGATGACCGTCGAGAATATCGATCTTAAAACGATTGGCTTCTTCTCGCTGGTTGGTCAGGCCTATGTGTTTAAGTTTCTCTGGTCCCCGCTGATGGACCGCTACACGCCGCCTTTTTTAGGTCGTCGTCGCGGTTGGTTACTCGCCACCCAACTGTTGTTACTGGCGGCGATTGCGGCGATGGGCTTTCTTGAACCCGGCACGCAGCTACGCTGGATGGCGGCGCTGGCGGTGGTGATTGCTTTTTGCTCCGCCTCGCAGGATATCGTGTTCGACGCCTGGAAAACCGATGTTTTACCCGCAGAAGAACGCGGCGCTGGCGCGGCAATCAGCGTGCTTGGCTACCGGTTGGGGATGCTGGTTTCCGGCGGACTGGCGCTATGGCTGGCCGATCGCTGGCTCGGCTGGCAGGGCATGTACTGGCTGATGGCGGCATTGCTGATCCCCTGCATTATCGCCACCTTACTGGCGCCGGAGCCGACCGATAGTATCCCGTCCCCGAAATCGCTGGAACAGGCCGTCGTCGCGCCACTACGCGATTTCTTTGGCCGTAATAACGCCTGGCTGATTTTACTGCTCATTGTGCTTTATAAACTGGGTGACGCCTTCGCCATGAGCCTGACCACCACCTTTTTGATTCGCGGCGTCGGCTTTGACGCCGGCGAAGTCGGCGTGGTCAATAAAACGCTGGGCCTGTTGGCGACAATCGTCGGCGCGTTATACGGCGGCATATTAATGCAGCGTCTTTCGCTGTTTCGCGCGCTGCTGATTTTCGGCATTTTGCAAGGCGCGTCCAACGCCGGTTACTGGTTGCTCTCCATTACCGATAAAAACATGTTCAGCATGGGCGCGGCGGTCTTTTTCGAAAATCTGTGCGGCGGGATGGGGACTGCCGCCTTTGTCGCCTTATTAATGACGCTATGTAATAAGTCGTTTTCCGCAACACAGTTTGCCCTACTGTCGGCCCTCTCCGCAGTAGGCCGCGTTTATGTTGGTCCCGTAGCGGGCTGGTTCGTTGAAGCGCACGGCTGGCCGACATTCTACCTCTTCTCGGTTGTCGCCGCCGTTCCCGGGCTGTTACTGTTGCTGGTCTGTCGGCAAACGCTGGAATATAGCTGGCAGAGCGAGCGTTTCATTCCCCGCACGCAATACCGTGGCGCCTACAATTTCGCGCTTTCAATCCTGCTCGCGGGCGTCGCTTTGCTGGCGGTATGGGTACTCCTGCTGACCATGAACGCGGTGGATTACACCAACTTCTCATTCCTGCCCGGATTGCTTGAGACCGCGGTAGCGGTTGCCGTGTGCGGCATTGTCTTTGGCGGGTTGCTGGACTACCTGGCGCTACGAAAAACACGCCTGCTCTAAAACATTATTTGCCGTTGTAATAACGACCCGGAATTATAACGGCTAAATAACCATCAATTGATAAAAAATATATTTGTCTTTTTGTGCGCAACAGAATTTTGGAAATTATTGGTAATTTCTACGCTACCTATTTTCTTTACACGATTCAGCCGATTAAATTTAAATTTCTGCCGTTGATTGTCCTTTTATTGATAATAAATTGTTAAGTAATTGTTTTATTTTCACATTGGTTATACCAATTATCCCTCAACATCCCACTTACAGACCTCATCCGTTATAACGCAAAGTTTCAACAGTGTCTTAAAGTTATTTCGACATACTTGGCAACATATGTGACATGCGCGGCAGAACTTGGTAACACAGAACCAATCATGTTTACAGTAATGTAACCTTACCGTAAAATGCCCCTACACTTTAAACGCCACCAGGTCCCGTGGAATTGAGGTCGTTAAATGAGACTCAGGAAATACAATAAAAGTTTGGGATGGTTGTCATTAATTGCAGGCACTGCATTACTCAGTGGCTGTAATTCTGCGCTGCTGGATCCCAAAGGACAGATTGGACTGGAGCAACGTTCGCTGATACTGACGGCATTTGGCCTGATGTTGATCGTCGTTATTCCCGCCATCTTGATGGCTGTTGGTTTCGCCTGGAAGTATCGTGCGAGTAATAAGGATGCGAAGTATAGCCCGAACTGGTCACACTCCAATAAAGTGGAAGCCGTGGTCTGGACGGTGCCTATCTTAATCATCATTTTCCTTGCCGTACTGACCTGGAAAACCACGCACGCGCTTGAACCAAGCAAGCCGCTGGCGCATGACGAAAAACCGATCACCATCGAAGTGGTTTCCATGGACTGGAAATGGTTCTTCATCTATCCGGAGCAGGGTATCGCCACCGTCAACGAGATCGCCTTCCCGGCGAACACGCCGGTTTATTTCAAAGTGACCTCCAACTCCGTGATGAACTCCTTCTTTATCCCGCGTCTGGGTAGCCAGATTTATGCCATGGCCGGTATGCAAACACGTTTGCATCTGATCGCCAACGAACCCGGAACCTACGATGGCATCTCCGCCAGCTATAGCGGCCCGGGCTTCTCTGGTATGAAGTTTAAAGCTATCGCCACCAAAGACCGCGCAGAATTCGACCAATGGGTCGCAAAAGCGAAGCAGTCTCCGAACACCATGAATGATATGGCGGCGTTCGAGAAAGTGGCTATGCCAAGCGAGTACAACAAGGTGGAATATTTCTCCAGCGTGAAACCAGATTTGTTCAAGGACGTTATTAACAAATTCATGGACCACGGTAAGAGCATGGACATGACCCAACCTGAAGGTGAGCACAGCTCGCATGAAGGAATGGAAGGTATGGACATGAGCCACGCGGAATCCGCCAACTCCAAGGGTTGAGGAAGATAAGATGTTCGGAAAATTATCACTGGATGCAGTACCGTTCCATGAACCTATCGTCATGGTAACGATCGCTGCAATTATCGTCGGGGGACTGGCGATACTGGCAGCGATTACTTACTTCGGTAAGTGGACCTACCTATGGAAAGAGTGGTTAACGTCAGTTGACCATAAACGCCTCGGCATCATGTATATCATCGTCGCGATTGTGATGCTGTTACGTGGTTTCGCCGATGCCATCATGATGCGTAGCCAGCAGGCGCTTGCCTCCGCAGGCGAAGCGGGTTTTCTACCGCCGCACCACTACGATCAGATCTTTACCGCTCACGGCGTAATCATGATCTTCTTCGTGGCGATGCCCTTCGTTATCGGTCTGATGAACCTGGTGGTTCCGCTGCAGATCGGCGCGCGCGACGTTGCGTTCCCTTTCCTGAACAACCTGAGCTTCTGGTTCACCGTTGTCGGCGTTATCCTGGTTAACCTCTCGCTGGGCGTGGGTGAATTCGCGCAGACAGGGTGGCTGGCTTATCCGCCGCTATCGGGAATAGAGTACAGTCCCAGCGTCGGGGTCGATTACTGGATATGGGCGTTGCAACTCTCGGGTATTGGTACGACGTTAACCGGTATCAACTTCTTCGTGACGATCCTGAAGATGCGTGCGCCGGGTATGACAATGTTCAAGATGCCGGTCTTTACCTGGGCCTCTTTGTGCGCCAACGTACTGATCATCGCCTCTTTCCCGATTCTGACGGTTACCGTCGCGTTGCTGACCCTGGATCGCTATCTGGGCACCCATTTCTTTACCAACGATATGGGCGGCAACATGATGATGTACATCAACCTGATTTGGGCCTGGGGCCATCCGGAAGTGTACATTCTGATTCTGCCGGTCTTCGGGGTATTCTCCGAAATCGCAGCGACCTTCTCGCGTAAACGTCTGTTCGGCTATACCTCGCTGGTTTGGGCGACCGTCTGTATTACCGTACTGTCGTTTATCGTTTGGCTGCACCACTTCTTCACGATGGGCGCGGGCGCGAACGTTAACGCCTTCTTCGGTATCACCACCATGATTATCGCCATCCCGACCGGGGTGAAGATCTTCAACTGGTTGTTCACCATGTATCAGGGCCGTATTGTCTTCCATTCCGCAATGATGTGGACCATCGGCTTTATCGTGACCTTCTCGGTCGGCGGTATGACCGGCGTTCTGCTGGCGGTACCGGGCGCGGACTTCGTCCTGCACAACAGTCTGTTCCTGATTGCGCACTTCCATAACGTGATCATCGGCGGCGTGGTGTTTGGCTGCTTCGCGGGTATGACCTACTGGTGGCCGAAGGCGTTTGGCTTCAAGCTGAACGAAACCTGGGGTAAACGCGCCTTCTGGTTCTGGATTATCGGTTTCTTTGTAGCCTTTATGCCGCTGTACGTACTGGGCTTCATGGGCATGACCCGTCGCCTCAGCCAGCAAATTGATCCGCAGTTCCATACGATGCTGATGGTTGCCGCCGCCGGCGCCGCGCTGATTGCGCTGGGTATCCTGTGCCAACTGATTCAGATCTTCGTTTCTATTCGCGACCGCGATCAGAACCGCGATCTGACCGGCGACCCATGGGGTGGCCGTACGCTGGAGTGGTCAACCTCGTCTCCGCCGCCGTTCTATAACTTTGCCGTTGTGCCGCACGTTCACGAACGTGACGCCTTCTGGGAAATGAAAGAAAAAGGCGAAGCGTACCAACAGCCTGGACAGTATGAAGAGATTCATATGCCGAAAAATAGCGGTGCCGGTATTGTTATCGCCGCCTTCGCGACGGTATTTGGCTTCGCCATGATCTGGCATATCTGGTGGCTGGCGATAGTGGGTTTCGCAGGCATGATCATCAGCTGGATTGTAAAAAGCTTTGATGAAGATGTGGATTACTACGTGCCGGTCCCGGAAGTCGAAAAACTGGAAAACCAGCATTTCGATGAGATTACTAAGGCAGGGCTGAAAAATGGCAACTGATACTTTAACGCACGCGACTGCCCACGCGCACGAACACGGGCACCATGACGCAGGCCAGAACAAAATCTTCGGATTTTGGGTCTACCTGATGAGCGACTGCATTCTGTTCTCTATTCTGTTTGCTACCTATGCCGTTCTGGTGAACGGCACCGCTGGCGGCCCGACAGGTAAGGACATTTTCGAACTGCCGTTCGTTCTGGTTGAAACCTTCCTGCTGTTATTTAGCTCCATTACCTACGGCATGGCGGCGATCGCCATGCACAAGAACAACAAGAGCCAGGTTATCTCCTGGCTGGCGTTGACCTTCTTGTTTGGCGCCGGATTTATCGGGATGGAACTCTATGAATTCCATCACCTGATTGTTAACGGTATGGGCCCGGATCGCAGCGGCTTCCTGTCTGCGTTCTTCGCGCTGGTCGGCACGCACGGTCTGCACGTCACTTCCGGTTTGATCTGGATGGCGGTGCTGATGGTGCAAGTTGCCCGTCGCGGTCTGACCAGCACTAACCGTACCCGCATCATGTGCCTGAGCCTGTTCTGGCACTTCCTGGATGTGATTTGGATTTGCGTATTCACTGTTGTTTATCTGATGGGGGCGATGTAATGAGTCATTCTACCGAGAGCGGCGGCGCATCCCACGGCAGCGTAAAAACGTACATGACCGGCTTTATCCTGTCGGTCATCCTGACGGTTATTCCATTCTGGATGGTGATGACCGGCGCTGCCTCTCCGGCCGTTATTCTGGGATCTATCCTGGCAATGGCAGTGGTGCAGATTTTGGTGCATCTGGTGTGTTTCCTGCACATGAACACCAAATCTGATGAAGGCTGGAACATGACGGCCTTCATCTTTACCGTGCTGATCATCGCCATCCTGGTTGTGGGCTCCATCTGGATTATGTGGAACCTCAACTACAACATGATGATGCACTAAGAGCGGCGAGTATGATGTTTAAGCAATACCTGCAAGTAACGAAACCAG
Organism: Salmonella sp. 32082101201600294FB01SM01; assembly: GCF_017572865.1. Taxonomy (NCBI): domain Bacteria; kingdom Pseudomonadati; phylum Pseudomonadota; class Gammaproteobacteria; order Enterobacterales; family Enterobacteriaceae; genus Salmonella; species Salmonella sp. 32082101201600294FB01SM01. The sequence goes on along the minus strand of NZ_JAGESB010000001.1, from coordinate 206,644 downwards.
GCATCATCTTTGGCAACCTGATCTCGGTGATCGGGGGATTTCTGCTGGCCTCAAAGGGCAGCATTGACTATCCCCTGTTCATTTATACGCTGGTCGGGGTGTCACTGGTTGTGGCGTCGGGTTGTGTATTTAACAACTACATCGACAGGGATATCGACAGGAAGATGGAAAGGACCAAGAATCGGGTGCTGGTCAAAGGCCTGATTTCTCCTGGCGTCTCGCTGGTATACGCCACCCTGCTGGGTATTGCTGGCTTTATGCTGCTGTGGTTTGGCGCCAATCCTCTGGCCTGCTGGCTGGGGGTGATGGGCTTCGTGGTCTACGTTGGCGTGTACAGCTTGTACATGAAGCGTCACTCCGTTTACGGCACGCTGATTGGTTCTCTCTCCGGCGCAGCGCCGCCGGTGATTGGCTACTGCGCCGTAACGGGCGACTTTGACAGCGGCGCGGCGATTCTGTTGGCTATTTTCAGCCTCTGGCAGATGCCGCACTCTTACGCCATCGCCATTTTCCGCTTTAAGGACTATCAGGCGGCCAATATCCCGGTTCTGCCGGTGGTAAAAGGAATCTCAGTCGCTAAAAACCACATCACGCTGTACATCATTGCATTTGCCGTTGCAACGCTAATGCTAACGTTGGGCGGTTATGCCGGTTACAAATACCTGGTGGTCGCCGCGGCGGTCAGCGTTTGGTGGCTCGGCATGGCGCTACGCGGTTACAAAGTGGAAGATGATAAGGTCTGGGCGCGCAAGCTGTTCGGCTTCTCTATCATTGCGATTACCGCGCTGAGTATCATGATGTCCGTTGATTTTATGGTGCCGAATTCGCAGAATCTGCTGACTTACGTCTGGTAACAAGCGTTGCTATTGAAAAAACCGCCGTGTCGCAAAACGGCGGTTTTTTTATTCATTTCATCAGGCAGTAACGCCCCACGAGTTATCAATTCTGAATAATATGTAAATTATCCGTTTTCAGTAAATCAACTTTTTTACCATTGATTGTTGCCGTCGCTGACTTCACGGTGAAAGTAAGTTTATGGTAATCACATAAGTCACCGTTTTTCATCAGGAGATATCCCATCGACTTAAAAGAATCCCCCATACCCTGTTCAGTACCCAGAGTATTGAGGCCCAAAGGAGGAAAAGCGACCATTCTTTCGTCGCTAACTCCAACATCATTTTTTAATATCAATTCCACATGTAAGTTCGCAACATGAATTAACTTTTTCGTATTGACAACAAATCCAATCTGACACAGTGGAACATTATCAATCCTGCCAAATAATCCCGCATATTTTTCTAATGTTAACTCAGGAAGTTGCTGACTAAAATCATTACGACTCTTTCGATCTTTTTCACAATAATCAAGATAATCGCGTTGTGTCATCTTTTTTATATAGCTGTTATCGTAATAGTGCCAGGATTGTTGGCAATCGACATCTACACCCTGGCCATTAAAATACATCTGTGCTAAATAATCAGCGGCCGCCTGTAATTCTTTCTCATAAGCTTTTTTGAAAAAATACAGCGCCTTATCGTAATCAACGTTAACCAGTACGCCAGAATAGTACACACGACCTAACGTATACAATGCTTCTCCATTACCTTGCTGCGCCGCCATTTCATACCATTTCCGGGCTTTCTCTCCATCTGGTTGTAATCCCAATCCGGCGTGTTCATAAAGAAAACCTAACAGCGTCTGTGAGTCGGCATCCCCCTTCTCGGCCGAAATTCGGAGCCATTTCAGCGCTTCAGCAATATCTATCGTTTTCGTTGCATTATTAAAATATAAAGTAGAGACCAGTTTTGCCGTCTGATACGCGACCTTAGGATCACCCTCGCTCGCCCAGAGTATCGCTATACGCGCAAGATGTGATGAGTCAAAACCTATTCGACTCAGCAGTTTTCGCTCATCTGATTGCGGGGCATAAAAATAGAAACTTAAGCCTTGAATAAAATGAGGACGAAATGAAAGGTCTTGATATGCCTCAAGTTTATTACTATAAACACTCCCAATTATACGTTCAATCACCTTTTTATCGAGATTGATATTGGATAGATTAATTTTTTCTCTAAGCTGTTTTGCTAATGTTTCCGCTTGTGTAATATCCTTTTGGGTACCGATGCCATACTCATAGAAATAAGCCGCATTAAAGCAACCATAATCACCGTCCAAATCACAAGCCTGTTCGTAGTACTTTATTGCCTGCGGAATATCCACAGATACTGAAACACCGTACTCATAAATAAACCCCAGTTCCGCCAGCGCTTGGGCGTTATTATCTTTGGCTAACGCTTTTAGCTCATTTAGCGCCTGAATATCTTTCTGCGCAATACGGCTATACAACGCGTCAATATCATCACCTGCCTGGCATACCGATGCGAAAGAAAGCCAAAGCAGAAGCAAAAAATTCCATTTCCGTTTTATCATTTTTCATTCCCTTATTCTTTATCTAAAAAGCGCACACTGTCAGCTTTCAGTAAATCGACATTCTTACCGTTAATCGTTGCCGTAGCGGATTTCAGCGTAAAATGGATATCGCCGATTCCGTGACAAAAATCTTGCGTATACAGCGGGAGATCGTATGGGGTAACGAGAGGATCAACATCATGATTTTGCATATCTATCCCCAGAGTATTCAAACCGAATGGCGGAATCATCAACGTTTCCTCAGTTGCCATTCCATCAGCATTCTTCAGCTCAAGCGTAATATGCAAATTCGCCATGTTACGGATTTTATCTGTGCCAATCTGAAAAATTAGTGCGCATTCTTTCGGTTTAGCCGTTATCCCGCGAGAGAAAATACTCTCTTTTTTTAGGGTTACTTTGGGTAAAGCATCCGCGTTGTTTTTTCGACTCTGAATATCCGCTGCGCATTTACTCAAAAATATTTTTTCCTCAACTTTCTTACCTACATATCGAGATGCTTTCTTGTAATACGACCAGGCTTTATCACAATCAGGTGCAGTACCTAAACCGTTATAATACATCCAACTCAACGGCATCGTTGAGCGCGAATTAGTACCATCATTTTCAACCTGCGTAAATAATGCCAGCGCTTTAGCGTAATCAGTGCGCCCTGTTACGCCAGAATAATAGATTTTACCTAACGCAATCTGTGCATCGCTGTCCCCCTGCTTAGCCGCCTGTCCATACCATTTTTGTGCTTCCTGAATGTCTGGCTTAATCCCCCACTCATCGCCCTCTCCCCCCGAATAAATACCCCCCAAGAGAGATTGGGCCTCAACGACGCCTTTTTCCGCGGCGGCGCGAAACCACTTCAATGACGCAGGTCTGGCTTGATAAGGCTCGTCCGCATAGCGACCGGAAAAGTCATTAAGGGTGAGTCGCCCCATCTGATAATCCATTTGCGGGTCGCCATCCTGCGACCATAACGTAGCCAGCCGAAATGTTTTTTCCTGGTTAAATCCAATACGGCTAAAAAAAAGCGCATCGCTCTCGGGTCTATTATTTAGAGCATGAATTAGTATACTAATAAATGCCGCCCGCTGCGATTTATCCGTATCGGCCAATGCTTTTGCCATGTAAATTTCTTGCGAAAACTTATCAATATATTCTTGCTCAATCAATAAATTATCCAGATTCATTTTCTTAGCATACTTATTGGCCTGAGCGCTATCTTTCGCCACTCCGTCGCCATACTGATAAGCATACTTCACATTATAACAGCCGTAGTTACCGCCAAGTTCACAGGCCTGCTTGTAATACTGCAACGCCTGTTCGCGATTCATCGGCACACCAATACCGTATTCATGGATAAACCCCAGCTCATCCAGAACCGAGGCTCTTTTCTCTACGGGCAAAGCATCAATATCTTTCTGGGTAAGCGCAGCATATTTTACATCATCTTTACCGTTGTTCTCTGATGCATTTACCTGGCTAACAAATAAAATACCCGCCACAATACATAATGATAAATATTTAATTTCCATAACGAATTCACTCCTTGAATAATATAATAAATGCGACTGCTGACGAACCTTCTGCCTGATAAACGCGCGCCATCACGCAGAAAGTTTGCTATCAGTCTCGGCGTTGTTGAATAAATCAAATTTTCAGGAGATGGACGAATCTGATCATTGCAGTCGTTTCAGAATCGGGTTCCTATGGCAAAGCAAAAGTTTAAAGTCACCCACCGGCCAGCCACACTCAGGCAGCGCGGTTCGCTGACAGTCTGGCTTGACGAGTTCTGCTATTGCGGCATGGAGCAACAGCGCACACAGCCTGAAGGCCGTAGCTAACCGCTACACTATACTGATATGGCTCAGATAGCCACTACAGCTCAAGGAGATCGGAATATGAATGAGCACAAGGCTATGCTGACTCTCCCGATCGCCCCTATCGTGTTAACAATTTATCTCTTTTTTAGCTCAACTGTTTCAAAAACATAATATTTGCTAATTAACCCTCTATTTACCCGGCACACTCCCCGCACTACACTACTCCCAGCTTTTATACAGAGGTGGCAATGAACGATTATAAAATGACGCCAGGGGAGCTGCGCGCCACATGGGGTTTAGGGACCGTCTTTTCGTTGCGTATGCTGGGCATGTTTATGGTTCTACCAGTACTGACCACATACGGTATGGCGCTACAGGGCGCCAGCGAAGCATTAATCGGCATTGCGATCGGCATTTACGGGCTGGCGCAGGCTATCTTTCAAATTCCCTTTGGGCTGCTGTCCGACCGCATTGGCCGTAAACCGCTGATTGTCGGCGGACTGGCGGTATTTGTCGCGGGTAGCGTCATTGCCGCGCTCTCCCACTCAATCTGGGGCATTATTCTGGGGCGAGCGCTACAGGGGTCCGGCGCTATTGCCGCCGCCGTCATGGCGCTCCTGTCTGACCTGACCCGAGAGCAAAACCGTACCAAAGCGATGGCGTTTATCGGCGTCAGCTTTGGTATCACCTTCGCGATTGCGATGGTATTAGGGCCGATCGTTACCCATAGTCTGGGATTGAACGCGTTGTTCTGGATGATCGCCGCCCTCGCCACCCTGGGCATTCTTCTGACGATCTGGGTGGTTCCCAACAGTACCAACCATGTGCTGAATCGCGAATCCGGGATGGTCAAAGGCAGCTTCAGTAAAGTGCTGGCGGAGCCGAGGCTGCTCAAGCTTAATTTCGGCATTATGTGTCTGCATATTTTATTGATGTCCACCTTTGTCGCCCTGCCCGGCCAGCTTGCCGATGCCGGTTTTCCTGCCGCCGAACACTGGAAGGTGTATCTGGCAACCATGGTGATCGCCTTTGCCGCCGTCGTGCCTTTTATTATCTATGCTGAAGTCAAACGGCGGATGAAGCAGGTATTCCTGTTCTGCGTGGGGCTCATTGTCGTCGCAGAAATCGTGTTGTGGGGAGCGGGCCAGCATTTCTGGGAGCTGGTGATTGGCGTACAACTCTTTTTCCTCGCCTTTAATCTGATGGAGGCGCTGCTGCCTTCGCTGATTAGCAAAGAGTCGCCCGCGGGGTATAAAGGAACGGCGATGGGCGTCTATTCTACCAGTCAGTTTCTTGGCGTGGCGCTTGGCGGTTCGCTGGGCGGCTGGATAGACGGCACGTTTGATGGGCAAACCGTTTTTCTTGCCGGGGCCGTACTGGCGATGGTATGGCTGGCGGTGGCAAGTACCATGAAAGAGCCGCCCTATGTCAGCAGCCTGCGCGTGGAAATTCCAGCGGATATCGTTGCTGACGACAGGCTAAAACAGCGACTGTTGGCAATGAAAGGCGTAAGCGAAGCGCTGATCGTGGCGGAAGAGCATTCCGCTTACGTCAAAATCGACAGCAAAGTGACCAATCGCTTTGAAGTTGAACAGCTTATCAGCAAAGGATGAATGCAGCATTGCCGGATGGCGACGAGGCTCTATCCGGCATAACAACTTAATCGCGGAAGTTTTTGAACTGGAACGGCTGGCCCAAATCGCCGCCGCGAACCAGCGCCATTACCGATTGCAGATCGTCACGTGATTTGCCCGTCACGCGAATCTCTTCCCCCTGAATTTGCGCCTGCACCTTCAGTTTGCTGTCTTTAATCAGCTTGACGATTTTCTTCTGCACGGCGCTTTCAATGCCCTGCTTCAGCTTCGCTTCCACATACCAGGTTTTACCGCTATGCACGAACTCGTCCGGTACATCCAGCGAAGCGCCTTCAATACCGCGTTTAAGCAGCTTGGCGCGCAGAATATCGAGCAACTGATTGACCTGGAAATCGGACTCGCTCAGCACCTTGATGGTTTTATTGGCATCGTTCAGTTCAATAGTCGCCTCTACGCCACGAAAGTCAAAACGAGACTCAACCTCGCGAACCGCGTTATCCACGCCGTTACGCGCTTCCTGCAGATCAACTTCAGAAACAATATCGAAAGATGGCATCTTTTCTTCTCCCTTCATTTTCGTTGCGTTGCATAATACCTGCAACGAGGCTTAACGAGAAGCTTAGCTGATGACGCTATAATTAGCGCCATAACACCTGGCGCTGTTGCAGGTGAGGAGGAACAATGAAAATTACTGTACTGGGATGCGGAGCCTTAGGACAACTTTGGCTTTCGGCACTGTGCAAACACGGACATGACGTACAGGGCTGGCTACGGGTGCCACAACCTTATTGCAGCGTAAATCTGATCGATACCGATGGTTCCTTTTTCAACGAATCACTGACGGCAAACGATCCGGATTTTTTGGCGAAGAGCGAACTGTTATTAGTCACGCTGAAAGCGTGGCAGGTTTCCGACGCAGTACGAACCCTGGCGTCAACCCTACCGGTGACCTCGCCTATTCTGCTCATTCATAATGGAATGGGAACCATAGAAGAACTGCAAAATATCCAACAGCCGATGTTGATGGGGACTATCACCCATGCTGCGCGCCGCGACGGTAATATCATTATTCATGTCGCTAACGGTACTACGCATATCGGCCCGGCGCGCGAGCAAGACGGCGATTACAGTTATCTCGCCGATATCCTGCAGGGGGTACTGCCCGATGTCGCCTGGCATAACAATATCCGCGCAGAGATGTGGCGCAAACTGGCGGTCAACTGTGTTATCAACCCGCTCACCGCGCTTTGGAACTGCCCGAACGGCGAGCTGCGCCATCATACTGATGAAATCAACGCGATTTGCGAAGAGGTCGCCGCCGTGATTGAACGTGAAGGCTACCACACATCGGCAGACGATTTACGCTATTATGTTGAGCAAGTGATTGACAGTACGGCAGAAAACATCTCATCCATGTTGCAGGACGTGCGCGCCATGCGCCATACCGAAATTGACTACATCACCGGTTATTTACTCAAGCGCGCCCGCGTGCACGGTCTCGCCGTTCCGGAAAATAGCCGCCTGTTTGAAATGGTAAAGCGAAAGGAGAGTGAGTATGAGCGCTCAGGCACTGGTATGCCTCGCCCCTGGTAGTGAAGAGACCGAAGCGGTCACCACTATCGATCTGCTGGTTCGCGGCGGAATCCACGTCACTACCGCCAGCGTCGCCAGCGATGGCAACCTGACGATTGTCTGCTCGCGCGGTGTAAAGCTGCTGGCGGATGCGCCGCTGGTTGAAGTTGCCGACGGCGATTATGACATCATCGTGTTGCCCGGCGGAATTAAAGGCGCCGAGTGCTTTCGCGACAGCCCGCTGCTGGTCGAAACCGTAAAACAGTTTCACCGCTCCGGGCGCATTGTCGCAGCCATTTGCGCCGCAGCCGCCACAGTGCTCGTGCCGCACGATATCTTCCCTATCGGCAATATGACCGGTTTTCCAGCGCTGAAAGATAAGATCCCCGCCGAACAGTGGCAGGATAAGCGTGTGGTGTGGGATGCGCGGGTAAAATTATTAACCAGCCAGGGACCGGGTACCGCTATCGATTTTGGCTTGAAAATCATCGACCTGTTGGCTGGTCGTGAAAAAGCGCATGAAGTGGCTTCGCAACTGGTGATGGCGGCGGGGATTTATAACTACTACGAATAAGAATGATTGCCGGATGGCGGCGTAAACACCTTATCCGGCCTACAAAACGGTACAGTCTGTAGGCCGAATAAGCGGCAGCGCCATCCGGCAGTTATTTTACGGGCGTTCGCCCTGCGCCAGACGCGCATTAATATGCGCAATCACCCCAGGTAAATCCGCCAGTGAATCCACCACGTAATGCGCCCCGGCGGCATACAGCTTGCTGGCCGCGTGCTCGCGGCGGACCGCAACGTCCTCTTGCGACATTGTCTGATAGGCGTCCCATGTTGCGCCGAATTCGTTACCCGATACCGCCAGCCCCACCGCCCACATACCCGCGTTAAGCCCCTCGCTAATGCCCGGCGCGGCATCATCTACCTTCACACAGTGCGCGACCGCATCAATGCCCAGCGCAATCACGTTTTGCAGCGCCATCCACGGCCCCGGGCGACCACCCGCGGCCAGGTCGTCCGTTGCCACCCAATGATCCGGACGATAACCATGCTCAGCGGCGGCGGGAACCAGGCGCTCCATCACCGCTCGTGGGTAACCGGAGCAGGAGCCTATCTTGATACCCTCGGCTCGTAGCGCCGCGATCGTGTCGATAACTCCGGCAATAGGAGAAGAAAAATCGACAACTTTAGCAATCTGTAGCGGCATGAAGGCGGCATAGATGGCATCAATATCTGCTGCGCTCATGGAGCGGCCAAACTTTGCCTGCCAGCGCGCGTCAACAGCAGGTAATTTTCCCAGCGCTTCAATGTGTTGCCATTTACCCAGCCCCATTGGCACGCGTGCTTCGGCGAGGGTGATCTCCACATCAAATGCCTGACGGAACGCCTCGACGAAAATTTGCGTCGGCGCGAAGGAGCCAAAATCGACGGTGGTGCCCGCCCAGTCGAGAATAACAGCGTGAATACGGTTCATCATGGTTCCTTATTTCGTCCAGTACATGGCGGTACGAATGGCGGTCAGCAGGGCAGTGATATCGGCGGCATATACTTCACCAATGTTGCCGATGCGAAAGCAGTCGCTTTGCGACACTTTGCCTGGATAGATAACAAAGCCCTGCTCTTTGAGGCGGCGATAAAATTCGCTAAAGCGATACTGCGGGTCTTCCGGTGAATAAAAGGCGGTGATAATGGGCGAGTGAAGTTCGTCATCCAGCAGCGTGTTAAAGCCCAGCGCCCGCATTCCGGCCACCAGGCTGCGCTGATTTTGCTGATAGCGTTGATGACGTGCCGCCACGCCACCTTCTTTCGCCAGCTCTTTCAACGCCTGGGCAAACGCCAGGACGGTATGAGTGGGCGAAGTAAAACGCCATTTGCCGTGGTTATCCTCCATGCAGCGCCACTGGGCGTAGAGATCTAACGACAGCGAGCGGGAACGCCCTTTGCACGCGGCCAGTTTTTGCTCGCGGGCAATCACGAAGGCAAAACCCGGCACGCCCTGAATGCATTTATTGGCGGAGCTGATCAGATAATCGATGTGTAATGCTGCAATATCCATGGGGATGCCGCCGAAGCTGCTCATGGCGTCAACGATGTAGGTTTTGCCATAGCGATGCGCCAGATCGCCCACCTCATCAATGGGGTTGAGCATCCCGGTGGTCGTTTCGCTATGCACCATGGCGATATGGCTGATCGTCGGGTCGGCGTTGAGGATCGCGTCGATCGCCTGCACGTCCGGGCGCGCAACTTCGCCGCAGTCGTAAGCGTGATGGGCGATACCCATAAGGCCGGCCATCTCGACCATTCGTGCGCCGTATGCACCGTTGCTGACGATCAGCACCTTATCCTGCGGCCCCAATGCGCTGCCCAGTACGGCTTCCACAGCATAGCTGCCGCTGCCTTGCAGCAGTACGGAGGTGTAGCCTTCGGAGGCCGTTGCCAGTGCGGTCAACTGCTGGCGGATCTGTTCTACCACGCCGATATTGTAATCATCATCCCAGGTACAGCTATCGAACAACATCGCTTCTTTCACGGTGCGAGAGGTGGTGAGCGGGCCAGGAGTCAGCAGCAGATAGTTACGCGAAGTCATGTTATTTACCTTTGGTCTATACCAGATTGCATTTATCATGACGATCTTTGCCGCGACGGGTCAAAGAGAAAATCGCGCTGCAACAAAAAATTCATCTCTGCTTGTATAATGGCGGCAGGTAAAACGGAAGCGAGTAAGCATGAAATCTATCCCGGGCGATATCCCGCAGTACCTGTTGATCAAGGCGCAGCTTCAGGCGCGTATTCAGAGCGGTGCGTTGAAAAGCGGTGATAAACTGCCGTCTGAACGCGAACTGTGCGCGATCTTCAACACCACGCGCATTACTATCCGCGAAAGTCTGGCGCAGCTGGAGTCCAGTGGGCTTATCTGGCGCGCCGATCGTCGCGGTTGGTTCGTTACGCCGGAACGCCTGTGGCTGGATCCGACCCAGAACACCAACTTCCATAAGCTTTGCCGCGAGCAGGGGCGGGAGCCAAAAACCGCGCTACTGAGCGGCGTGTTAACCACCGTGCCTGTCGAGGTTATGGAGCCCCTCCAGCTCCAGCCGTTTGATCAAATCTATCTGCTGACCCGTCTGCGTTACGCCGATGGCCGCGCCGTGTGCTACTGCGAAAACCATTGTTTGCCCGCCCGCGTGCCTGAGCTGCTGCAGTACGATCTCAACGGCAGCCTGACCGAGGTATACGAGTCGCACTACAACCTCGTCTATACCAGCATGCATCTGTCGTTCTACCCCACCGCCATGCCTGCGCAGGCCGCACATGCGCTGGGAGTTATGGAAGGACGCCCGGCGCTGTTGCTGCGCCGTCTGAACTACGATCAACACGGGCGAGTGCTGGATCTGGATATCGAATACTGGCGTCACGACAGCCTGCGCATTGAGGTAGATACCCACTAGCGGGTGCGCCGGATGTTGGCTGCGGGCCTTATCCGGCCTACCAATCGTATCGTCTCACGGCTATCCGGATAAGCGCAGCATCCTCCGGCGTGGACTGATTTATTTCTCTTTCATCGTTTTGTCACATAAGCCGTTTAGCGTAAAAAGCAAACCTGGTATAGGCCAGAAAATGCAACGTACGCTATGAGGCTATTACGATGAAACTTTCCCGACTTGCTCTGCTGTCTGTCTTCGCTCTCGCCAGCGCCCCGTCATGGGCGGAATCAGTGGTCACGGTGTACTCCATCGACGGGCTGCACGATGGTGATAACAGCTGGTACCAGGTGCAGTTTGACGCATTCACTAAAGCGACCGGCATTACCGTACGCTATGTTGAAGGCGGTGGTGGCGTGGTAGTGGAACGTCTGGCAAAAGAGCGTACGAATCCACAAGCCGACGTGCTGGTAACCGCGCCGCCATTCATTCAGCGCGCCGCCGCCGAAAAGCTGCTGGCGAACTTTAACACCGACGCCGCATCGGCTATCCCCGATGCCAACAACCTTTATTCGCCGCTGGTAAAGAATTATCTGAGCTTTATCTACAACAGCAAGCTGCTGAAAACTGCCCCGGCGAGCTGGCAGGATCTGCTTGACGGTAAATTCAAAAATAAACTCCAGTATTCCACGCCAGGTCAGGCCGCTGACGGCACGGCGGTGATGCTGCAGGCTTTCCACAGCTTCGGCAGTAAAGATGCCGGTTTTGCGTATCTCGGCAAGCTGCAGGCCAATAACGTCGGGCCATCTGCCTCTACCGGCAAGCTAACCGCGCTGGTTAATAAAGGTGAAATCTACGTCGCTAACGGCGACCTGCAAATGAACCTCGCGCAGATGGAACGTAACCCGAACGTGAAAATCTTCTGGCCGGCCAACGACAAAGGCGAGCGCAGCGCGCTGGCCATCCCTTATGTCATTGGCCTGGTCCAGGGGGCGCCGCAGAGTGAAAATGGTAAAAAGCTGATTAACTTCCTGCTGAGTAAAGAAGCGCAGACTCGCGTCAGCGAACTCTCCTGGGGAATGCCGGTACGCAGCGACGTGACGCCGAGCGACGAACATTATAAGGCCGCCACTGCCGCGTTAGAAGGCGTGCAGAGCTGGCAGCCCAATTGGGATGACGTAGCCGTTTCGCTGTCGGCAGATATTAGCCGTTGGCACAAAGTGACCGAAAGCGAGTAAGCCTGATGCTGATGAAAACGACCGCCGTTCACGCCCCTGCATCGCAGGGGACATCGGGGATAGTCCTCGACTCGCTGCGCGTTGCGTATCACGGCAACGTGGTGCTTAAACCGCTCTCTTTGACGATTGAACCTGGCGAAGTGCTGGCGCTGATTGGCCCATCAGGATCTGGAAAAACGACGGTGCTGCGTGCGGTTGCGGGCTTTGTGCAACCTGCAGGCGGTCGTATTCTGATTGGCGATACGGACGTCACCCATCTGCCACCCTATAAACGCGGGTTGGCGATGGTGGTGCAGAACTACGCCTTGTTCCCGCATCTGAAAGTGGAAGACAACGTCGCTTTTGGTCTGCGTGCGCAGAAGCAGCCAAAGGCGCTAATTAATGAGCGTGTCACGCAGGCGCTGAAAACGGTTGGCATGAGTGATTACGCCACCCGTTATCCGCATCAACTTTCCGGCGGCCAGCAGCAACGCGTGGCCATCGCCCGCGCGATTGCCGTGCGCCCGCGCGTGCTGTTGCTGGATGAACCACTGTCAGCGCTGGACGCACAGATTCGTCATAATATGGTGGAAGAAATCGCCCGTCTTCACCATGAGCTGCCAGAACTCACTATTCTCTACGTCACCCACGATCAAACGGAAGCGCTCACCCTGGCCGATAAAATCGGCATTATGAAGGATGGCTCGCTGATTGCTCACGGCGAAACCCGCGCGCTATATCAGCATCCGCCCAATCGTTTTGCCGCCGAATTCTTAGGTCGCGCCAATATTCTCTCCGCCATTGCGCTGGGGATAACGGAGATTCCGGGGTTGGTGGACGTCAGCTGCGGCGGTGCGGTGATTCGCGCGTTCAGCCGGGGCAGCCACCACGGTTACAACAAACTGCTGTGCATTCGTCCTCAGCACCTCAGCCTGACGCCGCGTTCGGCCTACAGCAACCGCTTCAACGCCACACTGCAATCGGTGCACTGGCAGGGCGATTTAACCCATCTGTTGTGTGACGTTGCTGGCGAAACGGTGCGGATGGTGTTGACGCATGTCAATCCGCTGCCGCGCGTGGGCGACAAGCTGGCGCTGTGGTTCGAACCGGATGATGCGGTCCTGATTGAGGTATAACCATGTCACTCATTTTACCTCTGGAAAAACCGGCGCTTAACCTACGCCCGCTGCTGTGGCTGCTGCTCCCGTTGCTGGTGCTGGCGACGCTGTTTTTCTGGCCTCTGTCGCTCATCGTTGAACAGGCGCTACGCGGTGCCAATGGCGAGATCGGGCTCGAGACCTTCCGCCAGGTGGTCGACTCGAAACGCTTTGTCGGCGCGTTGCTGAACACGTTGCAAATCGCCTTTTTCGCCACCGCCGGTTGCCTGCTGCTGGGCAGCGTGATGTCGCTGATTCTGGTGTTTATTCCTTTCCCCGGCAGCGAGTGGATTGGTCGGGTCGTCGATACTTTTATTGCGCTGCCGACCTTCCTGATTACGCTGGCGTTCACCTTTATTTATGGGTCAGCGGGTCTGCTCAACGGTACGCTGATGAGCCTGTTTGCCTTTGAGCTACCGCCGGTAGATTTTCTCTACTCGATGCAGGGCGTCATTCTGGCGGAGATCACGGTGTTCACTCCGCTGGTGATGCGGCCACTGATGGCCGCGCTGCGGCAAATTGATAAAAGCCAGCTAGAGGCAGCCAGCATTCTGGGGGCGCACCCGTTACGGGTGATTGGGCAGGTGATTTTCCCGGCGGCGCTACCGGCGCTGATGGCTGGTGGCAGCCTGTGCCTGCTGTTGACCACTAACGAGTTTGGCATCGTACTGTTTATTGGCGCGAAAGGGGTTAACACCCTGCCGATGATGGTTTACAGCAAAGCGATTCTGGAGTCCGACTATACGGTCGCCTGCATGATTGCGTTGATTAACATTGTTTTGTCGCTGGGGCTGTTCTCCCTCTATCGCCTGGCGGCATCGCGTACCGGCGTAAGGAGCTAGCCATGCTAATTTGGTCACCTAAAGGACGCGCAGCGGCGGGCGTTGTGGCTAGTGTACTGTTTATCGTGTTCTTTTTCCTGCCGCTGGCGGTGATTCTGATGTCCAGCCTTAGCCAGCAGTGGAACGGTATTCTGCCGAGTGGCTTCACGCTGAACCACTTTGTTAACGCTCTGCACGGTGCGGCATGGGACGCCCTACTTGCCAGCCTCACGATTGGCTTTTGCGCCAGCCTGTTTGCGCTGCTTTGCGGCGTTTGGGCGGCGCTGGCGCTGCGTCAATATGGGGTGAAAACGCAGAAATGGTTAAGTATGGTGTTCTATCTGCCGAGTGCGATTCCGTCAGTGTCCGTGGGCCTGGGCATTCTGGTTGCTTTCAGCCAGGGGCCATTGCAAATGAACGGCACCCTATGGATTGTGCTGACAGCGCACTTTGTGCTGATTTCCGCCTTTACCTTCAGTAACGTGTCGACCGGACTGGCGCGAATTTCCGCCGATATTGAAAACGTCGCGTCGAGTCTGGGGGCATCGCCCTGGTATCGTCTGCGTCACGTGACGTTGCCGTTATTGATGCCGTGGATGATGTCAGCGCTGGCGCTGAGTTTATCGCTCTCCATGGGGGAGTTGGGCGCGACGATGATGATTTATCCGCCGGGCTGGACGACGCTGCCGGTGGCTATCTTTAGCCTGACCGACCGTGGAAATATCGCCGACGGCGCGGCGCTGACCATTGTGCTGGTGGTCATTACGCTGCTGCTGATGATGAAGCTGGAGCGCATTGCAAAACGGTTGGGGCAGAAATAAAACGGTAGGCCGGGTAGGACATAGCCGCCCCCCGGCAAAGGAATTACGGACGATACACCTTCACATTGGCAAACCCCTGTTCGCGCAGATAGAGCGCCTGCAGGCGACTCATTACGCCGCGTTCGCACCATAGCAGCCAGGTTTTGCTCTGATCGAGGTCGCCAAATTTAGTACTCAGCTTGTAGAAAGGCAGCGAAACGACGTCGACGCCTTCCACTTTCAGCGGCTTGTCATCCTGCTCATCGACAGAACGGATATCCAGAATCACATCGTTGGCGCCAAAACCGCTCACGGTTTCTACTTCCACCACCTCCTGCTGGGTCTGCTGGGCGATTTCACGAATATCGACGTTGTTCGCTTCTTCTACCACCTTATCGAGAATACTGAAGTCGAAATTTTCTTCTTCGGCTTCAATTTTCGCTTTAATGGCTTTCACCGTCGGACTTTTTGAAATCACGCCACAGTATTCCGGCATCGTACGGGCAAAATCTTCCGTACCAATCTGGCGCGCCAGGTTGATAATGTGCTCTTTATCGTAAGAGATCAGCGGGCGCAAGATCAGCGTGTCAGATACGTTATCGATCAAGCGCAAGTTGGTTAGCGTCTGGCTGGATACCTGGCCCAGCGCTTCGCCGGTCACCAGCGCCTGTACGCCGTAACGTTCCGCCACTTTCGACGCCGCGCGTACCATCATACGTTTGAGCACCACGCCCATCTGGCCGTCGTCAACTTTCTCCAGAATCTCGCCGACCACCGGTTCGAAGTTAATCGCCACAAAACGCACGCGATGGGAGCTGCCAAAGCGGTTCCACAGGTAATGCGCCACCTGGCGAACGCCGATTTCATGCGCCGCGCCGCCGAGGTTAAAGAAGCAGTAGTGTACGCGGCAGCCGCGACGCATCAGCATATAGCTGGAGACGCCGGAGTCAAAACCGCCGGAGATCAGCGACAGCACATCTTCCTGGGTGCCAATCGGGAAACCGCCAATACCTTCATAACGCCCTTTGATCAGCAGCAGGCGATCATCTTCCACTTCCAGATGCACCGTCACATCCGGGTTAGTGAGCTTCACGCGCGCCGATTCAATATGCTGATTTAATCCGCCGCCGACATAGCGCTCCACCTCAATGGAGCTAAACTCATGCTTACCGCGACGTTTTACGCGCACGCAGAAGGTTTTGCCTTCAAGCTGCTCGCGATACTGCGCCAACGCTTTCTCAAAAATGTCGTGCATATCGGTGAACGGCACATCTTCGACTTCAAGAATATGGTGAATCCCCGGAATGCGGGTCAGCGCGTCGCGAATCGCCAGACGCTGGTTTTCATCTTTGGCGCGAACTTCAATGTTATCCCAGTGACGGACAACCGCGAGGGTCTCATCGTAGTGCTTTAAAACGTTACGGATGTTCCCGGTTAAAATTTTTATAAAGCGCAAACGCACAGATTGGCTTTTGATAGTGATTTCCGGGAACAATTTAATGATAAACTTCATGGCGGCAATGGTTCTTTAGCAAGCTATCTAAGGCTTGTCGTGGAGAAATAGTACAGCAGCCCATACCTACGGCTGCATCCAGGCGCGGAAGTATATCACTATCACGGACATCTTGCGCATTTCCCCTTACCATTGCGCGTTATTTGCTTATCAGTGTGAGTCCGTTACCATAGACTTGTGCTGCCATTACAGAGAGTCAAACAGTCATCATGCCGAAGAAAAATGAGGCGCCCGCCAGCTTTGAAACTGCGCTGAGCGAGCTGGAACATATTGTTACCCGCCTGGAAAGCGGCGATTTGCCGCTGGAAGACGCGCTGAATGAATTCGAGCGCGGCGTACAACTGGCGCGTCAGGGGCAGGCAAAACTGCAGCAGGCGGAACAGCGCGTGCAAATTTTGCTGTCTGATAATGAAGAGGCTTCACCTGAGCCTTTTATCGCGGATAATGAGTAAATGGACTTTACGCAGCAGCTACAGGCTTGCGTAACGCAAGCGAATCAGGCGCTGAGCCGTTTTATCGCGCCACTGCCCTTTCAGAACACTCCCGTGGTCGAAGCCATGCAGTATGGCGCATTATTAGGCGGTAAACGCCTGCGGCCATTTCTGGTTTACGCCACCGGTCAAATGTTTGGCGTCAGTACGGCAACGCTGGATGCGCCAGCTGCGGCGGTCGAATGCATTCATGCCTATTCGCTGATCCATGACGACCTGCCAGCAATGGACGATGACGATTTGCGTCGCGGCCTGCCGACTTGCCATATTAAATTTGGCGAAGCCAACGCAATCCTGGCGGGAGACGCGTTGCAAACGCTGGCGTTTGCCATTATCAGCGACGCGCCGATGCCGGAAGTCGCCGATCGCGATCGTATCGCGATGATCGCCGAACTGGCGAACGCCAGCGGCATCGCCGGTATGTGCGGCGGTCAGGCATTGGATCTGGCGGCAGAAGGCCAGCGGATCACTCTGGACGCGCTGGAACGCATTCATCGCCATAAGACCGGCGCGCTCATTCGCGCCGCCGTTAGACTTGGCGCGTTGAGCGCGGGCGATAAAGGACGGAATACTCTGCCGATACTTGACCGCTATGCAGAGAGTATCGGCCTTGCCTTCCAGGTTCAGGATGACATTCTGGATGTGGTGGGCGATACTGCAACGTTAGGTAAACGTCAGGGCGCAGACCAGCAGCTTGGCAAAAGTACCTACCCTGCACTTCTGGGTCTTGAGCAAGCCCGGAATAAAGCCCGGGACCTGATAGAGGACGCCCGTCAGTCGTTACATCAGCTGGCCGCGCAATCACTGGACACCTCGGCACTGGAAGCGCTAGCGAACTACATAATCCAGCGTGATAAATAAAACCCATATCCAATGAGCTTGCGATGAGTTTTGATATAGCCAAATACCCTACCCTGGCATTGGTCGACTCCACCCAGGAGTTACGACTGTTACCGAAAGAGATTCTGCCGAAACTCTGCGACGAGCTACGCCGCTACTTACTCGACAGCGTAAGCCGTTCCAGCGGGCACTTCGCTTCCGGGCTGGGCACGGTAGAACTTACCGTGGCGCTGCACTATGTCTACAACACCCCGTTTGACCAGCTAATCTGGGATGTTGGACACCAGGCTTATCCACATAAAATCCTTACCGGTCGTCGCGACAAAATCGGCACCATTCGCCAGAAAGGCGGTCTGCACCCGTTCCCGTGGCGCGGAGAAAGCGAATACGATGTGCTGAGCGTTGGGCATTCCTCCACTTCCATCAGCGCCGGTATCGGCATTGCCGTGGCGGCGGAGAAAGAAGGCAAAGATCGCCGCACCGTCTGTGTGATCGGCGACGGCGCCATCACCGCCGGTATGGCGTTTGAAGCAATGAATCACGCAGGCGATATCCGGCCCGACATGCTGGTCATTCTGAACGACAATGAAATGTCGATTTCGGAAAACGTCGGCGCGCTCAACAACCATCTGGCGCAGCTACTTTCCGGTAAGCTTTACTCTTCTCTGCGCGAAGGCGGAAAAAAGGTCTTCTCCGGCGTACCGCCAATTAAAGAACTGCTCAAGCGTACCGAAGAACATATTAAAGGCATGGTTGTGCCGGGAACACTGTTCGAAGAGCTGGGCTTTAACTACATCGGGCCGGTCGATGGTCACGATGTCATGGGGCTTATCAGCACATTGAAGAACATGCGCGACCTGAAAGGCCCGCAGTTCCTGCATATCATGACCAAGAAAGGCCGCGGCTATGAGCCCGCGGAAAAAGATCCGATCACTTTCCATGCGGTGCCTAAATTTGATCCTTCCAGCGGATGTTTGCCGAAAAGCAGCGGCGGTCTGCCAGGTTATTCAAAAATCTTCGGTGACTGGCTGTGTGAAACCGCCGCCAAAGACAGCAAGCTGATGGCGATCACCCCGGCAATGCGCGAAGGTTCCGGCATGGTGGAATTTTCACGTAAATTCCCGGATCGCTATTTTGACGTCGCCATCGCCGAGCAGCATGCCGTCACCTTCGCCGCAGGCCTGGCGATTGGCGGCTATAAGCCCGTCGTGGCGATCTACTCTACTTTCCTGCAACGCGCCTACGATCAGGTCATCCATGACGTCGCTATCCAGAAACTGCCGGTCATGTTCGCCATCGATCGCGCCGGTATCGTTGGCGCGGATGGACAAACACACCAGGGCGCGTTCGATCTCTCCTATCTGCGCTGCATCCCGGATATGGTGATCATGACGCCAAGCGACGAAAACGAATGTCGCCAGATGTTATTTACCGGGTATCACTATAACGACGGCCCGACGGCAGTACGTTATCCACGCGGTAATGCGCAGGGCGTGGCGCTAACCCCGCTGGAAAAACTGCCTATTGGTAAAGGCCTTGTGAAGCGTCATGGCGAAAAACTGGCGATTCTGAACTTTGGCACCTTAATGCCTGAGGCGGCGAAAGTCGCCGAAGCGCTGAACGCCACGCTGGTCGACATGCGCTTTGTTAAGCCGCTGGACGACACGTTAATTCTGGAGATGGCCGCGCAGCATGACGCGCTGGTGACGCTGGAAGAAAACGCCATTATGGGCGGCGCTGGCAGCGGCGTAAACGAAGTGCTAATGGCCCATCGTAAACCTGTACCTGTGCTGAATATCGGTCTTCCGGATTTCTTTATCCCGCAAGGAACGCAGGAAGAAGCCCGCGCAGAACTGGGGCTCGACGCCGCAGGCATTGAAGCCAAAATCAAGGCCTGGCTGGCATAATCCCCTCTTTGCTCCTGCTATGCTTGAAGAGTGACGGGTATAACAGGAGCGGAGTCATGCAATACAACACGTTAGGAAATACAGATCTTCGGGTGTCCCGCCTTTGTCTGGGCTGCATGACATTCGGCGAGCCGAGTCGCGGCAATCACGCCTGGACGCTTCCCGAAGAGAGCAGCCGTCCCATCATCAAGCGCGCCCTTGAGGGCGGCATTAACTTTTTTGATACCGCCAACAGCTACTCCGACGGCAGCAGCGAAGAGATTGTCGGCCGCGCGCTGCGTGATTTCGCCCGGCGCGACGAGGTGGTGGTAGCGACGAAAGTCTTCCATCGCGTCGGCGATCTGCCGGAAGGATTGTCCCGCGCGCAAATCCTGCGCTCTATTGACGATAGCCTCACCCGTCTGGGAATGGAGTATATCGATATCCTGCAAATCCACCGCTGGGATTACACCACGCCGATAGAAGAAACTCTGGAAGCGCTAAACGACGTGGTGAAGGCGGGTAAAGCCCGCTATATCGGCGCTTCCTCAATGCACGCCTCACAATTTGCCCAGGCACTGGCGCTACAAAAACAACACGGCTGGGCGCCGTTTGTCACCATGCAGGATCACTATAACCTGATCTACCGCGAAGAAGAGCGAGAGATGCTACCGCTGTGCTGGCAGGAAGGCGTCGCCGTGATTCCGTGGAGTCCGCTGGCGCGCGGACGCTTAACTCGCCCCTGGGGAGAAACCACGGCCCGCCAGGTCTCGGATGACGTGGGTAAAAATTTATACGCTGAAAGCGATAAAAATGATGCGCAAATAGCGGAACGGCTGGCTGGCGTCAGCGAGGCGCTTGGCGCAACGCGAGCGCAGGTCGCGCTGGCCTGGCTGCTCAGCAAACGAGGCGTCGCCGCGCCGATTATCGGCGCTTCGCGTGAAGAGCAGTTAGATGAGTTGCTGAATGCCGTTGATTTAACGCTCAAACCGGAGCAGATTGCCGAACTCGAAACGCCGTACAAACAGCATCCGGTGGTGGGATTTAAATAATCTGCCATTGCCCGATGGCGCGGCGCTTATCGGGCCTGCGAAATCGACATATTGTTCGGGGGTAGGCCGGATAAGGCATTTACGCCGCCATCCGGCAAACCCTTTAAATAATACCGAGCGGCCAGTGATGACCGATAAAATACAGTATGCCGGCGGATATCACCCCGGCGACGATATCATCGATCATAATCCCCATGCCGCCGTGCACGTTGCGATCAAACCAACGGATCGGCCAGGGTTTCCACATATCCAGAATGCGGAAAATAACGAACCCGGCAGCCACCCACTGCCAGTCCGTCGTCGGCAACGCCATCAGCGTTATCCACATACCGATAAATTCATCCCAGACAATACTGCCGTGGTCGTGTACGCCCATATCTTTCGCCGTCTGATGGCAAAGATAAACGCCAATGCAGATCCCAAACATCACGACCAGCGAATAAAGCTGCCACGGCAGAAACGTCATCAAATACCAGAAGGGGATCGCCGCCAGCGAGCCCATCGTGCCCGGCACCACGGGGCTCAGCCCGCTGCCAAAGCCGGTAGCGAGCAGGTGCCACGGATTGCGCAAATTCAGGCGGCTTTTCGCAACATCTTTATGGCGTGGCAAAATGGTCATATCCTTTCCAGTCAAAGGTGACAGGCATTCCGTCACGTACAAAATTCAGCCCTTCAATATCTGCGCTCATTTGACCTATGCAGGTAAAGGGAACACCCAGTTGACCAATGGCGACATCCAGCGCGCCACGATTCAGTTCCGGCACCGTAAAGCACAGCTCATAGTCTTCGCCGCCGGAAAGCGCCCAACGCAGCGCCTGCCCGTCATCAACATGGCGCATCATCGCATCGGATTTTGGCAGCGCATCAACATCTACTCTTGCCCCACAGCCGCTGGCCTTGACGATATGCCCCAGATCGGAAATCAAACCATCGGAAAGATCGATAGCCGCGCTGGCGATATCACGCAGCGCCTGGCCGTGTAAAATACGCGGCGTCGGGCGTAAATGCCGTTGAATTAAATAGTGAGCGTCTGTCTCCTCCGACACCTGTAGCCGGTTTTGCAAAACCGCCAGCCCGGCAGCGCTGTCGCCCGGCGTACCGGTGACATAAATCCAGTCGCCCGGCTTCGCGCCAGATCGCTTGAGCGCGCGCCCTGCCGGGATATAACCGTGGATACCCAGCGTCATCGACAGCGGTCCACGCGTGGTGTCGCCGCCAATGAGCTGCATATCGTAGTAATTCAATAGCGCAAACAGACTGTCGCTAAAAGCCTCCAACCACGCCTCATCCACTTCCGGCAACGTTAACGCCAGCGTTAACCAGGCCGGATCGGCGCCCATCGCGGCCAGATCGCTTAAATTCACCGCCAACGCTTTATAAGCCAGATCGGCAGGATCGATATTGGGGAGGAAGTGGTTGCCCGCCACCAGCGTATCGGTACTGATCGCCAGGGTCTGCTTTTCAGGAATATTCAGGAGCGCGCAATCGTCGCCAATACCGGTTTCAACATCAAGACGAGAGCTTCTTACACGGTCAAAATAACGGGCAATCAGGGAAAACTCGCCACATGCCATACGTTATGCCTCAGCAGAAAAAAAGAAAAGGCCGGAGACGGCGGGTATCGATCGCCCGCTATCTTTCCGGCCTGTGAATCACTTTTTGTTGGGACGAATCACCGGAGCTGCTTTATCCAGTACGCCGTTGACGAATTTGTGGCTGTCTTCAGCGCCAAAGGTTTTCGCCAGTTCAATCGCTTCGTTGATGGCCACTTTATAAGGCACATCGCTGCGTTTTGACAGCTCAAACAACGCAATACGCAGCACGGCTTTTTCAACCTGTCCCAGCTCTTCAAGCAGGCGGGACAGATACGGTTTCATTAAACCATCCAGGTACGCGCTGTTAGTCGCCACCCCGGATAGCAGTTCACGGAAATAGAGAACGTCGACGTCTTTTACGTCCTGTTCCGCCAGGAACTGGTATTCAACATCAGCGATGTCGTTCTGGGACAACTGCCAGGAGTAAAGCGCCTGGACGGCACACTCACGGGCGCGGCGACGAGCAGCAGGTTTCACGGAATTCCCCTTACAAAAAATCAGGCCTTAATGGCTTTCAATACATTAATCATTTCAAGCGCGGTCAGCGCAGCTTCTGCGCCTTTATTACCGGCTTTTGTACCAGCACGTTCGATGGCTTGTTCAATACTCTCGGTGGTCAGAACACCAAAGGCTACCGGCACGCCACTGTCCTGGGCAACGCTTGCCAGGCCATTGCTGGCGCCGCCTGCCACATATTCAAAGTGCGCAGTCCCCCCGCGAATCACGGTTCCCAGCGCAACCACGGCGTCATATTTACCGCTTTTCGCCAGC
Organism: Salmonella sp. 32082101201600294FB01SM01; assembly: GCF_017572865.1. Lineage (NCBI taxonomy): Bacteria > Pseudomonadati > Pseudomonadota > Gammaproteobacteria > Enterobacterales > Enterobacteriaceae > Salmonella > Salmonella sp. 32082101201600294FB01SM01. The sequence continues at coordinate 183,668 of NZ_JAGESB010000001.1, read as the reverse complement.
GCATCGGTCGCCAGCGGCAGTTCATAGGCGCCAGGCACCCACACTACGGTAATATTATCATCTTTTACCTGACCAATACGCGTCAGGGCATCAACCGCGCCATCCAGCAGGCTGTCGTTGATAAACTGATTGAAACGCGCAATAGTGATGGCGACGCGAGCGTCAGGGGCTGCAACGTTAGCTTTAATAATGTTCATATTCTCTCTTCCAGGGTTCATTTGGCCCCGCAGGGGGGCGGATTTTATCATAATAATTTGAGCGCTGCTCCCCTTTCGACGGGAGAACTCATACGCTCACCATATGCAGGCAAACATCCGGGCCGACATGTCGTATTTCGCTGAAGGTAAATTGCGGCGCGTCGGCGAGCTTTTCAAGCCCTGGCAATTCGCATAATCCCCGCGCCTGGGTTCCCAACAATTTAGGCGCGACATAGACAATCAGTTCATCCACCAGCCCGGCTTGCAGCAACGCGCCCGCCAGTCCCGGTCCGGCTTCAACCCATATGCTATTAATCTGCTGCCTGCCTAACTGCATCATCAGCACAACCAGATCCAAATGTCCGTTGTGCGCTGGTACGCTGATAGTACGAACCGAATCGGGCCACGTGCGGCTATCTTCCTGGGTACGCGCAATCCACGTTTCGCCAGGCTGCTGCACAATACGATGCGCAGGCGTTACCCGGTTTTGGCTGTCGATAACAATTCGCACCGGCTGGCGCAGATTTTCCTGCGGGTAAGACGCCTGCGTAGAGGCGTCTAACTCCGCCCAACGCACCGTCAAGGCCGGATCGTCAGCCAATACCGTCGCGCTACTGGTTAAGATAGCGTGGCTTTGCGCACGCAAGCGCTGAACGTCGCGCCGGGCCTGCGGCGAGGTGATCCACTGGCTTTCGCCGCTGGCCATCGCCGTCCGTCCATCCACGGAGGCGCCCAGTTTAAGCTGAAGATAAGGGAATCCGGTACGCATCCGCTTGAGGAAGCCTTTATTGAGCGCCTCCGCTTCACTCATCATTAACCCGTGGCTGACCGCAATACCCGCCTGTTGCAGACGATACAGTCCGCGCCCGGCGACCTGTGGGTTCGGGTCCTGCATCGCGGCGACCACGCGCGCGACGCCGGCCGCAATCAGCGCATCGCAACATGGCGGCGTTCGCCCATGATGGCTACAGGGTTCAAGCGTGACATAGGCGGTTGCGCCTTTGGCTTTTGCGCCCGCCATCCGCAGCGCATGAACCTCGGCGTGCGGCTCTCCGGCGCGATGGTGATAACCTTCGCCGACGATGTCGCCATTGTTAACAATGACACAGCCGACATTAGGGTTCGGGTGAGTGGTGAAACGTCCACGCTGCGCCAGTTTGAGCGCTCGCGCCATGTAAAACTCATCCTGCATGGCTTAGTCCTGTAGGCGAGCGATTTCTTCGCCAAAGTCTTTGATATCTTCGAAACTGCGATAGACGGAGGCAAAGCGAATATACGCGACTTTATCGAGTTTTTTCAGCTGCTCCATGACCAGGTTGCCAATCATCTTGCTGGGAACTTCACGCTCCCCAGTGGCACGTAATTGTGACTTAATATGGTTCAATGCCATTTCAACATCATCTGCGCTGACGGGTCTTTTTTCCAGCGCTCTCAACATGCCGCTACGCAGCTTATCCTCATTAAAGGGTTCGCGCACATCGTTACTTTTTATCACGCGCGGCATGACCAGTTCAGCCACTTCAAAGGTCGTAAAGCGTTCATTACACACCAGACACTGCCGACGGCGGCGCACGGACGAGCCCTCGCCTACAAGACGAGAGTCAATGACTTTGGTATCTACGGCGAAACAAAATGGGCAATGCATACGGCGTCCTGACCAGATGATTTAGAAAACACTATTTTACCCTGAACTGGCGCGACAACAAAGGCGGAGCGCTTTTGAGATAAAGGATCGGTGCCTTTGTGCGTATAGCGCACTACCATTACGCTATCGGACCACGAAGGAAATGATCGACATGACAAGACGTTACCTAAGAATTCTCCTGGTGGGAAGTCTCTTGAGCCTGACCGCCTGCGCGCCGCAGAGCGAAGTTCGCCAGATGCATCAAAGCATTAGCACCCTGAATAAAGAGATGACCCAACTGAATCAGGAAACGGTAAAAATTACCCAACAAAATAAGCTGAATGCGGAGTCAACCCGCGGCGTCTATTTGTTGCCTGGCGCCAATACGCCTGCCCGGCTGGAGAGTCAGATCGGTACGCTACGTATGACATTGCTGGAAATTACGCCTGTCGCAGACGGCGCTCACGCAACGTTACGCATTCAGGGCGAGTCCCGCGATCCGCTGCCGGCATTCAGCGCTACCGTAGAGTACGGGCAAATTCAGGGCACTACGGAGAACTATCAGGAGGTAAATGCACAGAGCCTTCTGGTAAATGCCCCTGCCAGCTTGCTGGCGCCCAGTGATGTCAATATTTCGTTACCGTTGAAGGGGATCACACCGGCGCAGTTAGGCTTCATTCGCATCCATGATATTCAGCCTGTTAATCAATAAACGTTCTGGCGGAGCGTTTTGTGCGTTCCGCAACATCCCCCGCGCGACTTTTGTTGCCCTACTGACATTTCCGTCATTTATGACATGGATTGGTAATATTCATGAAAGATAGTACTGTCGCCGCGCCTAAAGTGCGCAAACGTGAACGCAATCGATTACGTAAATGATAGATATGTGAAACAAGACATATTTTTGTGAGCAATGATTTTTATAATAGGCTCCGCAGAAACACGAAATATTTAGAAACGCAAATTGCGTTCTTTTCACTCCCGCAAGGGATTTCAAACAGTGGCATACATATGAAAAAAACTTTACTCGCAGTCAGCGCAGCGCTGGCGCTCACCTCATCTTTTACTGCTAACGCAGCAGAAAATGATCAGCCGCAGTATTTGTCCGACTGGTGGCACCAAAGCGTAAACGTGGTAGGTAGCTACCATACCCGTTTCTCGCCGAAATTGAACAACGACGTCTATCTGGAATATGAAGCATTTGCCAAAAAAGACTGGTTTGATTTCTACGGCTATATCGATATTCCCAAAACCTTTGATTGGGGTAACGGCAACGATAAAGGTATCTGGTCCGACGGTTCTCCGCTGTTCATGGAAATCGAACCGCGTTTCTCGATTGATAAGCTGACCGGCGCAGACCTGAGCTTCGGCCCGTTTAAAGAGTGGTATTTCGCCAACAACTACATCTACGATATGGGCGATAACAAAGCCAGCCGCCAGAGCACGTGGTATATGGGTCTGGGGACTGATATCGACACCGGCCTGCCGATGGGCCTGTCGCTGAACGTGTATGCGAAATATCAGTGGCAAAACTACGGCGCGTCCAATGAAAACGAATGGGACGGCTACCGTTTCAAAGTGAAATACTTCGTCCCCATCACCGATCTGTGGGGCGGTAAACTGAGCTATATCGGCTTTACCAACTTTGACTGGGGATCTGATTTAGGCGACGATCCGAACCGTACCAGCAACTCCATCGCTTCCAGCCATATCCTGGCGCTGAACTACGATCACTGGCACTACTCGGTCGTTGCGCGTTACTTCCATAACGGCGGACAGTGGCAGAATGGCGCCAAACTGAACTGGGGCGACGGCGATTTCAGCGCGAAATCTACCGGCTGGGGCGGCTACCTGGTCGTGGGTTACAACTTCTAAACCTGCAAAAAAGGCCAGAGGTCGCCCTCTGGCCCGTTTCGGGCGCATGCTGCCATGCGGCGGCGAGTCGCGCCCACTTCACATTACTTCCGGCGATGCCACCAGCCTAAAAACAGACCTGTCGCAATCCCGACCAGCGTTGGTGCCGCCAAATCGTGCCAGATAGTAATGCTCAACTCTGTGAGCGTCATATTGCCGCCTTTGTTGCAATGGCAACGGTTCGCGGCTATCCTCAACTTGTCTGGAGTCAAGTTAGCCCCCGTAATGTTGCCGGTGAATACCGAACAATGTGCGGGGGTTTTCTCTTTCCAGCGACAAGGCCACCGGGGATCAAGCCCCCGCAACATTGCGCCTCACCGGGTTGCCCCGGCTTACCGCTGATTCTACTCTGCTCGCCAGTATCGGCAGGACTTAAAAACAAAAAAATCCCAACCTTGCGATCGGGATTCCAGTGACAATGTATGCGTTACAGGACGTTTGGGGGCTGGCGACGAACTCCGGGGCTGAAAAAATGTCGGATTGCATCCGATCTACGAAAACCAATAGTTCATTTATATTGCGGATTCCGTTGGGTGGAGCGAAGCGTAACCTAACATTCAACAGCACCAACAACTTTGTCAGCAGCCTGCTTATTTCTTTTTGTTCATCATCGCTTTCAGATCGGCAAACGGGTTATAAGTCGCCTCGCCGACATCTTTTTGCGCATCTTCCCCGGCAATGACCGTCGAACCATACTGATCGGCTTCGGTATATTTGGAATGCTCGTGATCGTGGCAGTAGAGGCACAATAGCTCCCAGTTGCTGCCGTCTTCCGGATTATTGGTGTGGTCATGATCGATATGATGCACCGTCAGCTCACGCAGATTTGAATACACAAACTCACGGGAACAACGTCCGCACACCCACGGAAACAGCTTCAGCGCTTTTTCACGATAGCCGCTTTCCAGGCGCGCGTAGTTTTTTGGGATGATAGCCATGATAGTTCCTCATGCAATCGAGTTTATTCTGGATAATAAAAAGCCGCAGCACCCTGCGATGTTGCGGCTTTTTTCAGTCATGTTAACGCCAGCTTACGGCAGAATGGACGGCTGATCCGCCCCTTCTTTTTCGACTTTCTGCTGCAGCATATGCTCGCGCTTCATACCGAGTTTCAGCGCCAGCGCCGATGCGACATAGATAGAAGATGCCGTACCAATAGAGACACCGATCAGCATCGTCAGCGAGAAGCCTTCCAGTACCGGACCGCCGAAGAGGTACAGCATCAGAATTACCACTAACGTCGTACCGGAGGTAATCAACGTGCGGTGTAGCGTCTGGGTCAGCGACACGTTAAAGATTTCGTAAGGCGTCCCGCGACGGATTTTGCGGAAGTTTTCACGAATACGGTCAGAGACCACGATACTGTCGTTCAGCGAGTAACCGATCACCGACATCAACGATGCCACAATGGTCAGGTCAATCTCGATATGGAAAAGCGACAATATCCCCAGCGTAATGATCACGTCGTGCGCCAGCGCGATGACCACCCCTGCCGCCAGTCGCCACTCAAAGCGGAAACCGACATAAACGAGGATAGAGATCAACGCCACCAGCAGCGCCATAGCGCCGGTTTGCGCCAGATCGGCGCCCACGCTTGGCCCCACGAATTCAATACGCTTCACGGCCGCGTTCTGGTTGGTGGCTTCATTAATGATCGTCACCACTTTGCTACCCAGCACCTGACCACCGGTTTCACCTTCGGTTGGCGGCATACGCACCATAATGTCGTGACTGCTGCCAAAGTTCTGCAACTGCGGCTCTTCATAGCCCGCTTTTTGCAGCGCTTCGCGCATCACGTCCATTTCAGCCGGTTTTTCCAGCGTGATTTCAATTACCGTGCCGCCGGTGAAATCCAGCCCCCAGTTAAACCCGCGTACGCCCATAATGACAATGGCCGCGATCAGCAACAGCCCGGAGATGCCGAATGCCCAGAAGTCCCAGCGCATAAAGTCATAGACTTTACGGCCGTGGTTTAGTTGTTCAACAGTGTATTCCTGTGCCACATCGCACTCCTCAGATTGACAGCTTAGTGACGCGCTTGCCGCCATATAGCAGGTTTACGATAGCACGCGTACCGATAATCGCGGTAAACATCGACGTCGCCACACCGATACCGGTCGTAATCGCGAACCCTTTAATTGCCCCGGTACCGACAGCATACAGAATGATGACTTTAATCAGCGTCGTGATGTTCGCATCGAAGATGGAACTGAACGCGCCGGCATAGCCTTCGTTTATCGCCTGCTGTACCGTGCGGCCATTACTCAACTCTTCTTTGATACGTTCGTTAATCAGAACGTTGGCGTCGACCGCCACCGCAAGGGTTAACACGATACCCGCAATCCCCGGCATACTGAGCGTTGCCCCCGGCAACAGCGACATGATACCGACAATCAACACCAGGTTAGCCACTAACGCGCTGGTCGCAATCAGACCAAACTTCTTATAGAAGAAGATCATGAACAGGATGGAGACCACCAGACCGGCCAGACAGGCTTCCAGGCCCTGCTTAATATTTTGCATACCCAAAGTCGGGCCAATGGTGCGCTCTTCAACGATCTGAATCGGCGCAATTAGGGCGCCCGCACGCAGCAACAACGAGAGCTGACGCGCTTCGTTCGGGTTGCTGATACCGGTAATACGGAAGCTGTTACCCAGCCGAGACTGGATGTTGGCAATGTTAATCACCTCTTCCTGTTTCACCAGTACGGCGCGACCGTTAGCGTCTTTCTTACCGCTGTCTTTATACTCCACAAACAGGGTCGCCATCGGTTTGCCGATATTGTCCTTAGTGAAGTTAGACATGATATTGCCGCCTGCGCTATCCAGCGAGATGTTAACCTGCGGTTGGTTATATTCATCCTGGCTGGACGTCGAGTCGGTGATATGGTCGCCGGTGAGGATCACGCGTTTGTACAATACCACCGGCTGACCTTCGCGGGTCTGTTTCACTTCGGAATCACCCGGTACGCGCCCGGCAGCAGCAGCGGCCTGGTCAACGTTGGTATTCACCAGACGGAATTCCAGCGTCGCGGTCGCGCCGAGAATTTCTTTCGCACGAGCGGTATCCTGGATACCCGGCAGCTCAACCACAATACGGTCTGCGCCCTGACGCTGTACGACAGGCTCCGCGACGCCCAGTTGGTTAACACGGTTACGCAGAATATTAATGTTCTGCTGAACGGCGTATTCACGCGCTTCGCTCAGGCGCGCATCGGTCATTACCGCGCGAAGTTGATTGCCGCTCTGGCTGGAAATCACCAGGTCACGATGACGCGGCGTCAGATAGGCGATCGCCTCATCACGCGCTTTGCTGTCACGGAACGTGATGCTCAGCCCATAATTATTTTCTTTACGAACGGTGGTATAAGGAATGCCTTTTTCACGCAGATCGCTGCGCAGGCTATCGATATTTTGTTCCTGGAGTTTACCTAACGCGGTATCCATATCCACTTCCATCAGGAAGTGAACGCCGCCGCGCAGATCAAGACCGAGCTTCATCGGATCGGCGTGAATAGCCGCCAACCAGCGCGGCGTAGCCGGCGCAAGGTTAAGCGCCACGACATATTTATCCCCCAGCACGCTCATCAGCGCTTCACGGGCGCGTAGCTGGGTATCGGTGGTGTCGAAGCGCGCAAGAATAGCGCCCTCTTCCAGTGCCACAGACTTAGCGGGAATTTTTTCTTCTTGTAACGTTTTCTGGACCTGGATCAGCGTTTGCTCACTGGCGGCGACGCCGCGCACGCCAGTGATTTGAACAGCCGGATCCTCACCATACAGGTTGGGAAGTGCGTAAAGCAGGCCGACGATAATCACGACGACCAGCATGATGTACTTCCACAAAGGATAACGGTTTAACACGGCAGTTCCCTTTGGGAAAACGAAATATTACAGCGCCTTCATGGTGCCTTTCGGCAGAACGGCAGCTACGAAGTCACGTTTGATAACCACTTCCGTGGTGTCATTCAGCGCGATGGCAATGTAGCCGGCTTCCGCTACTTTGGTCACTCGACCGACCAGACCGCCATTCGTCAGAACTTCATCACCTTTCGCAATGGAGTCCATCAGCTTTTTGTGCTCTTTGGTGCGCTTCTGCTGCGGGCGCAGGATCATGAAATAGAAAATCAGACCAAACACCACCAGCATTAAAATCAGAGACATCGGGCTGCCCTGCGCCGGAGCACCTGTTGCCGCTACCGCATCAGAAATAAAAAAGCTCATTCAAATTCCCTCATTATTAAAATTAATCAACGTTCAAAGGTGGAACGGGTCGCCCCTGACGTTGGTAAAACTCGGTTACGAAGCTCTCTAATTTACCCTCTTCAATAGCCTTGCGTAAACCCGCCATCAAACGCTGGTAGTAACGCAAGTTATGAATGGTATTGAGACGCGCGCCTAATATTTCGTTGCAACGGTCGAGATGATGCAAGTAAGCGCGTGAATAATTGCGACAAGTGTAGCAATCGCACTCGGCGTCAAGCGGGCTGGTGTCGCTCTTATGCTTTGCATTACGAATCTTCACCACGCCGTCGGTCACAAACAGATGACCATTACGGGCATTTCGCGTTGGCATGACACAGTCAAACATATCAATACCGCGACGCACCCCTTCCACCAGATCTTCCGGTTTACCCACGCCCATCAGGTAACGCGGTTTGTCAGCCGGGATCTGCGGGCAAACGTGCTCCAGAATGCGGTGCATATCTGCTTTCGGCTCACCGACAGCCAAACCGCCGACAGCGTAGCCATCAAAGCCAATCTCTACCAGACCTTTCACCGAGATATCGCGTAAATCTTCGTAAACGCTGCCCTGAATGATGCCAAAAAGCGCATTCTTATTGCCAAGGCTATCAAAACGGTCGCGGCTACGCTTCGCCCAACGCAACGACATCTCCATCGAGCGTTTAGCATAGTCCCAGTCTGCCGGATACGGCGTACATTCATCAAAGATCATCACGATATCGGAACCGAGATCGTACTGGATCTCCATCGACTTTTCCGGATCGAGGAAAATCGGATCGCCGTTGATCGGGTTACGGAAGTGCACACCTTGCTCGGTAATCTTACGAATATCGCCGAGGCTGAAAACCTGGAAGCCGCCGGAATCGGTGAGAATCGGCCCTTTCCACTGCATAAAATCGTGCAGATCGCCATGCAGCTTCATGATTTCCTGACCCGGGCGCAGCCACAGGTGGAAAGTGTTGCCGAGAATAATCTGCGCGCCGGTCGCTTCCACTTCTTCCGGCGTCATGCCTTTTACCGTACCGTAAGTACCCACAGGCATAAAAGCAGGCGTTTCCACTACGCCACGATCAAACACCAGACGACCGCGACGCGCGCGACCATCGGTGGTATCTAACTCAAATTTCATTATCACTCCTGCGTCAGAAAAACAGTCCGACGTTTAACGACTCGCTACGGAATGATTCCATAGCTAATAAATTCCCGAAGGCGTCATCGGCGCAGCCAGTTTGGGGTCGGCCAGCGCACAGCCACCGGAGCGTACACGCAGTACGTGAGGATGGCGAGCACTGCCCGGCGTCAAAATGGCAAGTGAGATAGCCTTCTTACGGACGCTCAAAAATAGCCTGCGGATTGTACGTGATAAACATCGCGTCCCCGTAGCTAAAAAAGCGATATTTTTGTTCTACCGCAGTCTTATAGGCATTCATGGTGTGTTGATAACCGGCAAATGCGGAAACCAGCATAATCAACGTCGATTCCGGCAGATGGAAGTTGGTGATCAGCGCATCAATCACTTTGTATTGATAACCTGGATAAATAAAGATTTGCGTATCGCCGAAGAATGGCTCAATCAAATCGCTTTTTGCCGCCTGCGCCGCGCTTTCCAGCGAGCGTACCGAGGTGGTGCCGACCGCAATCACGCGGTTGCCGCGCGCTTTCGCCGCCAGCACCGCGTCGACCACCTCTTGCGGCACCTCAGCATATTCGGAGTGCATGATGTGATCTTCAATGGTATCGACACGCACTGGCTGGAAAGTGCCCGCGCCTACGTGTAGCGTAACAAACGCCATTTCGACACCTTTCTCACGAAGCGCCGCCAGCAGCGGCTCATCAAAGTGCAGCCCGGCGGTCGGCGCGGCGACGGCGCCCGGTTTTTCACTGTAGACCGTCTGGTACAGTTCGCGGTCGGCGTCCTCGTCCGGACGGTCGATGTACGGCGGCAACGGCATATGGCCGATGGCGTTGAGAATATCCAGCACCGGACGCGGGTCATTAAACTCAACTTCAAACAGAGCGCCGTGACGCGCAGTCATGGTCGCGTGAATACTTTCGTCGTCGCCCAGTAGCAGTTCCGTGCCCGGTTTTGGCGCTTTAGAAGCGCGAATATGCGCCAGGATGCGTTTATCATCGAGCATACGTTCGACCAGCACTTCTATCTTGCCGCCGCTGGCTTTACGGCCAAAGAGCCGCGCCGGGATCACGCGGGTATTATTGAAGACCAGCAAATCGCCAGGGTTGAGCTTATCGAGCAGATCGGTGAAAGTACCGTGCGTCAGCGCGCCCGTCGGCCCCTCTAATGACAGCAAACGGCAGCGACTGCGTTCCGGCTGTGGGTAGTGGGCAATCAGGGATTCGGGTAGTTCAAAGGAAAAATCGGTAACGCGCATGACTCTGACTCAGACTAAAATAAGAGGCGGGTAGTCTAGTGCCGGGGCGTTCCCGCTGCAACCGTTACCCGCTTTTTGGACAGAGAATCAATAATGAATTTTCTTGCTCACCTGCATCTGGCGCACCTTGCCGACAGCTCGCTTTCCGGTAATCTGCTGGCCGATTTTGTCCGCGGTAACCCGGCAACACATTATCCTCCTGACGTGGTAGAGGGTATTTATATGCATCGGCGTATTGACGTCATGACCGACAACCTGCCGGAAGTTCGTGAGGCGCGAGAGTGGTTCCGCCATGAAACGCGGCGCGTGGCGCCCATTACGCTGGACGTCATGTGGGATCATTTTTTATCGCGCCACTGGACGCAAATCTCTCCTGATTTTCCACTTCAGGCGTTTGTCGGCTACGCCCATGCGCAGGTCGCGACGATTCTGCCCGACTCCCCGCCGCGCTTTGTCAACCTGAATGATTATCTTTGGTCAGAAAAATGGTTAGAGCGGTATCGCGATATGGATTTCATTCAAAACGTGCTGAATGGCATGGCGAATCGCCGTCCCCGGCTGGATGCCTTGCGTGATTCCTGGTACGATCTGGACGCGCACTACGACGCGTTAGAAGAGCGCTTCTGGCATTTTTATCCGCGTATGATGGCACAGGCCGCCCGCAAAGCGCTGTGACGGCCTGATAGCGAGGGCGTGCGTCAGATCCGCCGTTGGCAGAAAGATGGTTCGCTGTCATAAAGGGGTCATCATTACGATTTATAATGAACCGATCGATAGGCAAAAGCTGTCTCATTGATTGTCAAGACCGCATTGTTTTGTCGCTTCGCCCTCCCTATACTGCCCGCGTTGCGTTCTAAAACCCTTAATATTGCAGGAGAATTATTATGGTACTGGTTACTCGTCAGGCCCCGGATTTCACCGCTGCGGCGGTACTGGGTAGCGGTGAGATTGTTGATAAATTCAACTTCAAACAGCACACCAATGGTAAAACAACCGTTCTGTTCTTCTGGCCGATGGACTTCACTTTTGTTTGCCCGTCTGAGCTGATCGCCTTCGATAAACGTTATGAAGAATTCCAGAAGCGCGGCGTTGAAGTGGTCGGCGTTTCTTTCGACTCTGAGTTCGTCCACAACGCATGGCGTAACACCCCTGTCGATAAAGGCGGCATTGGCCCGGTGAAATACGCAATGGTTGCTGACGTGAAGCGTGAAATTCAGAAAGCTTACGGTATCGAACATCCGGACGAAGGCGTTGCGCTGCGCGGCTCCTTCCTGATTGACGCTAACGGTATTGTTCGCCACCAGGTCGTAAACGATCTGCCGCTGGGTCGTAACATCGACGAAATGCTGCGTATGGTCGACGCGCTGCAGTTCCACGAAGAGCACGGCGATGTCTGCCCGGCGCAGTGGGAAAAAGGCAAAGAAGGCATGAACGCCTCTCCGGACGGCGTGGCTAAATACCTGGCTGAGAACATTTCCAGCCTGTAAGTCAGTGCATTGATAAAAGGCTCGCGAATGCGAGCCTTTTTTATGCGTGAGGTATTACGAACCACCTCACCTCAACGATTCATCCATACCGTCGCGGAAATCGCGGGTAAACTAAGTCTTCCCTCGCGGATGTCACCGCTTCCCGTTTTACATTGCCATCCGGCCACGTTCAGCAACGGCAACGCTTCCAGCGCCACTTCACAGGCTTCGCCCCGGTTAATCGCCACCAGCGCCCGCTGCTGCTGATAAACCCGCACGAATACCACTACGTCACCTTCGGCATACAGCGCCTGGCATCCGCCACGACGCAGCGCCAGGCTGCGCTGACGCAGTTTCGCCATACGCTGGTACAGCGCCAGCAAGTTGCCGTCCTGCTTGCGTTCATCCCACGGGAACGGTTTGCGGCACATGGGGTCATTTGCGCCGTCCACGCCGACTTCATCACCGTAATAAATACATGGCACGCCGGGCCAGGTAAACAGCCAGACCACCGCCAGCGGCAGGCGCGCCGCGTCTTTACCCAGCAGAGTTTTAAAGCGCGCAGTATCATGGCTGTCGAGTTGATTAAACATACGCAGTTGTTGCTGATGTGACAGCCCGGCGCGGTAGTTATCCATCCACGCGATACAGGTCCGGGCATCGATATGCTGTGGTTCGTAAGCGATATCAGTATTGGCGAGAAATCCCCACAGCGGGAAGGTGAAGCCGCGATAATTCATGGCGGCATCTTCCGCATCGGCCTGTAGCCACTGCCGCGCATCGCCGAAATGTTCCCCCACAATATAGGCTTCAGGCTGCGCCTCTTTTGCCGCCCGGGTAATGCCGGCAACGTGCTGCAAATTATGGCGCGCCCCGCCCGCCTCGCCCAGCATATGTACGACATCCAGCCGCCAGCCGTCCATATTCCACGGAGCCTTTAGCCAGTGACGAACGATACTGTCCTCACCGCGATAGATCTCATCCACCAGCGTTTCTGATTGATAATCGAGTTTCGGCAGGCTCGGATAACCCAGCCAGTCCAGCGCCACGCCTTGTGGTGAAAAGGAGTACCAGTCGCGCCACGGCGAGTCCGGGTGATGGCACGCGCCGCCAGTGCTGCGGTTATGCCTGTCAAACCACGCATGCGAGTCGCCGCTATGATTAAACACGCCATCCAGCACCAGCCTCATGCTCTGCGCCTGGGTTTCACGCCGCAGGCGTAGCAGCGCCCGATCGCCGCCAAATTGCGGATCGACATGGCGATAATCTTCCGTGTCGTACTTATGGACGCTCGGCGCGGTAAATACCGGATTCAGATATAGCGCTGTGGCGCCCAGTTTTTTCAGATACGGCAGCTTCTCACAAATGCCATTCAGACAGCCGCCGTAAAAGGTGGAACCGCCCGCCTGGGGGGTTAAAGGATCGTCCCAGTCGCGCAGCACAATCTCCTGACCTGCGGCATGATGGTAGTACACCCGGTCCTGATCGGCTTCACGCGTCGCGCTGCGGGCAAAACGATCCGGGAAGATCTGATAAAAAATTTGATCGGCGACCCACTGCGGGCCGCTATCCGGCGCATCAACGGCAAATTGTTCCAGACGCGCAGGCGGAAAACGGCTAAATCCCTGCGGCGTAAACCAAAGCTGGCGATCATGCCAAAGCAATTTAAAGCTGTAACGGCGACGGGGTTGCCCTAACGCGATATTGAGCGTCGCTCGCCACGCCGTCACGCCCGGCTGCGGCTGGCGGCGCTGTTTGCGCATCGCCAGTGAGATTTCTTCATTATCGAATTCTGAGCGCAACGTCACGCGAGACGGCGGATTTTCTCCGCTCAGCCACAGCGTAATGGTTAATTTGTCGTTATGTTGCTTCACAAATGGGGCAACCGGTAAGTGCCAGGCATTCAACATCTCGTATCCCCTCTACTGAAAATGGGGCCACCTTGCCATAGAGATTTAAAGGATAACTCATCATCCAGGGGTTTATTAGGGGAGGAGACTCCAGGAGGAGAAGCGGCTCCGCTTATCCGGCCTGCCGTTGCCTGCAGACCGGATAAGGCAGAGAAAAACGACTACGCCTGCGCCAATTGACGGTCGCGACGGCGTTTAAATATCCAGCCAATCAACAGCAGAACTATCCAGGCGAAGCCCACATACAGTGAGATGCGGGTATCCGGATGGTAGCCGATAAGCGCAATAATGAAGACCAGGAAAATCAGCCCAGCTATCGTCGTTACGACACCGCCCGGCACCTTAAACTTCAGCGCTTTTACCTCTTCCGGCGGTAAACGACGGCGGAAGGCGATTTGCGACAGCAGGATCATAATCCATACCCATACCGTCGCAAACGTCGCCAGCGAGGCAATCACCAGGAAGACGTTTTCCGGCATGATGTAGTTCAGGTAAACCGCAAACAGCAGCGCAATCGTCATCACCAGCACAGTGACCCACGGAATACCACGGCGTGACGTTTTGGCAAAGACTTTCGGCGCGCTCCCCTGCTCCGCCATACCATGCAGCATACGGCCTACGCCAAACACATCGGAGTTGATAGCGGAAAGCGAGGCGGTCAATACCACAAAGTTCAGAATGCTGGCGGCGAAGGTAATCCCCATATGCTGGAACGTCAGCACAAATGGGCTGCCGTTTGTGCCGACCTGATTCCACGGATAGATAGACATAATGACGAACAGCGTGCCGACATAAAATACCAGGATACGCATCGGTACTGAGTTAATGGCGCGCGGAATGGATTTCTCCGGGTCTTTCGCTTCCCCGGCGGTGATACCGATAATCTCAATCCCGCCGTAAGCGAACATCACCATTTGCAGCGACATGATCATTCCCAGCCAGCCATTGCTGAAGAAGCCGCCGTTGCTCCACAGGTTATGAATGCCGGTGGGCTGCCCGCCGTTGCCAATTCCCCACACAATGATGCCGATACCCGCGACAATCATGATAATAATGGTGGCGACTTTGAAGAAGGAGAACCAAAACTCCAGCTCGCCGAACACCTTGACGCTCATCAGGTTGATGGCGCAAATGATCAGCACCACGCTAAGCACCCAAATCCAGTGCGGCACGGCGGGGAACCAGACCCCCATATAAATGCCGAACGCGGTCACGTCGGCAATGGCGACGATCAGGATCTCAAAACAGTAGGTCCAGCCGGTAATATAGCCCGCAAGCGGGCCGAGGTTTTCCTGCGCATAGCGCGAAAATGAGCTGGCGGCAGGGTTGTGAACGGACATTTCCCCCAATGCGCGCATAATGATATATGCCGCGACCCCGCCAATAATATAGGCCAACAGCACGCTCGGCCCCGCCATTTTGATGGCGTCCGCCGAGCCGTAAAACAGGCCGGTGCCGATTGCCGAACCTAATGCCATAAAGCGAATGTGCCGGGTGCTCAGCCCACGCTTTAGCTTATTATTGCTTTCCATCAATTTCTGACCTATCAACACAATAAAAAACCACGGGGCGTTAAGCCCCGTGGTGTACACATATGTCAGCGATTTTAGTGAGCGCTGGAGGTCACCTGCCGACCCGCCGCGCGATCCCAGATAATCGCCAGGATCACCATCACCACCGTTGGCATCAACCACGCCAGTCCCTGTTCCGCCAGCGGCAAACGCTGACTCCAGGCTGGCAGCATATCGCCAAAGGCAGATGCTTTGATGCCGTCAAGGATACCAAAAAGCAGACTGATAAACATGGCCGGCGCGATGATGCGGGTGGAATTATGCCACCATGAGCGGGTAAAACTTAATACAACCAGTGCGATACACGGCGGATAGATAGCCGTCAGCACCGGAATGGAGATTTGAATCAGATGGCTCAGTCCGAGGTTTGACACCACCATAGAGAAGCCGCCGAGAATAAAAACCAGCGTGCGGTAAGACAGCGGAATATACTGCGCGAAAAACTCAGCGCAGGCGCAGGTCAGCCCCACCGCCGTCACCAGACACGCGATAAAGATCAGCGCCGCCAGCAGGAAGCTTCCCGCGCCGCCAAAGGTATGCTGAACGTAGGCATGAAGAATCGCCGCGCCGTTCGCTGACTGATCGACCAGCGTCGCGCTGTCAGAACCTAAGCGGAACAAGGCAAGGTAAAGCAGCGTCAGCCCCACGCCCGCCATCAGGCCGGCCCAGACCGTGTAACGCGTCAACAGGCGCGCTTCGGTCACGCCGCGAGAACGCGCCGCGTTCACAATAACGATACCAAACACCATCGCGCCCAGCGTATCCATCGTCAGATAGCCGTTCACAAATCCGTTAGAAAAGGCCGCATTCTGATAAGCGTCCAGGGCGTTGCTGATTGGACCGGCAGGCCAAACGATAGCCGCGACGGAAAGGATGACCAGCGCAATAATTTTCAACGGCGCCAGGAAATTCCCCACCGTATCCAGCAGCTTACCCGGATAGAGGGAAACCAGAATAACGATAGCGAAATAGACCACGCTGTAAATCAGCAACGGCATTGCAGAATCGCCGGTCAACGGAGCGATACCGACTTCAAACGACACCGTCGCGGTACGCGGCGTCGCAAATAACGGCCCGACGGCCAGATAGCAAACGGTCGCCAGCAGGAGTCCCGCCACTTTACCAATCGGCGTACTGAGGCTGTCTACCCCGCCGCCGACTTTCGCCAGCGCCACAACAGTAAGAACCGGTAGCCCCACGGCGGTAATCAGAAAGCCAATAGCGGCTGTCCAGACGTGTTCACCCGCCTGCAAACCGACCATAGGAGGAAAGATAATATTGCCTGCGCCAACGAACAGCGCAAATGTCATAAAGCCCAGGGCGATGATATCGCGCGATTTTAACTGATGGGTCATAAAGTCTTACTGCCTGTGGATGGTGATGTTGTAAACATTAAAATTTTTGCCTTTCCCGGAGGATTATAAAGCGGCGTTTTTTATCAATTTCAGCGGGAAAAGCTCCCGGACCGATGCGGCGAAGAATTGTTTTTCGATTTACCGCGCAAATGCAGTCGTAATGACAGCACCTGAAGCGCAATTTAAACGCTTATAACGTTTTAAAGCAAGGTGGGATCTAAAAACCAGATGAATATAGCGATATGAAATTTACAACCAGAATAAAACACCATTCTCATGAAAAAGTTATGGCTAATCATGCGAACAAAAAATCACCAAACGTTGAATGTTTCAACGAGCCCGTCTTAACTGCAAAGAAAATAAGCCAGCATCCGCTGGCTTATGGAAAGTTATACTTACGAAAGGCAATTAATCGCTATTTTTGGCAATTAAACGTTCCGGCAGCACAAAGCTAAATCGCGTTCCTTTGCCAGGCGAACTGTCGATTTCAAGGCGGCTTTCATGGTGATTCAACGCATGTTTCACAATCGCCAATCCCAGGCCGCTGCCGCCCGTTTGCCGCGAACGCGCTTTATCGACGCGGTAGAAGCGTTCGGTCAGACGAGGAATATGCTCGGCAGCAATCCCCGGACCGTTATCTTGAATGCAAAATTCAGCGCCATGCGCGGCACGTCGCCAGCTCACCGTAATATGCGTTCCCGCCGGCGTATGGTTTACTGCGTTATACACCAGGTTTGAGATCGCGCTACGTAGCTGCTCTTCATTGCCCAGAACGCTAAGACTATCGTCGACCTCAAACGTAAAGGTATGTTTCTGCTGGCTGAGCGTCTGCGCTTCACGCTCCACGACCCGCAGCATCATCGGTACATCCACTTTTTCATTTAATAACAGCGCCGGGGCCGCCTCAATTTTAGACAGCGTAAGCAGTTGTTTTACCAGCCCTTCCATACGATACGTTTGCTCGCGCATCGTATGCAGCGCTTTCTCTCGCGTCGCCCCCTCCAGCGCCTGTTCCTGCATCATTTCCAGATAGCCTTGCAATACCGTCAAGGGCGTACGCAACTCATGGCTAACGTTGGCGAAAAAGTTACGTCTGGCGCCTTCAAGCTGATGCATTTGCGTCACATCGCGCGCCACCATCAGGAGTTGTTTATCGGTATAAGGCATGACGCGGATCTCCAGATGCCGCCCGGTATTGAGCACCAAATGAAGCGGACGGGTGAAATCACGCGTTTTTAAATACTGGGTAAACTCCGGATAACGCAGTAGATTGAGAATATTCTGCCCGTTGTCATCCGGCCAGCGTAGCCCCAGTATCTGTTGCGCCAAACCGTTACACCAAAAAATACCGCCCTCTTCTGTGGTCAGTACCACGGCATCAGGCAGCGACTCCGCGCCGCTGCGAAAACGTTTAATCAGGTTCCCCAGCTCGCGGCGACGCTTCTTATTTCGCAACTGCATCTGGTGTAAACCGTATAACAGCGGTTCCCAACTTCCCCGTCCCGGCGGCGGCGTCATACTTCTGTCGACCCAAAGCCACCAGGAGAGGCGTAATAAATTCCAGAAATGCCAGACAAGCAGTCCCGTCACCGCCGCCAGTAAAAACCACGGCAGATAACCAAAAAAAGCGCTAAGGATAAGCGCGGGGATGCAACAGAGCACCAGCTCCAGCACCAGCCTTTTCCATGACAGCCGTTCCAGCACGCGTCATACTCCCTCAAGAATGGAAAGCCTTCCCCGCCAGAAACCTGTGTTCTACTGGCGGAAAAGGCATTAAAAGCGGGTCGAAAAACGATACCCTGTCCCGCGTACCGTTTGCACCATCCGGTCGTGGCCGCTGTGCTCCAGCGCCTTACGCAAACGGCGAATATGCACGTCGACCGTCCGGTCTTCAACGTACACATTGGTGCCCCAGACATGATTGAGTAGCTGTTCGCGGCTGTAAACCCGTTCCGGGTGCGTCATAAAGAAATGGAGTAATTTAAATTCGGTCGGCCCCATATCCAGCGGGCTGTCGCCGGTCATCACGCGGTGAGATCCAGGATCAAGGCTCAGTCCCTGCATCTCGATCACCTCTTCGACCGCCATCGGCGAAATACGCCGCATAACGGCTTTAATGCGCGCCACCAACTCCTTGGGGGAAAACGGCTTGGTAATGTAATCGTCAGCGCCGGTTTCCAGCCCGCGCACGCGATCTTCTTCCTCACCTCTCGCGGTCAGCATAACCACAGGAATATCCCGGGTCATGGCTTCACGTTTGAGATGTTTAATAAACTGTAACCCTGACCCGCCGGGCAACATCCAGTCAAGAAGGATGAGATCCGGCCAGGGTTCATTAAGTTTATTCACCGCACTGTCATAATCTTCGGCTTCTACGGGCTGAAAGCCATTTTGTTCGAGCACGAAGCACACCATTTCACGGATCGGCGCCTCATCTTCTACGACCAGAATACGTCTCGCCATAATTTGCCCTGTTAGTCGTTAGTTATCAATGCCGCGCCATTATGCGTCAGATTTATGACAGATTTATGAAAAAAAAGGCGGCCTTGACAGCATGTTGATGATTTATGACACCGGTGAAACCGTGCATTACCGTGTACCGGCGGTAAATTGCGCCCAAAAATGGAGGGGATGGCGTGTATAATCCCGTTCACGCTTTTTTTGCATGGAACAATTATGCGCATCCTCCACACCTCTGACTGGCATCTGGGACAAAATTTCTACAGTAAAAGCCGCGCCGCGGAGCATCAGGCTTTTCTGGACTGGCTGCTGGAGACCGCGCAGGCCCATCAGGTGGATGCCATTATTGTCGCTGGCGATATTTTTGATACCGGTTCGCCGCCAAGCTATGCCCGAGAACTTTATAACCGTTTCGTCGTTAATTTACAGCAAACGGGCTGTCATCTGGTGGTGCTGGCCGGTAATCATGATTCCGTCGCCACACTAAACGAGTCACGCGACATTCTGGCGTTTCTCAATACAACCGTGATCGCCAGCGCGGGCTATGCGCCGCAGCTACTTCATCGTCGCGACGGTTCTCCAGGCGCCGTACTGTGCCCCATTCCCTTTTTGCGCCCGCGCGACATTCTTACCAGTCAGGCGGGATTATCCGGCAGCGAGAAACAGCAGCAACTTCTTCATGCGATTGCCGATTATTATCAACAGCAATATCGGGAAGCGTGCCAGCTACGCGGCGAACGAAAGCTGCCGGTTATCGCGACGGGGCATTTAACCACCGTCGGCGCCAGCAAAAGCGATGCGGTTCGCGACATTTATATCGGTACGCTGGATGCCTTTCCGGCGCAGCATTTCCCCCCAGCGGATTATATCGCATTGGGACACATTCACCGCGCGCAATGTGTCGGCGGCACAGAGCATATCCGCTATTGCGGCTCACCCATCGCCCTCAGCTTTGATGAGTGCGGCAAAAGCAAATGCGTGCATCTGGTGACCTTCGAGCAGGGGAAATGGCAAAGTACCGAAAGTCTGGCTGTCCCCGTGACTCAACCGTTGGCGGTTTTAAAAGGCGACCTGGCGTCAATTACCGAACAGCTTGAGCAGTGGCGCGGCGTTGAGCAATCGCCCCCCGTCTGGCTGGATATTGAAATCACCACCGATGATTATCTGCACGATATCCAACGCAGAATACAGACGCTAACGGAGTCGCTACCCGTAGAGGTATTACTGGTGCGCCGTAGCCGCGAACAGCGCGAGCGCTCGCTGGCGAACGAGCGGCGGGAAACATTAAGCGAGCTTAGCGTGGAGGAGGTTTTTGCGCGGCGTCTGGCGCTGGAAGCGTTAGATCCCCCGCAGCGCGAGCGCCTGAATCAGCTCTTTTCCAGCACGCTCTACGCGTTGAATGAGGAGCATGAGGCATGAAAATTCTCAGTTTGCGTCTGAAAAACCTGAACTCGCTGAAAGGAGAATGGAAGGTCGATTTTACCGCCGAACCGTTTGCCAGTAACGGGTTATTCGCCATTACCGGCCCGACCGGCGCGGGAAAAACCACCTTACTTGACGCCATCTGCCTGGCGTTGTACCACGAAACGCCGCGCCTGAATACGGTATCGCAGTCGCAAAACGATTTGATGACGCGCGATACGGCAGAATGTCTGGCCGAAGTGGAGTTTGAGGTAAAAGGCGAGGCCTGGCGCGCGTTCTGGAGCCAGAACCGAGCCCGAAATCAGCCTGACGGCAATCTCCAGGCCCCACGCGTGGAGCTGGCGCGGTGTTCAGACGGAAAGATCTTTGCCGATAAGGTAAAGGATAAACTGGAGATGATCGCCACGTTGACCGGGCTGGACTACGGGCGCTTCACCCGTTCGATGTTGTTATCACAGGGGCAGTTCGCCGCCTTTCTTAACGCCAAAGCGAAAGAGCGCGCAGAGCTTCTGGAGGAGCTCACCGGCACTGAGATTTACGGGCAGATCTCCGCACAGGTATTTGAAAAACATAAATCAGCCCGTCTCGAACTGGAAAAGCTACAAGCGCAGGCCAGCGGCGTCGCCCTATTGGCGGACGAACAGTTACAGCAACTGGAAGCCAGTTTGCAGGCGCTTACTGACGAAGAGAAACGCCTGCTGGCCAGCCAGCAGGGACAGCAGCAGCACCTTCACTGGCTGACCCGAAAAAACGAACTCCACACTGAATTACACGCCCGGCAGCAGGCGCTGTACGCGGCGCAAGAGGCGCGAGAAAAAGCGCAGCCGCAGCTCGCGGCGCTGACGCTGGCGCAACCTGCTCGCCAGTTGCGCCCGCATTGGGAGCGCATTCAGGAACAAACCCGCGCCGTTGAGCGTGTTCGCCAACACAGTGATGAAGTGAATGCTCGCTTACAAAGTGCGTATCGCCTGCGCCAGCGTATCCGCGCCTGCGCGCATCGACAATTCACCCAACTGAACGCCACAGGGCAGCGGTTGAAGACATGGCTGGCGGAACACGACGGCATCCGCGTCTGGCGCAGCGAACTGGCGGGTTGGCGAGCATTGTTAACACAACAATCCCACGACCGGGCGCAACTGAGCCAATGGCAACAGCAGTTGCTGAGCGATACGCGTCAGCGTGATGCGCTACCGCCGCTCACGCTCGACCTCACGCCACAGGCGCTGGCGGAAGCCAGAGCATTGCATACCCGACAGCGTCCGCTACGCCATCGTCTCGCCGCGCTTCAGGGGCAAATTGTCCCGAAACAAAAGCGTCAGGCGCAGCTACAGGCAGCTATCGCGCGTCATCATCAGGAGCAGGCGCAATACACCCAACGTCTGGCGGATAAGCGCCTGAGTTATAAGACTAAAGCGCAGGAGCTTGCGGACGTTCGCACTATTTGCGAGCAGGAGGCGCGCATCAAAGATCTGGAAAGCCAGCGGGCGCACTTACAGTCCGGCCAGCCGTGTCCGCTTTGCGGCTCGACGACACACCCCGCCATCGCCGCCTATCAGGCGCTGGAGCTGAGCGCGAATCAAACCCGCCGCGACGCGCTGGAAAAAGAGGTCAAAACGCTGGCGGAAGAAGGCGCTGCGCTGCGAGGACAGTTAGATGCCTTAACGCAACAATTACAGCGGGATGAAAGCGAGGCGCAGTCGTTGTTGCAGGAGGAGCAAGCGCTTACTGAGGAATGGCAAACGCTGTGCGCTACGCTGGGCGTTCAGCTCCAGCCGCAAGAAGACCTCGCGGGCTGGTTGACCGCCGCGGAAGAGCATGAGCAACAGTTGGATCAGCTCAGCCAGCGTCATGCTCTACAAACGCAAATCGCGGCGCATACTGAACAAGTAGCGCGCTTTACCGCGCAGATTGCGCAGCGTCAGGCCTCGCTGACGGCTGATTTGGCGCAGTATACGCTTTCCCTTCCTGCGCCAGAAAACGAGGCTTCGTGGCTGAATGAGCGCGCCGACGAAGCGAAAATATGGCAACAGCGTCAGACAGAGTTCGCGGATTTGCAAACGCAGATCGACAGGCTTGCCCCGTTGCTGGAGACGCTACCGCAAACGGATACCGCGGATTCCGACGACGACGTGCCGCTGGATAACTGGCGGCAGGCGCATGATGAGTGCGTGTCATTACAAAGCCAGTTGCAAACCCTGCAGGAACAGACGACGCAGGAACAGCAGCGCGCCGCCGAGGCGATAGCGCACTTTGATGCGGCGTTAAAAAATAGCCCGTTTGACAGCCAGGCAACGTTCCTGGCGGCGTTGTTGGATGAAGAGACCGTGACCCGTCTGGAAAAACAACAACAAACGCTGGAAAGTCAGCTACAACAAGCGAAGGCGTTAAGCGCGCAGTCCGCGCAGGCGCTGGCTGACCATCAGCAACAGCCGCCCGCCGGTCTGGACCCAACGTGTACGGCAGAGCAGCTCGCGCAGCGGCTGGCGCAGTTGGCGCAACAACTGCGTGAAAACACGACACGCCAGGGGGAAATCCGCCAGCAAATTAAACAGGATGCAGATAATCGGCAGCGCCAACGGGCGCTGATGGCGGAAATGAAGCAAGCCTCTCAGCAAGTGGAAGACTGGGGCTATCTCAATGCGCTGATCGGCTCTAAAGAAGGTGATAAGTTCCGCAAATTCGCCCAGGGACTGACGCTGGATAATCTGGTCTGGCTGGCGAATCATCAGCTCACCCGCCTGCATGGCCGTTATTTATTGCAGCGCAAAGCCAGCGACGCGCTGGAACTGGAGGTTGTCGATACCTGGCAGGCCGACGCCGTGCGCGATACGCGAACGTTATCAGGCGGCGAAAGTTTCCTGGTCAGCCTGGCGCTGGCGCTGGCGTTATCAGATTTGGTCAGCCATAAAACGCGCATTGATTCTTTGTTCCTCGACGAAGGCTTCGGCACGCTTGATAGCGAAACGCTGGACGCCGCGCTGGATGCGCTCGACGCGCTGAATGCCAGCGGGAAGACCATCGGTGTGATTAGCCATGTGGAAGCCATGAAAGAACGTATCCCCGTGCAGATAAAAGTGAAAAAAATCAATGGGCTTGGTTATAGCAAACTGGACAAAGCGTTTGCCGTGGAGTAACGCGAGTGTCATCCTGCGCACAGCATACCGTCATGACATAGCATAATAATGAATACACAAAGACGGATAAGGAATGGTATTACCTCGCGCTTATCCGCAAGCTATACGTTGATTGGCTGTGACAATTCACAGCCACAGCGCGCAACATGCGCCTTTATTTTCGGCAGGTGGTATGAAAAAAGTTATTTTTTCTTTGGCGCTGGGTACGTTCGGACTGGGGATGGCCGAGTTTGGCATTATGGGCGTGCTGACGGAGCTGGCACGCGATGTCGGGATAACGATTCCCGCCGCCGGGCATATGATCTCGTTTTACGCCTTCGGCGTCGTGCTGGGCGCGCCTGTTATGGCGCTCTTTTCCAGCCGCTTTTCGCTTAAACATATACTGCTGTTTCTGGTAACGCTGTGCGTGATGGGCAATGCCATATTTACCTTTTCCTCGTCATATCTGATGCTCGCCGTCGGCAGACTGGTTTCCGGCTTTCCGCACGGCGCCTTTTTTGGCGTCGGCGCCATTGTCCTGTCAAAGATTATCCGCCCCGGGAAAGTCACCGCCGCCGTCGCGGGTATGGTTTCAGGGATGACGGTGGCGAATCTGGTGGGCATTCCGGTCGGCACTTACCTGAGCCAGGAATTTAGCTGGCGCTACACCTTTTTATTGATCGCGGTTTTCAACATCGCCGTGCTCACCGCGATTTTCTTCTGGGTGCCGGATATTCGCGACAAAGCCCAAGGCAGCCTGCGCGAGCAGTTCCACTTCTTGCGTAGCCCCGCGCCGTGGCTCATTTTCGCCGCCACGATGTTCGGCAATGCGGGCGTTTTTGCCTGGTTCAGCTATATCAAGCCATTTATGATGTACATCTCCGGTTTTTCGGAGACGAGCATGACGTTTATTATGATGCTGGTCGGGCTGGGGATGGTGTTAGGCAATCTGTTAAGCGGCAAACTCTCCGGCAGATATACTCCACTGCGCATCGCGGTAGTGACTGACCTCATTATCGTGCTCTCTCTCATGGCGCTCTTTTTCTTCAGCGGATACAAAACAGCATCGCTGACTTTCGCGTTTATCTGCTGCGCTGGTCTGTTTGCGCTCTCTGCGCCGCTGCAAATCCTGCTGCTGCAAAACGCCAAAGGCGGCGAACTGCTGGGCGCGGCGGGAGGGCAAATCGCCTTTAATCTCGGTAGCGCGATTGGCGCCTGGTGCGGCGGGCTGATGCTGACGCTAGGTTTTGCGTACCACTATGTAGCGCTTCCCGCCGCCCTGCTCTCGTTTTCCGCCATGTCGTCGTTGCTGGTATACGGACGTCTAAAACACAAGCAGCCATCGGTCACGCCGGTTGCCGGATGACGCTATCCGGCTAGAAACGTTACGCCAGCGGCCACAGCCAGGCCGCGCCGCGCACGCCGCTTGAATCGCCATGCCGCGCCTTACGTACCGGCGTCTCGCACTCGCCGCCAAAAACAAACGATTTCATCAGCGACGGAACCGTCTTGTACAGGCGCTCAACATTGCTCATACCACCGCCCAGCACAATGACATCCGGATCCAGAATATTCACGACATGAGATAATGCTTTCGCCAGCCGCAGCTCATAACGGCTTAACGCCAGTTCCGCCACGGCGTCCTGCGCGTCGACCAGACGAATAATCTCATCGCCTTTTAGCGCTTTACCGCTCAAACGCTGGTAATCCGTGGCAAATCCCGTACCGGAAATAAAGGTTTCGATACAGCCTTGTTTACCGCAATAACAGGGAATTTCTTCGCGGTAACGCAACTCATCGTCATCCATCCACGGCAACGGATTGTGGCCCCATTCACCTGCCGTACCGTTGCTGCCGATGTGCGCCCGGCCATTTAGCGCTACGCCCGCACCACACCCGGTACCGATAATCACCGCAAATACCGTTTGCGCCCCCGCCGCCGCGCCATCCACCGCCTCTGATACCGCCAGGCAATTGGCATCGTTGGCTAACCGCACTTCACGCTTCAGACGACGGCTCACATCGCTATCGAACGGCTGGCCGTTAAGCCACGTAGAGTTAGCGTTTTTTACCACGCCGGTGTAAGGCGAGAGAGAACCGGGAATGCCAATGCCGACGCTACCGGTCTGGCCGGTCGCCTGTTCCGCCATGTCGACCAGCGTAGCGATGGTTTCTATCGTTTGCTGATAATCCTCCCGCGGCGTAGGCAGACGATGGCGAAACCGCTGCTCTCCTGCATCATCAAGCGCAATGACTTCCGTTTTTGTGCCGCCTAAATCGATACCAATACGCACATACCGCTCCTCATTTTTTGGGAATATCAACAGGGTAGAATTCACCGTTCTGATTGGCAATGCAAGCCTGCCGACAATTCGTTACTATACCGTCTGGATTTAACGACAAGGCCGTGGAAATTATCATGCTGTGGTTCAAAAATTTAATGGTTTACCGTCTTAGCCGCGATATTACATTACGCGCCGAAGAGATGGAGAAACAGCTCACCTCAATGACGTTTACCCCATGCGGTAGCCAGGATATGGTCAAAATGGGCTGGGTTCCGCCGATGGGCTCTCACAGCGATGCGTTAACGCACACCGCCAATGGCCAAATTATTATTTGCGCGCGCAAAGAAGAGAAAATCCTGCCATCGCCAGTGATCAAACAGGCTCTGGAGGCGAAAATCCAGAAACTGGAAGCCGATCAGGGACGCAAGCTGAAGAAGACGGAAAAAGATTCCCTGAAGGATGAAGTGTTGCATTCGTTGCTGCCGCGCGCGTTTAGCCGCTTCAGTCAGACAATGATGTGGATTGATACCGTTAACGGCCTGATTATGGTTGACTGCGCCAGCGCGAAAAAAGCGGAAGATACTTTGGCGCTACTGCGTAAAAGTCTTGGCTCGCTGCCGGTCGTCCCGCTGGCGCTGGAAAACCCGATTGAGCTGACGCTCACCGAGTGGGTGCGCTCCGGTACGGTCGCTCAGGGTTTCCAGTTGCTGGACGAAGCCGAATTGAAAGCGATGCTGGAAGATGGCGGCGTGATCCGCGCGAAAAAGCAGGATCTGGTCAGCGACGAGATCGCCGTTCATATTGAAGCGGGTAAAGTGGTCACGAAGCTGGCGCTCGACTGGCAGCAGCGTATTCAATTCGTCATGTGCGACGACGGCTCCATTAAGCGTCTGAAATTCTGCGACGAGCTGCGCGATCAGAACGAAGATATCGACCGGGAAGATTTTGCCCAACGTTTTGACGCGGACTTTATCCTGATGACCGGCGAGCTGGCGGCGCTGATTCAAAGCCTGGTGGAAGGATTAGGCGGCGAAGCGCAGCGCTAACCAGAGGGTCCCTCTCCGCCGGAGAGGGGACTCACCGTTACAAATAGCGGCACAGATACGAGGTGGGCTCAGCAACCTGTAGATGAAACTCGCTGTGGCCAGGCACGTTAAACACCTCACCGGCTGTATACACTTTCCATTCGACAGTTCCCGGCAACAGTATCTTCAACGCGCCGCTCACAACCGTCATCTCTTCGGGGTCGGCGGTGCCAAAGGTATACTCCCCTTCCGCCATCACACCAACGCTGGCCCGGCCGGTGCTACTGCTGGTAAATCCAATAGACTTCACTTTCCCGGAAAAGTATTCATTACTTTGTAGCATAATCAGGCCCCGTCTCGTTATTAAATTAACACCCAATATAGAGTCCTGACGTTCGGCCTGTCACGTAAAATTAGACAAGCAGTTCTGAAGCTAACCGCGCAATCAAAACATTAGAGAGTAAAACCGGCACATCCAGCGCCTGCTGTAAAATATCCCGATGACGCTGATGAAAACCCAGACAATCCAGCATAATGACGTCCGCGCCTTGATCCAATAGCGCCTGCCCGGCATCAATTAACTGTTGCTCAGAACCGTGAACCGGATTCGCCAGCGAATACACCGGCGGCATTTGCAATACCTGCCATTTTTTCTCCTGGGCCGCCAGAAGTTCTGCAACAGGCACAATCACGCCCACCTGATGCCCATCCACAATAGAGGCGACAAGCGGTGGAATAATACGCAGCGGTTCAAGCAAAATAGAATTACGGGCTGCCATACTTTTAATCGCCGCGGTGCTCATCAGTATAATGACGTCATAACCCTGGTTATCCAGCACCTCGACAACGCTCTGTAAATCTCGCTCCACTTTCTGGCGGGAAACATGGGCTATCTGGTTATCATTCAGCAACGTCAAAAGCGGATCGTCGCCAGGCTCTACAGCGTAATCCGCCATAACGTCTTCCCGGCTCATTTTTCCCAGCAGGCTATGATGGGTGATGTGTTGTTCGTCGATGTATTCCGTCAGAAGCGGTAACACTTCGCTCATTGGCACAACGCCGATTGTGAGGATTGCCAACGACGCACTCATTTTTATTCCACCTTATTACTTCGTCGTAATTCCCGGGCAAATATTCACACGCTCACCGCGCTACCTGCCCTACAAATCTCAGAAAGCGTAGCAGCAGATGAGCAACGTATTGTGTAAAGATTCCAAATAACTCCAATATTGTATTGTTATCGCTTAATTTACGGTTTTAGTTGCCAGTATAAATGTTTCAAGAATGTGATGGAGATACAATTTAGGGGTACCCGGAATCCCTTCCGAGTGGTTCATGCGTCTATGATTTATCCGGATCTTCGTAACGTTTTTTCGCATCCATCGCTTCTTCTGCGGTCGGATGCTCGCTGATGAGCGAATCAGGTTTCGGATGATCAGCCCGTAGCTGATACCACGTCACCGTCTGGCCCGGCGTGCCTTTTTCAATGGTGACGATATAAGCTTCCCGCGGATAAGGTGGTCTGGTTGGCATAGCGTTTCCTTTATTCTGGGTGAGCGTTAAGTATAGACATCTCCCTGTAACCGTTGCGTCGACGGCGGCAACGCCGCAATAATTTCAGAAACGACCTGGGCCGGCGTTTTCGTCGCGTCAATAATGTAATGCGCCGTTTCGCGATACAACGCGTCACGCTGCTCAAGCACTTCCCGAACCTCTTCGCTCAACGGCTTGCCGGTGAGGGTCGGGCGCAGATCCGCTTCAGGTTCAGCCTCAAGCCGGTTAACCAGCGTGGATACCGGCGCGCACAGATAAATCACTACGCCAACACGGTGCATATAACGTCGGTTATACTCCGTGAGAATAATACCGCCCCCCGTCGCCACAACAGTCGAAGGCGCGCTTACCGCTTCCAGGGCCGCGGTTTCCCGGGCGCGGAACCCTCCCCAGCCTTCTTTTTCAACGATATCAGCGACGCTCATCTGCACGTGCGATTGCAGCCAGCGGTCGGTATCTGCAAACCGAAAACCGGTTGCCTGCGCCAGCGCCATACCGATGGTGGTTTTCCCACAGCCCCGCGGGCCAACAAGATAAAGAGGTTGCATCATAGCAGGCGTTCCCCCAGGAACTGCGCATACGCAGGATTTGATATCAGCAATGTTATAATCATATCATCTAACTAGTACAACGCATAAATGTAAACAATAATTTACATTAAAGTACTAAAGT
Organism: Salmonella sp. 32082101201600294FB01SM01; assembly: GCF_017572865.1. Taxonomy (NCBI): domain Bacteria; kingdom Pseudomonadati; phylum Pseudomonadota; class Gammaproteobacteria; order Enterobacterales; family Enterobacteriaceae; genus Salmonella; species Salmonella sp. 32082101201600294FB01SM01. The sequence continues at coordinate 154,468 of NZ_JAGESB010000001.1, read as the reverse complement.
CACAATATTAGTACTATAGCAAGAATCAGAAATGAATAAACTGTAAATTTTTCATTACACGATTTATTTTTTACGCTGGCTTTCCAGCCACCACTTATCCAGCTCGGCGGCAAAATGCTGACGATCGCGCGGCGAGAGAGTGTTTGGTCCCCCCGTTTGTACGCCGCTGGCGCGTAGCGTGTCCATAAAGTCACGCATCGTCAGACGTTCGCGAATCGTGGCGTCGCTATAGCGTTCTCCCCGGGGATTAAGAGCCGCAGCGCCTTTTTCCAGCACTTCAGCCGCCAGCGGAATATCCGCGGTAATCACCAGATCGCCCGCTTCGCATTGACGCACAATTTCATTGTCCGCCACGTCAAACCCGGCGGCCACGCGGAGCGTGCGGATAAAACGCGAAGGCGGCACACGCAAGGCCTGATTGGCAACCAGAATAAGCGGCAACTGCATCCGCTCGGCGGCGCGGTACAAAATTTCTTTAATGACATTCGGACACGCATCCGCATCCACCCAGATGGTCATAATGTCTCCCGTACGGTATACAATCTTTTATTGTCTCGCGCTTTTGTCTTTCATCAAAGTGCTGTTTCTCCTTCTGCCCGTTTTCAATCCGCGTTAAGCTAACCATTCCCCATAACACACAAACATAGGGAGTGACGAGATGGAGAAGAAAATCGGTTTTATTGGCTGCGGTAATATGGGCAAGGCTATTCTTGGCGGACTGATTGCCAGCGGTCAGGTACTTCCCGGTCAGATCTGGGTCTACACCCCCTCCCCCGATAAAGTTGCCGCCCTGCATGACCAGTACGGCATTAATGCGGCGCAAAGCGCGCAGGAGGTCGCTCAGGTCGCGGATATCGTTTTCGGCGCGGTAAAACCGGGCATTATGGTGAAAGTGCTCAGTGAAATCTCCTCCAGCCTGAACAAAGACTCTCTGGTGGTCTCTATCGCCGCAGGCGTAACGCTTGATCAGCTTGCGCGCGCGCTGGGACACGACCGTAAAATCATTCGCGCTATGCCGAATACGCCGTCGCTGGTTAACGCAGGAATGACCTCCGTCACGCCCAACGCGCTGGTCACACCGGAAGATACGGCTGATGTCCTGAATATTTTCCGCTGCTTTGGCGAGGCGGAAGTGATTGCTGAGCCGATGATCCATCCGGTGGTTGGCGTGAGCGGATCTTCGCCGGCCTATGTCTTTATGTTTATCGAGGCGATGGCGGACGCTGCCGTTCTGGGCGGTATGCCTCGCGCTCAGGCTTATAAATTCGCCGCGCAGGCCGTCATGGGATCGGCGAAAATGGTACTCGAAACCGGAAAACATCCCGGCGAACTGAAAGATATGGTGTGCTCGCCTGGCGGAACGACGATTGAAGCCGTACGCGTTCTGGAAGAACGTGGCTTCCGCGCTGCGGTAATAGAAGCGATGACGAAGTGTATGGAAAAATCAGAGGCGCTCAGTAAATCCTGAAGCCCGGCTGGACGTCATGCCGCCACTTCGGTGCGGTTACGTCCGGCATTCTTTGCTTTGTAAAGCGCCATATCCGCAGACTTTAGCCATTCCCGATAATGACCGATTTGTGGCGTTAACGGCGCCACGCCCACGCTGATACGTAACATGACCTGCGGCGCGCCCGGCAAGCGTAAGGTATTTAGCCGTTCATGCACTCGCGACATGGCGGTAATCGCGCTGTCTGCCGGCGTTCCGCACATAATCACCGCAAATTCGTCGCCGCCAAAGCGCCCGATAATATCACTCCCGCGTAGCGTTATCTGTAATTGACGCGTCAGGGCGATAATAGCCTCATCCCCAACATCATGCCCCCAGGTGTCGTTAATGCTCTTAAAATGATCGATGTCGATAATCAACAATGTCGCCTCCCGATGGTGGCGTCGGCTGTGATCGAATTCATTACGTAATAAAATTTCCCAGTGGCGTCGGTTATAGACGCCGGTCATGCCATCCCGCGAGCTCATCGCCTGCAAGCGTCGCTTATGTTCCGCTAATTTAATGGCCGTTTGGTAACTTACCCAGGCGAACAGAAGCGGATACAACATAATGACGGGCAAAGAGAGTGTGACTTCCAGCGACGAACTTCGCATAGCGACGGGTAGCCCGGTAAGCTGCAACGTCACCAGACATGACGCCAGCAAAAGCCCCATTCCGGCAGTGAATAGCTGCCGCCCGCCAGCCCCCATCAGATTCATGCTCATCATCATAAACAGCGCGGCGGCAGGCAACATATTGACGCCCATCAGCGCGACCCACATGCCGGAGAGGATCGCATCCACTTTCAGGTTGTAAATTTCCTGACGTAGCGGATCAAGGGCTTTCGCCGACCACTGCCACGCCAGATGCGGCCAGACAAAAGACCAGCCGACCAGCAACAGCCACCAGCCGCCAAAGACAGGTTGAGTCACTAACACGGCGGCCACCGGTAAAAACATCCCCCCTAACCCCACCGCGCGCGGTAGCCTGATGCGCCGGGCGAAGCGCAACCCGGAGCGCTGACGATCATCAGGAGGGTCAGGCGGCGCTACCGCCTGTTCAACTGCTTTTCGGTAAAAATTTTCATCATTCATTATTTTTGGGAACATTTAGAAACAATTTTCCCAAATTATAGAAACAGAGCGCATGGAGGGAGTATGAAATTTCGGGTGAGTGTTTTTCAGGGCTCACCCGATAGCACTACGCCGCTTTTTTCAGGCAGGCGCTCATAAACTTGCTACGGTCATCGCCTTTCAGGGATTGTTCCGTCGCCTGAACATTGCATTCACGCATTTTCTGCTGTTGCGGCGTCAGGCTTTTCTCGCCAGGGGCTGACTTACTGTTTTTCAGGCAGTCGCTAAGGTAGGTTTTACGCGCATCGCCTTTCAACGCTTGCGCTGTCGCCTGCTGATTACAGGTCGTCATGCGCTGCTGTTGCGGCGTTAACGGTTTCTCGGTTGCGCCGACGGCGGTTAAAAAGACCAGGCCAAAAAGTAAAGTCACCAGTAATGTTATTTTCATAGCGCCATCCTTTTGTCAGTGTACACATTACACGTTGTCCCTTTGGGAAATATCCCAGGGACTTTATATAAGTCTGGCTGTTACTGGCAAAAATACCACCCGGTTGTAAAAGTATTACTTACCGTGAGCAATAGATGTTTTATTGATTGACAAACCGTAGGCTAATGTGCAATTCGATTATCCACAGTCACACTGGCAGGATGCAGAAGAACAGCGCATAGCGTTACACTGTTATTACCATAGCCGCTTCGTTTTTATTTTCTTCTGGTTAATACAGAGCAAAATAAAAACGAAGCGGCCAGAGCTACTTTATAAAAGTAACGTTATAACAACTGTGTTGTTTTAAAATACGATTAGTGCCGGGGGTGTCTCAGCAACTTTTTTACATATTGGCGCAGCAATTCCGTATCGTGATCAGGAACGCTGGCATCCGGCTTTACGCCTTCAAGTGCCCCCTCTACCTGACGTATCAACATCTCCTGCTCGTTTTGCGCCATGTTACGTAACATTGCTGTGACGATAATCTCTAACGCTTCTACCTGAGCAACCAGTTCTTTCGACTCTTCTTCTTTTTGGGCTAGCTTAAGCAACAACTCTGCTATGAGATTTTTCATGACCATATTTCCTTATTAGTTCCAGGGTGACGTTATCACTATGAAGAACCACTGCCTAGAGGCTGAAAGTACTATTTTTATGATACAGGAAGAACTTTACACAAATAATTATCACTGTCGCCGCAGCGAAACGTTTCTCAGACCGAAAACGAGACGATAATAAACCATCAAAAAACAATAATCACGCTATATCATAATTTAAGGTTATGCCATCTATAGAAAAACTTCACGGATAAAGAATATATCTTTTAATTTAAACCATATCGTAACGGCAGAAGCGCCGTTACGACGCACCGCTATTGGCCTTTCGCTTTTTGCGCGTTACGCCGACGACGTAACGCCAGGGTCAGTTGCCCAATATTGATCAACACGATCGCCGCCGTAGCGATAAAAACCCAGCGGAAACCGGCCATCGCCGATACCGTCGCGCCCATCAACGGCCCAACCACGTTGCCCAGGTACATAAATGACTGGTTGTAACCAAAAATACGTCCGGTAATTTGATCGCTGGAGTATTTCACCAATAACGTTTGTACGGCGGGTAACATCGCGCCATCGGCAAAGCCTAACAAGAAACGCAACAGCCCCAACTGGAACGGCGTGGTGACCCAGGACATCGCGAAGAAAAGCAGCACTGCGCAGATAAGCGTGGCCATCAGAATTCTTTCCGTGCCGATTCTGTCGCCAAGTTTTCCCAGGCGAGGCGCGGAGATAAGCGCGGAGATACCGGGCACCGAGGCAATTAACCCGCTAAGAAAGGCGATGTTATTACTGTCCGGCATCATTGATTTGATAAACAGCGCCAGGATTGGACTGATGGAACCATTACAGAGTTGAATGACCATCGTGGTAAAAAACAAACTGATCACCAGCGCAGGATAAGGTAACGACGCAAAAACGGCTTTACCGCTCAGGCGTTCGCTTTTCCTGATGACCGGACGTACGCCTTCTTTAATTAAAAATAGCGTGACCAGAAAGCTCACCACCAACAGCATGGCGGTAATCAGAAATACCGCCCGCAGCCCGATATGATCCGCGACAAAGCCGCCCATTAACGGCCCGCCGATAACGCCGCTGATCTGCGCGGTAGAAAGCGTACTGAGCGCCCAGCCGCTACGTTCGCGCGGTACCTGAGAGGCTACCAGCGCCATGGCATTGGGGATATAGCCTGACGTTAACCCCATGATTCCGCGCAGCAGGAAAAGTTGCCAGACATGGGTCGCGAATGCCTGCAGTAGAATAGCTATCGCCATCCCGAGCGACGCGCGCAATAGCATCAGTTTACGCCCTTTACGATCGGCGAGACTGCCCCACATCGGCGACACAATGGCGGAAATAAGAAACGTGATGCTAAACGTTAACCCGGACCACATTGATAACGCTTCATGGGAAGAGACGCCAAGCTGGGAAATATAAAGGGGTAAAAATGGCAGGATTTGGCTGATTGCCAGCCCGGTAAAAAAACATCCAAACCAAACGGAAATTAGATTAACTTTCCAGGATTCCATAAGACTCGTAACGGTAAGTAGCTGAAAATACGCGTTAGCTTAGCAAGCTCTCATTTTCCTGGTGGTTCCAGAGGTGCGATACGTCACACTTTGCTATTTTGTCTCCCCGTTCATCATTTTTGTGAAACATATCACATTATATAGCCGCGCAAGGCAGACGTTTATGCTTTAACGACACACGCCGTAGCCCCGCATTCCAAGATGAAAATGGTTAGCATGAGCAGCGTTATAGTCAGGCCCGAGTCCATTGCCATAATAATGGCAACTGGCGTTTAACATAGCGCGTAACCAGGGCCCCGTCTCCTCACGCCCCCAGCCGCGCAGAACAGTGATTTTTCGGCCATCCGATAGCTGAAACCCGCTGACATCCAGCGCTTCTGCGCTGGCATGTTCACTGAGACGCGCATCCGGGCGATGATAAATATTACGGCAGGCATAGCTGCCCAGATGTTCGATGCGGGTCAGGCGGCGCTTCATCCACGTTTCTGTTAAAGGTTTTGCCTGCTGTTCGACAAACAGCGCGGAGCGCAGCGCCAACGGGCAGGAGGCTAAAAAACTGCTGCTCAGTTTGACCTGGCCAAAATCTCTGACGCGCACAACATGGGACAAGGGACATTCACCAGTGCTATCCGCAACAGGTTGTGATGAAATTAATCCCTGTTGATTGGCCGCCGTCAAAAGCTCCCGGCACTGCGACAGCGTAAGGCGCTGTAGTTTGAAGGTAGTGATCCAGCCTGGCGGATCGGCAAGTTGTAGCGGAGCAAAAGGATTATAATAAGAGGGAAGATAACGATATCCCAGTCCGCCAATGCCGCCCAACAGCACAATAATCAGAAAACCCTTACCTCTCACGCGGCCTCCGTTCTCACATCCCATAAACATTATGGCAGAAGCCCGCGAAACCCGCGTTTTGTCGTGGTAATGTATACGCTTTGCATTCGATGGAATGGGTTTTTAAGATGGCGAAATTGCGGGTAGGAATAGTATTTGGCGGTAAGTCGGCGGAACATGAAGTGTCTTTGCAATCAGCGAAAAATATCGTTGATGCGATCGATAAAACCCGCTTCGACGTGGTGCTGTTAGGGATAGATAAGGCAGGACAATGGCATGTTAACGATGCGGAAAATTATTTGCAGAATGCAGACGATCCGGCACATATCGCGCTACGTCCTTCGGCAATCAGTCTGGCCCAGGTGCCTGGCAAACACCAACACCAGTTGATTAACGCCCAGAACGGGCAGCCGCTACCGACGGTAGATGTTATTTTTCCTATCGTCCACGGTACGCTGGGCGAAGACGGCTCATTGCAGGGGATGCTGCGCGTCGCAAACTTACCGTTTGTCGGTTCAGACGTGCTGAGCTCCGCAGCCTGCATGGATAAAGACGTCGCCAAACGACTGCTACGCGATGCAGGACTGAATATCGCCCCGTTTATTACACTCACCCGAACGAATCGTCACGCGTTTAGTTTTGCCGAGGTTGAATCCCGTCTGGGACTGCCGCTGTTCGTTAAGCCCGCCAATCAGGGCTCTTCGGTCGGCGTTAGTAAAGTCGCTAACGAAGCGCAATATCAGCAGGCGGTCGCGCTGGCTTTCGAATTCGATCATAAAGTGGTGGTGGAGCAAGGGATCAAAGGGCGCGAGATCGAATGTGCCGTATTAGGTAACGATAACCCACAGGCCAGTACCTGCGGCGAAATCGTACTGAATAGCGAATTTTACGCCTACGATACTAAGTATATTGATGATAACGGCGCACAAGTTGTCGTGCCTGCGCAGATCCCTTCCGAGGTGAATGACAAGATCCGCGCGATCGCGATCCAGGCTTATCAGACGCTGGGGTGCGCGGGTATGGCGCGTGTCGATGTCTTCTTAACGGCAGACAATGAGGTCGTGATTAACGAGATCAATACGCTGCCAGGTTTTACCAATATCAGTATGTATCCAAAACTCTGGCAGGCGAGCGGATTGGGCTATACCGATTTGATCAGCCGCCTGATTGAGCTGGCGCTGGAACGCCATACGGCGAATAACGCCTTAAAAACCACGATGTAATAGCGCACGCCCGATAGCGCAACGTTTATCGGGCGTCTTTTACCTCATCATCTTCGCGCCGGCGAATGATGAACCCCGCCAGCCAGAAGCTGATAATCCACGTTACCAGCCCAACGCCATAGGTTTGCCATCCTTTCGCCTCAAAACCCAGCAATCCTACGACGCCATTCAAAATAAAGATAAGGCCAATAGAGAAGGCATAGTAGTGCCAGTCACGACGAATTTTTACAGGCAAACGCATAACGACTCCGACGTATTAACAGCAACAAAAACGTATTTTTGCATACTTCTGGCGAGCGAGTCTGTGGGGGATACGGAATTTCTTAAATGTTAATTGATTTTGATAAAAGTGATCGTTTTGTGACAGCTAACAAAAATTTACGCGATGGATACATTCCGTATGTGAAATTACCATGATTCTGATATTGACAAACACAATGACCTGTCAGACTTCACAGTAAGCCGATGGCATAACGCCAGATCGTAGCCGATCATCCTGGAGGTCTTTATGGCTGATTTCACTCTCTCAAAATCGCTGTTCAGCGGGAAGCATCGAGAAACCTCCTCTACGCCCGGAAATATTGCTTACGCCATATTTGTACTGTTTTGCTTCTGGGCCGGAGCGCAACTCTTAAACCTGCTGGTTCATGCGCCGGGCATCTATGAGCATCTGATGCAGGTACAGGATACAGGTCGACCGCGGGTAGAGATTGGGCTGGGCGTCGGGACGATTTTTGGCCTGGTGCCCTTCCTCACGGGCTGCCTCATTTTCGCCGTTATCGCCGCGTTTTTACGCTGGCGTCACCGTCACCAATAAACCTTAGCGCGCTGGAGAAAATATCCCAGCGCGAAATTTATCGCCCCATACACCGCGCCCGCCGCTCATCAACTCGTTTAGCAAACCAGGCGGTCGTCAGCTTGCGCGTGATCTTCGGACTTTCCAGTTGAATACCGGGCAACATTTCCCGCGCAAGCGTCTTGCCCGTTTTGGCCTCGGCCAGTTTATAGACTTTCTTGTAGAGCGCCGTTTTTTCAAACGCCAGGCTATCGCCTTTCTCCAGTTGGCTGCGAATTTCGCGCTCACTCATTCCCAACTGCCCTGCCAGTTTGCGCACCGCTAACTCTGTTTTGCCCGGTTTCTTGCTGTTATAACGAATCAGATCGCCATCCAGCGCCAGTTTTACCCCACTGGCTTTACTGACGGCATTCTGGAACGCAGCGTTACGGCTGGCGTACCATCCCGCGTTGAAGTCGGCGAAGCGGAAAACAGGCGCGCTGTAGTTCGCCGGGTAATTCAGCAAATGGTAGGTTCCAAACCACAATCCGCCACGGCGCGTAAAGACCTCCTGACGTACCGTACCCGCCATCTTCCACGGATAACCTTTCGCGTGCTGTTCGGCAAAGGCAATGCTGACCTGCATCGGGCCGCCCGTATGCACCGGGTTATATGAGCCAAATAGCGTCTGCCCCATAGGAACCATATTGATAAAGTCGTCAAAAATAGCGCTAAGCTGTTTTTCGGTTTTTACCGTGTCCAGGCGTTCGCTATAGCTCTTGCCGTTAGGGGAGTTAATTTTCAGCGCGGTGTGCACCAGAAACAGCGGAATGTGTAGTCGTTCAGCACGGCGATCAATCTCCTGCCAGGCTATTTTACTTAGCCCCGGCACGACAGGATCCGCCTGATAACCGGACTCCTGCTGGGCGACAGCCAGCACCGAACAGATATTTTCTACCGTCGGTGTCAGCCCCTGGCTCTTAAACGTTGTCGCGATGTCTTTCGCCCAGGCCTCTCTGTCTTTGACACTGGCCGGCATTTTCTGACGTACTACGCTTGCCACGTCGACAGGCTTCTCGCCCTTGCTCACCGGCTGCCCGGATTGACTACTACAGCCAGCCAATATGGCAACCGCCAGAAAAGGCAGAGGATAAAGACGGGACGCCGCCGACATAACGTTTCCTTCTGTTAGCTAAAAGAGTGGGTCACTTCCTGAACTGGCTGACCATCCAACTGACGTTCAAAGCTACGTAAACGTTTATAAATAGACATCAGCTCCACCAGAGTCGTCCAGGAGTTAATCAAATACTGGAACGAACCGCGCACCTGGCCAAACACGTTGGTGATTTGCGTCATCAGCCCCAGCGTAATCGTACCGGCAACAATGGAAGGAAACAGCAGGAACAAACCGAAAACGTTATCGACCTGCAAATAGAGAATGCGCGCGATGTTGAAATACATATAGTGAAAGTAGAGACGGAAGTAGTTATGGCGCACCGCGCTAAACAGTTCACGGACGGTTGGCGGCGTGGCGCGGCTGGCGTCATCTTCACCGTAGACCAGCTCCTTACGATAAGCGGCTTCCACTCGCTGATTTTTAAATTCCAGCCCCGGCAATTTGATCCCGACGACTGCCAGCAGGCCCGTCCCCATTAATGACCAGACTATAGCGGCAATGACCAGGCCGTAAGGGATATGTCCTACGATGGGTAAATCCGGCACATGCGCTGACAGGGTGACCAACACCGGCAGAAAGGCGATGAGCGTCATGATGGCATTGATAAAACTCACGCCCATATTCTCCAGTGTAGAGGCAAAACGCATGGTATCTTCCTGCACACGCTGGGCGGCCCCTTCGATATGGCGCAGGTACTGCCAGTGCGCCATATAGTGCTCATTCATTGCGGTACGCCAGCGAAATACATAGTGGCTGACAAAGAAGTTGTTCAGCACGCCGATCACCACGGCGATAAGCGCAATACCGAGAAACACCCCCACTTCATGATAAAATTGACCAAGAGTGACCTTGTGCGGCGAGCTGAGCGCCGTTTGAATCAAATCATAGAACGGCGCGTACCAGGCGTTAACCGCAACGCCAACCTCCACCAAAAACCAGGTGACAAAAATAATGAGCGAGGTGCCAAGTATCGACCAATACTGCCAGCGGTGCGGGCTATAGATGAACCAGAACGTTGCAAATAATCCCACGCAAATCAGGTAATAAGCATAAAAAATCAGATAGTCCAGCGACCAGAAGCGCGCTGCGCTGATAGGCACTTCATCGGATGCCCCTACAAGTCGCGCCACCCAATCTCCTCCTCCCGCCTGCCAGAAAATGACGGCGATCAGCGCCCAAACAAATGCCGACATGAAAAACGGCCCTGGCTTTGGGAAAAAAGATTTAAACATCATGCTCTCCTGCTAACTTCTTCTCTTTATTACGGCTGCTGTAACGGCGGCAATATCACGCCATGCCCACGCAAATGAAAGGGCTAAACCAGGCATTGTGACCTACGTTGTGACGCTTAGTTCGCACTTCTGCTCAACAGAATTGTTTCGACGAGTTTCATTCTAAGCAGGCAGGCTGGCGCTATCAGGTTATCACAAGCGCTCTATCACAAAAGTAAACATTCTTCATCACGAAAACCCGCCGTTACGTTTTTTCACCCACTTTTTTCTCTTTAACGTTTTGCAATGTGCCGCCGGGTAGTATAAATACGCATAACCACCGTTATTTCACTTATGGACATCACCGTTGAAACGTAGTCTGCTTTTTACTGCCATGCTGTTTGCGGCATCACTTACTTCTGTCCAGGCGGCTCAGCCGATTGCCGATCCGGTTTTTGCCTCTGATATCGTTGATCGTTATGCCGAGCATATCTTTTATGGTAGCGGCGCCACGGGCATGGCGCTGGTGGTGATCGACGGCAATCAACGCGTGTTTCGTAGTTTCGGTGACACCAGACCGGGCAATAATGTTCGTCCACAGCTTGATTCGGTCATTCGTATCGCTTCTCTCACCAAGCTAATGACCAGTGAAATGTTGGTAAAATTGCTCGATCAGGGAACGGTAAAATTAAACGACCCTCTCAGCAAATATGCGCCTCCCGGCGCGCATGTCCCGACGTATCAAGGCACGCCGATTACGTTGGTCAACTTAGCGACCCATACCAGCGCGCTTCCGCGAGAACAGCCCGGCGGCGCGGCGCATCGTCCGGTATTTGTCTGGCCAACCCGCGAACAACGCTGGAACTGGCTCTCCACAGCAACGTTAAAAGTTGCGCCAGGCTCGCAGGCGGCCTATTCCAATCTGGCGTTCGACCTGCTAGCCGACGCGCTGGCGACCGCCTCCGGCAAACCTTATACGCAACTGTTTGAAGAAAAGATTACCCGCCCGCTGGGAATGAAAGACACCACGTTTACCCCTTCTCCCGATCAGTGTAAGCGTCTGATGGTGGCAGAGAAAGGCGCAAGCCCCTGTAATAATACGCTGGCTGCCATTGGCAGCGGCGGGGTCTATTCTACGCCAGGAGATATGATGCGCTGGATGCAACAGTATCTGTCGTCAGATTTCTATCACCGTAGCCATCAGGCCGATCGTATGCAAACGTTGATTTATCAGCGCACACAGTTAAAGAAAATCATCGGGATGGACGTACCAGGTAAAGCCGACGCGCTCGGTCTGGGCTGGGTCTATATGGCGCCAAAAGACGGACGTCCTGGCATTATCCAGAAAACAGGAGGCGGCGGCGGTTTTATTACCTATATGGCGATGATCCCACAATATAATATTGGCGCTTTTGTGGTCGTAACCCGTTCCCCCCTCACGCGTTTTACCAATATGAGCGACGGGATTAACGATTTGGTTACTGAGTTAAGCGGCAATAAACCGATTGCTATTCCTGCATCCTGAGTCGTCGCGCCTCGCGCTATATCAGACGAGGCACAACATTTTTGTTAATATTCGGAGGGCAAACGGTTAATACTAATCAGTTTGCCTTTATTCATTTCAATGTAATTACCCTTACGCAGGGCCGCGAGAACTTCCGCCACCACCGATCGCGATACGCGCGTTCGTTGATGAATATAATTCATAACACCAATACGTGAGCGAAGTTCTTCATCCCACTCAATCATTGTCATTAACGTCGCACGAATCTGGTCGTAAGAATTATTACCAATGAGCTGCTTGTCACGAAGTTCCAGTACCTGGCTTTTCCATACTAACCAACAGAAGGCCTCACGCCACAGTTGGTTCTGCTCAATGATGGCGAGAGTTTGTGATGATGAGAGGCGATAACCGATGCAACCGCTCTCCGCAATTAATTTATATTGTGCCTCTTTTTTCGCCACACCATCGGCTAAGCCGAAAATAAAGGGGGCCTGCACAATACCAATAAGAACTTTATCACCCCGAACTAACGAAACAACCCCCTCTAAAATAACAAAGGTATGGGTATTACTTTCATCAGGTGAACAGATAATCTCTTTATCGTTAACAAACTCGAAACGCGTACCATGCTTAGAAAGGCATTTATCGAGTCTGTTGAATTCCTGTAGTGGCTTGCTTAAAGATAACATATGCATTCCTTGCAATAATGCCCGTCAAGTCCTTGACGGGCATTTTTCAGTTTAAATTACCTTTATTTCTCCTGAGAGAAAATGATTACCAGGTATATTTAACACCAACGTTTGCAGACCAGTCTTGATCAACATCACCGCCGCCGAGGTAGTTAGCATCGGTGTAGGCGCTGAAGTTCTTCGTGAAGCTGAACTGAGTACCCAGACCAACACGTACCGCAGAACCTTCTACGCCGTTGTCGATAGAGTCGCCGTTTACGTCAGCATCGTTGTTGGAGTCGTCGTAAACGTAAGCCAGTTTGAAGTACGGCGTCAGCGCCTGATCTTCGCTGTAAGTGAAGGTATAACCTGCATCTACACCGATTTCATAACGCATGCTGTCGTAGGACTGACCGTCAACTTTCATGTCGTTGCTCAGCTGGTAGTCGTCGCCAGACTGGAACAGACCGGATACGCTGCCGTAAGGCGTTACGTAGCCTGCATCACCCAGCTTCAGATCATAACCCAGTTTCAAGCCAAAGCCCCAGGCGTCAGAAGAGGTGTTGCCGTCAACGTAAGTACCGTCGCTCATGTTAGCAGACAAATCGTTGTTGAAGTGAGAGTAGCTCAAGTTACCATCAACAAAGATGTTGTTTGCGAAACGAGCGGAAGAGTAGATGTAGGCAGACTGGCTGTCCTGATCCACCTGACCGGTACGATCGCTCAGATCGCCTTTCGCGAAGCCTGCTGCCGCACCAACGATCCACTTAGCGTTGTTACCGTCAACTTTGGTATCAACACCGACCATGATGCCATTAACATCCTGATCGTAGTTAATGGTGCCGTTGTCGCCGTTGAAGTTACCGCCGAAGTAGCTTACCCATGCGCCGCCGTTATCCGCCAGGCCATGACGAGCGTTGGTCAGACGAGTACCAACGGTGTCTTGTTCCAGGTTCCAGATATTGGTGTTCGCAGAAGGAATGCTCAGCGCCATGTTAGCGTAGTCGGTCAGTTCCATCTGTTCCAGCACGACAGTGTTGCCTTCCTGCTTAGCCTGATAGGTGTAAGCACCCAGGTCAGCTTTGTTTGCTGCAGAGAAGGTCGCATCGGTGTTTACGTCATTGACATAAATCAGCTCGTTGCCTTTGTAATCCGCAACAGAACCAGCACCAGTAGCGTTGTCGATGCGAACTTTATAGTTACCAGTGGCCGCTACAACATTATCAACAGAGCTGTTATCCAGTTCGTCGCCGTTGTTGATATCGCCATTACCGTTGATGGTCAGGTGACCGTCAGAGTTCATCGCGATAGTACCGTAACCATAGTTAGCCTGAGTGGTATCCCAGGTACGGTCGTTCACCAGGTCAGCATTCAGAACATAATCACTGCTATGGATATTGAACACACCAGAAACAACATTACCGTTGTGATCAGCAGTATTGCCGCTGGTCAGTTCCAGTTTATCAGTGCTGAATACTTCGGTATCAAACTGACCAACATTCACATCCAACACACCACCGTTAGTTACGGTGATGGTATTGGCATACAGATTGGAATAAGTGCTCCATCCAGTAGATTCGGTCAAACCAACAGTACTATAGGAGTCAATTGTCAGGTGATCGGTGTCAACATAACCATCTTCACCAATGTTCAGTGAAGAACCATTAGTCAAATTAATGGTGTCTGATGTTAAATCAGAATTAGAAACATTAACCTGAGAACCATTGTTTACAGCCAGAGTATCAACAGTCGAGTCCCCAACGGTGTCCCATTCAGAACCATTGTTCAGCGTCACGTTAAACACGCCGCTCTGGAAAACTTCATTACCAACGATACGATTCCAGGCATTATCTTCCAATGTTGCGCCTGGAGTAAGGCTGTTCGTTTCAACATCATACATACGGGACGTTGTATCAACAGTATAAGTCGCCTGACCAACCCACTTACTGCCATTATCAAGTGTAAGGTTCAGTTCGTCGACGTTGAGGCCGTCATCAGCCCAGCCATGGTTGGTATCAGGAACACCATCACCGTTAGTATCATCACCATCCGCATCGAAATTGGCGTTCCAGTTACTGGTAAATTTGACATCACCCATCAGCGTAGAATTACTGAAGTACACATTGTTCTTCATTGCATAGTCTGAAGCACCATTGTCATCAGTGAAAGATAATGCAACGTCGCCAGCACCAGTATAATCGCTCGGCTCATCGGAATTGCCAAAGTGACCTGTGCCAAAAGTACCAGTGTCAGTAGTATAAGCACTATCCAGGATATAATCTGAACCGGAAGTTACAGTAGAGTCAAATACATTAATATTGTTATCCCAGTTATGGGATTCCGTCGTGTAAGTGTTGTTGTAAGTATTTCCCTGAGACAAGGCAATACCTGCAACACGGGAATTGTTGGAAATATTGATGTTGCTTTCTACATCAAGATTCACCGCCACGCCTTCGCTGACATCGAATGTTTCATTTGTGTACTTAGTTACATCACCATCCTTATAGGAATCAGTGAAGTAAAACGCTTCATAATCATCATCAATGGTGGAATTAGCGATGTTCAGCGTGAACACATCACCGTCATACCAGTTTCCGTCAACAGTATCAGTACCGTTGTTGAACCGATAATATTCAGAATACCCATCGTGATCCAACGTATCAAAACGATCGTAATAACCAATCGGCAGCATGGAAGTAATCGAGCCATGAATAACTGAATTACTAATATTCAGCTCATTACTGGTTGCGTCATTATAATCATGGTTCAGATAATAGGTAGAAATCGTACCGTTAACAGTGTCACCGTTGAACGTCTGATCGAAATCACCATTGGCATTGTTGTAGTAAACGAAACCGCTATAGTTTACATAGTTACCATCAACAGTGCCTGCGGCATCCATATTATTCCAATCAAGCGCGGTGGTAGGATTGTCGTAATAAGTCCAGGTATCGTAAGTAGTAGCATTCGCCTGAGAAGTGATTGCCAGAGTGCAAGCCAATGCTAATTGTGAGACTACAAGTTTCTTTTTCCAGGAGTGCATTTGTCATCCCTCCTCAGGGACGTAATATAGTTGATCCATCAATTATCAATGCATAAAAACATATAGATGTTTAGCAAGGAGGATTATGCGGCGTCATTGCTAAAAGGTTCAATTATTCTTTATCCTCAGTCCGGATTCGGACATGAATTAAAAAGACGTAATAAAAGGAAAATGGATAATTAAAAATCATTCTTTTTCATGAGGTTACAAGAAAATAAAAAAATAAAATACATATGAGATAAATATGGATTAAAGAAAAATAAAATAAATATGAATAATGTTAAAACCCACATTTACTTAAATGACGATGAAATAAAACTAAAAACAACGTAAAACTAATTCTTATTTAAAATGATATAGTGCCTGAGGTATTAATCTCCGGTATATAAAAGAAGCGCCATGTTCTGCCGCCGCTGGGGCTGCGCCTGCTACGTTAAGGACCGTTTTCGTAAAACATCTGCCTGCAGATTCAGGTATACTGGGCCTTCGATTCCACAAACATCAGGCAGACCATGACAGACCTTATCCATCGCCCTCGCCGCTTGCGCAAATCCGCTGCGCTGCGCGCTATGTTTGAAGAGACAACACTTAGCCTGAACGACCTGGTGTTGCCGATCTTTGTTGAAGAAGAACTCGACGATTACAAAGCTATTGATGCCATGCCCGGCGTAATGCGTATCCCGGAAAAGCAGCTGGCGCGAGAGATTGAGCGTATCGCAAATGCTGGCATTCGTTCCGTTATGACCTTCGGCATTTCCCACCATACTGATGACACCGGCAGCGATACCTGGAAAGAAGACGGTCTGGTGGCAAGAATGTCCCGCATCTGTAAGCAAACCGTGCCGGAGATGATCGTCATGTCCGACACCTGCTTCTGCGAATACACCTCGCACGGCCACTGCGGCGTGTTGTGCGAACACGGTGTGGATAACGATGCGACGCTGGCCAACCTCGGCAAGCAGGCCGTTATCGCGGCGGCGGCTGGAGCAGATTTTATTGCGCCCTCCGCGGCCATGGATGGACAAGTCCAGGCTATCCGCCAGGCGCTGGATGCCGCCGGTTTTACCGATACGGCAATAATGTCCTACTCCACCAAGTTCGCCTCTTCTTTCTACGGCCCCTTCCGTGAAGCAGCGGGTACCGCGTTAAAAGGCGACCGCAAGACGTATCAAATGAATCCGATGAACCGCCGTGAAGCGATTCGCGAATCACTGCTCGATGAAGCCCAGGGCGCGGATTGCTTAATGGTGAAACCGGCCGGCGCGTATCTGGACGTGCTGCGTGAAATCCGCGAACGCACAGAGTTGCCGCTTGGCGCTTACCAGGTGAGCGGTGAATACGCCATGATTAAATTTGCTGCTATGGCTGGCGCCATTGATGAAGAAAAGGTCGTGCTGGAAAGTCTGGGCTCGATTAAACGCGCCGGCGCCGATTTGATTTTCAGTTACTTCGCGCTGGATCTGGCTGAGAAAAATATTCTGCGTTAATTCTGTTACAGGGCGGCGCGCTGCCGCCCTTTCCCGACTTTACACCCCACTATTCAGTCGCTGACGCTAACCCGTTGCCGGACGCGGCTTATCCGGCCTACGGCTATTCCTCGATCGCCTGGCGAATTTGCTGCAACGACGCGGGATCGTCAATAGTTGTCAGATCGCCCGGATCGCGGCCTTCACAGATCGCCTGGATCGTGCGGCGAAGCATCTTTCCGGAACGCGTTTTGGGGAGCTGCGAGACAAACCAGACATGCGCCGGACGACCAAAGTGACCGATCTGGTTGTCCACCAGCGCCATAATCGCTTTTTCCTCGTCGCGCGCCGCCTCGCGATCCGCCAGCGTATCGCTCTGCTTCGGAATAACAAACGCCACCGCTACCTGCCCTTTCAGAGCGTCTTTTATCCCCACTACCGCCACTTCCGCTACGTTCGGGTAGCTGGAGATACTTTCTTCTATTTCTCGCGTCCCCAGCCGATGGCCCGCAATATTAATCACATCATCGGTACGGCCCAGAATAAAGTAATACCCCTCGGCGTCGCGGATTCCCCAGTCGAAGGTGGCATAAACCTGACGGTTAAACAGCGACCAGTAAGTCTTCACAAAACGCGCATCGTCGCCCCAAATAGTCTGAATACAGCCCGGCGGCAGCGGCCCCTCGATCACCAGCATTCCCTTTTCATTTATGCCGCAGGGCTCGCCGGTGACTTCATTGAGTAGCTGGACGTTATAACCGTACATCGGCACCCCTGGGCTTCCCAGACGCGACGGCCTGTCGTCCAGCGCGCGGGCCAGCGCCATGATCGGCCAGCCGGACTCCGTCTGCCAATAATTGTCGATAACCGGCACACCCAGCGTCTCCGTCACCCAACTGGCCGTCGGCTCGTCCAGCGGCTCACCGGCCAGATAAAGCGCCTCCAGCGAGGAGAGATCGTGATTGCGGATTTGCGCCGTCGGGAATTTTTTCAGCACGCGAATCGCGGTCGGAGCGGAAAACATCCGGTTAACCTGGTATTTCTCGACAATTTTCCACCAGACCCCGCAGTCCGGGTACGTCGGCAGTCCTTCGTAAACAATAGTCGCCATGCCTGCGAGCAGCGGCGCGTAAACGATATAGGAGTGGCCGACGACCCAGCCGATATCCGATGCGCAAAAGAATACGCCGCCCACCTTGCCGCCAAAAATGGTGTCCATCGAGGTTGCCAGCGCCACCGCATAACCGCCGACGTCGCGCTGGACGCCTTTCGGTTTGCCGGTAGTGCCGGAGGTGTAAAGAATGCATGAGGTTTCATTGGATTCCAGCCACGCCACCGGCACGCTCGCGCCGAGATGCTGCTGGCGCAACGTGGCAAAATCCAGATCGCGCCCATCCACCCACGCCATTTTCGCCAGCCCTCTGTCCACCAGCAGAACGTGTTTCGGCTGATGCTGCGCCTGCGCAATAGCGTCATCAAGCAGCTTTTTATACGGCAGGATTTTACCGCCCCGCGCTCCGGCATCCGCCGACACAATCAGCGCCGGTCTGGCATCGTCAATGCGCGCCGCCACGCTGTGCGAGGCAAAACCGCCAAAGACCACCGAATGGATCGCACCAATGCGCGCGCAGGCCAGCAGGGTTATCTGCGCTTCGGCAATCATCGGCATATAGACCAATACGCGATCGCCACGCTGCACGCCCAGCGACAGCAGCATAGCGGCCACAGCGTTGACTTCATCATGCAACTGGCTGAAGGTAAATGTACGCTCTTCATCGGTCTCTGATGAGACGGCAATCAGCGCCAGTGCCTCCGGCTGTTTATCCCGCCAGCGGTCAACGGCGTTATGACATAAGTTAGTGGTGCCGCCGCAAAACCAGCGGGCAAACGGTGGACGGCTATGATCCAGCGTCTGCGTAAACGGCTGTCGCCAGTCGATACGCCGGGCCTGCTCGGCCCAGAACGTCTCCGGTTCGTTAATGGAACGCTGATAAAATTCGCTAAAAGACATCACGCTCTCCTGTTGAACTTACGCCTTACTGCTGGCTGGCTCAGATGACATATAAATCGAGGTATTCGTTAACCGGCATCTGCTCCAGGCGGGCTCTGTCCAGGGAGACATCCAGAATGCGTTGCTGCTGGCGAGTCGGGAACTGACGCGCCAGGTTAATTTTAAATTTTTCGATAAGCTTCGGAATACCGTCGGCGCGGCGACGCGCATGACCAATCGGATACTCCACGACAACCTCGCCAAAGCGTGAGCCATCAGTAAACTCCACGGTGATCGCATTGCCGATAGCACGTTTTTCCGGGTCGTGATAGTCGGCGGTAAAAGCCGGGTCCTCATAACACACGATTTTCTCGCGCAGGGCGTCAATACGCTTGTCCTGCGCCACCTCGTCTTCATAATCCGCCGCGGTTAACCGTCCGAACAGCAACGGCACGGCGACCATATACTGGATACAGTGATCGCGGTCCGCCGGGTTATTGAGCGGGCCTTTTTTATCGATAATGCGGAGACAGGCTTCGTGGGTGCGGATGGTCACTTTCTCGATATCCGCTGCCGTTTTACCCGCGGCCTGCATCTGCTCATACAGCGTCATCGCCGCTTCGACGGCGGTTTGCGAGTGGAACTCTGCCGGGAAAGAAATTTTGAATAGCACGTTTTCCATCACGTAGGAGCCGTAAGGGCGCTGGAAACGGAACGTTTCACCTTTGAATGAAACGTCGTAGAAGCCCCAGGTTTTGGCGGTGAGCGCCGAGGGATAGCCCATCTCGCCGGTTTTCGCCATCAGCGCCAGACGTACCGCGCGCGAAGTCGCATCGCCCGCCGCCCAGGATTTGCGCGTACCGGTATTCGGCGCATGACGATAAGTGCGCAGCGACTGGCCGTCGACCCACGCCAACGATACCGCGTTGAGGATCTCATCGCGCGTCAGCCCCAGCATTTCAGCGACCACCGCGGTCGAGGCCACTTTGACCAGCAACACATGATCAAGCCCGACACGGTTGAAGGCGTTTTCCAGCGCGATGCAGCCCTGAATTTCATGGGCTTTGATCATCCCGCTCAATACCTGTTTCATGGTCAGCGGCGCTTTGCCGGCGGCGACGGCGTTACGTGACAACCAATCCGCAATCGCCAGAATACCACCGAGGTTATCAGAAGGATGGCCCCACTCGGCGGCAAGCCAGGTATCGTTAAAATCGAGCCAGCGGATCATCGCGCCAATGTTAAAAGCTGCCTGTACCGGATCGAGCTGGAACTGGGTGCCCGGCACGCGTGCGCCGTTGGGCACCACCGTGCCTGGTACGATCGGCCCAAGCAATTTTTTACAGGCCGGGTATTCCAGCGCTTCCAGACCACAGCCGAGCGTGTCGAGCAGGCAATAATGCGCGGTGTCGTACGCCACCTTTGAGGTGATGTCGTAGTTCATCACGTAATCCACGATATCGACGATTTCGCGGTCAAATTCCGGGCGGATGTTCAGTTCTTGGGTAGACATAGGGTACGTTTCCTGCGTTTTATTTTTAATAAGAGTGAGTTAGCAACGATCGTCTATCGAGACAAACGGACGATCTTCCGGCCCGGTATAGTTGGCAGAGGGGCGAATAATCTTGTTGTCCTGACGCTGTTCAATAATGTGCGCCGCCCAGCCGGTAACGCGGGCGATGACAAACAGCGGGGTGAACATTTCGGTAGGGACGCCCATCATGTTGTAGGAGACCGCCGAAAACCAGTCGAGATTCGGGAACATCTTTTTGGTCTCCCACATCACCGTTTCCAGACGGTCGGCGATGTGGTACATCTTCAGCGAGCCGCCTTCTTCTGAAAGCTGTTTCGCCACCCGTTTGATCACCTGATGGCGCGGGTCGGCGATGGTGTAAACCGGATGTCCAAAGCCAATCACCACCTCTTTGTTTTCCACGCGTTTACGGATATCCGCCTCTGCCTCGTCCGGCGTTTCATAACGCTGTTGAATTTCCAGCGACACCTCATTCGCCCCGCCGTGTTTCGGGCCCCGCAGCGCGCCAATCGCGCCGATAATCGCGGAGTAGACATCCGAGCCGGTCCCGGCAATCACCCGGCTGGTAAACGTCGAGGCGTTGAACTCATGCTCGGCATACAGCACCAGCGAAATATGCATCGCCTTTTCCCAGCTTTGGGTTGGCTTTTCACCATGCAGCAGATGCAGGAAATGGCCGCCGATGGAATCATCGTCGGTTTCCGGCTGAATACGTTCGCCGTTGTGACTGTAGTGATACCAGTAAAGAAGGATAGAGCTGAGCGAGGCCAACAGCTTATCGGCAATATCGCGCGCGCCGGAGACGGTATGTCCCTCTTTTTCCGGCAGGGTGCAGCCCAGCGCGGAAACGCCGGTACGCATCACGTCCATCGGGTGCGAGGCCGCCGGTAACGCTTCCAGAACGGTACGGACATTGGCGGGTAATCCGCGCAGCGCTTTTAACTTGCTTTTATAAGCGTTCAGCTCATCGCGGGTCGGTAATTTTCCGTGGATCAGCAAATGCGCGACTTCTTCAAATTCGCAATGCTCCGCCAGATCGAGAATGTCGTAACCGCGATAGTGCAGATCGTTACCGCTTTTTCCCACGGTACACAGAGCGGTATTTCCGGCTGGTACGCCAGACAAGGCGACGGATTTTTTGGGCTTAATGACATGGTTATTATTTTGCAGGATCGTGGTGTCGCTCATAGTGTCCTCGTCATTTTTTTAATGTGTAGGGTATTGAGGCGTGTAAGCCGGATAAACGTAGTGCCATCCGGCATTGCCTGATGGCGGCTTCGCCTTATCAGGCCTACAGGCTACGATTTTTTATTCCTGTACAGCGCGTCCAGCTTCTCTTCGAACTGGTAGTAATTGATGCTTTCGTACAGCTCGTTGCGGGTTTGCATGATGTCGATCACGTTCTTTTGCGTCCCTTCCTGGCGCAGCACGGTATAGACTCTTTCTGCGGCGCGGTTCATGGCGCGAAACGCCGACAGCGGATAGAGCGCCATCGCCACGTGTGCGCTGCGCAACTCGTCGGTCGTAAACAGCGGCGTCGCGCCAAACTCAGTGATGTTGGCGAGGATCGGCACCTGCGCCACGTCGGCGAACTGGCGGTACATCGACAGTTCGGTGATCGCCTCCGGGAACAGCATGTCAGCCCCCGCATCCACGTAAGCCTGCGCGCGATCGAGAGCCGCCTCCAGCCCTTCCACCGCCAGCGCATCGGTACGCGCCATGATCACAAAGTTCGGATCGGTGCGCGCATCCACTGCCGCCCGAATTCTGTCTACCATCTCCTCTTTCGAGACGATCGCTTTGTTTGGACGGTGTCCACAGCGCTTAGCGCCAACCTGGTCTTCAATATGCAGCGCGGCGGCGCCCGCTTTGGCTATGGACTTTACCGTCCGCGCGACATTAAAGGCGGAGGAGCCAAAGCCAATATCCGCATCCACCAACAGCGGCAGCGGGCAAACATCCGTGATGCGACGGATATCGGTTAACACATCATCCAGCGTAGAAATCCCCAGATCCGGCAGTCCAAGCGAGCCTGCCGCTACGCCGCCGCCAGAAAGATAGATAGCCTGATACCCGGCCCGTTGGGCCAACAGAGCATGGTTAGCATTGATCGCGCCGACAATTTGTAATGGATTCTCTTTAGCGAGCGCGGCGCGAAATGCCTGCCCCGGCGAATGTAAAGACATATCTCGTCCTCATGTTAGTAAATTGTTACTCAAGATGTATTCACCAAAGCAAAGGCTATGCCAGGCAAAGAGGCAGCGAGAAAATTAAATACAATGAGATTTAAAAACAGGTGATTACAGTCATTTCTGTTATGAATAAGCGCGATTAAGGGAAAAGAAAAACGTGTCAGCTAACGTTTCATGAAACGAATCGTTCCGTTTCATTGCAACATTTATGAAACACGTTTAAAACAAAAAATCGCCCCTTAAAGATGAACCTACTGCGATGACGACTGCCCACAGCGCTCCGCGCGATAATAGCGATAAACCGGTGATCTGGACGGTCTCCGTAACGCGTCTGTTCGAACTGTTTCGGGATATCAGCCTGGAATTCGATCATCTGGCGACCATCACGCCTATTCAACTCGGCTTTGAAAAGGCGGTGACCTACATTCGCAAAAAACTGGCGACCGAGCGCTGCGACGCGATTATCGCGGCGGGTTCGAATGGAGCCTATTTAAAAAGTCGCCTGTCAATACCGGTGATCCTCATCAAGCCCAGCGGATTCGATGTATTACAGGCACTGGCGAAAGCGGGAAAGCTCACCTCGTCTATCGGTATCGTGACCTATCAGGAGACCATTCCGGCTTTACTTGCCTTTCAGAAAACGTTTCACCTCTGTCTTGAACAGCGAAGCTATGTCACCGAAGAGGACGCGCGCGGGCAAATTAACGAACTTAAGGCCAACGGTATTGAGGCTGTCGTCGGCGCGGGATTAATTACCGATCTGGCGGAAGAAGCGGGAATGACCGCCATCTTTATTTATTCCGCGGCGACCGTTCGTCAGGCTTTCCATGATGCGCTGGATATGACCCGTCTGACACGGCGACAGCGCGTGGATTACCCATCCGGCAAGGGATTACAAACCCGGTATGAACTGGGCGATATACGCGGCCAGTCGCCGCAAATGGAGCAGCTCCGCCAGACGATTACACTCTATGCCCGCTCCCGAGCGGCAGTGCTGATTCAGGGGGAAACAGGGACCGGAAAAGAGCTGGCGGCGCAGGCGATTCACCAGACGTTTTTTCACCGCCAGCCTCACCGTCAGAATAAGCCATCCCCTCCCTTTGTCGCCGTCAATTGCGGCGCGATTACCGAGTCGTTGCTGGAAGCGGAACTGTTTGGTTATGAAGAGGGCGCGTTTACCGGTTCACGACGAGGAGGCCGGGCGGGGCTGTTTGAAATCGCACACGGCGGCACGCTGTTTCTGGATGAAATCGGCGAAATGCCCTTGCCGTTACAAACCCGACTCTTGCGCGTACTGGAGGAAAAAGCCGTCACTCGCGTCGGCGGACACCAGCCGATCCCGGTGGATGTCCGGGTGATCAGCGCTACGCATTGCGATCTGGATCGGGAAATAATGCAAGGACGTTTTCGCCCCGATCTCTTTTATCGCCTGAGTATTCTGCGTCTGACGCTTCCTCCTTTGCGCGAGCGGCAGGCTGATATTTTGCCGCTGGCGGAAAACTTTTTAAAACAGTCGCTGGCGGCGATGGAAATTCCGTTTACCGAATCGATACGTCATGGATTGACACAGTGTCAGCCGCTTTTGCTGGCCTGGCGCTGGCCCGGTAATATTCGCGAACTGCGTAATATGATGGAGCGCCTGGCGCTTTTTTTAAGCGTCGATCCCGCGCCAACGCTGGACAGGCAATTTATGCGGCAGTTATTACCTGAGCTTATGGTGAACACAGCAGAGCTGACGCCTTCAACCGTGGATGCGCACGCGTTACAGGATGTACTGGCGCGCTTTAATGGCGATAAGACCGCGGCGGCGCGTTATCTGGGGATTAGCCGCACCACTCTGTGGCGTCGTTTAAAAGCAGGTGCCAAAGACCAGTCGGGTAATTAAGACAAATGACCGCGTCCTGAATGCCTGATGGCGCTACGTTTACTGCAGGTCGTCATCCGGCAAAACGGATGCCGTTTGCCAGGAATAAAAATACCCGCCGGAAACCCAGGCGGGTATTTTTATGATGCAACGCTTTTATTTCTTTTTATAAATATCAGCCGTACCATGAATTTTATTTTCTGTCTGCCCGGACGTCAGCACCACCACATCCGCCCCTTTTTCATCCGCCTTTTTGATTAAATCTTCTCTGGCGTCCAGCGGCGACATTTCCCCGGTGGTGGAAATCGTGCCAATTTTCGTGTATTCGGAGGCGACTTTATCAAAGTCCGTTTTTTTCATGATTTCTGCGGCATAAACGTTTGTCACGACAAACGCTAATGCGCCAAGCATAACCTTGTAGCCAGTTTTCATAGCAAAACCCTCGTTTTATTATTACGCCATCATCGCTTTATCAGAACAAAAAGGCCGTTCGGACTGATTAAATAAGTAGTGTAGATTGCTGGAAAAATCCAGTCAGCCCCCGCTCTGTCGGCGTAACAACGCGGATTAAAACGCCCCTGCTTTGTGATCTCACTCGCAATCATCTGGTTTGACTATTAATAAGATGAACGTTATTTCTTGAGGCTATGGGAAGAGTTGTCTATGGAGCCGTTTCATGCCGTTGTGCTTACCGTCAGTCTGTTTGTGTTAACCTTTTTTAATCCCGGCGCGAATCTGTTTGTGGTGGTGCAAACCAGCCTCGCATCAGGACGCCGGGCGGGAGTCATCACCGGCCTGGGCGTCGCTACAGGAGACGCCTTTTATTCCGGGCTGGGACTTTTCGGTCTGGCGACGCTCATTACGCAATGCGAAGCGGTATTTTCTCTTATCAAAATTGTCGGCGGCGCCTATTTATTATGGTTCGCCTGGAACAGTATTCGCCACCAGGCGACGCCGCAAATGAGCACGCTCCAGACGCCGATTGCCGCCCCGTGGACGATTTTCTTTCGCCGGGGATTAATGACCGATTTATCCAATCCGCAAACCGTACTGTTTTTTATCAGTATTTTTTCCGTAACGCTTAGCGCAGAAACGCCCACATGGGCAAGGTTAATGGCCTGGGCCGGAATTGTGCTGTCATCCGTTATCTGGCGTATTTTTCTCAGCCAGGCCTTTTCGCTCCCCGCAGTCCGCCGCGCTTATGGGCGAATACAGCGCATTGCCAGCCGTGTTATCGGCGCCATTATCGGGATGTTTGCGCTCAGACTTCTCTATGAAGGCGTGACGCACCGCTAATGTTTGCCCGGTAGCCTTTGCTACCGGACGATAAGCGTTATCAAAACGCCCATGAAACGCTGCCTACAATGCTACGCTCGGCACCAAAATAACAATAAGAGAGCGAATTACAGGCAGCGACATAGCGTTTGTCCGTCAGGTTATTTACGTTGAGCTGGGCGCTCAAGCCATTTAACCCAATGCTGGATAAATCATACCCTACCACCATATCGACCAGTGTATAGGACGGCAAGGTGTGGGTATTCAGGCGATCGCTGGTCACGCCGTTGACGTACCGAATGCCGGAGCCCAAAGTCAGCCCCTCTAACAGACCGCTTTTCACATCGTAACTTAGCCAGGCGCTGGCCTGGTTCCGTGGAGCATAAACCGCGCGCTTACCCTGCTCTTGCGGGCTACTTTTCTTATAACGGATATCAGTATAGGTATATGCCGCCTGCAAACGGACGCTATCCGACAAATGGCTAATGGCCTCCAGTTCAACCCCTTTAGACTCAATTTCACCAATCGAGCGGTACGGATCGGTAGGTTCTTCTTTGGTCGCGATATTGGTCTGGTTAATACGATACACGGCGGCGCTAAACTGGCTGTTCCCCCCCAGCGGTTCGTATTTTACCCCCGCCTCCCACTGCTTGCCTTTCATCGGTTCCAGCACATTGCCGTTTTCGTCGGCGAAGCTGGTCGGCGTAAACGCGGTAGAATAACTGAGATAGGGGGCGACGCCATTGTCGAACAGATAAAGCAACGCGGCACGGGTGCTGACGTTGTTTTTATCGAGATCGCTGCGTGAATCATGAAGTTTGTCGATGTTAGACACGCTGACCCGATCGTAACGACCGCCCAACGTAAAGCGCCAGCGATCCCATGACATCTGATCCTGTAAATAGTATCCGGTCTGCCGCAGCTTATGTTTTTCACGGCTATACAACGTAATGTAATCCGGCTGAGCGCCATAAACAGGGTTGAAAGCGTCAATCGGCGGAAACGCGCCATAATAGCCAGTAGTATGATTACTGCGATCCTGATAATCGATCCCCACCAGCAGACGATGATTAATCGCCCCGGTATCCACACTGCCGTCGAGCTGATTATCCAGCGCGATAGCCGACATTTTCTCCCCGGAGCCGGAATAGCCGCGATTCAGCGCCGTTTCATTCAACCAACCTGCGGCATAGACCTGATTCAACGTCACTTTGGTATGCAAATAGCGCAATTTTTGCCGTACCGACCAGCCGTTATCGAACAGATGCTCAATGTTATAACCCACCATATTTTCACGGCGATCGTATTTGTCGTAGTCATCTTCACCTTCAAAGAAAGTGTTAGAAATTTTTCCGCCGTTATAAGGTACAACCGTGCCTTGATAAGGCAGTCCGGAGTGGCTACCGCCTTCCGGATCACGGTGCAGATAGGCCATAAGATCAAGACGCGTCCGATCGGTAATTCGCCAGGTCAGGCTCGGCATCAGCGCATAGCGTTCCTCTTTCAAGGGGGTAAACTGCGAATCGGCGTAACGTGTCATGCCGCTAAGACGCGCCGCCACACGTTCATTGTCATCCAGTGGGCCGGTCACATCAAAAGCCGCCCCGCGCTGGTTGTGATTGCCGGCAAACAGCTTCACCTCTCCCCCGGCATCAAACGCCGGTTTTCGCGACGTCAGCGCGACAATGCCGCCTGGCGATGAACGTCCATACAGAACGGACGCCGGGCCGCGTACCACCTCAATATCTTCCAGAAACCAGGGGTCAACCACCAACGAACTGTGCGAATTGGTGTCGCCCATCATTTTTAACCCGTCGAGATAGACGTTATCCAGACTACCGTCCGAAAAACCACGCAATACGATGTAATCAAAGCGGTTAGACGCGCCTATCTGATTACTGTATACGCCTGGGGTGTAGCTGACCGCCTGACGCACGCTGGTTGCGCCCTGCTCTTCAAACTGCTGGCGGGTAATAATGGATACCGACTGCGGCGTTTCAATATCTGGCGTCGCCAGCTTGGTCGCGCCACTCTGAACGGGCGAGGTGACAATGACGGTATCATTTTTTGTGGTTTCCTGGGCAAAAAGAGGAAAAGTCGCGCCGCCGATAGCTCCGCCTATCAATAGCGCCATACGCGTTGTCGCAAACATGAACATCTCCAAAGGCATCTTTATTGTAAATAAGAATTATTACCTTTTAGAGATGACGGACCACTATGCGTAACGCCAGATTGCCTATGCGCAATGATAAAAAATCACCCAAAGCGGCAGAAAACCGGGTTAGCGGCGGATATTACCGCTCTGGCGGAGCGCGTTACGCACAGTGTCGTGACGCCGTCAGAGACGCGTCACGCAGCTCGCCGGGCGAGCAGCCATAACGCCGACGAAATGCCGTCGCAAAGTTTGTGGCATGTTGATAGCCTGACATCCAGGCGGCCTGCTGCACGCTGTATCCCTCCATCAGATAACGACGCGCGCGCGCCAGGCGGCAATCGCGCAGATAATCAAACACGGTACACCCATAGGCATGGCGAAACTTGCACCGCAGGCTACTTGGACTCATTGCCGCCCGACGCGCCAGTTCGTTCAGCGTGTAGGCTTTTTCCGGCGTCTGCTCCAGTAAACGCCGAATGAGCTCCAGCCGCTGGTATTCACCGGTGACGGGAAGCCCGCGTTTTTGCGTTGCGGGCTGACATAGATTTAGCGCATAGCCCAGCAATTGCAGCATGATGCCTTCCAGCATTAACTGGCGTGACGCCGCATGAGGTCCGGGCTGCTGCGCATAACGTAACCCCGAAAGCAGAAACTCCGGCACCTGCCAGACCCTCGCCGAGGCTGCACTATTTTCCCACTCGTCTGCCAGCGAGACAGGCAAACGCTCCCGCCATCCGCCGTCCGGGTACATTCCCAGCGATAAGGTGCGCAATTTACTGTCTGCGCCGTGATGGGCGCGTATCGTCTGCTGCTCACTCAGTTGCGAGCAAAACGCCATCCCCGCGCTCAACAAAAAGGTCTGCTCATTGACAGCCAGCGCAACGTTACCTTCCAGCACCACCAGCATATACAGCGGACTGCTATGGCGAGAGGTGGTTTCATAAGGTTGTAACACGTGAACATCCGAGCGTGTAATGCAAATCCCGCCAGGAAGCGCTATCTCTTCGATATCGCCATGAAGTACGGGACTACTCTGCGTATACTGCGGTAACGCAGGGAAGCGGTAATCAATGCCATAACGCTCGCCAAACGCGATGAAGTCGCTGACGGAAAAGATCTTTTTCATCGCCGGGGCGGCGGAAGAGTGACAGGAGATCGGAGACATTATCAATACCGTTTATCTGCGTTATACCAGAGCGTTAGCCACTGTGTAACCATATCACTGCGGCCCGGGAACGACAATAAAGATGAGAATAATTATCAACCGCTATTGAGGGGAGAGATAAGGCGAGCAAAGGTGATCGATAAACGCCGATCTGTCGATAAAA
Organism: Salmonella sp. 32082101201600294FB01SM01; assembly: GCF_017572865.1. Classification (NCBI taxonomy): domain Bacteria; kingdom Pseudomonadati; phylum Pseudomonadota; class Gammaproteobacteria; order Enterobacterales; family Enterobacteriaceae; genus Salmonella; species Salmonella sp. 32082101201600294FB01SM01. Next base: position 125,103 of record NZ_JAGESB010000001.1, on the reverse strand, counting down.
ACGCGCTTTCGCCAGAGACGAAAGCGCGTCCGGGGGGTATCAGTCAGGAGCGAAATCCTGCGGAGGTCATGAGCAGTCTGAACAACATTCCGACGCCCGCCAGCAGAAGCACGCTGGCGCACCATATCGCGACCATCCATACGACTCGCCGCGACCATTTTTTCACTTTAACCATCAGTGATATCCCTCTCCATGTCGCACTTTTCCACGGAAGACGTAGTAGCTCCAGAAGGTATAAGCCAGAATAATCGGGATGATTATCAGCGCCCCAACCAGCATAAAGCTTTGACTTTGCGGCGGCGCGGCGGCGGCATACAGCGAAATATCCGGTGGAATAATATTCGGCCAAATACTGATGCCTAACCCGCTGAACCCCAGAAAAATCAACCCTAGCGTGAGAATAAATGGACGCGCATGGGATTCTGGTTTTTTCACGCTGCGCCATAGCCAGACGCTAAAAGCCAACACCAGCACAGGCACCGGCAGGAAGTAGTATAAATTGGGCAACGTGAACCAGCGCTCGGCGATGTCGTCGTGGGTGAGCGGCGTCCACACGCTGACGCCTCCCATCACCAACAACAAGACGATCAACAACGGGCGCGACAGCGCGCACATCCGGCTATGCAGCGGATCTTCGCTTTTCATAATCAGCCAGGTAGCGCCCAGCAGCGCGTAGGTGACAACCAAACCGACGCCGCAGAACAGATTAAACGGCGTCAGCCAGTCAAGCTGAGAACCGCTAAAGGTTCGCCCTTCCACCTGAAAACCGCTCACCACCGCCCCCACCACAACCCCTTGGGCAAAGGTCGCCAGGATTGACCCGACGATAAAGGATTTATCCCAGAAAGCGCGATGCGACTCGGTGGCTTTAAAACGGAATTCAAACGCGACGCCGCGAAAGATAAGACCAAGCAGCATAACCACCAGCGGGATAGTCAGCGCGTCGGTGATGACGGCATAAGCCAACGGGAACGCGCCAAAAAGCCCGGCCCCGCCCAGCACCAGCCAGGTTTCGTTCCCGTCCCATACCGGCGCGACTGAGTTCACCATAACATCGCGATCGTGTTTATCACGAATAAACGGAAACAGGATACCGACGCCCAGATCGAAACCATCCATCACGATATACATCAGCGTGGCGAACACGATAATAGCAAACCAGATAACCGGAAGATCGATGGTCATTCGCGTTTCTCCTGCTCAAGCGATTCTCCCACGGCAGAGATAGGACGCGCGGGTCTGCCATCGGTTTCAGCGGTCGGTGTCTCCGCCGGCTGCGGCCCTTTCTGGATAAGGCGAATCATATAAATATAGCCAACCCCAAAGACCAGGGAATAGACCACAAAGAAGGCCAGCAAACTGATGCTCATCTGCAAGGTGCTGTGCGCGGAAACCGCATCACGCGTTCGCAGCAGGCCATAGACCACCCACGGCTGACGTCCTACTTCAGTCGTCACCCATCCGGCAAGGATGGCGATAAGCCCGGACGGCCCCATCCACAGCGCAAAGTGCATAAAGGGCCGCGAATGATACAGTCGGCGTCGGTAGCGTAGCCACAGGCTGGCCAGCCCCAGGAAGATCATCAGTACGCCCATGCCCACCATCAGACGGAAAGACCAGAACACCACGGTAGAGTTGGGGCGATCCTCTTTGGGATAATCTTTCAGCGCAGGCACCTGTTTGTCCAGGCTATGCGTCAGGATCAGACTGCCCAACGCCGGGATCTCAAGCGCATAGCGGGTCCGTTCCGCCTCCATATCCGGCCAGCCTACCAGCGTAAGCGGCGTTGGCTCGCCGGGCGTATTTTCCCAGTGCCCCTCAATCGCGGCAATTTTGACCGGCTGATGCTTCAGGGTGTTAAGGCCGTGCATATCGCCAATCAATGCCTGAACGGGCGCCACCACGACCGCCATCCATAACGCCATCGAGAACATACGGCGGATAGCCGGCGTATCGTTACCTTTCAGTAAATGCCAGGCAGCGGACGCGCCGACAAACATCGCGCTACTTAAAAACGCCGCAACGGACATATGCAACAGGCGATACGGGAACGACGGGTTGAAAATCACCGCGAACCAGTCCACCGGGACTACCTGACCGTTGTGAATTTCAAATCCCTGCGGGGTATGCATCCAGCTGTTAGACGCCAGAATCCAGAACGTCGACATTAACGTGCCCAATGCCACCATACAGGTAGACAAGAAATGCAGGCCCGGCCCGACTTTGTTCCAGCCAAAAAGCATCACGCCTAAGAATCCCGCTTCCAGGAAGAATGCGGTGAGCACTTCATAGGTTAATAAAGGCCCGGTGATACTGCCGGCGAACTGGGAGAAACCGCTCCAGTTCGTTCCGAACTGGTAAGCCATGACCAGACCGGAGACCACGCCCATCCCGAAGTTGACGGCAAAAATTTTGAGCCAGAACTGATAGAGCGAGCGCCAGACAGGATTACGCGTTTTTAGCCATAAACCTTCCAGTACCACCAGGTAACTGGCTAAGCCAATCGTAATCGCGGGGAAAATAATATGAAAAGAGACGGTAAAGGCAAACTGGAGTCTCGCTAAAAAGAATGCATCAAACTCCATGTTCCCTCCCGTTTATATATAGTCACTTCGTGTAAAATATTCACTGTTCGCAACCAGGTTGAAACGAAACGGTTATTTCCCCAAACGTAAAAACGTCGGGGAATATCCAGATAAATTACGATTTTTTTTGCGGCTGGCTGTCAGGCTTATCGCCCGACTCTGGCGCTTCGGAGGGGTCGTCTTTTTCGACTGCGAAACGGTAGTATCTATTTAGCATAACATGTCTCCCTTAGTTACATTCAATTGGCAATATCTACCTGGCCGTTATAAAAATAACGGCAAAACAAAAAAACAGAGTCCTCAAGACTATTTGCAATTTCAGCAAAATACGCTTAGCTGAAAGTTAAGAATAGACGTAAAACGATAACCTTCAAGTCAACGCGGTTTACGGGACGGGGGATCAGCACAGGGAGAATGACCGCAACGCTCGCTGCGCGGCGGCCATTTTATATGGTCTATCAAAAAGATAACCGTTAAGGTCCATTCAAACCCGTTAGTTTACCTTCCCCTCAATCAAGCCATTGATCGTAGAAAATACCGCCGGCGCGCTGGTCGCTTCCGCAAACTCGACATTGATATTTTGCCGACGCAGCATATCGAAGAATTTACGTTGCGCATCAAGAATAACCTGATCGCCTACGCGCATATTTTCTGCTTTAGTTTCAACCAGTAAATAAACACTGTCGGCGTCCTGACGCTCAATACGGTACACAAAATCCGGCGTAGTAGAGCCCCCCGTATATTTGGGGATCTGAATGGCCCGCTTAGGCAATTTGCCAAACACAGAAACCTGTTGCGGATAATCGTATTTTAATAGCGGCAATTCTGGATCGACGCTGTCATAACGCAACGGCGGTATTTGATAGAGAGAACGGGGATCGTCTATCGCATTCTCATCCACATTTTTCCCCACAATTTCAGCGCTAATCTCCTCTCTGAACTGCCGTGCCGTGGAATCAAATACCGACGTTGAAGCCTGAAAATCGAGAGGCAGATAATCGTGGCGCTGCGCAAAATGCGCATTAATCCGCGCCTGTAATGCGCGGGTCATATTGTCCAACGAGATCTCGCTTAAATAACGTGAATCTCCGTGCAAAACATCACGCAGCATCGCCATTAACACCGGGTGCAGGACGTTAACCGGCAGACTGGTGCGTAACGCCAGTTGCTTAAGAAAATGGCCATATTTCATGCCCGCCATAAATTCGCTGGCGGCTAATTCGCCTTCCCGCTGCGCCACTTCAAAACGGCCATTATCTTCATTCGATACCAGCCGTTGTTGCACCTGGCTTGGCTTCTGGCGTATATACAGCGCCGGATCGCGCAGCACCTCGGCGGCAATCTGTTCCAAAGAAGCGCCGCTACGCTCGAATTGCAGCATATAACGGCGGGAAAACTGCTCCCAGATACTGCTAAGTTGTTCCCAATTCTCTTTGCGTAACCTGACTCGCAGTCGGGAGGCGGGCTTATTGTCACGAATGCGATCCGCTCGCACCCGCGCCTGCGTCAGCTCAGGGTAGAACTCCAGTAGCCACGCAAAACCACTTTTAGTTTCCCCGTTAAGCGTTACGCTGGGTTTAAACTCATTACTCCGGTTGATCAGTTTTTTATCATCCAGATCTTCCAGCAAACGAAGCTCCGTAAACGCAGGATCGACTTTTTGTCGCTCGGTGACGATGAGTGTGATCATCGCCTCATCCAGTTTCTGCTCGTTAAGCTGAACTTTGCTGTCGCGATTAATCTCATCAACCAGCATACTGGCAAACGTTTTTTCATCATAACCAATCAGAAACGACAGCCGGGACGGCCACTCTTCCTGATGAACGCGATGACCGTTTTCATCTACCGGTAGCCGCAGACCGCGCCCCACTTCCTGAATTTTGCTCGACTCGCTACCGGAAGAACGTAATTTAGCAATGACAAAAACATTCGGGTTATCCCAGCCTTCGCGAAGCGTCCATTTTGAAAACAGAAAGCGGCGCGTTTCCCAGTTGCCGTGATGGTCTGAAAAACTGAGCAACTTCTCTTTATTTTTCAGAATATCATCTACTTCAGCCTGGATCGCCTCATCGCCGCTTCCCCGGTCTTCACCAAAGTAACCAGCGTGGACGTTTTGGTTATCCGAGTGCAGGCTGGCGAGCGTGGCCTGCAGAAACGACAGATACTCCACTTCTCGCGGCAGGGTCTTGCGCTGATAATCGTCAATCAGTTGCGTCAGTTTCTTTTTCAGCAAACGCTCAAAAGTGACTTTCAACCAGCCTTCGTCATCACGATAGCTTTTAATACTGTCAATAAAGAAAAGGCTTAAGGTCTTAATACGCGGGGCATTATTTTCTGGCTCATTGCTGCGTAAGAAATTTGCCTGCTCGGTGTCAAAATGCTTATCAATGGCGTCCTGAATAATCAGTTCCTGGTAGCTTGCGCCAAAGGTTCCTGGCACCAGCGCCATCCCTGCCTCCAGCTCCAGATCGTTCGACAACATTTTACTGCCGGCATATTCAATACTGCCCTCAAATCCTGCATCGACATCGGCGAGATTTTCGCCCACGCCAACCTCGGCAATTTTGCTCCCCCGTCGGAGGATTAATTTCTTTGCCGTGACGCTGTCAACGATATAACGATTGTTGGCCTGTTCTTCGGGGAGATTCGGGTAATAAATATCAATACCTTTCACCAAACCATCGTTAAAACTGTCCACCGCGTTGAGATCAAACTGCGGTTGCCGGCGATAGTAATCTTTACGTACACATTTATTTTTACCCTTACCTTCGACAATATCCGGGAAGGTAGCGCCAAAGCGGACGATCATTTGCGGCTGAATAGCCTGAATCGCTCGATAAAATTTGTTATCTCGCGCAAAACGATGCGGTTCATCAATAATGACCACCGGTCGCGTCATTTGCAGCCCTTTAACAGGCGACGTCAGCCCGCCCAGGAGCGTTTGATCGTAATCGTCTCGCGTCATGCTGGCGGAATTGAGCATTTGCGCATTGATCAGCAAAACCTGAATCGTATGGCTATCACGACGGCTGGCATCGGTAAAACTTAATAACTGGGCCGGAAAATTTTTACGCCCCGACTTTACTTTAAAATCACCGGCGTTAATGGTGCAAAGTTCCATCCGCGTATTTTCGTAGAACTGTGAAAAATGCTGTCTGGCGTAATCGCTGATGATAAAGTTCCGCGCGCCTTCTTTAATGGCTGGCGTCGGCACCACCAGCACAAATTTGAAGAGGCCATAGTTCTGATGCAGTTCATACATCAACCGGGTATAGACATAGGTTTTACCCGTCCCGGTCTCCATTTTAACGTCAATATTGGCCTTATCGTCGTAACGTCCCTTAATCAGCGGATTAGCATAGTGATTATGATCGGCCTGCGCGTGATCGATACCGGTGAAACTCGCCAGAATCGCCGCTAACGCCTGTTCCTGATGGGGAAGTTCTTCCAGTAAAATATTCATCATCATCCCCTCTTAATAACGCTTCACCAGGTTCACTTTTTGATCAAGCTGTTTTAAGCCGATTTCCAGTTCACGAATGGATTCAAGGTCGAAAGAGTAGCCGTAAATGACAATAGTCTGAACCGGAAGCTGGTGCGTACCAATGTGGTTGAGAAGATCGCGGGTCTGCTCTGTTCCCCATCGTTCATCAATCAGATACAGGCGCGTATTATCAACATACCTGGCGCAATAGCCGGAAAAATAAATGGTCTGTACGTCAATATCCATTTTGTAACCATCAGCGACCAGCCATGTCGTTAATAAGGTCTCTTCGCCGCTTGCGCCGCCCGGCACGCCCAATCCTCTGGCGGAAAAAGGATTGATCATGTCGGTAAATCCTGACTCGGTGAAAGCGGCCAGTTGACCGCTGGTATTGATAAAATGGCCGGTAGCAATATCGAAGCTATCCAGATCGTCCAGCGTCTGCTGTGTCGGAGTGGCAAAACGATAATGTTTAAAACCGAGGTCGCTATTGGTCGCGGGATTATTGGCGCGGATCTTCGCCGCAACGCGTGTAATTCGCTCACGGCTGATTTCATCAATAGTGTTATAACCTGCTTTTTTCGCGATAGTGTTATTGCTTAATGCCTGATCGATAGTACACAGAATAAACGTGCGCTGCCCCCCATCTTCTTCATTCAGCGCCATTACCGCATGGGCCGTAGTGCCGGAACCGGCAAAAAAGTCCAGAACGACGCCGTCTTTATCGATGGCGAGCTTGATAATTTTCTTCAATAATGCGGTCGGTTTCGGCGTATCAAAAACGTTGTCGCCGAAGAGATCCAGAATCTCCTTTTTCCCCTCTTTATTCGACGCGACGTTATCCCAGTAATTGGTCGTTGGCTGCCCTTTACTGTGGTGCGCGTACATGACTCGCTGGGGAATACCGCCGTTATCTTTGCCAAAATAGACCAGATTATCGGCCACCAGTTTTTGGTAACTGGCTTCAGGATAAGCCCATAGTCTTTCGTGTACCGTACCGTTCGGCGTGGTAATTTTATAGGTATAGCCGCCGCCGCTCAGCCCTTTTGACACCGTTAACGGCACCGGGCGCCATTTCCCTTCTGGAAACTGTTCGGTCGGTTCTTTATAGGATTTCTGAATATACTCTTTAGAAAGCGGTTCTAAACGTAAAGCGCCCTGACCGGTTTTGGCGTAAACAAGAATGTATTCCCCCTGGATGGAAACGTTATCAGAGTCGTTAGAAATCTCTTTTTTGCGCTTCCACATCACATTGGTGACAAATCCGCCTTCGCCAAAAATCTCATCCATCATTAATTTAAGATTGGCGTACTCATTATCGTCGATAGAGATAAAAATAAATCCGGTATCTTTCAGGAGCTTCCTGGCCAGGAAAAGACGCGGATACATGAAAGATAACCACGCGGAGTGCGTCGATTTACCCTGAATGGATTTTAAACGTGCCAGTTCAGTATCATTAAGACCAAACATATCCTGCAACGCCCGATCGCTATATTCAAAATGATCGGGATAGACAAACCCGTCCGACCCGGTGTTATAAGGGGGATCGATATAGATCATATCGACGGTATCGGCGTAATTATTTTGCAGATGGCGTAACACATCCAGATTATCTCCGGTCAGAAAAAGATTATGGCTGTTTTTATTTTCTGCCAGAGTATTGTGTTCCACGTCAGGAACGATAACGGTAACGGATTTTTCACCCGCCTGTTTTTTTGCGTAATCTTTGCCAATAAAATCAATCTGATAACCGCTAGTCAGCTCATCAATATTACGCGCTTTCAACGCGCGCTCAAATTTGGCGAGATCAAATCCGCCTTTCGCGATCAGTTCGCCCTGCTCGTTATAGCGATCGGCGGTAAAAAATTCCGGTAATGCACGTTGTAACTCAGACAGAAAGGCGCTATTCGGGGCAACAGACTCGTTGTGTTTTTGGTTATCTTTCAACATGATATCTTCGCTCCGTTGATAATTTTAAGGTCCAACAATCAATTTCTTATAAAGAAAAAAGTAAGCGATGATTGTAATGGTCACGAAAGGCAGATGCCATCATTAACCTTTGTTGTTCGTTGAAAGGGCGTGAAAACGACGGGGGGAAGGCGTGCTCCCGGCGACAGCATGCGCCAGGAGCGTAGTGTTTACGTGCGATGACCGATGGCCGACTCCGGGAGGGCGTCGCTATCTGTACCGGAGATGACGACTCCCCGGGTCTCGCGACCAAATGCCACAAATACACAGATTAAAATAGCCACCGCGCCAGCCACGATCGCCATTGCCAACCCGTAATTGCCACCATGCGTTTCCGCGATGCGGGCCTGTAACGTCGCATTAACCGACGCCAGTAAATTACCCAGTTGGTAAACAAACCCTGGCAGCACGGCACGCGCATTCGCCGGAACCAGCTCGTTCAGCCAGGTCGGTACGACTCCCCAGGCGCCCTGCACCATAAACTGCATCAGGAACGCGCCCAGACCAATCGTGAATGATCCGCTGGAAAATGCCCATAGCGGGAGTACCGGAAGCGCAAGAAAGGCGGCGATCATGATCGCTTTTTTACGCCCAATACGTTCCGATAGCGTACCGTAGAAAATACCGCCGAGCATGGCGGCAATGTTATAAAAAATCGCAATGATACTGATCAGATGCGGATCAAAACCATGCTGCATCTTCAGGAAGGTAGGATAGAGATCCTGCGTGCCGTGACTGAAAAAATTAAAGAACGCCATGACCAGCACCAGATACAGACACAACTTCCACTGTTTGCGCAGAACAGGAAGCAGCGCGGTATTCTCTTTACGCGCTCTGGCCGCCAGCCAGACGGGGGATTCCGGCACTTTAAACCAGATATAAGGCAGCAAGACAACAGGCAGGGCGCCAATCAGGAACATACCGCGCCAGCCTACCATACTGTAGAAGAGGCCAAAAATAACCGAGGCGAACAGATAGCCGCAGGGATAGCCCGCCTGAAAAATGCCCGACATCAGGCCACGCGAACGATCGGGAATGGTTTCCATCGCCAGTGATGACGCGACGCCCCATATCCCGCCCATCGCCACGCCGTACATGACCCGAAAAATCAGAAATGCCATGAAGGTGGGCGACCAGGCGGAAAGCAGTTCAAACACCGTGAAGAACAGAATGTTGAGCATCAGTATCGGTCGACGTCCGTACTTTTCCGCCATTCGGCCAAATAGCAGCGCGCCAATGGGACGTACCGCCAGGGTCAGCATAATCGCAATGGAAACGTCCGATACGGAAGCGTGAAACCATTCGGCGAGATCGCTAAGTACAAAGACAAGGATAAAGAAATCAAACGCATCCAGCATCCAACTGGTAAAGCTGGCAAACGCCACATGTCGTTGTGTCGTCGTCCAGTTCAGGGGGGTGTACATAGGTAGTGTCCTGCATCAAAAAATAACATCAAGCTTTGAAGCGGCGAAACGCTGGAGCGCTCCCGTCGTCAAAGCGACGTAACAAGGTAGCGTTGCGCTACTTATTTGTTATCTTTTTGTATATAGCAGGTAAAATGTTAGCAAAAATAGACAAATCATTACATATTATTAACAAAGCTTACTGGCACATGATTTGTCACAGTTTTTATGGGGATTATCTCATGCAAAGGAAAGCGAAGCGTGGCTAGCGTATCGCGACCGGCCTGTCGCCAGACCGATCGCCATTGACGATTACCTTTCGCGCGGCGGGAAACCGGCCTTTTGCAGGGCGGCGGCAATCTGCTCCGCGGATAGCGACGTTTCAACGTCAACCAGACGCGTCGCCGGGTCGGTTCTCACCGTCGCATTAGCATCGAGAGTCAGAATCGTCTTTTTTACCGTACTGGCGCAGCCGCCGCAGGTCATGTCATCAATATGGAACTGCATGGTGAACTCCTTTTGTGTGGGAACTGTTGCCAGTCTGGGCCTTGCCAGTGTTGGAAGGTCAAGCGTAATCTCAGGACTTACAGACGCTTTGCCAGTCCGTGGCGACGAGGACGGCGCAATACCGCTCCGGTACGCGCCTCCGGCTCGCTATCGTCAGGTTGTCCAAGCGTATGCAGAATGGGGCAATCTGGCAGCGCGTCGCCGGCGCAGCAGTGAATCAGCGCTTTGAGGGTTTGCGCCATGTGCTGCATGTTCTGGATACGTCTGTCCAGTTCATCAATGTGCGTCTGCGCCAGGCGTTTGACGTCAGCGCTTTGCCGCGACTGGTTATTCCAAAGATTCAGTAAGTCGCTGATTTCAGCAACTGAAAAGCCGAGATCGCGCGCGCGGCGTATAAAATGCAATTGATTAACATCAGCCTGGGTATAGGCCCGATAGCCGGAATCCGTCCGACTTGCCGCGGGAATCAGACCAATCTGTTCATAGTAGCGAATCATTTTGGCCGAGACTTTCGATGCTTTAGCTGCTTTACCGATGTTCATGACGCTCCTCCTCATGTCGTGGATGTATCGGATGGGGTTGCCATCGGCGCCCGGAAACGGCGCAGCCGCAAAGCGTTGCCCAGCACGAACACGCTCGACATCGCCATCGCCCCTGCGGCGAATACCGGGGACAATAATATGCCCCAGACCGGAAATAGCGCGCCTGCCGCGACAGGAATCAGCGCCGTATTGTAAGCAAAGGCCCAGAACAGATTCTGGTGGATATTGCGGATGGTCGCTTTAGACAGCGCGATAGCATTCGGCACGCCTTGCAGGTTGCCGGACATTAGTACGACGTCGGCGGATTCCACCGCCACATCGGTGCCGGTGCCAATCGCCAGCCCCACGTCGGACTCCGCCAGCGCTGGCGCATCGTTGATGCCATCGCCGACAAACGCCACCTGCCCATACGCCGCTTTCAGGCGCCGTATCGCCTCGACTTTCCCTTCCGGCAATACCTCGGCGACCACGTCATCAATTCCTAACTGTCTGGCGATAGCCTGTGCCGTGCGGGCATTATCGCCAGTGATCATGGCGACCTTAATGCCGAGCTGATGTAAAGCGTTAATTGCGGCGGGCGTACTGGGTTTGATCGGATCGGCCACGGCGATAATCGCCGCCAGTTGACCGTCAATAGCCGCATAGAGCGGCGATTTCCCTTCCTGTCCTAACCGTTCGGCGGTGGTGGCGAAGCCGCTAATATCCACGCCAATTTCGCGCATATAGCGATCGGCCCCCACGTCAACACGCGTACCGTCAACGGTAGCGTATACGCCCATCCCGGTCACCGATTCGAAGCCGCTCATGCCTGGTAGCGCGATCCCTTCCTCTTCTGCCGACACGACAATCGCACGGGCAATCGGATGCTCTGAACGCGATTCTACCGCCGCGACTTTCGCCAGCACCTCACGGCGTTCAAAGCCGCTGGCCACGTCGAGATCGGTCAGTACCGGGCGGCCTTCGGTAAGCGTCCCGGTTTTGTCTACGGCCACCACCTTAGCGTCTTTGAGTAGCTGTAACGCCTCCCCCTTACGGAACAGCACGCCCATTTCCGCCCCACGACCGGTTCCCACCATAATGGAGGTCGGCGTCGCCAGGCCCATCGCGCAAGGACAGGCGATAATCAGCACCGCAACGCCATTGATTAGAGCGAAAGTCAGCGCTGGCGACGGCCCAAACGCCAGCCATACCACAAAGGTCAGCGCAGCAATAAGCATTACCATTGGGACAAACCACAGCGTCACTTTATCCACGACGGCCTGAATCGGCAGTTTTGAACCCTGCGCCTGTTCCACCAGACGAATGATTTGCGCCAGCATGGTCTGTCCGCCGACGGCGGTCGCCCGCAGCGTGAGCGCGCCTTTTTGGTTTACGGTACCGCCCACCACCGCGCTTCCTGCGGATTTCTCTACCGGTATCGGTTCGCCGGTAATCATCGACTCGTCAACGAAGCTGCGGCCTTCGGTCACTTCGCCGTCAACCGGTATCCGCTCGCCTGGCCGAACCTCCACACAGTCGCCCAGCACAACCTCGTCGACAGGGATATCCACGATGCGGCCCTCGCGTAACACATGCGCGACCCGCGCCTGTAGCCCCACCAGACGTTTAATCGCTTCGGAAGTCCGCCCCTTCGCCCTTGCCTCCAGAAAGCGCCCCAGCAGAATAAGCGCGACAATCACTGCGGCGGCCTCGTAATAGACGTTTACCGTCCCTTCAGGCAACAGGTCGGGCGTAAAGGTCGCCACCAGCGAGTAGCCGAATGCCGCTGAGGTTCCCACGGCGACCAGCGAGTTCATGTCCGGCGCCAGACGCGCCAGCGCCGGGAACCCTTTAAGGTAAAAACGGCGACCGGGGATCGTCAGCACCAACAGGGTCAGTGCAAATTGCCAGTACCAGCTTTGTTGCAGGCCAATCGTTTTTATCACCCACTCGTGCATACCAGGAATAAGGTGCGAACCCATTTCAAGCACAAAAACGGGGAGCGCCAGCACGCTGGCGAGAATCAGATCGCGCTTCAGCCTGACGCGCTCGGCCTCTTTTTTCTCTTCAGAGTCGTCTTCGCCCTGCCCCGCCGTCTCTACCGGTCGCGCCTCATACCCCGTTTTTTCAATCGCCGCGATCACCGCCTCCGCCGACGCCGTCCCGCGGACGGTGGCGCGCTCCGTCGCCAGATTCACCGTAGCGTCCGTTACGCCAGGCACAGCCTTAATACCTTTTTCAACGCGAGCGACACACGACGCGCAGGTCATACCTTCAATAAGTAAGCTTATCGTGTCGTGACGATTTTCTGACTGACTCATGACGACTTCCCCATCCTGACTATTCGGTATCAGAAAGCCTAAAGCTTGCCATTGTGGGAAGGTCAAGCGTATTCAGGCTGCACGGTTCGGCGAGAATGTGAGATGGCTCATAAAAGAGGATGATGCGAGACATTTACGCCACGATGCCGCCCCACGCCCCGTAAAAACCCGTCAGGAACGCTTGACCTTTCCTTCGTTGTAACGCCTAGCCTTTGCCAAAAATTCTGCGGCAGCGTTGCGGAATGGCCGACACGCTGCGGTAAAGAGGGAAACGACATGCGTAGAACATTCAAAATTATGTTGATAGCCGGCGTCATCGCCGCCATCGGGGGCGTGATTTATATGGCCGGCGAAGCACTATGGGATAAAGGCAACGCCGTCGGCCCACCGGCCAGCGCGCCGCCTCCACCGTCGGTACCGGTTGCTAAAGCCCTTAGCCGCACACTCGCGCCTACGGCGGAATTCACCGGTTTTCTGGCCGCGCCGGAGACCGTGGAGCTGCGTTCGCGCGTGGGAGGAACCCTTGACGCCGTCAGCGTTCCGGAAGGACGTCTGGTAAGCCGCGGACAACTGCTGTTCCAGATCGATCCGCGCCCGTTCGAGGTCGCCCTCGACACCGCCGTCGCGCAATTACGTCAGGCTGAAGTACTGGCCCGCCAGGCGCAGGCGGATTTCGATCGCATTCAACGACTGGTCGCCAGCGGCGCCGTATCACGTAAAAACGCTGACGATGTCACCGCCACGCGTAATGCGCGACAGGCGCAGATGCAATCGGCCAAAGCCGCCGTCGCCGCAGCGCGCCTTGAACTCTCCTGGACCCGTATTACCGCGCCCATTGCCGGACGCGTTGACCGCATACTGGTGACCCGGGGCAATCTGGTCAGCGGCGGCGTAGCGGGTAACGCCACGCTTCTGACGACTATCGTGTCTCACAATCCCATGTATGTGTATTTCGATATTGACGAAGCCACCTGGCTGAAGGCGTTACGGCATACCCGCTCCGACAAAAATCCACCGGTAGTCAACATGGGGTTAACCACCGATAACGGGCTGCCTTATCAGGGCGTACTCGACTTTATGGGCAATCAGATGAACCGCAGCACCGGCACTATCCGGGCGCGCGCCGTGATTCCTGACCCCGACGGAATGCTTTCTCCCGGCCTGTTTGCCCGAATCAGTTTGCCCATCGGCGAGCCGCGGGAAACCGTGCTAATTGACGATCTGGCGGTGAGCGCCGATCAGGGCAAAAACTATGTGCTGATCGTCGGCAAGGAGAATCAGGTGGAGTATCGTCCGGTTGAGTTGGGACAAATGGTCGATGGACTCCGCGTCGTTACACAGGGAGTACAGCCGGGAGAAAAAATCATCCTCAAGGGGCTGGTGCGTCCTGGCATGACCGTTGCGCCGCGTCTGGTGCCGATGCGGCAGAATGTGACCGATAAACAGACCGCGACATTGACTAAAGCGGACGGCGACAGCGCGTCGAAGGCGGTGCGCCAATGAAATTCACCCACTTTTTCATTGCACGCCCCATCTTCGCCATCGTCCTGTCGCTGTTAATGCTGCTGGCTGGCGCTATCGCCTTTTTAAAACTGCCGCTGAGTGAATATCCGGCCGTTACGCCGCCCACGGTACAGGTTAGCGCCAGCTACCCCGGCGCTAACCCGCAAGTGATTGCCGATACGGTAGCCGCGCCGCTGGAACAGGTGATCAACGGCGTTGACGGCATGTTGTATATGAATACCCAGATGGCCATTGATGGTCGCATGGTTATCTCTATCGCCTTCGAACAGGGAACCGATCCTGATATGGCGCAAATTCAGGTGCAAAACCGGGTATCCCGCGCGCTGCCTCGCCTGCCCGAAGAAGTCCAGCGAATTGGCGTTGTAACGGAGAAAACGTCCCCCGATATGTTGATGGTGGTCCATCTTGTCTCGCCGCAAAAACGCTATGACTCGCTTTACCTGTCTAACTTCGCCATCCGGCAGGTTCGCGACGAGCTGGCCCGTTTACCCGGCGTCGGCGATGTTCTCGTCTGGGGCGCGGGCGAGTACGCCATGCGCGTCTGGCTGGACCCGGCGAAAATCGCCAACCGCGGTCTTACCGCCAGTGATATCGTTACGGCGTTGCGGGAACAAAACGTACAGGTCGCCGCCGGTTCCGTCGGGCAACAGCCGGAGGCCTCCGCCGCTTTTCAGATGACAGTAAACACGCTGGGCCGCCTGACCAGCGAAGAACAGTTCGGCGAGATTGTGGTAAAAATCGGCGCTGACGGCGAGGTGACGCGACTGCGTGATGTCGCCCGCGTCACGCTGGGCGCAGATGCCTATACGCTGCGCAGTTTACTGAATGGCGAAGCGGCGCCAGCGTTACAGATTATTCAAAGTCCGGGCGCCAATGCGATTGACGTGTCTAACGCGATTCGCGGCAAAATGGATGAGTTGCAGCAAAACTTCCCGCAGGATATCGAATACCGGATTGCCTATGATCCTACGGTCTTCGTGCGCGCATCGCTACAATCGGTGGCGATTACGTTGCTGGAAGCCCTCGTGCTGGTCGTCCTTGTCGTGGTGCTGTTCCTGCAAACCTGGCGGGCGTCCATTATTCCTCTGGTGGCGGTTCCCGTTTCGCTGGTCGGCACCTTTGCCTTGATGCACCTGTTTGGCTTTTCGCTGAATACGCTTTCGCTGTTTGGTTTGGTCCTGTCGATAGGTATCGTTGTCGATGACGCCATCGTTGTGGTCGAAAACGTGGAACGGCATATCTCGCAGGGCAAAAGTCCCGGAGAGGCGGCAAAGAAGGCCATGGATGAAGTCACTGGTCCCATTCTTTCTATTACCTCGGTGCTAACGGCGGTCTTTATCCCTTCCGCATTCCTGGCGGGCCTGCAGGGTGAGTTTTATCGTCAGTTCGCGTTGACCATCGCTATTTCGACCATCCTTTCGGCCATTAACTCACTGACGCTCTCCCCTGCGCTGGCCGCCATTTTGTTAAGACCGCACCACGATACTGCGAAGGCTGACTGGCTAACGCGGTTGATGGGCACGGTCACTGGCGGTTTTTTCCATCGCTTTAACCGTTTCTTCGACAGCGCGTCGAACCGCTATGTTAGCGCCGTCCGTCGGGCCGTGCGCAGCAGCGTCATTGTGATGGTGCTCTATGCTGGCTTTGTGGGGCTGACCTGGCTTGGCTTCCATCAGGTGCCGAACGGGTTTGTGCCTGCGCAGGATAAATACTATCTCGTCGGCATCGCCCAGCTCCCAAGCGGCGCATCGTTGGATCGCACAGAGGCGGTCGTGAAACAGATGTCCGCTATCGCGCTGGCGGAACCCGGCGTTGAAAGCGTCGTCGTCTTCCCCGGCCTGTCGGTTAACGGCCCGGTAAATGTGCCAAATTCGGCGCTGATGTTCGCCATGCTGAAACCCTTTGACGAGCGTGAAGATCCTTCGCTTTCCGCTAACGCTATCGCCGGAAAGCTAATGCACAAATTTAGCCACATTCCCGACGGATTTATTGGCATCTTCCCGCCGCCGCCGGTTCCAGGGCTTGGCGCGACGGGCGGCTTTAAATTGCAGATTGAAGATCGTGCGGAACTGGGATTTGAAGCGATGACAAAGGTGCAAAGCGAGATTATGTCTAAGGCGATGCAGACGCCCGAACTGGCCAATATGCTGGCCAGTTTCCAGACGAACGCCCCGCAATTACAGGTGGATATCGACCGGGTGAAGGCGAAATCAATGGGGGTATCGCTCACCGACATCTTTGAAACGTTGCAAATTAACCTCGGATCGCTTTACGTCAACGATTTCAACCGATTTGGCCGCACCTGGCGGGTGATGGCGCAGGCCGATGCGCCATTCCGTATGCAACAAGAGGATATCGGCCTGCTTAAAGTCCGCAATGCGAAGGGCGAGATGATCCCGCTTAGCGCTTTCGTCACGATTATGCGCCAGTCGGGGCCGGACAGAATCATCCATTACAACGGCTTCCCCTCGGTAGATATTAGCGGTGGACCGGCTCCGGGCTTCTCCTCCGGACAGGCGACGGACGCGATTGAAAAGATCGTGCGTGAAACGTTGCCGGAAGGGATGGTCTTCGAATGGACCGATCTGGTTTATCAGGAAAAACAGGCCGGCAACTCCGCGCTTGCTATCTTTGCGCTGGCGGTGTTGTTGGCCTTCCTGATCCTGGCGGCGCAGTATAACAGTTGGTCGCTGCCCTTCGCCGTCCTGCTTATTGCGCCTATGTCATTACTCTCAGCCATTGTCGGCGTGTGGGTATCTGGCGGAGATAACAATATCTTTACGCAGATTGGTTTCGTGGTGCTGGTCGGCCTGGCGGCCAAGAACGCCATTTTGATTGTCGAGTTTGCCCGCGCCAAAGAACACGACGGCGCAGACCCGCTGACCGCCGTGCTGGAAGCGTCACGCCTGCGTCTACGTCCTATCCTGATGACCTCATTCGCCTTTATCGCAGGCGTAGTACCGCTGGTACTCGCGACGGGTGCCGGCGCGGAAATGCGACATGCGATGGGCATCGCCGTGTTTGCCGGAATGTTGGGCGTCACGCTCTTTGGCCTGTTATTGACGCCTGTATTTTACGTGGTGGTTCGCAGGATGGCATTAAAGCGTGAGAACCGCGTTGATTCACATGATCAGCAAGCATAATGATGGGAATGGCATAATGAAGATCACTTTTACAGGCTATCGGCAGACCGCCACGCTGGCGACGCTTGCTTTCGTCACCACGCTTGCTGGCTGTACGATGGCGCCGAAGCACGAACGCCCCCCATCGCCGACTGCGATGGTCTATCCCTACGCAACGTCAACCGTTTCTGGCGCGCCGGATGCCGCTGACATTGGCTGGCGTGATTTCTTCCACGATCCGCTTCTACAGGAACTGATCGCGATCGCGTTACGCAATAATCGGGATTTACGCAAGGCAGGGCTCAATGTTGAAGCCGCCCGGGCGTTATACCGTATTCAGCGCGCGGAGATGCTGCCGACGCTCGGCATCGCCACCGCCATGGACGCCGGTCGCACTCCCGCCGATCTCAGCGTCACGGACGAGCCTGAGATTAACCGACGCTACGAGATGGCTGGGGCGACGACGGCCTGGGAACTGGATCTCTGGGGGCGAGTGCGAAGCCTTAGCGACCAGGCATTAGCCGCCTATATGGCGCTTGATGAGACGTACATTGCGGCGCGAATGAGCCTGGTTTCCGAAGTCGCCAGCGCCTGGCTGACGCTACGGGCTGACCGGGAGCTGCTGCGCTTAACCGAGGATACGCTGGCCGCGCAAAAAAGTTCATACACATTGACAACCCAGCTTGCCCGGACAGGCAACGCCACACAGCTCGATCTGCGTATGGCGGAGATCGCGCTGCGTTCTGCCGAAATCAATCGCGCGGCGTATACGCGACAGTTGGCGCGGGATCGTAACGCGCTGGAATTGCTGTTGGGCCAGCCGCTCACGCCTGAACTGTCGCGTCGACTAAACGAGGCGGTCACGCTTACGGAAGGCACGATCCCGACCACTCTGCCAGGCGGATTACCGTCAGATCTGCTGGTACGCCGCCCGGATATTCGCGCCGCCGAGTACAGGCTGCGCGGCGCAAACGCCAGAATAGGCGCAGCGCGCGCCGCCTTCTTCCCGACCATCAGCCTGACAGGCACGGCGGGAACGGCCAGCGCGTCTCTTAGCGGACTCTTTGAACCGGGATCGGGAAGCTGGCGTTTTCTACCGCAAATCACCTTGCCTCTCTTTCACGGCGGCGCATTACGCGCTGACCTGGATAGGGCGCATGTCCAAAAACAGATTGAAATCGCCAGGTATGAAAACGTTATTCAGCAAGCCTTTCGCGACGTGGCGGATGGTCTGGCGGGACAGCGTACGCTGAATGACCAGGTGCAATCAGAACAACGCGCGGTTGAAGCCAGTCAAATCGCCTATGAGCTGGCCGGACTCCGTTTTCAGGAAGGCATCGATGACTACCTTACGCTGCTTGATACCCATCGTATGCTTTATGGCGCGCAACAGCGCCTGGTACGCACACGTCTCATGCAACAGCTGAATATCATTAATCTGTATAAAGCATTAGGCGGCGGTTGGCGGGAATACAGCGAGAAAAAGCAAGGTTAGCCCAAATAGCGCGCGTCGCCAGTGCGGCGCGCGCGCTAAACAGGCATATATTGCCTGCAAAATAAGGTTAACGAGGGCAACGATAAACGTTCCCGCTTAACGTGACATTCGTTTGTTTGCTTGAGCCCGAACCGTGCCATGAACTTCCTGTCTGGCCTGCACGCTGGGTTAACAGGACTACCGTATTTCCGCCCATTTTATAAGCTTTGTTTTTCAGGTCGTTACGGGCACCCGTTTCCAGGTTACTGTTGGAAGTCCAGCCACCGGTAAAGAAATTCCCCTGGCTGCCCGTGATATCCCCTAAGTAGCTGCATTCCTTACCTGGCTCGCTGGTCATCACCCGTACCTGTTCAGCGCCATAATTCAACGAATTAGCGCTACATGCGGTTAAAGCCAAGCCGACGAAACATACTAAGATCTTTTTCATACTAATACCTGGTCTATTAATCATTAAATAATAACGCGTTCTTGCTTCTGAACGCCGTCAAGGAACTATATTTAAGATGTAACGAATGTCTTTCATTTGCTGAAGAAAAGTCTCTGTCATGATGCTATCATGTATGCTTGAGGCTATTTCTTGTTCAGTTTTTTCAATATGCTCTCTGAGCCTTATTTTTGTTTTTTCGTCAAGCGCCGAGATAAGTATCTTAATGGCAAGCAGCAAAGTAGGATTGATGCTTTCACACTCTCTCATCGTTAACTTTTTCATCTTGTTTGCTTCAAGCCTGATCGGCGTTTTTGTCTACACGGCAAATTTTAGATGCGAAGATATGGCGACTTCTTTGGTAAATAAATAGCAAATGGAAAAAGCGTTTGAAGCCATATTTACGACAGATACGCAATCTATGAATGTACAAAGTCTTACGACTCATGCCATAGCTACTGGCGATCTGACTCATCGACTTTTTATATAAAAAGTGCCATAACAACTCCTCCTCCTTTTTTGTCAACGGCGCAAGTTCACCGACCGCTACATCGTTTGCACAAGCGTATTTAATGAAATGTTCAATAAAAACAGGCTTTGCCAAATCGGGATCGATATCAGGATCTCTATCGCAGCCATGTGGATAAAGTTTTCCAATATCTCTGCGCGTGAGCCAGATTCGACGAGCATGTGGATAATGCTGCATGAGCGCCTTAAAACCTTTCCAGACCCCCTGAATCAAAACTCGTCCATCAATAATAATTATGATATCTTCGCTAGCTGATATCTGACACGGATTATATTCTCCATTGAGTGGGAACATAAAGCACTTCCCATCCTCAAAGAGTGAAGCGATGCCTAAATAAGTATAATAATCATCCGTTAAAACTATACCTATCGTTTTTAACGGAAGTTGTTCCGATAGTGAATTTATCATAATTTCATCAATAGAATAACGCTACGGTGAGTGTTTTATCTTCCTCTTAAGATTACCTGAGCGATCATAACCATCCCTATTCTGTAGCAGCGCCATATTATTTTTAATTCCTTGCCATAAACGTAACGCTTATACTTTTAATATCAGAAGCGATAACCTACGCTGACACCAAATGTATTGGTATCCACAGCGAAGAAACGACTGGCTTCCCATGATGCATCGATAGATATACTCTTAACTGGATTAAATATTACGCCAGCGCCGTAGGCAAAGGAGTCTTCTTTTGAGTGTTTATTAAATTTCATCGTCACTATACCCGCATTGCCGTACAGGCTCACATAGTCATTAAAACGATATGTTGGTCCAAACATCAAAGAACCATAGTCCACAGAATCGGAACCATTTTTATGCAACTTCCCCTCTTTCCAGGTGTAGTTCTCCATTTCATTGCGCGTCGCGGTGAATGAGCCTAACATCCCCCAGGTCTCATTGAACTCGTAACGATATTTAAAATTAAAGCCTCGCAGATCTTTGCTATCGCTATTTTTCAATGAACTGAGATGAGTTTGTGCATAACCAAACGATACGGTGTGCTGATCGTTAGCCAAAGCTAAAGGTGACGCTAATAATAAACCTAAAAAAACAAGGAACGAAGACCGTCTTTTCATTAAAACCACTCCATTTTTGATATATAATTAAGGCGGTACCGGAACTTATGGCACACAAATAGCATTTAGATTAAGAGCACCTAATGCGCTTATTACCAGTCATGCCAACTGCGGAGGTAATATAACCTGATATATTCGATAATGGATATGAAATCAGTCTTACAGAGTTCTTACTTTTTTATTAATAGCGGATTCATAGTTGCTTCAGACCCGCTCCTGGCATCTTATCCGTCAGGCGGGCTGCGAGAGGTTATCAGCGAGTATCAGTTACCTCCATGAAGAGTAAAAAATTCATAACTAATTGTTTTATATGCATTTTAATTGATTATTGAGTTAACCTTTACCTTTGCGGAGGGCAATTTCGCAACTCGCTTTCTGACGCATTCAGACAACATTCAGATCTACTGCGCGGTACAAACGTTATAAAGCTGCCGATTAAGAGAATAGAAAAAGGTTTTCTCACCCACTTTAGATATTCGAATCTCATTAGCCGCTTCCGGATGCAGAACCCGTAAATATGATAACAGATCGCCAGCCGTGTCCGTGGCAAAGGCTTTTACCTGGGATACTTCGAACGTATAAACACCAGGCGCTGTTCGATGTAAATTTTTCATATACACGTCCCGGTATAATATTTTTATACCGTTATCTTTTGTTTTTATTTCATATTGAAGCGTAATTCTCTTCATCTTAAAATCAAGAACAAGACTGCCATCGGCATGGATATCTTTAGGCTGTATCGTCGTTACCGTTCTTGTCGTACATAAAAATTCATTAGTATTAATAGAACTATGGTTACTGTTTCGTACCCAAACTACCATCAGTACGACTGAAACAGCCAACATACCAAGCGTCGCCACGCTTAATAACGTTCTTTTATGGAAATGCATTTCGGCTCCGCTATATCAAGTTGGTTAAGACACTGGACAAAAATATTTGTATTAGGAACGCGAATGTAATAAATGATTTTTCCGTTTTGTTTATGTATTTCATTACTCATCTCGGAGTACGCTTCAACGATATCCGTCAGATGGGTTTTATCATGCCCGACACTATAAAAAGTGTATCCATCATACGAACCCTGGAGGGTAAAGTAATCAATATTTTCACCCTTAACTTTATACATCATAAAAAACATCAGAAGCGCGGCCAGGCAAAAGTAGAGCCAATCTTTTTTATTCACAGCGTCCGGTATTGGGGTAATAATAGTGTCATCGCGCCGCACTTCAACCGTCGATAATTCTGTTTCAGCAACAGCAGGCAACGGCGTATTTTGCGCCTCATCACTCAACGGCTCAATGGAAACTGAGAGTAAAACACCCACGCGGGGACGAGTCACAACAGACGCCCCCTTAAGACCAATTTTATCAAATGATCCTCGTAGCTGGTTAATCAGTTTGTAATAACTGGCATCAGAGACCACGACACCTTTGCGCCCCCAGACATAGTTAATTAAATCATCTTTTTTAAAAAGGCCTTCATGAAAAGCGATAAGCAAACTGCGTTCCGATTCAGATATCGTTATCGACTCTCCGGCGCAGGAAAGCGTCATTCGTTCACAATCAAGAATAACTCTTTTGTCAATCAGATAATTGTTCTGACTCATAAAAATATCCGCCCCAGTGCTATCACGTTTCTTCACGGCATAAACATATTACCAGGATATATCGCGCTATTGAATTTTTTTCCGTAGCGAGCTCCTGTATTATTCAGCCACCAGGCCGCTCGCGGATCCGTTTTCCCCTTTGAGCAAACCATTTTGCCTCTGGGCCGACTTGCCAAGCCAGCTCATAAAGTCATTAGCCCCCATCGGCCTGGCATAAAGAAATCCCTGAACGAATCCTACCCCGTGGCTTAAGATGTAACGCAATTGGTGCTGGGTACTGACCCCTTCGGCAACCACATTAAGCCCCAGTCGCTGACTCAGCGTAATGATAGTATCCAGGACAGGAACATCATTGCTGCTGGTATCAATGGTATCGATAAACGTTCTGTCTATTTTAAGGTAGTCTACAGGTAATTGTTGGAGATAGGAGAGTGAGCAATAGCCGGTCCCAAAATCATCAATCGCTATTAACACGCCTTTTTCACGGAGCGTTGAAAGTTTTTCTGCGACCTGTGAAGGTTCTACAATCAGGCTACGCTCGGTGAGCTCCAACATAAGCGTTATCGTTCCCAAACGAGTCCTGAGCGCCTCTATATCTTGTATAAAACCGTCATCCATAAGATGCGCAGGCGATATATTTACGCTGATATAGAAATCATCCGGTACAGTCCAGTTTATCACGTCATGAGCAATCAGTTCGAAGAGATGACGAGAGAGTGGAATAATCATGCCTTCATTTTCTGCGGCGGTAATAAAAATATCCGGGGTTATAAAACGGCCATCCGGTTGCGGCCAGCGCATTAGCGCCTCCACGCCACCGCAACTACCGTGTTTAACATTAAAAACAGGTTGATAATGTACCGTAAACTCATTGTGTGTTATTCCCCTGGCAATCTCCCGGGCCAGAGATAAACGTTTTAAATACCAGCGCCTGTAGAACAACATCATCCCTACAGAAAGACACAATGACAGCGGAACAAAAATAAAAAGGTTTTGTAACCAGTATGCCGATAACGTTGAGAAAGGGGTTCGTACCATCAGCTGGATAGTGTGATCGGTTGAGGTGAACCGCTGCGTTAAAAACGCCTTACCGCGCAACGTCGCAGCGCTGGTAATCGCCTCCCCTGCGCCGAATGTCAGGCTAAAGGCTGATGCTCTCTCTGCAGCCAATATCTCCATGAGCTCCTGGACATACTGCGAGTCCACAATGACGAAAGCCGCTTTATTCGCTGCTACTTTTTTCACATAAACCACAACAAGGCGATTGGGTCCTTCGGCCATACTACCGATAGATCGCAACCACCGTTCCGGATAAGAAGCAGGTAAAGAAAGCCCTGCCAGCCGGGAAAAATGATAGCGTTCGGTTCCTGTGACAAAGGAGCAAGTGATATCACCATTTTCCAGAAACCCAATGTCACGGACATAAGGAGTGAAGGCCCGCGTTCTGGACAGTTCTTTCAGCGTGTCAGTGCAGGAACTCTCAGCCAGTCTGGCGGCTTTTCCGGCGACTTGCCAGGAGGCGGCAGATATATCCGCGCTAAACCGCAGCAGCGTATTGGCGCTGACGGCGATATCTCGTTTTAGCTGGAAGATACCCGCGAGTAACCCCACCAATATCATGACGATCAGTGGAACGGCAATAAACAACATCAGAAATAGCTTTCTTACTTTCAAATCATTGCCCTCTTACCGGCCTTCCTTTTGCCACTGTACGCTTTTATAGGATAACTAAAGTAACATTAATATAGAAAAGCAATATTGAGAGATAGGTTATACGTTCTTAATGATAGCAAGATAGCACTCCCTGTGCCGAAAATAGACAAGAAAATATCAATACCCAACAGGTGCAGGATACTATCGTTAAAATAAGCGATAGCAGATATCTAAAATACAGACGCATTCAATATGTTAGCCTGATACCAGGTTCGCTGCCTGATGAGGCGTAACCATCATGGAACGAATTCCCATCAATACAGGGATTATTGGCTACAACTCAACGTTACTACTGGTGGTACACACATTATACAAATGCCGATTAAGCGAAAACATGTAGGTATTTTTCCCAATTTTTACCATCTTTAACTCATTAATCGTACCAGGCTGTAACAGTCTCAACCAGGAAAACAAATCGCCAGCAGTATCAGACTCAAAAGTCTTAACTGAATTAACTTTAAAAGTAAATGTTTTCATACCCGTTCTGCGCAGTTTGCTGATGCAGATGTCACGAAAAAAAAGCCGTTTTTCTTTCGTATCGGTAGTAACATCGTAGTGTAGGGTAATCCTGCCGGATTTAAGATCCAGCACAAGTCCACCATCCATGTACAATTTTCGTGGCGCAATATACGCTTCTGATTTTGTCGTGCATATAAGATTATTGGTTCTATAAGAGTCACGATTTACCCACTCAAGCGCTATTACCGATCCGATTGCGACAATGGCGATAAATATTACAAATATAATCAGTAACGTTCTTTTACTGTAATACATTTTGGCACCGCCATTTCAACAGGATTTAAGCATTGCAGAAAAATATTCATGTTAGGCTCCCTGATATAATAAAGATGGCGTCCATTTTGCCGGTAAATTTTAATTTTTAGAGAGTTAAAAGCAAAAACTACTTCACTTAATGTGACCTTATCCTCTTTTGTTTTATAGATTGCATAATCGTTATATTCGCCAAGATATGTAAAAAAACTATCAGAGCTGTTACGAACAGGCGCTTTATATATAGTAAATACACCATAGAGCAATGCCAGAAGAATGGCTCCTGTTAATACCACAAATACGCTGTGACGTTTAATTTTGTAAAATATGTTCTCCCGAGTCGGGGTGCCCTTAACGTTTTCATCACTCACCTTGAGGGAGGTGATTTTTTTTATAGGTTCAATGGCAACAGACAGCGACACCCCCACCCGAGGGCGAGTTACGATATCAGATGGCTGTAGACCGATGCTACTAAAATCATTTCTCATTTGATTAATGAGTTTATAGTAACTTGATTCTGAGACGCAGCCTCCACGATTTTCCCAAACAAAATGAATAATATCTTCTTTTTTGTAAAGACCATGCCAAAAAGCAAGAAGCAGATGGGTCTCAGCTTCTGATATCCTGATTATCTCATTACCATGCGATAAGGTCATCTTCGTACTATCAAATACAACACGCTTATCAAGTAAAAATATGCTTTCATTCATGACAATCCTAAAGGTAACTGCATCCATCATTCAGACGACATATTATCATGCTCAAAAAAGAATTCAGCCCCCTAATTAACCTGAGTTTAACTTATAAGTCTCACTTATAGTAAACAATAATTGACACAAGTATTACCTGCACATTACAAATCAAACAGTTATAGGTAAATCTGAACACTTTTCTTTACCTTAACGCAAACTCAGGAAACTTCTGAAAGGCCAAAAGTAAGAAAAAAGTAAGACTAATTATACTGTTTCAGAAGCACATTTCAGAAAATTTACCTTAATCTCACCATCGTATTATCCATCAGGAGGTTTAACTGATGCGGATTTTACATAGCAAAAATGTGCAGGTTTGTATTGCAACATAGTCTATCTATTCAGACGCGGAGAGAATTGTTATCGGATTACACTCAATCAAATGATAACACTATCAGTTGTACTAATGAGATGTATGGACGAAAGCGCTTATCGCTCTATTTCATGATAAGAGAAATAAGTCTGTTTGTTTTATATCGCATTATCAATAGTCAGGAGGATATAGCTCACATCCAAAAATAGAGTTAATGATCGTTATTTTTACCACTCCTCCATAAGCACGAAACATTCGGGCGAATTGCACTCGTCCTGAAAAAGTAAAGATTAATACAGGAACATTATCATATGTCTATGAAAAAGTATTTAGCAATGATCACAGGCTCACTTCTTGTCTCCAGCAGCGCGATGGCTGTTTCTGATAACACCATCACCTTTCAAGGGGAAGTCTCTGATGAAACATGCTCTGTCGTGATTAATGGTAATCAGGCTAAACCCGTCGTGTTATTACCAACAGTAAGTACTAAAGATTTATCAGAACAAGGGAAAACTGCGGGGCCAATAACGTTTGATATTGGGCTGTCCGGGTGTACCGGCTCTAAGGACAAAACAACAAAAATTTCCACTGTCTTTGTCGGTAATCAGGTCACCAGTAACGGTAACCTGGGTAATACTGGCAGCGCGAAAAATGTTGAAGTCCAATTACTCGACACTTCAGGGGAGCCAATCAATCTGACCGGCGGCTTTACTGGCGACGGCGACCTACAGCTGGAACCAAATGCTTCTGAAGCGAGCGCGACTTATACCGCGCGGTATTACTCTACCGGGAAAGCAGAGGCTGGGACAGTCGCTGCCACCCTACAATACGCCGTTTCGTATAAATAATTGTCGCTACGGTCTGGCGTTGAAACGCCAGACCATTTTCAATCGTCAGGGAGTTGTTGAGATGAAAATGGATACCCGACATTCCGCATTATATTACTTAATAGTTTTTCTATTGCTGGCCCTACCCGCCACAGCATCGTGGGCGAGCGTTACTATTTTGGGTAGCCGAATAATTTACCCATCAACAGCCTCCTCCGTAGATGTGCAGTTAAAAAATAATGATGCAATACCTTATATCGTACAAACCTGGTTTGACGATGGCGATATGAATACCAGCCCGGAAAATAGCAGCGCGATGCCGTTCATTGCCACGCCGCCGGTATTTCGTATTCAACCCAAAGCAGGCCAGGTTGTACGCGTAATTTATAACAACACGAAAAAATTGCCGCAGGATCGTGAGTCAGTATTCTGGTTTAACGTATTACAGGTACCACCAACGAATATTGGCAGCGACAGCGGGCAAAATAAAATGTTGGTGATGCTGCGCTCAAGAATAAAACTTTTCTATCGTCCTGACGGGCTAGGTAAACCTGATAATCTGGCGAAAAAATTACAGATTAAAACGGTAAATAAAGGTTCTGGAAAAAGCGGTATTGTTATTGTTAATCCGCAGCCCTGGTTTGCCTCTTTAAGTAACCTGAATGTAAAAGTGAACGGCGCTTCGTATAACCTGGATGCTGACATGATTGCCCCTTTCTCCAGTCAAACCTGGTGGCTGCCGGGCAAGCGGTCACTCAAATCCTTTTCCGGTACAGTCACCGTTACTTTGGTTAACGACCTGGGCGCAAGGATAAGCGAGAGCTACGATGTCCCCCACCATTAATTTGAACCACAAAAGCCTTGCGCTATTGATCGCCATAGTTTGCTCAGGCTCCGCGCAGGGTGAAGAGTATTATTTTGATCCTGCGCTACTTCAGGGGGCCACTTACGGACAAAATATTGCCCGTTTTAATGAACAGCAAACGCCTTCCGGAGACTATCTTGCCGACGTTTACGTTAATGGCACGCTGGTAACTGCGAGCACTAATATTCGATTTAATGCTGTAAAAGAGGGTCAACAGACGGAACCCTGCCTGCCCTTATCGGTGATGAAAGCGGCACAGATAAAATCACTCCCCGCGACCGACGCTGCGACCGAGTGTCGCCCGCTCAGGGAGTGGGTACCTCATGCCGGCTGGCAATTTGATAGCGCCACGCTTCGCCTGTTGCTGACGATTCCAATGACCGAACTTACGCACAAACCGCGCGGTTATATCTCCCCTTCAGAGTGGGATAGCGGCGCGCTGGCGCTGTTTTTACGCCATAACACAAACTGGACCCGCACCGAAAATACCGACAGCCATTATCGCTACCAATACTTATGGAGCGGTTTAAACATGGGCGTTAACCTCGGACTTTGGCAGGTCCGTCATCAAAGTAATCTGCGCTATGCCAATAGCAACCAGAGCGGAAGCGCCTGGCGCTATAACAGCGTTCGAACCTGGATGCAAAGACCTGTCGCGTCTATTAACAGTATCCTGTCGCTGGGCGATAGCTATACGGACTCCAGCTTATTCGGCAGTCTGTCCTTTAACGGGGTTAAGCTTGTCACCGACGAGCGGATGCGCCCGCAGGGCAAACGCGGTTATGCGCCGGAAGTTCGGGGCGTAGCGGCCAGTAGCGCGCACGTGGTAGTAAAACAACTGGGGAAAGTGATTTATGAAACCAACGTTCCGCCGGGCCCATTTTATATTGACGATCTGTACAACACCCGTTATCAAGGCGATCTGGAGGTAGAGGTTATCGAGGCCAGCGGTAAAACCTCGCGTTTCACCGTGCCTTATTCTTCCGTGCCGGATTCGGTTCGCCCCGGTAACTGGCACTATTCGCTGGCCTTCGGCAGGGTTCGTCAGTACTACGATATTGAAAATCGTTTCTTTGAGGGAACGTTCCAGCACGGCGTTAATAACACCATTACCCTCAACCTCGGTTCACGAATTGCGCAGCGTTACCAGGCATGGCTGGCGGGCGGTGTCTGGGCCACCGGTATGGGCGCGTTCGGCCTTAACGCCACCTGGTCGAATGCGCGCGCAGAGCATAATGATCGCCAGCAAGGCTGGCGCGCGGAACTCAGTTACAGCAAAACGTTTACCACCGGCACTAACCTGGTACTGGCGGCTTATCGTTATTCAACCAACGGCTTTCGCGATCTTCAGGACGTGCTCGGCGTACGCCGGGAAGCAAAAACGGGGATTGATTACTACTCCGACACGCTGCATCAGCGCAATCGCCTGTCCGCGACGGTAAGCCAGCCGTTAGGACGGCTTGGCACGCTTAACCTCAGCGCCAGCACCGCAGACTACTACAATAACCAATCGCGTATAACACAGCTACAAATGGGGTATAGCAACCAGTGGCGGAATATAAGCTACGGGGTGAATATCGCACGACAGCGCACCACCTGGGATTACGATCGCTTTTATCACGGCGTTAACGAACCACTGGACGTGAGTAGCCGACAAAA
Organism: Salmonella sp. 32082101201600294FB01SM01; assembly: GCF_017572865.1. Taxonomy (NCBI): domain Bacteria; kingdom Pseudomonadati; phylum Pseudomonadota; class Gammaproteobacteria; order Enterobacterales; family Enterobacteriaceae; genus Salmonella; species Salmonella sp. 32082101201600294FB01SM01. The sequence continues at coordinate 95,641 of NZ_JAGESB010000001.1, read as the reverse complement.
ATATACCGAAACCACAATGTCGTTTAATGTCTCTATACCGCTGGATTGGGGCGAAAACAGAACGTCTGTCGCCATGAATTATAACCAGTCCAGTCAAAGCCGTTCCTCAACCGTATCCATGACCGGCAGTAGCGGTGAAAACAGCGACCTGTCATGGTCGGTTTATGGCGGCTACGAGCGTTATCGCAATAGTAATAGCGATAGCAGCGCGCCAACGACGTTTGGCGGTAATCTACAACAGAACACCCGGTTTGGCGCACTTCGCGCCAACTATGACCAGGGTGATAACTATCGTCAGGAAGGGCTGGGCGCGTCCGGCACCCTGGTACTTCACTCTGGAGGTCTGACGGCTGGCCCCTATACCAGCGATACCTTTGCGCTTATTCATGCCGATGGCGCGCAGGGCGCGATCGTACAAAATGGCCAGGGCGCTGTGGTTGATCGCTTTGGTTACGCCATTCTGCCTTCGTTATCTCCTTACCGCGTCAATAACGTTACGCTCGACACCCGTAAGATGCGCAGCGATGCCGAACTGACGGGAGGAAGTCAGCAGATTGTGCCCTATGCCGGCGCCATCGCGCGTGTCAATTTCGCTACTATCAGCGGCAAAGCGGTGCTGATCTCCGTGAAGATGCCGGATGGCGGCATACCGCCAATGGGCGCTGATGTTTTCAACGGTGAAGGCACAAACATCGGCATGGTCGGCCAGAGTGGACAGATTTATGCCCGTATCGCCCATCCGTCGGGTTCTCTACTGGTGCGCTGGGGAACAGGGGCAAACCAGCGTTGCAGGGTTGCCTACCAACTCGATCTTCACACCAAAGAACCGTTTCTCTATCTGAACAAAATCTGCGAGAAGGAATAGCACAATGCTTTTTAGTTTCCGAACGCTATTGTTTATCACCAGCCTGTTCGTCAGCGCCGGAACATGGTCGTCATGTATCAAAGTCACCAATAAGAGCGCGCTCTCTGACGCGGCGATAAAAGCGGGCTACACGGCGCAAAACTGGATCGGCGCAACTGACACGAATACCGGTAATATCGGTTTGCCAACGGTGATTAGCATCAGTAATAGTGAAACATTTCAACCCTCCGGCACACTATTGGCCAGTGGGATCGGTAACTTCCTGACGGCCGCCACCGGAACGCCCTATTCCAGTAAACAGGTACTTTACCGCTGCGATACCGCCGATGCCGGGAAGCTCTATGAGATGTATTCGACAAATGGCGATAGCGCTTTTGCGGGGGCATTTTTTACTCCCGAAGTAGAAGGCGCCTATTATGATGTGGAACGTAATGTTGCTGTCCGTATGACAAACCTCAGTACCGGCGAATATTACAGCCGTTTCTGGAAAGAACGCCAACTTACCGCAGACAGTTGGTTTCAGGATGACAAATATATTTATATTCCTGCCAGCGCGTTTAGCAACGTGTTATATGAGATGTTTAAAATTGACTCAAGAAAATATTTTGCCTACCAGAATCCAATGGACCGAGATACCTGGACGCAGCCTCGGGGTTATATCGCGTTTAAAGGCCCAGGCTTGATTACCGAGCGGATCCAAGCGGGACTGGATCATGCCAGCGATTATTATGGCTGGCCCGGCTATTGGCCCGGGGCATGGAGTACATATAATAGCGTCACCTATGTTCGCGGCGCGTTATGTAAAATCACAGATTATCCTGCGATCGTGAAAATTCCCCCTGTCGCCGTCGGCATATTAGCCGCCGGAGGCAATAGCCAGGCGCCTTTCCACGTCAGCCTGGAATGTGAGTCCGGTGCCGTGTCCAGTGCCCTCCCGTCCACCAGCGCCGCTAATGTCGCAATGGGGTTTGTCGTTAATCAACCCACCGCCGTGGCGGCGGCGCGTCGCCTGGGGCTAACCACATCCGCAGGCGGTCTGTCGTGGCTACTGGACACCCATTATGGCGAACCTGGCGTAGCTTCCGGAGTAGGTATCCGCATCTATAACGATGCCGGTACGCCAATTAACCTGTTACCCGATCGGATCAAGACAGGCACTGGCAACGCCCGAGGCTGGTATGGCTATAAAGATTTAACCACACGAGTATCATCCGGTTCAGTAGAAACCTACAGCGGTGATTTTACTGCCTCGCTTGAGGCGATCGCCGGACAAACAGTAACGGCAGGAAGCGTGAATGCGCAATTACAGGCAGTGGTTAGTTTTCAGTAAAGTCATATTAACGCTACTTGGGTTGACGGGATGGTATGGCCCGGCACAAGCCGCCGTTAATATTGACAGAACCCGAATTATTTTTGCTTCAGATGATATCGCTCAATCGTTGACATTATCCAACGATAATACAACGCCGATGCTGTTACAGGTATGGACCGACGCAGGAAACATTGACGCCTCTCCGGATAATAGCAAAACGCCGCTGGTGGCGCTGCCGCCGGTATTTAAAATGCAGCCAGGGGAACTGAGAACGCTTCGCCTGCTCCTGAGTTCCCGCCAGCAGCTTGCAACGGACCGGGAGAGTCTCTTCTGGCTAAACATTTATCAGATACCGCCAGTCACCCAGGACATTAAAAACCACCCGCGAAAACTGGTATTACCGCTTCGTTTGCGGCTAAAAATTTTAATTCGCCCGACCGGATTAAAAGCGCCAACGGAAGCGGAGGAGAAAAAATTACGCTTTATTGCTAAAGAAAATACTATACGGATAGTTAACCCCACCTCGTGGTATATGAGTTTAACACTAACGACAGATGACAAGAAAAGTGTCGGCGATATCATGGTTGCGCCGAAAACAGCACTTGATGTGCCGCTAACACGCTCGCCAAAGCCGGGAGCATCGATAAATTATGCAGTAATCAATGACTCCGGGAACTGGCGACAATATACCGCCATACTGGAAAAATATATTAGTAAGAGTGATTTTATTCCTGAGTTTTGATGGGAAATATTCAGGGATACGGTCGTATCCCTGAGACAAGCCAGAATTCAGCATGTACCATTGTCAAAAATAGCATTAAGCTGATATTTTTCTTTTTGCACGGCATCTTTGTTCTGTTGAGTTCCCTTCTCCTCAACAGACATATCCCATACGTTTTCATTATCTGATTCAATTAATGTGTAGAACGTATTATTATTACGCATCATATAACCGCGAAAATTATTTTCGATGCCCGTTGTCACAGGCTTAGCAGCCCCTGAGAATAACGAAAGGCATACCATGCAGAACGAATGCTTTCCGGACTGACGTCCTCATAGACATCTATACCATGCAAAACAAGTACGCGAGAAAGAAAATGAGAAGATTGTTATGAAAGAAAAATTTGTAACTACTTGATTGAGATGGTGCCGATAATAGGAGTCGAACCTACGACCTTCGCATTACGAATGCGCTGCTCTACCAACTGAGCTATATCGGCCCTGAGAAGGGTGTGTTCACGCGGGTGAATCACGGGATAGAAGGTTAAAACTAACCGGGCGGTGCGTCAATAGCCTTGCTACTCAACCGGCTATTTTTGCACCGCTCGACATTAATTACGCACGAATCGTACCATCGCCAAAGCCGATCCACTTATAGGTGGTAAGCGCTTCAAGCCCCATCGGACCGCGGGCATGTAATTTCTGCGTGCTGACCGCCACTTCTGCGCCAAGCCCAAACTGCCCGCCATCGGTAAAACGGGTAGAGGCGTTGACATAAACCGCAGCGGAATCCACTTCGTTCACGAAACGCGCAGCATTATGCATATCACTCGTCAAAATCGCATCGGAGTGCTGAGTACCATGTTCGCGAATGTGGGCGATAGCGCCATCCATATTTTCGACCACCACAACGTTCAGATCCAGAGACAGAAACTCGTTATCCAGCTCTTCCGGTTTCAGCGGCACCAGTTTGGCAGGGCCATGCAGTGCCTGCATGACGGTTTCATCCCCATGCAACGTTACGCCGCTCTCCGCCATCTGCTTGCTCAGCACAGGCAAAAAGCGTTCTGCGATGTCCTGATGCACCAGCAAGGTTTCCACCGTGTTACAGGTGCTCGGGCGCTGGGTTTTGGCGTTGACGATAATCTTCAGCGCCGGGGCGATGTCTGCGCTGCTATCAACAAAAATATGGCACACGCCAATCCCGCCGGTAATCACTGGGATTGTGGATTGCTCGCGGCACAGTTTATGCAAGCCTGCGCCGCCGCGCGGGATCAGCATATCGATGTACTTATCCATACGCAGCATTTCATTGACCAGCGAACGATCCGGATTATCAATCGCCTGAACCGCTGCCTCCGGTAAACCGCAAGCTTTCAGCGCCTTCTGAATGACACGAACGGTTGCGGCATTCGTGCGATGCGTCTCTTTCCCACCGCGTAGAATCACCGCATTACCGGTTTTCAGACACAAAGAAGCCACATCAACGGTAACGTTCGGACGCGCCTCATAGATAACGCCAACCACGCCCAACGGCACGCGGCGGCGCTCCAGACGCAGGCCGCTGTCCAGCAGACCGCCGTCGATCACCTGCCCGACCGGGTCGGCGAGATTACAGACCTGACGCACATCGTCAGCAATCGCTTTCAGACGCGCAGGGGTCAGCGCCAGGCGGTCCAGCATCGCTTCGCTCAGGCCGTTGGCTCGCGCCTGCTCAACATCTTGTACGTTCGCGCTGAGGATACTTTCCATTTGCGCTTCCAGTTCATCGGCTATTTTTTCCAGCACGCGATTTTTTTCGCCGCTGGAGAGCAGCGCCAGCTTATACGACGCCGCTTTAGCAGCAATGCCCATTTGTTCCAGCATATGCCTGTTCCTTATCGAGTAATCATGTCATCACGATGAACAGCGACCGGGCCATATTCATAGCCCAGAATCGCATCGATTTGTTGAGAGTGGTGGCCGGCTATCCGCCGCAGAGCATCACTGTTATAACGGCTGACGCCATGAGCGATATCACGCCCTTGCAGGTTACAAATTCTGATGACCTCCCCCCGCGAGAAATTGCCCGTCACGCTTTTGATGCCTTTTGGCAGAAGTGAACTGCCACGTTCCAGCATTGCCGCGGTCGCACCTTCATCAACCGTAATTTCGCCTGCCGGCGGCGCGCCGAAGATCCAACGTTTGCGGTTCTCCAGCGGCGAGGCTTGCGCATGAAAACGGGTGCCGACGGAAATCCCCTCCATCACATCGCCGATCACGCCCGGTTTACTGCCTGAGGCAATAATCGTATCAATACCCGCGCGACAGGCCACGTCTGCCGCCTGAAGCTTAGTGCTCATACCACCGGTCCCCAGTCCGGAAACGCTGTCTCCCGCGATAGAGCGCAGCGCATCGTCAACGCCATACACATCTTTGATAAGCTCCGCCTGCGGATTGCTACGCGGATCGGCGGTAAATAATCCTTGCTGATCGGTCAGCAGCAGCAGTTTATCCGCGCCTGCCAGGATCGCCGCCAGCGCGGAAAGGTTATCGTTATCGCCCACTTTAATTTCCGCTGTCGCAACGGCATCATTTTCATTGATAACCGGCACAATATGGTTATCCAGTAATGCACGCAGCGTATCGCGGGCGTTCAGAAAGCGCTCTCTGTCTTCCATATCCGCACGCGTCAACAGCATCTGCCCGATATGGATACCGTAAATTGAAAACAACTGCTCCCACAGTTGAATCAGGCGGCTTTGCCCTACCGCCGCCAGAAGCTGTTTAGAGGCGATCGTTGCCGGCAGTTCCGGGTAGCCGAGATGTTCACGTCCGGCGGCAATCGCGCCAGAGGTAACAATAACAATACGATGTCCCGCGGCGTGTAGCTGCGCGCACTGGCGGACAAGTTCTACGATATGGGCACGGTTCAGGCGGCGCGATCCGCCTGTTAGCACGCTGGTGCCGAGTTTTACGACCAGCGTCTGGCTGTCACTCATGATTCTCTGCCGTTCAAAATAAGAAATAAAGACCAAATGAACGTTTTAGCAGGACTGGCTCCGGTTGCCAACAACCTGTACGCGTAGCGTGAAATTTTGTTGCGCAGGATCAGCAAGCGTAGCGGCAGAATTTGACCATTTTATTACCGCAACAATTAAACATATTTTTTTAAAAAAATTCTCACTTTGTCATAAATCTTTCATTACCGAACGTTAAAAACCTTCCTGTTTTTTACCGGGTCTCCCGACAAATCATAGCGCGTAATTAAAACAGGAATGGAAATGAATAAGAGCACTCTGGCAATAGTGGTGAGTATCATCGCATCAGCATCTGTTCACGCCGCCGAGGTTTACAATAAAAACGGTAATAAGCTTGATGTGTATGGAAAAGTTAAAGCCATGCACTATATGAGCGATTATGACAGCAAAGATGGCGATCAAAGCTACGTTCGTTTTGGTTTTAAAGGCGAAACGCAAATTAACGCTCAATTGACCGGCTACGGGCGCTGGGAAGCTGAGTTTGCCGGTAATAAAGCCGAAAGTGATTCGTCCCAGCAAAAAACCCGCCTGGCCTTTGCTGGCCTGAAATTAAAAGATATCGGTTCTTTTGACTATGGACGTAACCTGGGCGCGCTGTACGATGTTGAGGCCTGGACGGATATGTTTCCCGAATTCGGCGGCGACTCTTCCGCCCAGACCGATAATTTTATGACTAAACGCGCCAGCGGGCTGGCGACTTACCGCAATACCGATTTCTTCGGCATCGTTGATGGACTGGATCTTACCTTACAGTATCAGGGGAAAAACGAAGATCGCGATGTGAAAAAGCAAAACGGCGACGGCTTCGGCACATCCGTGAGCTATGATTTCGGCGGCAGCGATTTTGCCGTCAGCGGCGCTTATACTCTCTCCGATCGCACCAGGGAGCAAAATCTGCAGCGCCGCGGTACGGGCGATAAAGCCGAAGCATGGGCTACGGGTGTAAAGTATGACGCGAATGATATTTATATTGCGACTTTCTATTCAGAAACCCGCAACATGACGCCAGTTTCCGGCGGATTTGCCAATAAAACCCAAAACTTCGAAGCGGTTATCCAGTATCAGTTTGATTTTGGTCTGCGTCCGTCATTAGGCTATGTGCTGTCAAAAGGCAAAGATATTGAGGGCGTCGGCAGTGAGGATTTGGTGAATTACATTGACGTTGGCGCAACCTATTACTTCAACAAAAATATGTCCGCGTTTGTAGATTACAAAATCAATCAGCTTAATAGCGATAACACGTTAGGCATTAATGACGATGATATTGTGGCAATAGGGTTGACCTACCAGTTCTGATAAGTCGCATTGTGCCTGATGGCGCTACGCCATCAGGCATGACAGCAGGGTTATGCCGACAGTTTTACCGGCTCGTCGTTGAAATCGTCAGACGGCTCCAGCGCCAGCTCCATAGAAATCAGCAGGTCGCGTAGCTTTTCATGAAACTCGCGTAGCGTGTATTCCAGTCGCTCCACCACTTCGGTTTCGTTAATCGGCACTGCGGTCCAGTTGCCCTCTTTATCAAACAAACCAAACTGATAACGATAAGTGAAGCGTTTCTCTTGTGCTTCCAGCTCCATCCACCAGCCCCAAAATTCACGCTTCTCTGGCGCGGGCTTCACGTTGACGCAAACTGCCAGGCAATCGAAAAAAAAACGATTGTCTTCGCACTGCCCTTCCCGGATATAGGGGCCAAGCGCGGTAAATTTCTTGATCAATCTACTTTTCGGGTGTCCACTCGGTAACGTCATTGCGATCTCCTTTAATGAAGCAACTGTTTTACCAAATCAATAGAATTTATCAATCTATTAACACAATCTATGATTAATCCAGTCGGTAATTTCTTGCAGCGCGTGGTCAAAATTGCGGTACACCGGGTTAAAAGGGATCTCTATCAGCTTACCGTCTGAAGAGGATGTTGTAATTAAGCGAGACTCTTCTTCCGGGCTGAAAGGATCGTTTTTCCAGAAGCCGGAAAGCATTGGCGTAGGACAACGTCTGCCCAGTAGCCCCTGTACTTTCAACGAATAGCGATTGAGCTCCACACGCAGCGCCTCATCCGAAGCATCATGCATACCCAGACGGCTGGCCAGCACATCCAGATACATCTCCGGCACCGTACTCTGTCGTTGCGGATCGCTAAGTAGCGCATGAACCACCGGCCCCAGGCAAGCCACCGCTTTCAAACGCGGCGCTTCCAGATAGGCCAGACGCACCGCAACGTTGGCGCCAAAACGGAAACCAAACGCCGCAACACGGGTATGATCTACCCAGGGGACATTAGGAAGCGCTTTTAACACATGCTGGTGGAGCAAGCTGGAATCCTGGGTTAATTTCCACTTTGATGAAAATCCAACCGAAGGCATATCAAGCGTTAACATCGCGATACCGCGCGGCGCGAAATAGCGTTCATACAGGGTGTAATAGTCGGTTTGCATGGCGTCCAGGCCGCCGCACATGAGCACCGTCGGAAACGGACCATCCCCTTTCGGCATATGTAAAAACGCGGTGACAGGCGAACCACCAGGAACGGCAAATTCCATTTCACGTAACGAGCCGGGCAACCGCTGCGCGGCCTCTTCATAGGCGCGATTCGCCAGCGCCTGCGCCTGCTCCGCCAGCTCATCGCCCTTCAAATGCGGGTAGGCGGCAATGTTATAGAGCGTTGAGGCATGAAGCCAGTAGCGTCCGCTGCGCATGGCGTCCTGTTCCTGACAGGCTTTCTGCTGCCAGTCCATCGCCTGCTTTGCCCACTCATAAATCCAGTTGCCGCCGCGGTAACCGATGACCGTATCGTATAAATCATCATCCGTTCGCTCTGCGTCGCTCATCACAATGCGCGCCTGCACATCAAGGATTTCTCGTGGGTCAACGCCGCGCCAAATCCACATCAGGCGGTTTATCATGCGATACCAGTGCGGAACGTTCTTACCGTCCAGCGCGGATTGCATGGGCGGCTGCGACCCACGATTGAACCGACGGACAAGGGTAGACGTTTCAGTATGTTTAAAGCGGGGTTTGAACAGGGTTTCGCTGAGGTTAGCCTGTGTCATTCGTGCAGCCTCCTTGGATACTCATAGAGGCTTATTGTAACCAATAAAACAGCGCCCGGCATTGCCGGGCGCTCTGAAAAGCTGCTGATTAACGACCTGAAATCGGCGGTACAAATACCACACCCATATCCCAGGGCTGCTCAATCCAGGTGTTCTGAGGAATATCAATAACATAATCATCAACCAGCGGACGGCCCGCCGGTTTAGCGAAAATCGTGACGAAATGCGCTTTAGGGTACATTTCGCGAATCGCGACGGCGGTACCGCCGGTATCGACCAGATCGTCGATGACGATAAAGCCTTCGCCGTCGCCTTCTGCACGTTTCAGCACTTTCAGTTCGCGCTGGTTATCGTGATCGTAGCTGGAGATGCATACGGTATCGACATGACGAATGCCCAATTCACGCGCCAGTAGTGCGCCCGGTACAAGGCCGCCACGACTTACGGCAATAATGCCTTTCCATTGTTCTGAAGGCATGAGGCGGCTCGCCAGTTTGCGTGCGTGAATCTGCAACATGTCCCAGGTGACGACGTATTTTTCGCTCATGTGAAGTGTCCCAGCCTGTTTATCTACGGCTTAAAAAGTGTTCGAGGGGGAAATAGTTGCGCGAGATTATAGAGACCTGACGCGCTAAAAACCAGTGTTTAGCGGAATCCACGCCTCTTTTTGTATGCTTTATACTACCCGCAGGCGGAGAAAGTGGTATTCTCAGTCGCATCTCGTAAGAGTTATCAATTCCGCTAACCCTGTGGCCTGTAAGAACGTTTTTCAGACCACCGCCAAGGAGACTTATCGTGTCTGAACTGTCTCAGTTATCACCACAACCTTTGTGGGATATTTTTGCCAAAATCTGTTCTATTCCTCACCCGTCCTATCACGAAGAGCAACTCGCGGAACATATTGTGAGTTGGGCCAAAGAGAAAGGCCTTTACGTGGATCGCGACCAGGTCGGTAATATTCTGATCCGTAAGCCCGCCACTGCAGGTATGGAAAATCGCAAGCCGGTCGTTTTACAGGCGCATCTGGATATGGTGCCGCAAAAAAATAGCGACACCGTTCACGACTTCACTACAGATCCTATCCAGCCTTATATTGATGGCGAATGGGTTAAAGCGCGCGGTACTACGCTCGGCGCCGACAATGGTATTGGAATGGCTTCTGCGTTAGCGGTACTGGCTGATGATAATGTCGTCCATGGCCCGCTGGAAGTGCTGCTGACCATGACCGAAGAAGCCGGCATGGATGGCGCGTTCGGCCTCCAGTCCGGCTGGTTGCAGGCCGACATCCTGATCAACACCGACTCTGAAGAAGAAGGTGAGATCTATATGGGCTGCGCAGGCGGCATCGATTTTACCTCTAATCTGCCGTTGACCCGTGAAGCTGTACCCGCAGGATTTGCATGCTTTAAGCTAACCCTGAAAGGCCTGAAAGGCGGCCACTCCGGTGGTGAAATTCACCTCGGCCTTGGCAATGCCAACAAATTGCTGGCGCGTTTCCTGGCCGGGCACGCAGAAGAACTGGATCTGCGTCTGATCGATTTCAACGGCGGCACGCTGCGTAACGCGATTCCGCGCGAAGCGTTCGCTACCCTCGCCGTTTCCGCAAACAACGTAGGCGCTCTGAAAACATTAGTGAACGCTTACCAGGATATTCTGAAAAACGAACTGGCGGAAAAAGAGAAAAACCTGACGCTGCAACTCAATGAGGTTGCTAGTGATAAAGCCGCATTGACCGCGCCGTCACGCGATACCTTTGTGCGCCTGCTGAACGCAACGCCGAACGGCGTGATCCGCAATTCAGACGTGGCGAAAGGCGTAGTGGAAACATCGCTGAACGTTGGCGTGGTCACAATGTCTGATGCGAATGTCGAAATTCACTGCCTGATTCGCTCTCTTATCGACAGCGGTAAAGATTATGTGGTGAGTATGCTGGATTCGCTGGGCAAGCTGGCTGGCGCGAAAACCGAAGCAAAAGGCAGCTATCCTGGCTGGCAGCCCGATGCGAACTCGCCGGTCATGCACCTGGTGCGGGAAACCTATCAGCGTCTGTTCAACAAGACACCGAACATCCAGATTATCCACGCCGGCCTGGAATGCGGTCTGTTTAAGAAACCCTATCCGGATATGGATATGGTCTCTATTGGGCCTACCATTACCGGACCTCACTCTCCGGATGAGCAGGTACATATCGAAAGCGTCGGCCACTACTGGACTCTGCTGACCGAATTGCTGAAAGCGATTCCTGCGAAGTAAGAAAGCGCTAAAATGCCCGTCCCATTTCTGGACGGGCTATCAATATGGAATATCGGGTATCCATTGCCAGATAAGCTCTCCTGGATGCGCTGAATAGCGCTGCGGCTACACGCGAATAGCCGGACAGCCCGATAACAGCGCCGGTAACACCGAATTATTGTGGCGTAAACGCCATTCCTTTAAATATCCGTAGCGGATTGCCGCGCTCAATCTGATGATGGAACAGACGCCTTTCAGACTTCAACGCCGCACACTCATTTTGCCGTTGCTGTTCCAGCCGCCAGGCAATCAGCAGCCGGGCCAGACGCTTATTCGCATGTTGACTGCGCTCCGACTGAACCTTCACGCTAATCCCGCTCGCCAGGTGCGTGGCCCGCACTGCCGAGTCGGTTTTATTAACGTGCTGCCCACCCGGGCCGGAAGAGCGCAGAGTCTCGAAACGAATCTCATCAGACTGCATCTGTTCGTCGGCGGAAAAGCGCCCAATGCCGACGTACCAGTTTTTTCGCCCATGGTGCGGGCGATACGGGCTGGTACAAATCCACAGTAACGTTCCACACCAACGTTCACTGAAAGCCATAGCTTTTTCACCGTCCAGCGAGACCAGTGCGGAACGCAGCGTGTCTGGTAATCGTCCCGGCTCTGTTTCAAGTCGCGTCAACGATACCTTTTCTCTGGCGGCTTCTTTCGTCAGACAATCCAGCGCTTTTTTTACCGCCAGACAACACTCGTCCGGTCCCTGTGCGGAAGAAAGTTGCAGTAAGATCATGCGCTTTTCTCCCCTGAGGTTTTCAGCGTCAGCACCGGACGCAGGCAGGCAACCGGCGTAATCAGTCCGGCGTCTGCCAGACAATCCACAACGCTATCGATGGATTTATACGCCTGCGGCGCTTCCTCATAAATGAGCTGGCGATCGCGGCAAATCACCCGGCTGCCCATCCCGGTACGGCAGAGCTGTCGCGGGGTAAATTTTGCCGATAACCGGTCTTTACACTCGGTACGCATCCATTTGCGCCCCGCGCCGTGCGCCAGGGAGAAGAGGCTCTTCTCGCTGACGACGGGTTTCACCAGCCAGCTATAATCGCCGCGCGAGCCGGGGATAATCACCAGTCCCTGCCCATCTGGCGTAGCGCCTTTACGGTGCAGCCACCCCGCCTCACCCGCGACAGTACAGGGTTCAACGAAGTTATGCGCCACATCCAGCCGCGGTTCGCCCTCAGCCCTGAGCTGTTGCAGTATCCGGCGGGCAATCAGCGCGCGATTACTGCGGGCAAATGCCAGCGCATCGTCATGTTCTGCAAGATAGCGGCGCGCATCGTCGCTATCTTCCGGCAAACCGTTATGCGAAAACGCCTCCACATGACGACGCAGGATAGCTTGCCCCAGACCGCGGGAACCACTGTGTACCAGCAGTAATAACTGCGCTTTTTGCAACCCCGACAAAGCGAACGAATCAGCATCGACGATGCGATCGACCTGCTGCAGCTCGGCAAAATGATTGCCGCCGCCAATAGAACCCAGCGCAGAGCGCCACGAATGATGCTGCATTGCGGCGGGGACATTCTCCTCCAGCCACTGCGCGTCCGCCACGTCAGGCAGCGACGCCAGCCGCTTCTCCAGTTTATCGGCGTTATATTTACGCCCTAAAATATCCGTTTGCCATAACGCCATGCCGCAGCCGATATCGTTGCCGACCAGCGCCGGATAAAAGCGTCCACGCGAGAAAAAGGCTGCGCCAATAGGATAGCCACGCCCCGGATGCAGATCTGGCATCCCGATAACGCGTCTCATACCGGTTAACTTAGCCGTCGTATATAATTGTTGGATCGCGGAATCTTCGATCCACAGGTTCTCTGATGCGATAGAAAATACCACATCTGATAAAGGACGAATATAATTGCCCATATACCATTCCATATATGAATTAAAAAATCAGGAAATGGCAGACTAATCCAGAGCAATAAGAGAAAATTAATCCTGGAAATGTCTGCAAAGTGCGTTCAGAGAATAAAGTGTCATGATGAACCTCCTTTGCAGTTATTGAGAATGAGAAAACGCGGGTATAGTAATACTGAAATTTAGATGGCGCAATCGTAATAGTGATAAAATCTTAATAGCCTGACTTATAACCCTAACACCAACTGTCGTTCCAACTGAGGGTCGAGCAGCGTTACGTGTAGCCCCACCAGCCGTACGCCGCGCTCGCCGCGACGCTCGTCCCAGGTTTTACGGGCGGTGGTAATTAAGTCTTCTTTATTTAATTGCGGCCAGACATGTTCCTGAGTGGTTTGCTGAAAATCATTAAATTTTAATTTAACGCCCTGTCGGGCAATCAGTAAATCGGGCTTTACTATAGCCAGACGACGCTCCAGTTCCGGATATAAATGTTCAATAATGGCCTCGCAGTCCGACCATTCATGAATATCCTCCGCCAGAGTACGCTCAACACCTACCGATTTACGCAGCCTTTCGCTGTTAACATCACGCTCGTCAATACCCTGACTACGCTCCCATAATACCCGGCCAAATTTACCAAAGCGTTTGAGAAGCATCGCCAGATCGCACTGTTGAATATCCCCGCAGGTTCTTAACCCCATATTTTCCAGTTTGGCGGCGGAAACTTTCCCCACGCCTGGAATTTTGGCTAACGGCAACGTTTTAAGAAAGTCGGGTACATCGGCTGGCGTAATAACATATTGTCCGTTCGGTTTATTGAGATCGGAGGCGATCTTCGCCAGAAATTTCACTGGCGCAACGCCGGCGGAGGCGGTGAGTTGCAGTTCATTGAAAATAGTCTGACGAATCTCCCTGGCGATCAGAGTCGCCGATCCATAACAGTGTGGGCTGTCAGTCACATCTAGCCAGGCTTCATCCAGCGAGAGCGGTTCAATCAGTGAAGTGTAGCGGGAAAAGATGTCACGTACATGCCGCGAAGCCTCTTTATAGGCGTCAAAGCGGCCAGGCAGTAAGGTGAGATGGGGGCACAGCTTTAGCGCCATGGCAGTCGGCATCGCGCTGCGTACGCCAAACTGGCGCGCAGGATAGTTGGCGGTACTGATAACGCCTCTTCGCTCACGACTCCCGCCAATGGCAATAGGGATATCGCGTAACGCCGGATTATCACGCATCTCTACCGCGGCAAAAAAACAGTCCATATCAACATGTATGATTTTGCGCATCGCTCGCCCCCACAATACTGTTTAAGTGTACAGTATGTTTTATTGCGCGCAAAGATACATTCGCGTTAAAAATGCGACATATTCGAAGGTATGACGACGAAAGCGGCGGGAAAATTGTAAACGTACACACGGGGACTTGCGAAAAACTGCCGTGGTGCTAATGTGAGCGCTCCAAATCCAGATTACTCCGATTTGGGGACTCTTTTGCCGTTCTGGCGTGTGTAACCGTTTTATCAAGGAACAAGCAGTATGCGTAAAATCGCATTTTTTCTTGCGATGCTTCTGATGCCGTGCGTCTCATTTGCCGGTTTGCTGAGCAGCAGCAGCCCCGTCACGCCGGTCAGTAAAGAGTATAAGCAGCAGTTAATGGGCTCACCGGTCTATATTCAGATTTTTAAAGAAGAGCGCACTCTTGATCTCTACGTCAAAATGGGTGAGCAATACCAGTTGCTTGATAGCTACAAAATTTGCAACTATTCCGGCGGGTTAGGCCCGAAACGCCGTCAGGGCGATTTTAAAAGTCCGGAAGGGTTTTACAGCGTTCAGCGTAATCAACTCAAGCCAGACAGCCGTTTTTATAAGGCCATCAACATTGGTTTTCCCAATGCCTACGATCGCGCGCATGGCTATGATGGTAAGTATCTGATGATTCACGGCGCCTGTGTTTCCGTCGGCTGCTATGCCATGACCGACAGCGGCATTGATGAGATTTTCCAGTTTGTCACCGCCGCGCTGGTCTTTGGTCAGCCGAGCGTGCAGGTGAGTATTTATCCGTTCCGGATGACCGACGCCAATATGCAGCGTCATAAATATTCTTATTACAAAGATTTCTGGGCGCAGCTAAAACCCGGCTACGATTATTTTGAACAGACGCATAAGCCGCCAACTGTTTCTATCGTTGATGGACGTTACGTCGTGAGCAAACCGTTGAGTCACGAAGTCGTTCAGCCACAGCTGGCCTCAAATTATACGCTCTCCGAGGCAAAATAACGCCCATTCGCCTGGCATAATCTTTTGCCAGGTTTCATTCCCCGTTAGCGGCTGGGTAGCAATCACGGTAACCACGTCATTTGGCGTGGTCTGTGAACTGAAATCAATTTCCATATCCTGATCCACCAGCGTGGCTACGCCAAACGGCGCCCGGCGAGTGATCCAGTGCAAATGGGTTGAGCAAAACGCCATCACATATCGCCCATCTGACAGCAGCATGTTAAAAACGCCTTTTTCACGTAATACCGTCGCCAGTGTCGCAATATATTTAAATACCGCTGTCATGTTGCCCGTCGTGCGGGGATAACGCTGCGTTAATTTATGCAATAGCCAGCAAAACGCTTTTTCGCTGTCGGTTTCCCCCACCGGACGAAAATTACCGGTTTCCAGCGACTTATAACCGTTGAGCTGACCGTTATGAGCATAAGTCCAGTTGCGTCCCCATAATTCCCGGGTAAAAGGGTGTGTATTTTCCAGCGCCACTTCACCGCGATTAGCCTGACGGATATGGGCGATAACCGAGCAGGACTTGATCGGGTAATTCTGTACCAGTTTCGCAATCGGCGAATGGTAGCTCGGTTGCGGATCTTTAAACGTGCGACAGCCCTTTCCTTCGTAAAAGGTAATTCCCCAGCCGTCTTTATGCGGCCCGGTTCCGCCGCCACGCTGCACCAGTCCGGTGAAGCTAAAGCAGATATCCGTCGGCACATTGGCGCTCATCCCAAGCAGTTCGCACATACATCACCTCCACAAACGCCTTAAGCGGGAAGGCGTAATTTTTACAGCCAATCAAAACTAAAAATATCAAAGAAAACAATATGCTATACCCTAAATAATTCGAGTTGCAGGAAGGCGGTAAGGGAGGAAATCCCCAGGAACATAGATAACTATGTGACTGGGGTTTCTGAGCGCAACCAACGCACCTGCAGCTTGAAGTATGACGGGTATAGTTATTTAACCATCTCTTTTTCGATCAACTGAATCAGGATATGAATCACTTTGATATGAATTTCCTGAATACGATCGGCATAACCGAAGTGCGGTACGCGAATTTCAATATCCGCCGTTCCCGCCATTTTGCCGCCGTCTTTGCCGGTCAACGTGATCACTTTCATGCCTTTTTCACGGGCCGCGGCAATCGCTTTAATCACGTTACCAGAGTTACCCGACGTCGAGATCCCTAACAGGACATCGCCTTCGCGCCCTACCGCTTCAACGTAACGAGAGAAAATATAGTCATAGCCAAAATCATTACTGACGCAGGATATATGGCTAACATCAGAAATCGCAATTGCCGGGTAGCCCGGACGATTTTCACGATAACGACCTGTCAGCTCTTCAGCAAAGTGCATCGCATCGCAATGGGAGCCGCCGTTACCGCAGGAAAGTACCTTACCACCCGCTTTAAAACTGTCAGCCAACAGGACCGCCGCGCGCTGAATGGCGTGAATATTGGCGTCATCTTTTAAAAAATTAGCCAGCGTTTCCGCCGCTTCGTTCAGTTCGTTACGAATAAGATCCTGGTACATGAGGATATCCTTCAGCATGAATGTAAATGACAGTATGCAGTGTACCGGATAGCAGTACAGGCGAGAAGCATAAGCCGAATTAACGCCTCACGCTTTTGATTTTTCGTGCCCCCAAAAACGGCAACAATGTGAGCTTTGTTGTAATTATTTTGTAAACACATTGCTAAAAGATTTTACATCCACTACAACCTAATCATCACAAGTGGTCAGACCTCCTACAAGCAAGGGAGCTTTTCGTTATGATGATTTTGAGTATTATCGCTACGGTTGTTCTGCTCGGCGCATTGTTCTATCACCGCGTGAGTTTATTTCTCAGCAGCCTGATTCTGCTCGCCTGGACCGCCGCACTTGGCGTCGCTGGCCTGTGGTCCATCTGGCTGTTGGTTCCTCTGGCCATTATCCTCGTGCCGTTTAACCTCACACCGATGCGAAAATCAATGATTTCCGCACCGGTGTTCCGCGGCTTCCGTAAGGTCATGCCGCCGATGTCGCGCACTGAGAAAGAAGCGATTGATGCCGGTACAACCTGGTGGGAAGGCGATCTGTTCCAGGGCAAGCCAGACTGGAAAAAACTGCACAACTATCCGCAACCGCAACTCACTGCCGAAGAGCAAGCGTTTCTCGACGGCCCGGTAGAAGAAGCGTGCCGGATGGCGAACGATTTCCAGATTACCCATGAACTGGCGGATCTGCCGCCGGAACTGTGGGCTTATCTGAAAGAGCATCGTTTTTTTGCGATGATCATTAAAAAAGAGTACGGCGGGCTGGAGTTCTCCGCTTATGCGCAGTCCCGTGTACTGCAAAAACTGTCCGGCGTCTCCGGAATTCTGGCTATCACCGTCGGCGTTCCAAACTCACTCGGCCCTGGCGAGTTGTTGCAGCACTATGGTACGGAAGAGCAGAAGAATCACTATCTGCCGCGACTGGCGCGCGGCCAGGAGATCCCCTGCTTTGCGCTGACCAGCCCGGAAGCAGGTTCTGATGCAGGCGCCATTCCGGATACCGGCGTGGTTTGCATGGGCGAATGGCAGGGCCAGCAGGTGCTGGGTATGCGCCTGACCTGGAACAAGCGTTACATTACGCTGGCGCCGATAGCTACCGTGTTGGGCCTGGCGTTTAAGCTTTCCGATCCGGATAGATTGTTAGGCGGAGAAGAAGAGCTGGGTATTACCTGCGCTCTGATCCCCACCTCAACGCCGGGTGTGGAAATTGGTCGTCGTCACTTCCCGCTTAACGTTCCGTTCCAGAATGGCCCAACCCGCGGTAACGATATTTTCGTGCCTATTGATTATATTATCGGCGGCCCCAAAATGGCCGGACAGGGCTGGCGTATGCTGGTGGAATGTTTGTCGGTAGGACGCGGTATTACCCTGCCGTCCAACTCCACTGGCGGGGTGAAATCCGTCGCGCTGGCAACCGGCGCCTATGCTCACATTCGTCGTCAGTTCAAAATTTCTATCGGCAAGATGGAAGGTATTGAGGAACCGCTGGCGCGTATTGCAGGTAACGCTTATGTGATGGATGCCGCCGCATCGTTAATCACCTACGGCATTATGCTGGGCGAAAAACCGGCGGTACTGTCGGCTATCGTGAAGTACCACTGCACCCACCGCGGCCAGCAGTCAATTATCGACGCGATGGATATCACAGGGGGTAAAGGCATTATGCTGGGCGAGAGCAACTTCCTGGCGCGTGCTTACCAGGGCGCGCCTATCGCGATTACCGTGGAAGGCGCGAATATCCTGACCCGTAGCATGATGATCTTTGGTCAGGGCGCCATTCGCTGCCATCCTTATGTACTGGAAGAGATGGCCGCAGCGCAGAATAATGATGTCAATGCCTTTGATAAACTGTTGTTTAAACATATTGGCCATGTCGGCAGCAATACCGTTCGCAGTTTCTGGCTTGGCCTGACCCGCGGATTAACGAGCCATACGCCAACCGGCGACGCCACGAAGCGTTATTACCAGCATCTGAACCGACTGAGCGCAAACCTGGCGCTGCTGTCTGACGTGTCAATGGCGGTACTGGGCGGCAGCCTGAAACGCCGCGAGCGTATCTCCGCGCGTCTGGGCGATGTGTTGAGTCAGCTTTATCTGGCCTCAGCCGTACTGAAGCGTTACGACGACGAAGGTCGCCACGAAGCCGACCTGCCGCTGGTGCACTGGGGCGTACAGGATGCGCTGTATCGTGCTGAACAAGCGATGGACGATCTGCTGCAGAACTTCCCGAACCGCGTCGTGGCCGGATTGCTCACCGCGATGATCTTCCCGACTGGCCGTCATTATCTGGCGCCGTCTGATAAGCTGGATCACGCCGTGGCGAAGATCCTGCAGGTGCCGAACGCCACACGTTCACGCATTGGGCGCGGTCAGTATCTGACGCCTGCCGAACATAATCCGGTCGGTTTACTGGAAGAAGCGCTGCGTGATGTCATCGCTGCCGACCCTATCCACCAGCGCATCTGCAAAGAACTGGGTAAAAATCTGCCGTTTACTCGTCTGGATGAACTGGCGCGCAATGCGCTGGCGAAAGGGTTGATTGATAAAGATGAAGCCGCCATTCTGGCGAAAGCGGAAGAGAGCCGCCTGCGCAGTATCAACGTTGATGATTTTGAACCTGAAGCGCTGGCGACCAAACCGGTAAAGCTGCCGGAGAAAGTGCGTAAAGTCGAAGCCGCATAATCAGTCTCGCGTCTTTCCTGCCCCGCTTTCGCGGGGCTTTTTCTTGCCGCTTTTTTATTATTGCTCATGCTACAGTGTAAAGACGCTGTTCAATGAGGAGCTCCGATCGTGTCTGGTTTGAAAATTACTCTGTTGCAACAACCTTTAGTCTGGATGGACGGCCCGGCAAACCTGCGTCATTTTGACAGACAGCTAGAGCTCGTATCTGGCCGGGATGTGATTGTTCTGCCTGAAATGTTTACCACCGGCTTCGCGATGGAGGCCGCTAATAACTCACTTTCGCAAGATAGCGTGATTACGTGGATGCAGGCCAAAGCCCGACAAACTGACGCTCTGATTGCCGGCAGCGCGGCGCTACAAACTGAGCGCGGCGCCGTAAATCGCTTCTTACTGGTTGAACCGGAAGGTAAGGTTCATCTCTATGATAAGCGCCATCTGTTTCGTATGGCGGATGAACATCAACATTATGCCGCAGGCGATAAACGCATCATCGTGCAGTGGCGCGGTTGGCGCATCCTGCCGCTGATCTGTTACGATCTGCGCTTTCCGATATGGTCGCGCAACCGCAATGATTACGATCTGGCGCTGTATGTAGCGAACTGGCCTGCGCCGCGCTCGCTACACTGGCAAACATTACTGACAGCGCGCGCTATTGAAAATCAGGCTTATGTCGCAGGCTGCAACCGGGTTGGCACCGATGGCAATGGGTTACATTATCGCGGCGATAGCCGGATCATTAATCCCCAGGGTGATATTATCGCCACCGCCGAACCACACCAGGCGACACGTATTGATGCCGATCTTTCTCTCGTCGCCTTGCAGGACTATCGCGAAAAATTTCCAGCCTGGCGCGATGCCGATCCATTCACCTTGTAAGCAACCTGCCGCTCACCGCGGCGGGATTGTTTCACTCCGTAACTCTCCGTAAAACAAATTCGCGTGGCGTAATGTGGCAGGCAACGTATTCTGACTAAGAGCCTATCCCACCAGGCGTTATTGGCGCAGCCAGTTTGGACACGGACAGCGCGCAAAAACCGGAGCGTACACGTAGTACGTGAGGATTTTGAGCACTGCCCAGGTCCAAAATGGCAAGTAAAATAGCCCTAATGGGATAGGCTCTAAGATAATTGCTCGCCATTCGTGGGTAATAAAAACGGTTAATCACTCCCTTATCAGGATATCTTCATGAAAAACTTTGTACGCACAACTTTACTGGCAGCGACTCTGGCGGGCGTTTCTTTTGGCGCTTTCGCCACCGCTGTCCCCAATCCTCCCCTGCCCGCCCAGGATCCTATTGTCCAGCATCTGAAGCTGACAAACGATCAGATTACCCGGATCAAAAAACTTCACCAACAACTGGAAACCGACGTCAGTCAGATTTCTATGAAGGGAATTAAAGACGGTGCGCTGATAGAGGTGATTAAATCCGGTAAATGGGATGACGCCGCCGTAAAACAGCAGCTTGCAGCCTTCAGTAACATAGAACAACAGGCTCGCTATTATCGGGTTAAATATTATTTTGATTTAAGCAAAGTCTTGACACCAGAACAACGTCAACAGGTACAACAAGATCTCGCCCAGGCACTTGAGTAAATATTTTTGCCCGTTATTCCTGGATAACGGGCTTTATCCTGGTCGGGTACAAATTCATCTTCATCTTTTTCTTACAGCATCGCTCTATCTCACACTACCCGTTACATAACGTAGAAGTGAAACCGTACGTGGGGCAATTTGGCGAGGAGATGGATTTCCATACCGACGATTATCGTATTGTTATTTAAAATTTTCATCTCATTTTTTACCCGCTTACAGAAAACCCAGCGTTACAATAGACCGTTTTTTGGGCTTCGTTTATGTAATCGTTATATCACACCCTATACCGTGAAACTTGTCTTTTAGCCCAATATTAAGGCAGGTTCTGAAATGAAAAACTTTTTCGCAGTCTGCATCATTCCCCTTGTGGTAGCCTGGTCCGCTACTGCATCAGCAAAAGAAGGGATCTATATCACCGGGAAAGCGGGGACATCCGTAGTCAATGTCTATGGAATCAACTCAACCTTCAGCCAGGATGAGATAGTCAATGGTCATGCAACGTTACCTGACCGTACCAAAGGCGTTTTTGGCGGCGGGGTTGCTATCGGTTATGACTTTTATGATCCATTCCAGCTTCCAGTACGTTTAGAACTGGATACCACTTTCAGAGGTGAGACGGATGCTAAAGGCGGGCAGGATATTATTGCATTTGGTCAGCCAGTACACATAAATGTAAAAAATCAGGTCCGAATGACCACTTACATGGTTAATGGCTATTATGATTTTCACAATAGTACGGCGTTTACACCCTATATCAGCGCAGGCGTTGGCCTCGCTCATGTGAAGCTAAGTAATAACACCATTCCTGTTGGTTTTGGTATTAATGAAACTCTGTCTGCTTCAAAAAATAACTTTGCCTGGGGCGCAGGTATCGGTGCAAAATATGCTGTAACAGATAATATTATGATTGACGCCAGTTATAAATACATTAATGCAGGCAAAGTAAGCATTTCAAAAAATCACTATGCTGGTGATGAACATACCGCTTATGATGCAGACACAAAGGCTGCCTCCAATGACTTCATGCTCGGCATTACTTACGCCTTTTAAACACTATCGGTAAAATAGCTGGTCCTGTGGGTTCCCGAAGGCGCAATGGAGGATATCAGTAATGAATACTCCTGCGCCTTCAGAAAATCGTTGAACAGGTGCAACCTGGCGCCATTTTTCAGTACACTGCAACGTTTCTGGTATGGGCTTAACTTCCGGCTGCCCAAAAACAGCCCCGTCCTGTTGTATGATCTCTAAATGTGAATGGCACGATTATGCGAGATACTTACAAGTGTCTGGTATGAAGATATACTGCGAACGCCGATGTAAACGGCGCGCGTAACATTTTAGAGCGGGACACGCCGTGCTTGCCTGTGGAAGGAGCGTGCAGTCAGGCAGCCCGTTGGAGCAGGAACCCACGCCCTTCAGGACGTGGAGGATGTCAATGCACAAGAATTGGGGAATCTTTAGCAGAATTTATTATCTCTACAGTACCATCTCTCTTGTTCCCGTCATAAATAACCCAATGCCTCCAGAGCTGAAGCCGCTTTCAGCATGAGCACTGGCTGCAAATAACACCAAATAAAATAATAATATAACAATTACCGAGACAAAAAACACCTCTCTAAAGTATTTAGAATTCATACAGTCAGCTCATTTAAATTTAACGTCACATGCAACCATGCATGCGTAAAACAAGAACCACACTCATATTAATAATGATTAGTAATGTGAGCGTGCGTATAAAGAGATACAGATGTATATTCCTTAATGTAACGGAACATCATCAATGCAAATAGCAACCATCGATATATTAAACTAAAATAATACATCTAGTGCATATATAAACCATTCGTATGGTGGCTGTAATAAAATTGTTGATAAACGGTCATCCCCTAAACTTCCAGCCTCCCCACCGCACGAACAATGATGTTCTTTATATTTAATCGTAATAAAAAACAAAACAATAATTAAACAAAAAAATAAATAAGATACTTTTGATTCAAAATTTCATTTCTTCTGTTATATACACCAAATTTCATTTTTTTTATGATCCCGAAAGAAAAAACCGTCATATGACGATGGCCATTGCATTCCATACATGTAATCAACTTCGTTCTGGTACACAGCTCTCTGTTCTACATCATTTATATCCCCGACAAGAATCTTTTGGAACTTATGATAATGATAAACACTACTAATAAAATTAGGATCACGAGGCACTACGCAAGCCTGAAAAAAGAACCCAAGGTTTTTAATTTCACTGGAATAAGAATGTTTACCACAAAAATCAAACCAAACTTCCATACCATAATCTCTGCGACTCCTGATGTACTCGCTCAGAAATTTGTGGTTGTTATTAAAGTCAACAGAAACAGCAAATAACCCGACGCTATTTAATTTACTGATCCTTTCCAAATGTATAAGCACAAATTCCCAGGGAATCCTGAGTATATATTTATTTAACCCATATTTATGGTTGAATAAATTAAATGACTTTTGTAACTCTTCAAAAAACGTCAATGACTCAATTATGTGGTTTTCGCCTTCTTTCCAGAAGGGTTCAACGAAATAAATATCAGTAACATCATCTGTTTTAATGCGGTTTTTTGTTACATGCACGGGGTGATATTTAACCATATGATATTCCGCTATGTTATTCTGTGCCGCTTAATCTCACTACTGCTGATTAAAATCCTTGTTCAACAGCCGCAATCTGCCGTTGTTGTTCCGTAAGAAGGATAATAATGTATTAAATCAGTAAGTACACATCACACTTTCACACTGGCAGTTCGTTTGTTTCCTTTATTTGCTCAAGAACAAAGCTCGATGCAGATCCACTAATTGAAGAATTAGTTAATATTATTTTCTCATAAAAACTATAGTAATCGTTCATATCTGTAAATACTGTATGCATTAAATAATTAAATGATCCAGAAATTCGATAAAAGGCAATAACCTCAGGCATTGACTTTATTTTCTCAGAAATACTAGCGTATTGCTCCTCAGATATGTTAATCATAATAAAGACATTAAGTGAAAGACCTAGTTTTTCTTTATCCAATAAAGCGAACTGACCAATGATAACTCCCCTGTCTTTAAGTTTTTTTAAACGCTTGAAACATGGTGTGGGCGTAAGTCCCACTTTATATGCAAGTTGCCATAAAGTTTGCGCACAATCTTTTTGGATTTCTTTCAATAATTCTTTATCTTTATCATCTAAATACTCAGTCATAGGAAAGCAGAACCTCACGCATTGATTTTCATAAGTGAATAGATTTTCTTTATTAAATAAAGCAAGTATATAAAGAGAACTCTGATTTAAAAAACCATATAAGAAAGATATCAATAAAATAAATAATTACTGTCAGGGGGTTTGTGTTCCCATCAGCATTGTCACTGTCAGCGTTCCCTGATATTCACCAGAACGCTTCTCCCTGATGTTAAAGGGTTGTGTTGTCAGGGTAAGGGGCACTGGCACACAACGTACCGCCTGCCGTTGCCCGGGAAGTACCACCGGACGCGTTGCTGCTTTATCCACGTTATCCAGACTGAACTCCACGCCACGGGTGACAGGAATATTTCGTCCCCCATAATTCATACTGACCGCATAATCAATCGTATCAGCAGAATCGCTCTTTATAACCTGAAATCCCGTACCTGACTTATTGCTTCCTTCTATCTTCATCTGTAATGAACGGGCTTTCACACCTCCGTCATACAGACACATATCCAGATTAGCCCTGCCCGACATTTGTGAGGCATTCAGCCGGTGCAGATTCAGGTCCACCCGAGGTGTTGCAGTACCAAACTGCGGAAAGTAAATAGCAGCATTTTCTGCAAAGTGGTCTGTAACGGTCAACGTGATATCCGACATAAGACTACCGATTGGAATGTTAATCCATCCTTCAACCCGCATCCGTAAATGTGCAGTCCATTGCCCAACAGGGAGTTTTCTCCGTTCGCTAGCGGGTATCCATAACTCAAATTCTCTCATTGCGTAGCATCCCCCGCCGGCATCAAAAGCATAACGATTACCACTACAATAACTTTTACGATATCCCTGAAGAGCCAATACTGTTGTTTTACCTGTATTTAAATCTGTAAACATCAACCTGATTGGATTAGCAGGGTTATACCTAGAAGCCCAGTGACCGCTCGTAGCACATGCACCATTGCGGGGATCGCTCTCAGAGAAACAAAGTAATGTCCCCATATCCGCAGGATCGTCAGTAAAATTAATCCAGGTATTATGTAAGATAAACACGTCCTCACCTGGCTGACTGACGTCCTGAGTTTGTTCAATAGGTTTGTTGTAGATATCACTATCTGCCCACACGTTTAATGGCGTTATACCTGTAAGCAACAGAGTCAGCCAACACCACGTCATATTCGTCCACTTCATTTTATTCTTCATACTATCGCCTTTATCTTTATGTCAGGCTTCCTGAACGGAATGGCGCAGCAAACCTGCCACGTTCAGCAAACGGATGACCCGCGGCGATATTTGCAACGCCTGTGGCAGGGCATCCACGTCACTTAATTCACACCGCACATCACCCACTACCTGCATAACATCCCGACGTTTATGTACTGACATCGGACAACGCAGGATCCTGTTTTTAGACAGCAGCCACAGGCTGGATTCTTTATGCTCGCTCTGCAGGCTAAATCGCCCGGAAGGTCCCAGCGACAAAAATGGATGGTTCAGTGGCTGTGCGTCCAGCAGCGGTCTGCCATCCTTGTCCAGTACGCGGCCAACGTACAGTCGGCTCATACTGGCGCTGATGTTGTGAACCAGCAGATGCCCGGGTGTCAGGAAGTAACGCCTGCTTCCCCCTCCCGCTTTTACGTCTGCCATACCCTGTGAACTAACCCCTGCATCCTCAATGGTCACCTCCGTGGCGTTATAGCCTTCCATCAGCAACAGCGACTGCTGACCAAAACCGAGACTGAACGGCTGGCTGCTGCCACGAACGCTGACTACTTTCCCGCTACTGCCCTCGTCCCCCTCTGACTCCACGTTCACCGCCATGCCAGAGGCCGGTTCACCGTCCTGACCACCTCCCCAGAACAGTCCATTACGGGATAACGCCAGAGACGAGCTGTAGCCAGCGGTGAGTGAACTGGCGCTGCCCGCATTACGTTGATGGGAGTTACTGATAGTGGCGCTCAGTTCACCCATACGGCCGCTCATGCGTCCGCCGAGACTCCCGCTCCAGCTGTCGTCGTTATAACCGGAGAAACCCACCGACAGTTCACGATACAGATCCTGCTGCCAGGATCTCACATGGTTCACATTCCAGGACGTCTGTGTTTTTTGATTCCGGCTACTGTGAATATCGGTCCCGGCTGAGGTATACCCATTACTGCCAGTCATTGTCGGTGGTTGAGAGGCATATGACACACTGACACTCATAAACAAGCCATCATCATTCACTCCGTCATTTCGGGTTCGCCATACTCCCCCATGGGTATTAATATTCATGCCAGCCATATTAAGGTTGTACGTTGCACTAGCCTGAGCAGATTCGCGGTGAGAGGCAGGGATGTATGCCTGTCGCCAGAACACATTTTCTTTGTCACTGTTATCATCATATCCCCGGTAAACCGGCCGACCTTCTGTCCTGCTGGTACTGTATCCCAGTAGGGCATACCAGTTCCCCACCGGAACCGACAGGGAGGCGTTCATCGAAGTCTGGCAGGTCATACTGGCATGCACTGACTGTGGATGACGACCACTACAGGCATCACTTTCCGTATGGTTACGCCACAGACTCGCGGAAAATCCGTCGTTGTATGTCACCTGCTCAGTGTTACCGCTCGTGCTGTCTGTCCCATGCAGTATCCCGGCAGAAAGGTCCAGCGTGCCATCCAGCACTGCATGCTGTGAATTCAGTCGGGTTTCACTGTACCAGGCCTCATGTGCCAGAGAGATACCTTCGGTCAGACTGATATTTTTCCGCAGCCCAGTTCGGAATCCGGCAGCCATGACAGTCTCACCGTCATAATGGCTGGCTTTATCCCCGGTATCTTCCTGCCCGCCCTGAATAAACCACTGGGTCTGTGCACTGAAGCTATTACCCCCCTTACTGAAGGGCTGGCTCTCCGTTCGTCGCAGAATTCCATCCTCATATATCCGCAACGCCAGAGGATAGCTTCCCGGTGGAAGAGAGTGAGTATCCAGGGTATGCATTCCCGGGGTCAGGAACTGACTCCCCAGCAACTCGCTGCCACGATAAATATCAATACGGGCATTTCGGGTAACCTGAACCATAACCGGAGTGGCATTCTGGTCCACCTCATGGTTAACATAAGCTTGGGTGGTCCCGGTTCGTAATCCATCAAACCGGCTCAGGGGAAGCAGACTGAACCCAAAATCCCCCCCCGTGGCGCTGGACAGATTCCGCTGATCCATCCGACCAGCCTGGAGATAATACTGATTGCCGAGATCCTGACGGACAAACAGATTGTCAAACCAGGTCTGACTGTTATTGTAATGTTCTGACTGATTCCAGATAGCTGCCCAGTTGCCTCCCAGATAACGACCGTCACCAAGCCCCAGGGCACCGCTACCATTCAGTGTCATATTACGACTGTGGAGATCATCACTCAGATACAGCGTCTGGCGGTGAATAAATGCGCTGACACCCTCCGGGGTCGGAGTCAGCCAGCGTTTATCACGTCGTTCTTCATCCGGCAACCAGTCCCGGTTAAGAAACAAAGATAACTGACCGTTGTTCTCATCAAAAATAACCGCAACATCCTCTTTATCTGTTGCCACGTAACCACACTCGCTGCTGTCTTTTGCTTCTGAGACACCACAGACCAGATTGCTGTTACGTAGCAACGGACGGCTGAGTGCAGCCAGCGCTTTTTGCCGTTCTGCGGCCGGCAACGCGGCAAGCCCACTGCTTTCAAGTACCATCAATGGGGACATAAACTGCACGGTGTCCGGTTTAACCACCACCGGAAATAATCCCAGTGAATGCCCTGGTAGCAACACTTCAATTTGCTCAGTCTGTCCTTCCAGCAGAGATTCAAATCCAGGAGGGGGAATAAGAGTTGCCTGGCTGGTAAAACTGCACAATCCCAGTAAATAATACATCCAGAAATAACGACTCACGTAAAGAGACCTGAATTGCAATGAATAATAAGATCAATACCGGATCCGGTTCAGGTACGAACGGTGACACCCCAAAACCGGATCAGATGAAGAGCTAATAACCGGTTATTAGCCGGCAGTGACGGCCTGTGAAATCACCAGACTGACCAATCCGCTGTATTCACCGGCAGGCAGGTTTTGTAAGGCTGCTCCAGCCTTCTGACCAATATCCAGGTTCAGCGGAGCTGAAGCATCGCCAGTTTTTCCGTCCGGGAACAGGGTTTTAGCTTCCAGTACAGAATTGGTGGTGGTCAGTGACCGTCCTCCCAGAGTCACTTCCATATCAATGGTTTTGGTGGGATCCAGGACGTTGATAAGTTGTGGAGCATTCAACAGTTTTACATTAACCGACTTGGTCTGATCGTTGCTGTAAAGGCGGGTCTGGAGTGATTTATGGACCAGGCCCTTACCCGGCATGAAATCCAGCTTCATAGTCGACGGGAGGGATGAACCATCGGCCTGCAGCAGTTCAAGTGTACTGTCAATATTGGCAGTGACGGTAATATCCTTCTGAACCGCAGAAACAGAAAAAGAATAAACGGTGGCCAATGCCACAGCTGCGGCAATAAAAGATGTTTTCATGTTCATAAAAAATAACCTTGCTTTGTTGTTTATTACAGTGATATATGTACACTCGGTATACATCCGCTCCCCCTGAGAATAAATGTAGGGTATAGCGTACGCTCCGTGTGTTTTTACTTTCCGGCTGCTGTTAAATCAGCAGAGATTACCGGTGAATTTGCACCCGTACGATATTCCACACGAAATGCATTACTTTTTATTCCGGCCGGAATATCAGCACTCCCGCCGGGATAAATACTTTTGTCTATATTCTGCCAGTGGCATGTGGTGTCGCAGTTGCCGGCCCGAATAAGAGAAAGCCGGGTATTTCCCGTATTCAGCAGGTGGTGACCGTTCGTTACCAGCGCAGGCCTGGGGTCTGACGGAGAAACACGCAGCAACACCCCCCAGACAAGATTCACACTTACGGATGAATTTTGCTTTCCACCTGCCTGTGGATCATCTTCCAGTTCAGGAACAGCCTCGAAGTATACCCGCCAGGCTTCCTCTCTTTCCGGTGCCTGAGTACTGATAACACGTATTGTTTTTTTTGTTCCCGGGGAAAGGGCAAATTTCTCCGGGGAGACAACAAGTCCTGTCTCTATATCATTCCCTGCTGGTACCTCCTTCTCCTGTGGCATACCAGGATGTTCAATACGCATGATTCTTGTTCGAATATATTGCACATGATCTGATTTAGAATAGACGAACAGCGAGGTGGCCTCTTCGCGGCTACTATTAATTTCTGCCGCCATAGGATAAACGAGCATATTCGCCCTGGCATGACCACATGCAAACATAGCGACACAGAGAAACACCCCGGGAAGAGTATCTTTAAAATTCATACCAGATTTTACCGTATAAAAGTCATCTAAATTTTAGTATTAGCATAGACAGAAAGTTATCAGCATAAAGAAGCAAATTACGATTCAGTGTTAATACATTTTGTGTGGAGGGCATCATACGGAATAAAATTTTTCGCTCAATACCTCTGTTTTTTTCAGGAAAGGAAAAATTAGTAAATAAAAGTCCACGGATTTCATTCACCAAAAGCGAACGACAGATCTGTAAGAATCGCTGAACAATTAATAACGCCGCAGTAAAAATTTTGGAAATTCTTCATAAGAAAGTTGTTACTGTGTACCTGACTTACTCAGATAAATGGAACTGTATTTCCCCCTCCTTCAAAGCAACAAATACGTAACATAACAACGTAGGAGACAGAGAATCTAAAGAAAGCCCTCCAGGAGGGAGATACAATTCAGACTACAAAACCAAATAAACCTTAAACAAAGCCACAAATAGACTGATCATCATGAGGTTTTACAAAACCAGGTAAAAAAAAGTAAGCAAAGTAATTAATTTAGAAAACTAAAGTTACAGTTAGATCAGATTTACTTGCTCAATATCTGTTAAAAATATGATATCAGCAAACAAAAACTTATATACATCATATGGTTACACTTGATGTTTACACCTCTCCAGCAAAGTGTAATCAATATAATACACTATTTTTAGATGAAATATTGGTTAAATATTCCATAAACAACAATATAAAACAGAACAATTCACCATGAAAATACAATTCACCTTTTAAAACATAGTGTTATAAAAAAACACCATTCAAATTGATGCCAGTCCCTTACCTGTCAATGTTGTTTACGGTTCCTTTCCCCCTTTTGTGCGAGTAAGCAACATGAATATACAAGTCTTAACGACCAATGCCTCTGTCAGCCCAAAATAAGTCGACATTCCTGTGCATGGCGCTGCAGCAGGAATAGAACGGCAGACATCAGCGCGGAATGGAATCCCGGCTGAAACAGGCTCGTCTGCCATGAGTCAAAACGCTGGAGCAGTTCGACTTCAGCTTCCAGCCAGGCATCGATCGTAAGGTCGTCCGGGAGTTGGCCGGTCTGGCGTTCGTGGAGCGCTGCGAGAATGTGATCCTGCTGGGGCCCCCGGAGTGGAGAAAACCCACCTGGCCGCTGCCCCCGGTGTGAAAGCGGCAGATGTGGGCCATCGGGTGTTGTTCATGCCGCAGGACAGGTTGGTAGACGCTGATGAAAGCGAAGATGGAAAACAACCTGGAGCGCCAGCTACAACAACTGAGCTATGCGCGGGGGCTGATCCTGGACGAAACAGGTTACCTGCCAATGACCAGTGAGGAAGCCAGTCTGTTCTTCCGACTGCTGAACCGACGGTATGAAAAAGCGAGCATTATCCTGACGTCAAACAAAGGCTTCGCAGACTGGGGAGAGATGTTCGGTGATAACGTGCTGGCAACAGCGATCCTGGATCGGCTACTGCATCACTCAACCACACTGAATATCAAAGGAGAAAGTTACCAACTGAAGGAAAAACGCAAAGTCGGGGCGCTGACCAAAAGCGCAACGCCAATCAGTGAAGATGAAATGGCGGAAAGCGGACAGCAGAAGTGATCAAACAGCGGATATTAAAAATAGCGAAAAACGACCATAAATCCTGGCGTTGACATCCTCAAGATTTAATATCAGAAGCTTCCATGCCGCCGTATCCAGACTTCCAGTTGTCCCTGGTGGCTTCAGAAATACCGGCCTCCCGGTAGACATCTTTAACAGTCCGTCCGGATTCAACTGATCTAATCACAGCGATGATCTGGTGCGCAGTAATACGGGCTTTACGCACAGCGATCTCCTGCGTCGGCAGATTGATTATGTCGGATGATCTCTAAATGTGAATGGCTCGATTATGCGGGATACTTACAGTGCAACCTGGCGCCATTTTTCAGTACACTGCAACGTTTCTGGTATGGGCTTAACTTCCGGCTGCCCAAAAACAGCCCCGTCCTGTTTCCGGGTATTATCATTTCCGTCAGTCGGCATCATGTTTTGTATTGGGCATCGTCAAAAGACGACTGGCTGGCCAGTCGCATATCTCGATGCCTCAATTCAGTCATCATCATGTGGGTTTAAGTCAGGAACGTGTCAAAACCATTCCAAACGGGTTAATCATCATTCAGAAAATCAATTTGTGGGCGATTATTCCATTTATCTTCAATAAAAGACAGAAAGCGTTGAAATAAAGGAGAATAATACTGGCGATGACGCCATACAAGATAAATGGGGAGATCTGGGACCCTCCATTCAGGAAGTATAATTTCAAGTTCATTATTTTTTAAGTATTTGGTGGCAAGCCAGGCCGGAGTCATAAGGTTGATACCCTTTCCTTCTAAAACCAAATTAAGAACACTCAAAAGATTATTGGAAGATAAATGAACATTAACAGCGCCACTAATAGTGTATGATTCATCTTGACGGAAAAGAGTAAGAGGTCCGGAAAGACCATGGTTGTGAAGACCCACAATAATGTGATTTTCCAAATCGCCAGGATGTGAGATCCTGCCATATTTTCTGATATATTTCGGACTCGCACAAAGAACCAACTTTAAAGGGCTTATCTTTCGATACACGAGATCCTCACTTTCGATTATGCCACTTTTAAAAACCAGCTCATCAAACTCCAGGGATTTACTAAAAAAATCGCTACGCTCTCGTGAATCCAGGTAGATTTTTGTATCCGGATAGCTAGCTGTAAATTCCCATATCCACTTATTGGCAAGAAACTCACAGACAATAGCCGGAGCCGAAAATTTTATACTCCCTCTGATAATTTTATCCGGATTTCGCAATTCATCCAGCAAGGACTGAAAGGAAGATGTTATCCTTTTCATGCTTGCATAGGCTGTCTGACCAGCTCCAGTCAGTTCTAAGTGATGTGAATCGCGCCGAAGTAAAGTAACCTCAATAGAATTCTCAAGGCGGCTAAGCGATTTACTGACAGCAGAAATGCTAATATCTAATTCCCGCGCAGCCCGGGAAAGATTCCCTACTTCCGCCACTTTAATAAATATCATCCAGTCTCGCATACCACGATTATTGATCAGTTCCATCATTATCTTCCGTTGATAAAAGAAATTCTTATATTAAAGGAGCTATCAACGACTTACTGATGCGTCATTGTGTGCCTCAATGTCCTTGATATCATCTTAATAAAAAATCTATTGGCTGCAAAATAGCATCTGA
Source organism: Salmonella sp. 32082101201600294FB01SM01 (assembly GCF_017572865.1). NCBI lineage: Bacteria > Pseudomonadati > Pseudomonadota > Gammaproteobacteria > Enterobacterales > Enterobacteriaceae > Salmonella > Salmonella sp. 32082101201600294FB01SM01. Next base: position 62,668 of record NZ_JAGESB010000001.1, on the reverse strand, counting down.
ATCGATCATGATTTTGCATCCATCTCCGGTTACTAATTGAACCTGTTTACCACTCAGTGTAAATACCCTATCTCGGAAGTGATCGTCAAGGTTGTCGCCGAACCAGATACCAATAATAAAGTGGTTCATTGTCATGCGCCCGTTCTGCAAAGGCATTGTCCTTTTCTGTGACGCAGTCTGGAACGCATTAATTGTATCGTTCACCTAACAAAGTATCCCGTGGAAACAAGCAAAACATCGCCAGATTATTCTTACTTGCATACCCCCCACCCGGCTCGATATTATTTGTGAAAGTGGAGGAAACAGAACAGACGGTTTAAATAAGACGCTTACTCAAAACATAAACCTATGTGCAGGCTCCTCTCATTTCGTCACGTCGCTGATATCCAGCTTTACTGGTGCCAGGGGAAGATATCTGCGCAAGGCAATAATTCCGGCGCAACAACAACCACTCCCGCTGGGCCTCTGTACATTCAAAATCTCCCATGACCAAAAGCCAGCGGGTAGAAGCCCTGCGCCAGTGACCTGCGGCCTCCAGATTCTGCGCAACCGGGTCTATCACGGCCTCCGGTGTTATCTTATTTCTGCTCAAAATCAGCACCATCATTTGGGATATAGCCTACAACCCCTGCCCGCCGATGATGGGGGAGGATTCGGTATGCAGCACTTTCATCCTGGTCTCCGGCTCAGTCAGCTATCCGACGTGCCCCCTTATGCCGGGCCAGCAGCGAAGAAAATCCGGGCGTGGTGTGATAAAACAGACGACGTTTCAGCCAGCCCACATTCTTTCGCTCCTTTGTGTTGATACGACCAATACGCTGTGAACCGATGACTGGATTGTTCATACGCCTTTCTGTGGTATACAGGTATGTGAACCCCAACTCTTCAGCCACATGAATATAATCAGAACAATACCAGCCCTCAGGCCAGCACAGATGCTGACTGCAGTAACCCAGCATCTCCCTCATCCGCTTACGACTAAGAAGAATATCGACACGAAGCAAATCCGACGGATTACGGGACACAGGTTTCTGGTCCCAGCGTCGGTGGGTGTGCGTGTGCGAGTGAAACTCAACAAGGCCACTGAGGTGCATCTCCCGAACCTCTGACCAACGCAGCATGACCTCATCAGCCTGGCCTTGTTTAACCAGCATCTGACACTCATCATGAGAGTACACCGGTTCGCCTGCAGGAATACGGACCGGTCCGTCACTGATCAAACTGGTCACAAGAAAGAGATGCGCATGCAGATTAAACTCCTGCAGCACCGGAAAAACCTGCAACCAGTTATCCAGCCAGCCGCCATCAAAGGTCAGCATGACGCTTTTACGAGGCAATCTTGCACCATGATAAAAAGCTTCCACCTCTGCAGCGGTAACGGTTTTCCAGCCAGATTCAGCCAGCCATTTCATCTGCGCCCGGAACGTACGGGGAGATAAGGTTATCTGTCCGGGTTTATCACTGACATGGTGATACATTAATACCGGTAAATGTCGTGCATAAGACATATGCTTTATTCCTTTATGTAAAAAATAAATTATTTTTACGCCTGAGGGGACAAGAAAAAGCCCCCTAAACATAAAATCTTAAATATCACATATGAATACCTGACAGATAAACAAACCTTATACCAAGGGCTTATAAAGCCCCGCTCACAAAAGAGTGAATCAAACAAATCCACAAAACAGAAAATAATAAAGGCATCAGTGTCTGTTAAATTATTTTACGAAACATAACATTCCTCTCCCTACAAAAAAGATGAATTTCAGATTTTAAAATAAATCAGCAATTGATTTTTCTGCAATGAAGATTGCTAACCATATTTGCCTTGAGTAAATTTTCAATACATCCTCGAACCTGATATACAGTATTCGCCTTATTCACTGATACAGGTAGTATGAGTGGAACAGATGTCTACGCCTCCTCGTGTGTCAATGCACAGGCCTTAAAATCCAGCGTCCAGGTATCCGCAGGCACTTCCTGATTGCCATCAACGACCACACTGAAACTGGCGTTATCTGCAGCGGTTCTTAAAATGGCGCCACGACCACTCACCGTATCTGGTTGCCACCCCTCACCCTCCAGGCGAACCTGAATGTGATGGCGAGGATCCTGTTGCCCGCTCAGCAGCAATACGGTAGGCGTGTTACCCGCCTTTTGCTCATCGCTCCATACCCGAAACCCGCTGTGACTGCCGTGATAAGTCACCCTGCCTTGCGCAAGCACCATCCCATCTGGCACATGCCCAGCCCGAAAGTAAGTCCCTACACGTAGCGTTGTCTGAAGTTTTTCTGCGGCGTTCGCTATCGGCATCAAGCTACTGGCAGCGACCAGTAAGGTTACGCTATAGATAACCGTTTTCATTCGCTGTATTTTCATCCACATTGTTCTCTCCTTCAGAATCGGCTATCTGCAGAGACCGCTCATTTGATACAAGCCCGCGATTCCCTTGTGGGCAGGTAGGCGGTAGTTAACCCGACATTGCTGTGCTCCCCATTTCACCGTCAGTTCGCCCTTATCCGCCAGACCAGTGAGATAAACCTGGCTATCAGTATCCACCAGAGCAGCACTGCCATCCTGCCCATTGACTGTAACCTGCGCCCCGAAAGGAATGGCGCTACCATCTTCCCGTTTCAGCGTCATCAGTGCCCTGGCCCCGATGCGAGTGTGAAACTTCGCTTCCACCACCGCCCCTTCGGTTGGCACCACGCGCACATCGGTTTGTGTGACCTCTGCGTCATCCGGTAGTCGCGACGGATCGAGGCTGACTGTATTCTCCTGATAGACGCTCAGGTTGCCCACTGTAGTGTCGCCACGAAAATCCGTCTTAACGCCAGGCCAGCCGCCAACTGGCACCCCCGAGGCCCCTGGCGCTTCAACCAGCGCCACTGAGCCTTGCAAAGGTTGCCCCAGCGTCACACCATGATGGTGGATAACTATACCTCCCGCGATATTGACTCCCATCTGGCGCATCGCCCGGCTGTAGCTATAGTCACCACCTAACAGGCCGTAATCCCCATTCCATGCCAAGTGCAATGCGCTGTTATTACCACCACCTGGCGGGGCATCGGCACGGTAACTCTGACGCACCTCCCAATCCAGTTGCTGACTGAATGCCTCTCCGTTGACCCCCACTTGTTGCGTCTGACCACCGTGTGATGGTGAAGTCATCTGCCAACTAGCACTTACATTATTCCCCGTCCAGCGGCTTAATGGCATACTGAACCACAGGCTGGTTATGTTCTCTTTACGGTGCTCGCCATTGCGCCACAGCGTTCTGTTTTGATTCCAGTTCAATGACAGCAAGCCCACTCCGATAGAGGTTCCCCAACTCAGTCCGTAGCTGTCATCATGACCGGGGCGATTACGCCAGTCGGTACGGGAACCGATTAAACTCAGATTGCCCAAATGCCTCCCCCATGACTGACTCAACATCAGGGTGGTACGTGAGCTCGGCTGCAAATTTTCCCGCCACGACCATAGACGGTTGCCATTATGTCGATAACTGTCGAGCACATCGGATAGGGTGTTATAGCCCTGCGAGGCATATTGCCATCTCGTCAGAAACAAATTTGTCCCCGTCGCAGTCAGCTGGTTGCTGTAACGCAGTCGCCAGGAGGCTCCTTGCTGTACCGCTTCCCCCTGACGCTGACTGTGTGTGTCGCTTCCATCGACAGATAAACTCCCCCACCGCCCGAGAGATCCCCCCAAACCAAGCAATGCAGCTTGATAGTGCGTTGCACTCTGTATACCGCCGTATGCAGTGAGATTCCACGGCAGACCATACATCAACGTAGCCTGCGCGATCTGCGCCTTATCCGTTGCAGAGTCTGACGATCGGTATCGGCCCGCCAACAGGCTGTACTTCAAATATCCCTGGTGCAGTGCTATCGCCGGGGTCTGATACGGCACCACAAACATTTGTGTACTGCCATCGGCCTCCCACACGGTGACATGCAGATCACCACTACTGTCTGTTACCGACAGATCCCGCAGTGCAAACGGTCCGGGCGCCACGGTGGTGTTGTAAATGGTGTAACCATTCTGTTTGACCTCCACCCGAGCCTGCGTGCGGGCAATCCCACGCACTACCGGAGCAAACTGCCGCTCACTGTAGGGCACCATGTTGTCATCCGATGCCAACATCACACCGGTAAATGGCACACTATCAAATATCTCCCCCTGCGAAGTCTTTTGCCCCAGAGTCAGACGACTTTTTAGTGAGTACAGTCCACGCTCAGCATAGGTATATGCTGCCTGCCACTTCCCCGACTGTTGACCACTCCGCTGCCAGCTGGTCGCATTGCGGACACGCCACGCACCTATATTGATTCCCGGTTGCAGTTGTACCCAGGAAGAGTTGTCACGCCTCTCCATATCCATTTTGTAATCCGTCTGCGTTGTCCTCGCACTGTAGTTCATCAGAAACGCCGGAATACCATCATCCCAGAGATCTTCAGGAGCGATCCCCTTAAATTTCGTACGCAACGCCACCTGAGGAATACTCAGTTGCAGTTGCTGATTATTGGTATCCAGTACCGCTTTAGCCTGTGGAATGGCGCTCAGATCCGCACACTCATCTGGGGTCTTTGCTGCTTTCCACAACTGAGGGTAATCTTCCGTTTTTACGCCGTAGCGTGAAAGCTGACTGACCGTCAAACAAGGAGCCAGAAAAGGCGTTCCTTGCCCATCCTTTTCCAATTTGAACACCACATCACGGGTGTCGACACGTTTACCATTCACCATCACGTCCACGCGATAAGTCCCTGGCTGTTGTACCCCCTGGTTAAAGAGCGACATATCAACCCCTTTCGCTGCATCGCCCAACATTGATGCATCGAATGTGTAAGCGTGCGCATTTGCGCAATGAACCACTCCCGCGATAAACAGTAGCAAGGCAGGTTGTTTGAACTTCATTTTCTGCCGCTAAACCCCTGGATTTATTTAAGAACGTAGTGGAACGGATGACTTTCACCACCAAAGTCTGTAATAACTCTCCACTCAATATCACCATGGGCACTACCTGGCATATTTAGTGTTTTGTCAGCAAAGGGGGGGACATACTCAAGCCCTGTAATGGGCTTTCCCCCTACTGTGACAGAGGCTAAATTCATGTAAAACGGGGTGGGGTTCTCCACCTTAAGTTTGTTGCCCGTCTCCACCCATCTTAAATTTCCTGCAACATCTTCCGGCGTCCCCTTCACGGCATCCGGGCGGAAAATCAGCTTATCACAGGCGTTGATGGACAAATTGAGGTCAAGGGTCGCGCCCTTAGCCTGTGTATCCGACGGTTCATTTTCGGGTGGTACCGCCTTTATACAGACCCACTGTAAAGTCTCACGATCCGTTGGCATGTCACCACCAGTACGGACAATACGCAGTTGACTCTGCTGGTTCGCTTCTAAACGAAATAGAGGCGGCATCACCAAAAAGGGAGCAGGCGAACTTTTGTCTGCTGCTTTGACTGAAGACTGAACCAAAATAGGGTAATTCTGCGGGTTGCTCACCGAGAGCGTCGCGCCGGGCGTACCAGCGTGATAAATCACTCGTGTAGCCCCCAGCTTCACGCTGAATAATTTAGTGGCTGAATTTAATTGCTGCCTGGCGGCATATACTGAAACCATAGAATTAGTGGCGAACAAAGCTACCGCCATTACAGCAAAATTAACTACTTTCATATCAAAAATTGTAAAAGAAAAATAGATGATTTGATGTGTATTGCGCCTTAAACAAGGCACAATACACTAATAGTTGTTTACTATTAAGGTTGATATCCCACTACGTCTACAGTTATTGGGTACGTGTCAGCTGTGACATTCTGCGCCACTCCTGTCAGGACAATATCAAGTGCGTCATTGCTATTAAAGGTCATCCAGTTCACCCCATTCCATTTTTCCGTGCCACCAGCTCTTCTAAGACTGTCACTTGATAAGCCCACAATGATCTCTCTACCAGTATTTTTACCAGCTACACGCCATGCAGTGCCAGTAAGGTCTACTATTTTGTTAGCAATCCCCCTGACCCCGAATTCTTTAAGAGTAGTAGAATTAACTTCAAGCTTCGCAATTTTCGTGCCAAGAGCATTTGGCCCAGCCTTTAAGCCCGACACAGGAATAAGCGATACGGATAAATCTTGGGGAGAGGAAAACACAATATCCACTGATTTTTGTTGCTCTGAGTTCGGCAAAAATGAGCCAGCATAACAACTAGCAGCCATCATGCTCAACGCACTTGCGATAATCAATTTTTTTATGATTTTCATTTGAAAAACCACCTTTTTTAACCAAATTAAAAAAATCCAGCACATCCAGAATACATAACACCATACCAAATCTTACCGTATGGAAAAATCCGTGGCTGGTAATAACAGCTTGTACTTATTGGTATTTGTTACCAATTCAAATAAGTAATGTCATAAAAATCTATATATCAGAGCACCTCTTAATCTGAAAAAAATTGCGTTATTGCCAATATAAACAGTGTTTATGTTAACATCGTGTTGTCAGGGTGGAATAGAATACTAGTCAAAAAGCAATTATACCTTCCATTTACATTCAAGTGATAACATTACAATGACACCCACCACACTGGGTGTGGGAAACTTATCTTCGAAGAGAGGATAATTATCAGGCATCGTTGCAACATTGTTTATATTTAAACATACATCTCCTAACTCGACGGTAAGATTATTAGTTAACTTTTCCTCGCAGGGAAGATCTTTAATGGAAAATCTTGTTTTCCGAAACGGAAAAGCAATTATAACGCTCCAACGAGAGTCTCAACACTAAGAGCTGACTGACACAGGTCAGACTGATTATACAGGCATGAAAAAGCTCTCCCCTTCCTTTCAGTTCTTGCTGGATTATGCAAACGTCGCACCACCTCCCCGTGAACATGGCACATTAATTTGAAGCAGCTCTCATCCGGTATCGCTTTTCAGTGCAGCGAAATTCATCGCAGGTGCCCCCGTAAATAGACCCGTTTTAGTTCCATGCATTTTTAAGATTCCGGCCAGATAACGTTATTGGCGGTATTCCTTGGGTATCATATTGTTCCGCGATTCATATGGACGTTCGCAGTTATATTCTGATAACCCTTTATCCGTAATTTACCGCACCTCATTCAGCGTTCTGAACAGATAAGAATTGAGTATTTCTGTACGGTATGTCCGGTTAAAACGCTCGATGAAAACGTTTTTCTTCGGCTTACCCGGCTGGATAAACGCCAGCTTTACTACATGTTTCTTTGCCCATTCAGCCAGTGCCAGCGAGATAAATTCCGGTCCCTTATCCATACGCAGCATGGCCGGATAACCGCGGTTGCTGTAATCCTGTCGAGTACACGGACCACTCGCAGAGCTGGCAGATTCAGATCGATTTCAATCGACAACGCTTCACGATTACAGTCATCAACAACATTGAACGTGCGAAAACGACGCCCATAAACCAGCTCTGGTTCAGCGCTCCCGGCGTGACCAGTGGCGAGGGATTGCGTACCGGCAGCCGTTGTTTACCCTTACGGCGAAAATTCAGCTTGAGCAGACAGTAAATACGGTGGAGCCTTTTGTGATTCCACGCGTATCCCTGCCGCCGTATCCAGACTTCCAGTTGTCCCTGGTGGCTTCAGAAATACCGGCCTCCCGGTAGACATCTTTAACAGTCTGTCCGGATTCGACTGATCTAATCACAGCGATGATCTGGTGCGCAGTAATACGGGCTTTACGCACAGCGATCTCCTGCGTTGGCAGATTGATTATGTCGGATGATCTCTAAATGTGAATGGCTCGATTATGCGGGATACTTACATACTCACGCATTGAGAGACTTTCAGTTCGTTTGTACGGTGAATGGATGCCGCAGGCGGGGTTTATTAACGGGATGCCCGTCAAGGTGCGGGTAATGAGGGATTGCATCGTGATCACGCCGCAGCATACCCACGGACTCTTTGTCTGTATTGAAGGGATGGGCGTAACCCGCATTAATAAACGGAGTGCAGAACAGTGGTTAAAAAAATTTCTGGGGGCGCTGAACAATACCGGAGATATTCCGGTGATTAAACGCAAAAGAACGGAACAGGAGTTAATGAGTAATTGATAATAAAAAGCCGGGAAAAGATAACCCCTCCGGCTTTTACACATTATTCCTCCGGTTCCAGATGTTTTATTTCAATCCTTTTGGTTTTATTTCGGGATGTTTTTCATATAATGGATTCATTATTTTAATAAGCATTTCACCCATGATCAAACCAACCGCTTCTCGATATACCTTAAATTCATCCTCATCACAACGGGACTGAACAACAGCAACAGATTCATCAAGTTTCTTACCAAATCTCAACATTAAATCACTAATTAATATAGCTGTATCCTTATCGTTAACCATACTTATTCCTGTAGTAAAAACATCAATAGCCTTGATTTCCTTTACATTCGTTAACACAATTCCAGCAAGCAAATCCGTTACTTTTTGTAGGTAAAGGCATAAATGAGCATTCACTAATGCAATTATTTTCAACCATTTTTCATCTTAATAACGTGCCAGGATCACCTTTATCAGCGCCACAAGTAATAAGACCAAGAAGATCACTATCTGTAATAGGATTCAGAGGATAATGATATCGGTTCCATCCCCCTTTCAGCCCTATCGGGTCCTGGCTGACGAACCAACCACACTCCGGTGCATAATATCTGAACAGATTTGAATGCAGGCCCGTTTCATCGTCAAAATACTGCCCCGGCAGCCGGTTGCTCATCACTGGCCGGGGCTGGCCGGGGAGAGGGGAGCGCAGTGCCAGGATGTCGCGCCCATACTCGCTCGCCCTGAGCTCCACAATCAGCCAGCATCCGGCGGAGAATTAAGAATTTATTTAGATGCCTCGGCGTCAGCGTCCGCCACATCAACAGCAAAGCCTGCATGCCCACCTGTTACTCACAAATCCCCAGCGGCGACTGGCAGGAAGAAGTGGGATTTGAGACCGGGCACGGCGTCACCGTGAAGATTTCACAGGGGTGTATTGTGCTGATGGCGGACAGTAACGAGGTGCAGAAGCTGCGCGAACAGCTTTATCATGCTAAACAGGTGGTTAAGGGGGTGAAGGATGTGCTGGTTTAGTGGATTGAACGAGAGCTAAATAATAAAAAAACCGGGAAGATTTAATTTCTTCCCCGGCTTTATTTAACTAATTATCTAATTTCCCATTTAATAGAACTATCTAAAGAAGTTAGCGGGCAACTTAGAAAATTCTTACTTCCTATGAAAGCCAGGTTATATCTCATAATATTCTTTCTGCCATAATACAATGAGTAATTTTTCCCAGAAAACTTCATTAAATTGCTAAAGTCCTTTGGAGGAATATAGTACCCATTTTGAGAATCCAATACTTCATGCATATCTTGTATTACAATTCTGCAAATATTCAAAAGTTTATTAGGGAAAAGAGGTGATGAATGAACAGTATCAGTCTCGATAATAATAATCAACTCATCATCATCATAAGTTGTGAGATTAACACTAAGCTCTTGTCCCTCAAAAGACCAATGATTTAAGGTTGCCTCAGCACAAAGCGATAAAAGTAATTTATTATCACTCGAAAAATTTTTCAAAGTCATCCCACTGCCCTCGATTAATAATTTTATCCCTCAGGAAGAGATGCCCTTTCTCACCATTAATATTTATATTCAGATGAGGGAATGTCGATTTCCCCACACCTTGCCCCCAATCTCCATGCCCCCAATAAACAGAGTCACCAGCTTTATTCTGCCAACCTATCCACTTACCATTAGAGTCATATATTCTGGTTTTTCCTAAACCTAGCTGATTAGCGGCCCAATTTTTTGCATCATTCATATTATTGAAAAGAGTATCAACCTTAGTAGTCCCTTTTTTAGTTGTGAGTCTTTCTATTTCGACCCCATTCTTTCCTGGATCTTTATTTTTTAAACTACCACATTTAAGCCCCAACGGATCGAGCCAGCTTAACGGATTCGGCGCATACTGATAAAGATTAATGCCCCCCGCCAGCCCTATCGGATCGCCCGATATAAACTTCCCGATATCCGGATCATAAAATCTGTATAAATTGTAATGCAGCCCCGTTTCCCTGTCCAGATATTGCCCCTGGAAACGCAGGTTCTGCTGTACGGGCCGGGTTTCTTTTTCATGCGTCAGGTTCCCCCATACCTGATAGCCCGCTTCCCAGACAATATTGCCCCCGCCGTCCGTCATCTCCTCCGGCGCGCCGTTTACGTCCGTATGGTAATACAGCACCTCATCCGCTTCGCCCGGCGCCGCCCTGTCCACCCGCGCCAGCGGCTCGTGGCTCCCCTGGTCGCTGTAGATATACAGGCTGCTGCTTCTTCCCAGCCTGCACTCCTGCGCCAGCCGCATTCCGTCCCATAAAAACGTCGTCCGGTTATACGGCTTTCCTTCCGCGTCCAGTTCGTGCTTCTCCACCCGCCTGCCCGGCGCGTCGTACACGTACCCGTAACGCCGTACGGTGTCCCCCCGGGTGACCGCCACTTCCGTCAGCCGGTGCTCCGCGTCCCAGCGGTAGTGCTGCGTGCCGTTGCGGCCCCGCTTTTCCACCACCCGGCCATATTCATCGTAACGGTAATGCAGCCCACGGTATGACGTTATCCGGTTGAACGGCACCACGCTGCCTGCACCCGCCTGCGCGGTCTCTCCCTGCCGCCTGTCCAGCAGGTTCGCCGCCGCGTCGTACTGCCAGCTGTCCAGGTATGCCTCATTCCGGCACGCCGTGATGCGCCCCGTCGTGTCGTAAAAATAATCCGTCACCCCCTGCCGGCTGTGCCGCTTTTTCAGCAGCTCATCCTGGCCGCTGTACGCATATTCCCGGTCAATAAACGTCTCCGGCACCACTCCGCGCATTCCTTTACAGGTCAGTTTCCGCGTTAACCGGCCCGTCCGGTCGTACATCCGCCGCGTGTCCAGCCGCCCCTGGCTCCGCTGCACCTCACGGTGCAGGTGGTCACGCGTGAACTCGCTGATGACATCACGCCCCAGGTTGACTTGCTGAAGATGGCCGCTCCCGTAGTACAGGTACCGCAGCGTCCGCCCGTCCGGCATCTGCGTTTCTGTGCGGTTGCCCTGAACATCGTACCGGTGCTGCAGCACGCCCTGCGCCGTCTCCTCGCTTAGCAGGTTACCCGCACTGTCGTAGCTGAACCGGATAACTTCCGGCTCTCCGCCTTCCGCCGCATCATGCTGCCTGCGGCGGATTTCCAGCAGACGGTCCGCCGCGTCGTACCGGTATTTCGTGCGCGTCTCCGGCGTGATTTTCGCCGTCAGCCTCCCCGCCGCATCACGCTCCAGACCGTGGCGGATTTCGCCCCCGCGCTCCCCGCCGTATATCACTGCCGTCACCGCATTCAGCGCGTTATACCCGTATACCCGGCGGCTGCCGCCGGGGTCCGTCTGTTCCGTCACCCGGTCCAGAACATCGTACCGGAACCGGTAGCTTTCCCCGTTCTCGTTCGTGAGCGTGGTCAGCCGCCCGTAAGCGTCGTACTCATACGCCGTTCTGCGACCCGTCGCATCCGTCTGCCTGCGCACCCGCCCCTGGCCGTCCCGCTGCCAGCGTGTTATCTGCCCTGCCGGGCTGGTGTATTTCACCAGCCGTCCCGCCGCATCCGGCTGGTAACGCTCCGTACGCCCGTCCGCGAACATGACCTCCGTCAGATGTCCGTTGCCGTCATAGCTGTAACGCGTACTGTTACTCTCCGCGTCCGTCACCCTTTCCAGCCGCGTGCGTTCATCATAAAACCATGCCGTCTGCGAGCCAGAACAGTCCGTGTGGCGCATAAGCTGCCCGTCTTCGTTCCACTGCAGGTATTTATCTCCGCCCCGCGCGTCGGTTATCCGCACCACCTGGCCGTGCCGGTCATACCCGTATACCGTGCGCTGGTGCAGCGGGTCGATGACCGCCTGCAGGTTGCCCCGCTCATCATACTCATAACGCCACGCCGCCCCCGCGGCATCCACCTCCGTTTCCGGCTGGTGCCACACCGGATGCCACTGCGTCTGCTCAACCCGGCCCAGCGGGTCATGCGTCTCCGTCAGGTGGCCGAGACGGTCATAGACATAACGCCATTTGCCGCCCTGCGCGTCCGTCATCCCCAGCAGTAACCGCTCTTCATCGCTCCAGCGGAAAGTGGTCATCTGCCCGGCCTCGTCCCGGTACGCCGTCACCAGGCCCTGCGCATCCCACCAGTGGCAGCGCGTACGCCCCAGGCTATCCGTCACGCACAGCGAGCGTTCTGCCAGATTCCAGTCCAGACGGTACTGCTCGCCGCTGTCCGTATGATGGCCCGTCACCCGCCACGCCGCATCGTCCGGGCCTTCAAACCACGCCCAGGTGTAGTAATACCGTTCGCCGCCCGGCTCCCGGTGCATCGTCATGCAGTCGTTGTCGTCGTACGCAAACTCGCGCTGATACTGACCTGCGTTGTCCACTACCCCGTTCAGCCGCCCCGCCTCATCGTAGCGGTAACGCCGCAGCAGCTCCGGCTCCCCTTCCGGGTAATGGCGGAAGATGCGCGTCACGCGCTGCGGGTGCGCTGCCAGCTCATAGTGCAGCCGGATGCAGGGGCGCTGCCGATCGCCGCTGATTTCCACCAGACGCCCGTGGTTGTCGTAGGTCAGGTGCTGGCAGTTACTGTTGCGGTCGCCCAGCATTTTCAGCCGCCGACGCTGTGGGCTGAACGGGTCCGCTTCAAACAGCCTGTACACGCCGTCATCACTGCTGATAAGCCAGTGGCCCTGTTCGCTGCGCCGCACTGCCAGCCCCTCGCCGGGGCTGTAAAAACCACTCCCCGGCTCCACCGCCTGCAGGTCAATTCGCCGTCCCATCGGGGCCACATACGTCATGCAGTTTTCATCCGGATTGTCCGGCGTACGCTCCAGGCACACTTCATACAGCACGCTCCAGCCCCGCCCGAACATCCCCTCCGTCCGTTCATCACGGCTGCTGTAGGTCCGCTGCCACTCCAGCGGGAAGTGGCCGGGCAGACTGAAATCAACGTCATCATCGCCTGCCAGGTACTTGGCTCCGGTGGCGGCGTTTACCGGGCGGTTCAGCGCACTCCCCGCCTTCTGAACCATCATGTTAATGCCCAATCCCATCATAAAGCAGGCACTTTTAGCTGACGCCCGTCCGGGCTGCATGAACGTCAGCGCAATGGTGGTCACCAGGGTTATTTGTGACTTACCGCTTTTGATATCCCGTACCACCAGAAGCGGCCCGCCGATACGTACATCACCGGATACATGTACGCCGTTCTCAGGCTCATCCACCACTTTTGCCTCGCAGGTACAGCGTACCCCGCTGCGCGCCGCAGGCTGGCTGTTGATACGCACATCCCGCGTCCCTTCGGCGATATATTCTGCTGCGGGCGGCTCATCGTCGCCTTTGAACAGGTTCGACACGCTGCCGATAAGCGCGCCTGCCGCCTGAAAACCGATTTCCAGCGCACCGAAAGGGTTCATCGCCCCCAAGACCGTCCCCACCGGGTCGTCCGTCAGCGCCTGCAGTTTCTGCGCCATAAACTGGCTGAATGAAGAGGGATGTTTGTGGCAGTCGATTTTATCATCCTGTTTCGGGTCAGACCCCGGATATGCCGTTGCCACCGTGGGCTGCCACATCTCTGAAATAAAGTGGCCCGTGTCGGAAAGCATATCGCCCGCCTCCGCCAGAGCATCATTTCCCAGCGAGGCCCATCCTTCCGCTGACCCCATCCGGCTCACCACGGAAACGACGCCCTTAGCCATATTCTCTGCCCGGCCTTTTACTGCATCCAGATATTCCCCGGCCACATCCCACATTGATTTGGCGTCCTGCCTGCGTTTTTCTTCTTCTGCCTCTGCCTGCGCCTGCGCGTCCAGGGTTTCCACATCATGGCGTGATAATGCCGTTGCCGCCGCCCGCGCCGCCCGTTTGCTGTTAATCCGGGTGTCGCCTGAGCCGGTCAGGATATATCCCTCAATTTTCGGCGGAAAAAGGCTGTTGGCTATGTCTTCACAGGCTTTACTGATTTTCTCCCCGGCGCCACTCAGCAACATCGTCGCGCCGACCACGGTCCCCACAAGTAATACGGCGCTGCATCCCAGCGTTGCCACTGTAGCCCCCGTCGCCAGCGCCACAACAGCCAGTGCCGCAAAATCAATAGCCGCATTGATGGCGAATTCCAGCGCACTGCCCACCAGATCTGCCAGAAAGGACGTATGCAGCAGCGCGTCGCCTTCCCTTGCCGCCCAGAATGCCTCTCCCATACCACACTCCCTGTGTTATTGTCCGGTTGCCGTGTTTTCCGGATCCAACCTGAAACGCAGATTCTTTTTGATATCCGCCCAGCGCACCCTATCCGCTTCGGTTAACGCTGTTGAGCGGGCATAGGTCAGGGCCATCATTACCCGGCTGCTCTGTAGCACAAATACCGCCTGGTACTGATATACATGCTCATTACCCCGGATGAACTGACTCTGTATTTCCAGCCCTTCCATTTTCCCGTCAATACCCAGCAGGACAACCTGTGCTGGCGTATAACGCAGTTCCTTAACCTGCTTTTCCAGTTTTTTCATCTGTTGTTCAACCTGGGACGCCAGCTCATCACCGTCCTGCATTTTGCCGCGGCTGATAATCAGCGCCGCATCCGGATCGCTCAGGCGGATCATATTGAGGGTGCTGTCCTGGGATATATTACCGGAGAAGCTCAGGATGGCTTCGTTGATATAATAGTTCGTCATGATTATATAAAATCCTTTTTGGTCTGAAGGTGTTGATAAGTCCGGCACTAAAATAAAAACTATTCTTTGGGTGGAAAAGTTTCCTTAATTACTGCTGCCATTGCTGTTTTTTCTGACTCACCAAATGTTCCCACTTTGGGTTCTCTTTTATCCATATTTAAATCCAGCTGCCCTTTTATAGTATTAATCTGACCATCGGCATCTGTTGCAGTAATATTGAACGTTTTACAGGTTACGTAAAATTCCCCCTTACTGCTCATGTACAGAACAGTGTCACCACAACTCAGGGTAATAGAATCACCCGCTGCCAGATATAACTCTTTTACCGTCTGAATGGTTTTATTTCCTCCGGCCAGAGAGGTATCGTCATACTGAACTTTATGGTCGCGGACAGCGCCAATAGTGGCTATTTCTGACTGATCAATGACCTTAACCCGATTATTCCCCACCCAGTGACTTTCATTATTATTAACTTCAATACGCTGATCTTTTTCAGCATGTAGCCAGACCTCTTCACTACCGGGTTTATCTTCAAAACGCAGGGCGTTGGCATTGGTCGGTCCGCCGCCGATAGTGTGGCTGTATATCCCGCTCTGTGTTGCCGCGCCCGGCAGTCCCCACGGCGGCATGGTGTCCTGGTTGTAGGTACGCCCCACGATGATCGGCAGATCCGGATCGCCGTTTTTGAAATCCACCAGCACTTCCTGGCCGATACGCGGGATCTGGATCATCCCGAAGCCTTTGCCCGCCCATGGGTAGCTGACGCGTATCCAGCAGGAGCTGTTTTCATCCATTTTGCCGTAGCGATCCCAGCCAAACTGTAACTTTACCCGCCCGTACTGATCCGTCCAGATTTCCTGTCCCGACGGGCCGGTGACGATGGCGCTCTGCGGCCCTTTGGTGTGGGGTTTGCTCACCGTCCGCTGCGGGCGGAACACCTCGCGGGTGGGGTGCAGTTCAAAACGGGTGGAAAAGGTAAAGTGCTGGTCCTGCCCGCTGTGCTGCGCGTTGTCCTGCACAAACAGCAAGGTCTGCATCAGCAGGTATTCCTGATTGACTTCGGCAGTGGGATAGTTTTCCAGCGTGAAGGTATAACCGGTCATGAGTGTGCGGATATTCCCTCCCCCCAGCACCCGACTGCCGGGGCTGCGCTGCGCCTCCATACGAATGCGCGTCAGCATCTCGCCTTCACTCTTGTCGAAGTAGTCTCCCGGCCACTCATAATGCTCGTAGGTGGCATGACCGGTTTCACGCGGGTTTGCCACCGTGTTTGCCAGCAATGAACGTGGCTTCGTAAAATCGAAATCATCCAGCACCCACTGTCCAGTCCGCAGACTCTCGTTTGCCGTGATAGTGTGGATAAACTCCTTGTCCAGCTTCAGCCCTTCCTGGTGCCACTCGACCAGCGGCGAGTCCGGACATGCTTTGTGGGCGCTGATGGCATCCGCCAGCACCAGCGTGTGGCTGTCCTCGCTGTGCTCAAACCACCAGTAGATGCCCCACTCCTGCATCAGTCGCTGAAGAAAATCAAAATCAGTTTCACCGTACTGCACCTGCCAGGTACGTACCGGGTAGCTTTCCACCAGCCGCTTTTCCACCGGGTAGGGGTATTCCGCCAGAACCTCATCCAGAATATCCACCACGGTTTTATTCTGGAATGCTTTGTAGTCGCTGGTATGGGTCAGCAGTTTTACCCACGGCTCCATACGCAGCTCATAGGTAACCGAACGCCCTTCATGGCCCACTACCCGCGCCGCCGTGACCAGCCCGCTGATATGCCGTTTACCGCCACCATCCAGTTCGATGTTGACGCACAGATCTTTGCCCACCATCGGTTTGAGCGGCAGGTTGGCCGCCGGGGAGACATAGCCCAGGTTCAGGGTGTCGGGCGTTTTTAGCTGTACCACATAGCTGAACAGTTCACTTAATGTTTCGCCGCCGTCCAGGCTGGCGAACAGTAATGCGCCCGGCGGTACGGCGCTGCCGCTGACCGTCACATTATGCGCCCCCGGCCCGCCTGCAACAGCGGAGACGATGGCCGATACCGCATCCTGCGCCATACCTGCGGCAGCCGCAGCCTGCGCCGCTGCCACCGCGGCTTTCACCAGTCCTGATGGCTCCGGCAATGCGCCAAACAGCGATCCCGCAGCCTGTTCCACGGCGGCTTCTGCCGCATCTGCCACGCTTCCGGTGACTGAATCTGCGGTGACACCGCCACTTTCTCCGGTTATCGGCGGCGTGGTTGTCGTCAGCCCTCCCATACCGGATTTATTATTTGTGGATACAAAACTCATGGTAGTGACTCCTTTAATACCGGATTAAAATAAATAGACTCACCGTCAGGAAACAGTGCCCCGCACTTTATAATGCAACCAGCCTGTTATATTTAAATATTTACCAGAAGAACAGGGTATATTGCTGACAAGAGCCATGAAAATAAAAACACAAAAATTAGCACATAACATAAATACTGAATTACATAAATAAGGAAATGAATATAACAATATTATGATTTTATTTTTATTACGCTTACCAGATTCGCATTGCATTTTATAAAAATTTGATTAATAACCAGCACACCGCCAGTCATATACTTTATCATTGGTGCTCGTTACTTATCTGGCCACCATTGTAATCATTGTCAACCACAGCACGTTCAGACACGATAATTTGATCCGGTTTTAACGGTATTATTGTTTTGTTCCACCATTCGTTTGCTGACCAGAAACATACTTAACATTAACCGTAAATGTCTTTTCACCATTTTCTTTTTCCGTCTCCTGTTTCAGAATACGGAAAAACACCGGTTCCACTTCAATACAACCATGACTGTAACCTTTGGTGGAATCATGGATATAAAAACCACCCCGCTTGCCCCCACAGGCTTTTCGGGTCTTCTCATCCGCTGATTCCAGCCGGATACGGTTATATCCCCAGTTCGCCCAGTATATCTCACATGTTCCGGCAGCCTGACCTCGCGGAATGGTACTCCAGCCCCATGATGGTCCCAGATCACAATCCGCAGCATTTCTTATCGGTGCCTCCCCCTGAAACTGAATAAACAATTTATAATTCCCTTCCGGTATCGCCGCATCCGGCACACACTGTTTATCTGGCCACTGTAAATCCGGTAACCCCGTGGTCGCCTTAAATATCCCGATACCAGGCCATGTCAGCTTTTGCCCGTCAAAAGTCAGTCTTACCGCCATCATCTTCTCCCTGATTATTCTGTGTATTACAGCGGTGGTGTACAACGTATCATTAGCGCCAGCTTCTGATCCCGTACAGACTGGTTATCCACCGATAATACAAAGCTGAAAGGATAACGTCCCTGCATCTTCGCCAGTGAGATATTCCCCTCCTGAAGGGAATATGCACTTCCGCGTCCGTAACCCTCAACATCCTGCGCCAGTAAGCTGGTATAGCTGATTAATGCTGAGAAACAGCCACATTCACCGGTACTTTTTTTCAGTGTGACCGTTGTTTTCAGAATGGTAAGGTTATCCATTTCCTGACGATGAACGGGATGGATATCCACACACTCCGCCAGCGGGTTATCAATATTTACATCTGTTCCGCCCCAGGCAAATACAGGCAGGAACACTCCTGCACAGGCAGACATAAACAGAACCTCTACAGCGTACTTTTTCACAGCATCTGACCTCTATTTTTTTCATCCACCAGCCCGCACCTCCTTCGCCAGCAGCTCAAAACTGCCCCGGCCGCTGCCACGCCGAGCGGCCACAGGCATCATGACCCTGCACCTGGATGTAGACCGAGTAGAAGCTGTGCGAACAGCTTTATCAGGCTGAACAGGAGGTGAAGGACGGATTGTTTAGTGTACTGAACGAGAGTTAAATAATAAAAAAGCCGGACACATTTAAATGTCTTTCCGGCTTTGATTTCATTGGCTAATATATACCGAAGGCCCCATAAGTTGTATGTGAGAACACTTCAGATTTAGAAGGATATCAGCTCCCTTTATTATAACTTCATTATTATCAGTATGTATTTCTATTTTTGCTAGCATATCTGTAGACATGCCATCTATTTTTAAATATCTAACTCCGCTACAATTTATACCACACCTACATCTATTGTAACCTTTAACCCATTTAGGTAGAGGATTATCCGGTAATTCATTAACCAAATCGAAGGATATTGTCACTGTAGCAGCTTCACGCTCTATTTTTATGTCAAAGACATCGATTTCATTTACTTCAATAGATTTAGTGAAAACTTTGTTAAATAATATACTACCATCAATATCATTCCAGTACATGTCGCTCTCCTCAAAATTCATAATGATCAAATGTACCAGGAACTGAACCCGTTCGAGTATTTTCGATTGGTCTTACATTTAAATGAGAACCTTGATTTCCTACTCCATCAGCATAAGAGTGTCCAGCAGAATGATCTTGGATGATAATTTTAGAACCATCCGCTCTGGTAAATTGATATTCTCTTGTCCAGACTTGATTGCCATTGTTATCAAAAATAGGATTTTTTCTGGAATCAGTCATTGGTACATTTCTGTGATCACTGAAAAATCCAGTTTTAGAATTAAATATTCTGTCTGGTTGTTGATTCATCGGAATACCGGCATCTCTTTTCGCAGCCCTGAAAGCTTCATTTCTCGATTTGAATTGTGCACTACATCCAGCTAACCCGTATGGATCTGCCCATGTCAGCGGATTGTGAACATAACCATAGGTGTTTAATCCCCCCGCCAACCTCAGTGGATCCTGGCTTAAATACTGCCCCGTCCGTGAGTCCATGTAGCGGTGTAAATTATACCACAGCCCGCTCTCCTCGTCCTGCCACTGGCCCATAAAGCCCGCGTCACAGCTTTCACGCCCGTCAGGCGACGCGTCGTTCGCCGCCGCCAGCCCCCACAGGCTTCGCTGCCGCCGCCACACCTTCCGTCCGTTAGCGCTGTACATCTCCTGCGGCGCACCATCCGGGCCGATGAGTATGGGATAAAAGTCGCTGGTGTCGTCGTTCGCCGCCCGCGCCTCCTTCGCCAGCAGCTCAAAACCGCCCCGGTAATGCCACTGCTCACGCAGCGCCGGACTCCCGTCCGCATAGCGCTTCTCACTCGCCGACAGCGCCATCCCCAGCCACTGATAACGTACCTCGCTGACGGTGTGGTGATTTTGTTTCCACGCCGCACGGATAATATTACGCTTCGCCGTTCTGCGTCCGAAAGCGTCGTAGCGGTACTGCCACACCTCACCGTCCGGCGTTTTCACCTCCCGCAGACGGTCGAAGTCATCCCAGCGGTAGCGCCATTCCTGTGGCCGGAAGCCCCGTTTCTGTTCGGTGCGTTTTATCACCCGCCCGCAGGCGTCGTATTCGTAGCGGCTGTCTCCCGCCTGCGTCACACATTCGTTGCGGTAATCATGCTGTGACAGAATGCCGTTTATCCGGCTTTCCGCGATTTGCTCGTTCACCGTGTAGCGGTAGCGCTCTTCCTGCGCCGGGCCGTCGGCGTTCAGTCGCAGCACGCTGGTTATCTGGTCGCGGTTGTCATAGCGGTAGCGCGTTTCCTGTTCGCTGCGCGTTTTCGACCACATCTCATGGCCCGTCAGGCGGCCCGATTTATCCCACGCGTAACGGTGCTCTCCCAGCGGTCTCCACGACGCCACGCTCTCATGGCTGCCTGCCAGTCGCTCCGCCCCCGGCCGCTGCCACGCCGTGCGGCCACAGGCATCATGGCCCTGCTCCTGGATGTAGACCGCGTGGTTCAGCGGCGTCTGCGCCAGCCAGCTTTCTTCATCCTCCGGGCGGTAGCGGCGGCTCCGCTCCTGCCCTGCCCGCGTATGACCAAACTCCATCCGGTGGCCGTTGCTGCGGTAAGCCGTTAATACGCCCGAGGCATCGTATTCCCGCTGCGTTTCGCCGTCCGCGGTTTTCGTTCCCGTCAGCCGTCCCGCGTCATCGTAGCGGTATTCCGTTCGCTGACCGTCCTGCTCTTCCGCCACCAGCCGGTGCCGGTCATCCCATTCCAGCGTGATGCGGCTGGTCAGCGTATAATCCTTCTGCGTGGCGTCGCTGCACTCATACACCTCCGTGCTCACCATCCGGTCATAACGGTCCCAGCCGTAGCGCAGTTGCTGGTGCTCACCCGTGATGGTTGTCACCCGACCGAATTCATCCCGCGCATAGCGCCACACGCTGCCGTCCGGGCGCACTTTCTCCGCCAGCCTGCCCTGTTCATCCCGGCGGTAAACCGTCCGCCGTCCCGACCAGTCATCCTCCCCCGCCAGTTGCCCCGCCGCATCATAATGCAGCCGCCAGCGCTGGTTGCCGGAGCGGGTTAACTGTGTCAGCCGCGCCGCGCCGTCATAGTCGCAGACAATGCGCTGCCCGCCAGCGTCCTCCACTTCGCGCAGCAGGTCGAATGCGCCGTGGCGGTAGCGCGTGGTCTGGCCCATCGCGCCGGTATGGACGGCGATTTTTCCCTCGCCGTCGTAGCGGAACGTTTCTGCGCCGCCGTCAGCCCGGATAACCGCGCTGACCTTCTCATGCGGGTTGCTCTCTCCTGGACGGTACTGCCAGTACGTGCTGCGCCCTTCCGCATCCGTCACGCCCGTCAGCCGCAGCCAGCGGTCTTCCGCATAATGTGTCGTCCGGCCTGCCGCATCGGTATGCGCCGTCAGGCTGCCCTGCGCGTTATAAGCCCACTGCTCGCGGCTGCCGTCCGGATAAATGACCTCCTTTATCTGGCCATCTTCGGTGTAACGGTACTGCCATTTCTGGTCATTCACTTCCCGATGAACCAGGTTGCCTTCGCTGTTATAGCGGTATGCCGCCGTGGTGCGGTGGTCCCGGTAAGTCGTTATCTGCCCGAACGCATCCCGCTGCCATTCCCGCTTGCGCCCGTCGGCATCCGTTTCGCTCAGGATGCGTCCGGCGTAATCGCGTTTAATCTGTGTGACACGCCCGCCCGGCTGCCGGATGCACACCGGATGGTCATATTCATCGCGCACCCGTTCCGTGATGCGCCCCAGCGGGTCTCGCTGTTTTATCAGCAACCATGTTTCATCAAACCACAGCGTGGTGACGGCCCCGGTTGCATCGGTGTACTCGGTTTTGCGCTCTGCCGGGAAGTAACGGAAGGTGTCGTTATACAGCCCCTCTTCGGTGCTCGTCGCTACCACCCGCCCTTCATCGTCGTAGCGCAGGTGAAAATGTGTCGGGCCGTTGTCCCGCCAGGAACTCAGCCAGCCCTGTTCGGTGTAGGTGTAATGCAGTGTGCCGTTAAACCGTGTCTGCGCGTCACGCAGCCACCACTCATCGCCGTGGTGAGTGTAGTCATAACGTACCAGCTCACTGCCATCCACCTCGTCGCTGACGCGGTAAATCAGTCCTTCCGGGCCACACATCACCCGCAGGTGCAAACCGCCACTGTGTTCGACGTTTGTCAGATGGCCCACGCCGTTATAAAGAAAGCGGATTTCGTTGCGGTTACGGTCTTTGATAGCGGACAGACGCAGGCGGCGTGCGCCGGGGGAAACGGGTGTGAAGATATAGCCCTGCTGCGTATGCTCATTGAAGATGACGGCCCGCCTGCGGTTACCCGTCAGGCGGTAGTGCGGCACCAGCAGATTGCGGCAGTTGTATGGTTCCTGCACCGTGGAATAGGCCGGACATAAACCCTCAGCATCAAAATAGGTGACATTCTGCCCGTCGCTGTCAAATTCCAGGTACTGCGACCAGTTACACAGCCAGCGAGTGCCCAGAAAGCCGCTCACGGTGTGGCGGCCAGTGTAGGCGCGTTTCAGCGTTAACGGCAGGATATGGGGCCAGTGGAAATCAGTACGGTAGTCGAGGTATTCGCCTGTTCCCGCGTCCACCGGGTCGCTGAATCCCTGGCTGATACGCTCATTGGCTGCCCGGTTTAACTGTTTTGCGCCCCACAGAGCTGTCAGAACCTCTAAACCGGACACGACAGATTGTTCTGTAACAGACATATCCGCATTAATCGGCCCGTACTGCCCGGTAGTCTTATCCGCCGTGATGGTTTTACACCCGTCCTGAATCACTGCCGAACAGGTGATTTTATGCCCCTTACGTGCGAGCGGCAGACTGTTTACAGAAATGATTTTGCTGCCCTCAGCTATCTGCGGCAGCGGTTCGCCCGGATCGTTGCTGCAAATCACCGGATCGGTTACCCGTGCCACTGCTTTTCCTTCAAAAGTGACATTGGGCGAACCTTCATGAATTTCTCCGGTATCAGAGGCCCAGCGGGAACCAATGGCCATCGCGGCACCGCCGACAAATCCCCCCGCCAGCCCTCCGGCTCCGGCAGCAACAGTGGCAGCGAGTACCCCCAGCGCAGCCCCTCCCGTCGCAACGACCAGTGCACCGACCGCAATCCCTACAATAAGTCCACCAATCAACCCACCAATTGCGCCCAGAAAGGAATTGTTATGAACAATATGATGTCCCACACACGCCGGTATATCTGTGGGGCCAGAAACCGCGTGATCTTTACCCCAGGTATCCATAAACCAGTCACCCGCTTTGGTACCCAGCCATCCTCCCAGCATCCCTCCCGCCATTCCGGCAACCAGAGGGCCGCCAAATCCAGCAACGGCTTTGGCTATTCCGGCGGCACAGGTTTTGGCCGCTGCTGCTGCCAGCCCTACCTTTGCCGTTGCCCCCACCATACTGACGACCGTGATTCCGACACTGGCAACATGCCCTGTGGTGGCGATGTTTTCTACTGTTTCGGTATTACTGTCCCGCTGGTCCAGTTCCGCCAGCTTTTCCTGCGCGCTTTTTTCCGTCATCCGTTCGTCCTTACCACTGCGTCCGCCGGGTTATTTGTCCTGCGGCATCCCAAAACGAAAATGCAACAATGTCCCCCGCATCGTTTTACGATCTTCCTCTGCCAGCGCCTGCGTTGAGGAATAGGTCAGCGTCAGCACCTGACGACCGTTAAGTATCACCAGCAGTAGCTGTTGTATCGTTATTCCGTTGTTGTTCCAGCTAAACTCCCAGTATTCCGCCGGACGCTCTTCCACATGGCAGGATTCTTCCACCGTGAATGTCATCGCCTTCAGCTCAGTACGGAATTTCTTCTTCTGTACCGCCAGATAATCACTGAACTCCGCCCCTTCCGGCAGAATTTCACGCGTGACCACCAGGTTTGCGCCTGCAATGTCGCTCAGCACCGGTGTCAAAATGTTCATCGTGTTATCCTGCCAGTTTCCGGGCAGGGAAAAATGTCCTTCATTAATAAGGTATTGCATGGAGATAAATCCTATTGAATGCAGCTATTTTTACTGTGGATTGAGTGCCAAATGGGTGGGGCCGTTCAATGTGATGGTGCCGTCTGAATTCATGGTGAGTGAGCTTTTACCTACGGTTAGCGTAATCTGTGTTTTTGCCGTCAGATGAATAGCCCCGGAAATGGATGTAATAGAGATATCTTTTTCAACCGTTTCAGTACTGGTGCCAGTTTTTACCGTTACCTCCCGTATCCCTTTCTCCACAGTCAGGAGCTGATCCCCTTCCGTCACCTTGACATTGCGGTTTCCCTTAATCGTCTCAGTATGCTTACCAAAAACATCTTCCGTGCGATCAATATGCACTTTTGTAATTTCGTTATGGATAATGGTCTTTGTCCGGTCGGCATTTACCGTATGTGTTTCATTATTCTTCACCGTGGTGTTGAGATCTTTTTCCGCGTGGAACTTCACTTCCTCCGCGCCGGTTTTGTCGTCAAAACGCAGCATGTTGCCATTCGTTGGCCCGCCATACAGCGAGTGGCTGAAGATCCCGCTCTGCGACGCCATTCCCGGCAGTCCCCACGGCGGCATGGTGTCCTGGTTGTAGGTACGCCCCACGATGATCGGCAGATCCGGATCGCCGTTTTTGAAATCCACCAGCACTTCCTGGCCGATACGCGGGATCTGGATCATCCCGAAGCCTTTGCCCGCCCATGGGTAGCTGACGCGTATCCAGCAGGAGCTGTTTTCATCCATTTTGCCGTAACGGTCCCAGCCAAACTGCACCTTTACCCGCCCGTACTGATCCGTCCAGATTTCCTGGCCCGACGGGCCGGTGACAATGGCGCTCTGCGGCCCTTTGGTGTGGGGTTTGCTGATGGTTCGCTGCGGGCGGTACACCTCGCGGGTGGGGTGCAGTTCAAAACGGGTGGAGAAGGTAAAGTGCTGGTCCTGCCCGCTGTGCTGCGCGTTGTCCTGCACAAACAGCGTAGTCTGCGCCAACAGATATTCCTGGTTGAGTTCTGCCGTAGGGTGATTCATCAACGCAAAGGTGTAGCCAGTCATCAGCGTACGGATATTCCCGGCACCGTGAACCCGGCTGCCAGGGCTGCGCTGCGCTTCCATACGAATGCGCGTCAGCATTTCGCCTTCGCCCTTGTCGAAATAATCGCCCGGCCATTCGTAGTGTTCGTAACTGGCATGGCCGGTTTCACGCGGGTTTGCCACTGTGTTCGCCAGCCGCGAGCGCGGTTTTTTAAAGTCAAAATCATCCAGTACCCACTGCCCGGTACGCAGACTTTCATTGGCTATAATGGTGTGGATAAATGCTTTATCCAGCTTTAACCCTTTTTGATGCCATTCTACCTCCGGTGAATCCGGGCAGGCGTGATGTGTACTGATGGCATCCGCCAGCACCAGCGTGTGGCTGTCCTCGCTGTGCTCAAACCACCAGTAGATGCCCCACTCCTGCATCAGTCGCTGAAGAAAATCAAAATCAGTTTCACCGTACTGCACCTGCCAGGTACGTACCGGGTAGCTTTCCACCAGTCGCTTTTCCACCGGGTAGGGGTATTCCGCCAGAACCTCATCCAGAATATCCACCACGGTTTTATTCTGGAATGCTTTGTAGTCGCTGGTATGGGTCAGCAGTTTTACCCACGGCTCCATACGCAGCTCATAGGTAACCGAACGCCCTTCATGGCCCACCACCCGCGCCGCCGTGACCAGCCCGCTGATATGCCGTTTACCGCCGCCATCCAGTTCGATGTTGACGCACAAATCTTTGCCCACCATGGCTTTAAGCGGCAGGTTGGCTGCGGGGGAGACATAGCCCAGATTCAGGGTGTCGGGCGTTTTTAGCTGTACGATGTAGGTAAACAAGCTACCGAGAGCTTCCGAGCCGTTCAGACTGGAAAACAGCAGCATCTGCGGTGGAACTGCGCTGCCGCTGACCGTCACGTTATGTGCGCCCGGCCCGCTGGTTGCACCAGAAATTAGTGCCGATATCACATCCTGCGCCGCGCCCGCCGCTGCCGCAGCCTGTGCCGCCGCAGCCACCGCTGCTTTCACCAACCCCGACGGTTCAGGCAGGTCGCCCATCAGAGATCCCAGCGCCTGTTCCACTGCCGCTTCTGCGGCTCCCGCCACGCTTCCGGCAACCGAACCTGCTGTAGTTCCACTGTTTTCACCTGTTATCGGCGGCGTGGTTGTCGTCAGCCCCCCCATACCGGATTTATTATTTGTGGATACAAAACTCATGGTATTTGCTCCTTTAATACTAAATTTAAGCGCAGTATTTGGCAGTCGGAAATAACATTCCACTGGCACAAACATATTTTAAAAAGCACAAAAAAGCGCTTACGTTTCAAAAAAAATGCAATGCTTATCTTATTTTTTTGAAAGCCAGCAAAATAAGTGGCATACAAATTAAAAAACCCACAACTGAAACAATGAACACATAATTATGATCCGATAAGAGTTGTCTGGCAAACCAGACACACTGGGACGAACTAAAATCCCCTCCCATGCTCATCGTTTCCGAGTAGTTCACTGCAAATATAATATTAAAATAAAAAACAACAATATAATAAATGGCAGAGATAAATAAAATAATCCCCCAGCGTATCCAGAATTTATTTGTCATTGTATGAACTCCCCAGAGAACCGCCAGATGTACCACCAGAATATGGCGACGAGGTACCTGATGAAGCAGAACTTTTTGCTCCCACCCCCATCAGTACAGCGCTCAATCCCTGTGCTGCTCCACTTTTATCACCAATATTAGGATATTGTTGCCTGAATTCACTGGTCATATTCATTACTGACATTGATGAAAAATCAGAACTTTTCTCAATAAGGTATTGTTGTAATGAGAAAGGGATCGTGAAATCTATCTCTGTGTCAACTGTTAACTGTGGCGAAGCAGATACCCCAAATGATGACTGTATAGAAGGTAATATATATTTTGTCTCAAATATTTTCGAACCAGAATATTTAATCCCCTCAACGGAGTGTGTCGTACAATTATTTCCGGTTACATCATAAATATCAATTGTACGCCCCCGCAACTTTACCCTGTCCGTCATTGATTTTGTAGGAACAGGTGGTTTTGCTGCATTCCACAATTTTTCAAAAAATTCACGAACCAATATCGGATTAGCATCATTTATTTCAAACACATGTGCTTCCATCTGATATAGCTCATAACGATAATAAGATCGGGCATCTTCATCTTCAAAGAAATTTAAAATACCATCTCCGACAGTCGCACTAGAGCCAGTCCTTCCATACCGCCCGTAAGTGTACAAATAAACAGAATTATCCATATGTACAGAGACAAAAGCATGACCCGCACCTGTGGTTTCAACCCACAAAAATACACCGTTTAACAACAAATTATCTTCTGGCTTACAGGTTGCAGCGAAACTATTTTGTTCTTGCGTGTTCAGTGCTGTCTGCCATAAGTCTTTCACTCTTCCCTCCTGTTATTCTCCGCCAGCCGCAGCGCATCCACATACCGCCCTTCACTGTTCTGCTGCCAGAACCAGCCTTGCCCCGGTGTTGCCTGCCCCAGCGTCTTACCCGGCCAGCCCGGCCACGGCAGATAACGCACGCCCGGCAGTTCTACTACCGGTGCTTCATCCGGCAGCCCGGTCAGTTCCCGGCTGCGTTGCGATGTACGTCGTAACCCGCGCAGCCACTGCGCCCACCACGGCCCCGGCTGCCACATCGCCCATAGCTGGTCCATCTGCTCCGTCAGCCGCCCGCGCCGCATCGTGTCCGGCGTGATATGCTGCGCCGCCAGCCTCGCCAGCCAGTACAGCCAGCCCTGCGTCTCCTGCAAACTCTCGTCCAGCCACTCCCGACCACAGCGCTGGTAAATCACCAGAGGCCACGGGCGTCCCACGCTATCCCGTGACGCCATCAGCACTCCGGTCAGCCAGTCAGTCGTCCCCCCCATCGGCAAAAATCCCGGCGACATTACAAAGCTCCACGGCAGCGGATGGTGTTCCGGCGCGGGCATATCATGTTCGCCACGCGGCGACAGGTGCATCCAGCCGTCACGCTCTTCATCTGTCGTCTGGCCTCCCGGCAACACGATATGCCGCCCGCTGCCCACCCACGTCTGGCGGTTCAGCCAGTCCTGCCATATTCGTCCCTCTTCAGCGCCCACCCGCCAGCGCACATAGTCGCGCTGGTCCGGCAGCCTGCCGAACATCGCCGGGGCTGATACCACCGCTGGCCGGCGCATTACAACGCCCTCGCCGGACAACTGAAGTTCTGCAACAGCTCCCGGCTGACCGGGTTAAAATCCCGCCCGGCGGTGATTTCCAGCACCACCCGGCGACCGTCAAAATCATATTCCACCAGTTGTCGCCCCCGCACCGCCGTTTCCTGCACCTTTCCGGCGTCCAGCAGATGAAACAGCGCCCACGGCCCGCCGGTCAGTAGCGTTGAGGTGTCCTGGCGAATACGCGGGCTGGCGGTGATTTCCGCCATCGAGCCGTTGCGCGGTCCCGGCCACGTCACTTTCAGGGGCCGGTCCGGACCATGGGCGTAGCGCAGCACCTGGCCGTCGATATCAATCACCAGTTCCGTGATGGCCGGGTCCATATCCACCACGCTAATCTGCATCGACCAGGAAAATTTTTTCCCGCCCTCGCTGTTAAAAAATACGCTGCGGATCTGCTTCGCCTGCTGAAACGGCGTTAAATCCGGCCCCTGCAACGTCATGTTGCCTTCGGTCGGTTTGTAGCGCCACGGATCGCTGGCGGTATCCACCAGCGGAGCCAGTTGTTTGCTCCAGAAAGCATCCAGTACGCCACCGCTGGCGAAGATGCGGTTAAAGTCCTCGGCGCTGACCTCCTGCGGACTGTCGGCGAACGGATAGCGCCCGTCGATGGCGTCACGGCAGTCGTCGCCCATCATCGCCTCCATCTGGGTGTTCAGCACGTCGCCGGTCCCGGCGTTGATTTTGCGCGTTCCCTGCTTCGTCAGATCCAGCAGGATGTTTTTCAGCGGCGCGGGCAGTTTCGCCGCCTCCAGTTGCAACTTGTCTGCGGCAGTAATGCGCGCTGGCAACGTCCCCGCTGCCAGCGCGCTATCAGCAATGGTCAGTTGGGTGTAATACTCGTTGAGCATGGTCAGCAGCGAAGCGATCTGCATCGTCCCACTGCCGCTCTGTCCGCCGTCCGTCCGCCCGGCAATGACCTCGCGCAGCGCGGCGAAACGGTCATCCACCAGCGTTTTTTCCAGCCGTTCTTCCGGGTGAATATCCTGGAACAGTTTTGCCGTCTGTACCACTTTCCCCGCGTTACCGGATGCGCGCTGCGCCAGTTGTTTCTGTCTGGCCTGCGGGTCCGGCGGCGGCACCAGCGTGGTCTGCTCCACCACCGCTTTTCCCAGCCGCATCAGCGGTGAGTCCGGCGACGCCAGGGTGCGCAGCACCTGTAAATCATAGGCCAGGCCGGAACTGCCCTCTTCCCCGGCACTGTTGATACTATGGATACTGTCCAGAAAATCCTGCCAGCGGCGGGCATATTCCGTCAGGTACAAACGGCGGACTTCGCGGGCGACAGACTGCTCCTGCCCCGGTATCTGGCTGCGCAGGCTGTCAGTCAGCTTTTTTGGCGTACTCTCCCGGCCCATCACCCAGCCATCGTTCGCCGTCGCCGCCGCCACAAATTCCGGTAATCGTTTGTCGAACAGCTCCCGGTAACCTTCACGGGTAAAAATACCCGGCACGCCCCGATCCAACGGCGCGCCGTTGCTACGCACAAACACCGTTCCCGCATCCGCGCCGACGGCGCGTACCAGCGTGAACTCCTGCGGCGCTTCGCTCTCCATTGCCGCCAGCGCCCGCGCATAGATACGCTCGGTACTGGTGTGACCGTCGAGGAATGCCCGCGCCTGGCGGATCAGCGCCTCATCTTTCTCATACGGTGAATGCACCACCCGGCTGCCGTCAAACAGCGCTTCGATATGCGTCAGCACGGCGGCGCGCCCGCCGAACCCGGCCACGCTGTCGCTGTTCCCCAGATCGTTAATCACCCACGACTGGATCTCCGCCGCGTTGTATTTATCTTCGTGATTTTTATCCAGATTCAGTAGCAGATAGATGCGCAGGGCATCATACGCAGCTTTACTGTCCTGACGGGCAATGGCGTCTGCCAGCACATACTCCATCCGTTTCACCAGCGGCGGCAGCAGCAGTTGATCCAGCAGGCGGTTGTACAGCGACGCCACGCTGTCGGTTACCGGCGGTACGCTGTACAGGCCGTAGCGCCAGGTCAGCGGCGGCGCGTCCGGGTCCAGTTCCGGCCAGGCGGACAGTTCCCTTGCGCTGTCCAGCAGTGCCGGGACGGGAGCCATCGCCGGTTTACCGGTGTAGGCTTTCACCTCGCCGTCCAGCCGGGTCGCGCGGGCGCTGATTTCATTCAGATAGTCGCCGTTGGTCTGCTGGCTGGTCTGCATCCCCTGCCACAACAGGAATGCCAGCACCAGTACCAGCAGGTGCCCGCCGAGGCGCAGCAGGCGGTAACGCCAGGCCCACTGGAGGTTTGGCTCCACCAGGTGCGCTTCACGGAAAATAAACTGTGTTAGCAGATCATGCAGAAAGTAGCTGCGGTTGCCGTCCGGCAGAGCGTGTGGGAGAGAGGTGGAGGATTCGCCACGGGCGGTTTTTATCGCCCGGACAAAGCGCTGCCAGATACTCAACTGGTCGGCCACGGCGTCGGCCTGCGCCTGCGCGGCGCTGGTGAAAAACACCCCGCGCAGCGTGTTATTCAGTTGCGTGGCATCGAATTTTGAATCGAGGAAGATCTGTTCAATAGCCTCCAGCAACGGCTCGCCGAGGGCGGCGAACTCACGCGGGAAGGTATACAGCCGCTGGCGGCTTTTAAGGTCGTACTCTTCCTGTAACCGGGTATCCAGTCCCTGATCCAGCCGCAGCGTCAGGCGTGCCAGCTCCTGCGCGCAGGCGGCGTGCAGCGCCTGCGGGTCGCCCGCTTTTCGCCTGCGGCTGTACGGCAACGTGAAGCCCCAGATTTGTGCGCGAAGATGGCTGGTCAGCGTGCGAAAATAGTCACTGAAGCCCGGCAACAGATCCATTTTGGTGACCACCAGATAGACCGGGAAGCGAATGCCCAGCGTCTCACGCAAATCGGCCAGCCGCGCACGTAAGGCAGCGCAGGCCGCCAGGCGTTCCGCCGGTGACTGCGCGGTTAAATCCGCCACGTTTAGCGTCAGGATCACGCCGTTAAGCGGCGCGCCGGGGCGATGTTTACGCAGCAGACCGAGAAAGCCCTGCCACTCTCCGGCGTTACGCTGCGCGGCGCTCACTTCTCCGCCGTCATCGTGGCGGGCGTAGCGTCCGGCCGTATCAATCAACACTGCTTCGTTGGTAAACCACCAGTCGCAGTGTAGCGTGCCGCCACCCGGCACCGTCAGGATGCGCGAGGTCTGCTCCATTTGCTCCGCCAGCGGGAACTGCAATCCGGTGTTCAGCAGGGCCGTGGTTTTGCCGTCGCCGGGACTGCCGACCACCATGAACCACGGCAGCTCATACAGAAAGCGTTTTCCCTCGAAGATTTTACGCCAGCCAGGCATATCCACCCGCAACTGCCGCAGTTGCCGGATGGCCTGCGTGACAATATGGTTGACGGTGCGCAGGTCGGCTTTGATCTCGCCTGCCACCGGTACCTCTTCCCCGCGCGGATGCAGGAAGCGACGCAGCAGTTGTTCATCCATACGCAGCGCACGCCACAGCCGGTACAGGCCGTACAGCGCGTACATCAACAGGATGAAACCAATCAGGGTCAGGCGAACCCACAACGGCGCAAACGGATGGACATCGCCCAGGGCCAGCAGCGGTGTGACGAAGCCAATCGCCAGGCACAGGACACTGATGCCGATGATACTCATCGACCAGTTGACCAGCCACAGTACCAGCAGCATCAGCAACAGGGCAATGGTCACTACCCGGCTACCCACGGAGGCCAGCGGGCGCAGGGTATCAAATGACACCAGCGGCCCGACAAACCAGACCAGTAGCGCCAGAACCAGAACGCCCACAACTGCCAGCGCGCGCCGGGAAAAAAGCAGACTAAGAAATTTTTGCATTATATTTCGACTCGCCACCCAATAATCAATATTTTAAAATTCCCTGGATAAAGTAATATAACCATTAAATCTTACAGAACACTCATCAGCATTCATGAAGCTGGATGCAATGAAAATATCTTTTTCTTTATCTTTGTTAATATAGGTATATTTTGCCACGATAGATTTAACCTGATTTTCATAGTAACTATCGGAATAGAATTTTTTATCTAATATTGCCACTTTATTTTTGGCCTTATCTTTTTCATAATCCATCCTGGCCAGAGATTCTGCATAGACCTTAGATACACTTTGTTTTATCCTTTATAATAGTAGCGACATCTATATTCAGGTCATTTTTTATGGCATCAAATAACGATGACTCCATTGATGCTCCAACCGTAGCACACCCATAACCCTGCGCATAAGAAATGGCAGGAATACCCACCAACAGACAGACCATCACCTTAAACATATCAATCCTTTACCACCAAGACTTTACCACCAATACTTTATCTGAACTGGCAGCGATAACATTATCACAGGGTATACCTGTCATACTTCAGGCTGCATGTGTGTTGGCTTTCCTCGCTCACCCCAGTCACGAACTAATGTACGTTCCTGGGGATTCACTCCCTTGCCGCCTTGATGCAACTTGAATGATTTTATATATTACAGGGATACTCTATTAATTTATTTATGATAAGTTCAGCCGCGCGAGAATTCAGTTCCTCATTGGTTTTATTTTTAAGAGAAACATAGACTAATTCATTTAATGTTAGCGTCTTAAATAAAGCGTATCCACACCACAGTTTGTTCTCTGTCGCATCCTCCACGCCGAGCAGATAGACACCCGCCCTGAGTTTATCCCGTTGATTACCAGACACCCAAAATTTAAAAAAGTCATTACCTGAAAGATTAAGCGCATCCGGAGTCAGGGATAAAATGGGAGATGACCGGGAAGCAATTTTTATAGAGGGGTCTGTCCTCTGACAGGGAAAATTTTTAACTAATGCTTCCTCTATTAGTATTGAAGCCCTTACATCAGGCTTTGTCACCGCGTGCTGTTCAAGCCAGGTCAGCACAGTATGGTTTATTGTTATACTGTCAACCTGACCATATCCACACCACGTCTTACCTTCTGTGGCATCCGCTACCCCCAACACATACATCAGTGTATTATCTTTTTCCTGTACGTTATCACTGGCATAAAATCCCAGAAAATCCCGTATACTGAGGTTGACATTATCGGGGGAAATTAATCCTGCGTTAATCAGGGACCCGGCAAAAACGCCACCGGGTAATAAACAACATAAAATGATCAAAAAAACACGGATAGATCGTTTTATGTGATATGTCGCTGAGATCCGATAATAATCCCCCGTCACGCCACATATTGCCGAATGATGAGACACATCATAGGTCGATTTTTTTATCATTCATTCACTCCACTACCAGAATTTCCACCCGACGGTTTTTCGCCCGCCCGGCTTTACTGCCGTTATCCGCCACCGGCACCGTATCGCCCTTGCCGACGATATGTACCCGTCCGGCAGGTACGCCGCCGGAGGTCAGCAACGCCGCAACTTCCGCCGCCCGTTTTTCCGACAGCACCAGGTTGGATGGGAATTCAGCCGAATGAATGGGCTGGCTGTCAGTGTGACCCGTTACAGTGACTGCGCCGCCCACGCGGGCGATTTCCCGCGCCGCTTTGTTAATCACTGGCCGGATTGCGTCACTCACCGTTTTTTGTCCCGGTACAAACATGGCGTCGCCACGGAAGACCACCCTACTGTGCTGGTCATCTTCGTCCACGGTCAGCAGGCCACGGGCGATTTCGTTTGCCAGCAGGATTTTCAACCGCAGCTTATGAACCGGCACGGGCGGCGGCGGCAGTTTTATACCAATCGCATCAATATGCTGTTGTACGGTGACGGTCTGCACATCCATCCGGTGGCTGTAAAGGCCAAACAGCGTCAGCATCGCCAACAGGGCTATCCCGGCGCTCAGCCAGACCGGCACCCGGCGCATCCGCCGCAGTCGTCCGCTTATCGCCCCCTGAAAGTCAGGCGAGAGCGCGGGCATGACCGGATCGCGACGCTGTGAAAGCTGTGTCAGCAGTTGCTGACGAATATTGTCCAGTTGCTTACGCCCGTCTGGCTGCACGCTGTAGCGGCCTTCAAATCCCAGCCCCAGCAGGTGGTAGATAACCTCCAGTACGTTGCCATGTTCCTGGAAGCTGGCCGCCAGACGCCCGATGATCTGGAAAAGTTTTATCCCGCCTTCGCTTTCACCATGAAATGTTACCAGCAGGCTTTTTCCGGCCCAGACGCCGCGCCGTCCCCAGGTTGTGTTATTGGCGGCTTCATCAAGCGCCGTACACAGGCAGTAACGTACCGCCAGTACGTGCTCGCGCCGCAGGTTCGCCTGATCGCATAATGTCTGGTACAGATGCATCTCGCGTACCAGCAGATTACGGTAAGGCTCTACCAGGGCCGCATCCAGTTTAGCGGGCATGGCTGCGAGAGCGCACAATAAAGGCCGGGCAGCGGCGAGCAACGGGTTAGCCGCCGCGCTGATTTCAGCCAGCCGGAGTTTGCTGTCCGGACCGTCTTCAACGATGACATTGAGTTCCGTGCGCTGGCTGGTGTGTACCGGCGTTTCATATTCACTGTCCTTATGCTCCGGCGTGGTGGACAAAAAGGACATCATGTCCGCCGCTGGCGGCGTCAGGGTACTGTCTGTCATTTATCGCGCACTCCCCACAGTTCTGTCTCCAGCCCCGGAAATTCCCCGGCGGTATGCATGGCCATCCCGCCGTAACGGGCAATGTGTTCCCACAATGCTCCCTCGCGGCGGATGTCGTAATAGATGTATCCGGCCTGAAACGGGATTTGGCGCGGTGGTACAGGCAAAACCTGCAAAGCCAGCCCCGGCAGATGCGAGCGGATCAGTTCCGGCAGGCGATCGGATGGCCCGATTTTGGTCTGGGCGGCAAAATGTTGCAGTAACACATCGGTCGGCATTGAAGCCTTTATCGCCAGTACCAGCGTGCTGAAATCGGCAAGATCGGAAGGGGCCACCACCGCATTCAGGATGCCGTAAGTCCCCTCTTTCAGCTCGATGCGCTGCGCGCCCCGGATCAGTACTGCATTCAGCAGGAACTGCACCTCATCGACCAGTGATTTCAACCCGGCATAGGGCGTCAGGTGTTTGTACTCTTTGTATTCAGCGGGCCGTCGCGTTTGTGGACGCACATAGGTGGAGAGTTCCCCGGCCAGTTCGGACAGGTAGCGATACAACACTTCCGGGGCCAGCGGGGTTTTCGCCAGGTGAGTCAGCAGCGGCTCAAAGCGATTGAGAATTTGCAGCAGCAGGTAATCGGAGACCTCTGCTGCTTCATGGCCGTGGTTGTCGCTGCCGGTCAGCCGTTCCGCCAGCGAATCGGCCCGCATCCGGATGAGATCGTTGATCCACGACAGCCAGGTACACATCAGTGAACTGGCCTGATAATTAATGATGGGCGGGATCAGGTCGTGGTCGATATCTATCCGCCCGTCAGGATTCAGCCCGATGATGCGGGTCAGCGGCAGGCCAATCCAGGCGCCCGTCACCGCCTTTTCCGGCAGCAGCCGCAGGCGCAGGTGACTGAGCTGTAATAACTGCGCGCCACGTCCCAGCGAGTTGGCGTCGCGGATGTCGTGTTCATGTACCGAGAAACGCGCCAATGATTCCGGGTTATTGTCAAACGTAGTTTCTTCGCTGTTCGGCGCGCGTACCGGTACCGCCAGACAAATCTGCTGGTTCAGGTGCTCCGGCAGGATGGTCAGCGGCGGCGGCAGCGGGGTATGGTCCGGTGCGTTAAACGGCGTACCGTCAGGAAAAATCCCTGATGCCTCTTTCAGTATCAGTTTACCGATGTTCAGCGCTTCGCCATCAATATTGTAGTGGCTGAATCCCCAGAAAAAGGGGGTCAGCGGCAGGCTGCGGTAATGCATGACGTGTTCCAGATAACGCTCTTGCTGCTGAAACATCTGCGGCAGTAAAAATTGTCCTTCACTCCAGACTACGCGGTCATTCCAGCTCATAATTCATTTATCCCGTTCCGTAATTACAATAGCGCTTTGTTCCAGTTCCGCATCCAACTGCACTTTTCCTTTCCCCGGTACGAAGTTGCTGTACCAGGCTTTTCCCGGGGCTTCCGGGATTTTGTAGGTTACCCGCCAGACCGATTTGGCCAGGTTACGGTATCCGGCCAGTACGCCGATTGCCGTGGTCTGCGCATTCAGCGGGCGACGCAGTTTTTTCTCTTCGCCGGGACGCAAAATAAAGCTGTCGCGACGCACTAAATCGTCGGTAAGGACGGATTTGTCGTTGTCATGGAGCGACCAGTAATCGGCTGTCGTGAAAGCGGCGTCATTTTTCAGTTCATAAACACGTATCTCAATGGGCGCGGCCTTCTTCTGATTGTCAGGATTCACCTTATCAGAGGCTTTCACGCTCAGGTCGAGTCGCTGTGATTCGAGGTCAGGTAACGCATCGCTACTGCCGCATCCGGAAAGCAGGAGCAGTGCAAAAGGCATAGCTACCGCACATAACCGTCGAGTGGGGTTACGCCATTTATTCACTGTAAATTCCTTTAAAATCAAAACAATAAATCCGGCCAGATATAAATCTGGCCGGAAAAACAACCGTTAAATTTCTTTGTTGGCCTTGAAGTCGTAGCCTGCGGTGATGGTGCCGCCGCTGCCGCCCTGCTGGTTCTGCACCACGTATTCCTGTTTCACGGTGCTGAAGGAGAGCTCAATTGATTCGCGAGACGCAATTTCCCCTCCCTGGCTTCCGCTGGGCGATACCATTGCAATAATCAGATCTGTGAAGGTGTACTTGAGGTACTCCAGCGGATTGCCGCCAGCCTTACGCATAACCAGAATGGCCTGCGGAATGTGCTTGCCGGAAGAGCAGTATTTGAACAGGTTCGGGCTGGCGCGATCGATGTAATGTTCAAATGAAAGATGAGTAACAGATACTTTACCGGAACCGAGACCGCTACCGGCGTGCATGGTGGATTCCTGATGGATATTCCAGCGCCAGCTCAGTACTTCAATTTCATTTTTGTGTTTGTCATCCATCGACTCACCGTCGATGCCGTCAATTTTCAGAAAAATATCATAAGACATATCTACTATCCTTTTAACTACCTAAATAAAGCCCTGATTTATCTGCTTTATTAGGTGGACAGATTAACTATTACTGTACAGCTCTCTATTACCCATAAATTCATCAGAGCAAGAGAACATATGCTTTTAATATCTTTGAATTTTACTTCTCGACACGCCTTTCAATTAATTCATTTAACTCACTGTCGTGGATAAAATCTATGCACTTCATGGTATTAAAATCTGATGATATCGAGCCATTATATTTCAACCCTGAATATTTTTTCGCAATCTCATCAATTTCATGATAAATCTCCACAGATTGTTTACCATATTCAAGGTAAGCACTGGCCGTAGCTCTGGCATCGTTTTTAACGACATCATCTTTGTATACTAATGCCAGACAATGACTCAGCGCCCAATTTTTTAAGAGTTCCGACTGTGAATATTGTGTGGTCAATGCTTCTTGTGCAAAAGATGGCTGCCATACCAGCATTCCACTTATGCTGAAAGTAACTAATATTAACCATTTCATGGCAGTATCCACAGAGTCCCAACTTCAGGAACAAATGGTCCATTATCTGGGTCATTTAATAAGTGGCACTGATCTGAACAGATACTGCCATTCCATAATGTAACGTGTCCTCTGGCATTGCTCCAGCCATGCCCTTTTACTACGATAATTCCTTTCTTCCCTATAAAGTCACTCTGTTTCGGATTATTAACAATAAGATCAGGCTTGCCCATATTATGAGTAAGATGATCAATCATATCATTCACGCGATAAATATAGAATTTATTATCGGCACCACTAACCTTTGCATACGGGGAGTTACGGGCTATTGGGAATCCTGTCGCATTCAAAACATAGCTCATTCGAATAGGACAGGCATTTTGAAAATAACCACCAGTTATATTTTTCCCAACGTTTCCACCAATAATGCTACCCACATCAGCGACGGAATGATTCACCTTCCTAAAAGCCAGCCACGCTTCATTGAATGAAGGTCTGTTCATTTTGCTTACCCTCTAAAAATTCTGTGTAGCTCATTAATTCTCAACACGTATCTTCATGGACGCCGCTTTCTTCTGATTGTCAGAATTCACCTTGTAAAACGCTTTCACGCTCAGGCCAGGCCGCTGCGATTAGGGGTCAGGTAGCGGCCGCATCCGGAAAGCAGGAGCAGTGCAAAAGGCATAGCTACCGCACATAACCACCGAGTGGGTTACGCCATTTATTCACTGTAAATTCCTTTAAAATCAAAACAATAAAACCAGCCAGACATAACATCTGGCCGGAAAAACAGCCGTTAAATTTCTTTGTTCGCCTTGAAGTCGTAACCTGCGGTGATAGTGCCGCCGCTGCCGCCCTGCTGGTTCTGCACCACGTATTCCTGCTTCACGGTGCTGAAAGAAAGCTCTACCGTTTCACGGGAGGCGATTTCACCATTGTGGCTGCCGCTCGGGGAAACCACGGCGACAATCAGGTCGGTGAAGGTATACTTGAGGTACTCCAGCGGATTGCCGCCAGCCTTACGCATAACCAGAATGGCCTGCGGAATGTGCTTGCCGGAGGCGCAGTATTTGAACAGGTTCGGGCTGGCGCGGTCGATATAGTGATCAAAATCCAGGTTGGTGACGGAGACCTTACCGGAGCCGAGGCCGCTACCGGCGTGCATGGTGGATTCCTGATGGATATTCCAGCG
The DNA here is from genome assembly GCF_017572865.1 of Salmonella sp. 32082101201600294FB01SM01. NCBI lineage: Bacteria > Pseudomonadati > Pseudomonadota > Gammaproteobacteria > Enterobacterales > Enterobacteriaceae > Salmonella > Salmonella sp. 32082101201600294FB01SM01. The sequence goes on along the minus strand of NZ_JAGESB010000001.1, from coordinate 23,705 downwards.
CCAGCTCAGTACTTCAATTTCATTTTTGTGTTTGTCATCCATTGACTCGCCATCAATGCCGTCAATTTTCAAAAAAATGTCATAAGCCATTTTTATATCCTTATTAAGTTTTACTTAAAATAAACCTGATTTTATCCATATCTTTTTGTTTATAGATAAATCATTGCCGTACAGAATCCTTCTCCAATAACTTCAGGAGAACAGAGGACTGTATATTTTTCCGGTACCGATAATGTATTTAGTTATTTTATGAATTTGCATTATTTAATGCATATAAATAATGCTTCATAACTTCCGATAATAAAAACCATAACCTGTACTGAAATTTTCACGTCTCAAATCGCTAATTACAGATAAAAGATACAGACTGGTCTTCTGGCGATCCCTCAAAATTACGAGTCTTACAGCGAGTAGAAGAAGCAGGTATTGGTTGCGTCAACCATATCTGTTCATGACCATAAATACACGAAACCCAATAGCGATCGGTTTCTTTATCGCTAACACGTTCTGTTTCCCATACAGACCAATTTTCACCGTTTACTTTTTTAGTCTCTGGTTTGAGATCCATCAGGTTTTCAGGTTTACCCTGCGTTACCCCAATACTACTTAACCATAAACGCGACATATATCGGGGAGAAAGCTGCCACGCCGCTGGGACATCAGACTTCAGGCTCACAGCAGAAGACTGAGTATCAATAACAGCCGGGCAACTGACTTCCCAGGCTACAGCATATTGTGAAAAGAGCAGAACAATACCAGGTAACAGATGAAAAGTTGGGCTTATGGTCATAATATGTATTTCCTACTCAATGATATAAAAAGCTTCGGCATTGTTACTGGCATTCGGATATGTGTCATCATTACGTACCCCACCTTTACGAGACCGTGGGCGAGACGAAATTCTTTTCTTCATATCCCTCTTTATATTCTCTATCTTCTCTGTCTTCACTCGCTTAAACATTCATAAAATATATATCAGGCATTGCCCTGCTTCACTGACGGCAGTTTTGTCACCAGGCGCAGCGATCCCGTCAGCCCTTCAAGCTGGAAATGCGGACGCAGGAAGAATTTCGCATCGTAATAACCTGGATTGCCTTCGACCTCTTCCACCACTACTTCAGCGGCAGCCAGCGGACGACGGGCTTTAGTTTCTTGCGAGGAGTTAACCGGATCGGCGTCGACGTAATTCATAATCCATTCATTTAGCCAGCGCTGCATATCCTCGCGCTCTTTAAAGGAACCGATTTTGTCGCGGACGATACATTTGAGGAAGTGCGCGAAGCGCGAGCAGGCGAACAGGTACGGCAGACGGGCAGACAGGTTAGCGTTGGCCGTCGCGTCCGGATCGTAGTATTCCTGTGGTTTTTGCAGCGACTGTGCACCGATAAAGGCGGCATAGTCTGAGTTTTTACGGTGGATCAACGGGATAAAACCGTTTTTCGCCAGTTCAGCCTCGCGGCGGTCAGAGATGGCGATTTCGGTCGGGCATTTCATGTCCACGCCGCCATCGTCAGTCGGGAAGGTATGGCAGGGAAGATTTTCCACCGCACCGCCTGATTCCACACCGCGAATCAACGTACACCAGCCGTAGTGTTTGAAGGAGCGGTTGATGTTTACGCCCATCGCGTAGGCCGCGTTGCTCCAGACGTATTTGGTATGGTCAGAACCATCCGCATCTTCTTCAAAATCAAACTCGTCCACCGGGTTGGTTTTTGCGCCATACGGCAGGCGGGCAAGAAAACGCGGCATCGTCAGGCCAATATAACGGGAGTCTTCGCTAGCCCGCAGCGAGTTCCACGGCGCATATTCCAGGTTCTGGGTGACGATTTTGGTCAGGTCGCGGGGATTCGCCAGCTCCTGCCAGGAGTCCATTTGCAGTACCGAGGGGGAAGCCCCGGCAATAAACGGCGCATGGGCCGACGCGGCGACTTTGGCGATAGAGCCAAGCAGATCCACATCGGGCGGTGTATGGTCGAAGTAGTAATCCGCAATGATACAGCCATAAGGTTCGCCACCTAACTGGCCGTATTCGGCTTCATACAGTTTCTTGAACATCGGGCTTTGATCCCAGGCGATGCCCTTGTAACGCTTCATGTTGCGCCGCAATTCATCTTTTGACAGATTCATGAAGCGGATTTTCAGCTTTTCGTCGGTCTCGGTGTTGTAAACCAGATGCTCCATACCGCGCCAGGAGGATTCCAGCTTCTGCCAGTCGGGATGTTGCAGAATCAGTTTGATCTGTTCGGTCAGTTTAAAGTCGATCTGCGCAATAATAGCGCTGATGCTTTTATAAGCGTCATCGCTGACGGTGATCGTGTTCGCCAGCGCCTGTTGCGCCAGCGTCTGCACCGCGGCTTCCACGGCTTTTGCCGCCTGGGTAGTCTTGGGTCGGAAGGCCTGATTCAGCAACGCATCAAATTCACCGGATGCGGAGACGGTATCCTGAGCAACCGCGTCGGTTGCCTGCATATTACTGTTTGCCATGAAAATTCCTTAAAAATTTGACGTTATTCCGCTGATTCATTATCCGCTGACACACCTTGCTGGGTAGCGGCCGGTTTCGGCGCATTCGCCAGCGTTTTCAGCAGGGTCGGGTCCTGCAACAGTTTATTGACCAGATTTTCCGCCCCGGCCTTGCCATCCATGTAGGTCTGGAGGTTCGCCAGTTGGGTGCGGGCTTCCAGTAACTGGTTCAGGGCGTCCACCTTGCGGGCAATCTGTGCCGGCGAAAAGTCGTCCATATTTTCCAGAGTGATATCGACCATCAACTGACCTTCACCCGTCAGCGTATTCGGCACAGCGAACGCCACGCGCGGCGCAATGGCTTTCATGCGCTCATTGAAGTTATCAATATCAATATCGAGGAATTTGCGATCCGTCACCGGCGGCAGTTCTTCCCGCGGTTTCCCGGCCAGATCGGCCAGCACCGCCATCACGAACGGCAGCTCGATTTTTTTCTCGGAACCGTAAATCTCTACGTCATATTCAATCTGCACGCGCGGCGCGCGGTTGCGCGCGATGAATTTCTGCGCGCTATTGTTGATAGCCATACTCTTTCATTTCCTTATCAATCTACCGACGACCGCCCGGATAGCGGTGCAACGGCACAGTTTAAAAATCATACTCAGAGAGTTTTTTTATAATCTCTTTGTTTTCTTTGTACTTTTCCCGTAACCCAGGAAGTGCTTTTTTCGCCGGAGGGCACCAGGTATTAATGCCCTTTTCTATGTCTTTTTTATCCTCTTCCGGTAAAGAACTGTCCCATTCGCCGGCCAGATGCTGGCACATCTCTGCATTGCTCAGAAAATGCTGCACATCCTGTGGTAAAGGCGGTTCGCCATGAACACTGAAAGCGAACATCATTAGCAAAGGAGTCAATAACGCCGGGTAACGTAATGTCATATTTAATGCCCATCAATTGACCAGTGGGGTTTATCTGTATTTCCGCCGACAAACTTAGTCACGCCATAAACCCACTGCGCACCACTTAACTCTTTTGGCATATTCCTTCCTGCGAGGTTGTCTCAAAAACAATCTGCTCATCACCATTAACGCCGATATCAATCTGCCTGATAGCGGCTTTTTCCGTCATGGCCTGCAACCAGTAGCGCGACAGTTGTGGCAAAATGTGCTGTTCGATGTAGCCAATCAGCAACCGCGCGCCCGTTTCATGCATTGGACAGCACGCCACAATATGTGCGACCAGTTCCTCGCTATACGTCAGCATCACGCCGTGCTGTTCACCCATCCGCGCCACCAGTCGGTCAAGGTGCAGACGGGCAATCACGCCACGCGACGTTTCGTCCAGCGGCAGGTAAGGGATCACCGTCACGCGGCCCAGAAATGCCGCCGGGAAATGCTTGCGTAATTCCGGCATTAGCGCCTCTTTAAGCCCCGTAGCATCGGGCATTAAAGCCGGATCTTCACACATCTGGCTGATGAGGTCGGAACCCACGTTGGTGGTGAGTAATAGCGTGGTGTTTTTGAAATCGACATGTGTACCCTCGCCGTCCTCCATCCCACCCTTGTCAAACACCTGATAGAAGAGTTCATGGACGTCATGGTGCGCTTTTTCGATCTCGTCGAGCAGCACTACGCTCCAGGGGTGGCGACGCACCGCTTCCGTCAGCACACCACCCTCGCCATAGCCCACATAGCCGGGCGGCGCGCCTTTCAGCGTGGAAACGGTGTGAGCCTCCTGGAACTCGCTCATATTGATGGTTACCAGGTTCTGCTCGCCGCCGTAGATAGCCTCCGCCAGCGCCAGCGCGGTTTCGGTTTTACCGACACCGGACGGCCCGGCCAGCATAAACACGCCCACCGGTTTGCGTGGATCGCCCAGTCCCGCCCTGGCGGTCTGAATACGTTCACCAATCTGCGCCAGCGCGCCGTCTTGCCCGGTAACGCGTTGCGCCAGTCGGGCAGGCAGTTCCAGCACCTGGCTGGCCTCATCTTTCACCATGCGCCCGGCAGGAATACCGGTCCAGTCGGCGACAATCGCCGCGACAACCGCCGCGCTGACTTCCGGGAACACCACCGGCGCGTCGCCCTGCCACTCCCTTAGCGCCGTTTCGGCCTGTTGCAGCGTGGTTTTGTCATCAGCATCAGACTCTGCGACACGCAGTTCCTGCAACGTATGTACCAGTTCCAGCTCCCGCTGCCAGCGGGATTCGGATGCAGTCAGTTCATCGTTGAGCGAGAAAATTCGCGCCGTCAGCGCATCGCGCCGCTCATCTGACTGAATCCCCATTTTTTCCTGCTTCTGCAACAGCGACCGTTCCATTTCCGCCGCTTTTAGCTGCTGGCGCAGGAACTGTACGCTGGCAGGCGGCGTGTGCAGCGTCAGCGCCACGCGGGCCGCGGCGGTATCCAGCAGGCTGATGGCCTTATCCGGCAACTGCCGGGCGGGAATGTAGCGGTGAGAAAGCTGTACCGCCGCACGTACCGCCTCATCCAGAATCAGTACGTTATGGTGTTTTTCCAGCGTATCCACCAGACCACGCACCATTTCCATTGCGGGGATTTCTTCCGGTTCGGCAATCTGCAACACCTGAAAACGCCGGGTCAGCGCCGGATCTTTCTCAATATGGCGCTTGTATTCGCTCCAGGTGGTGGCGCCGATAGTCCGCAGGGTGCCGCGCGCCAGCGCCGGTTTCAGCAGGTTAGCGGCATCGCCCGTGCCGGATGCGCCGCCCGCGCCCACCAGAGTGTGAACTTCATCGACAAACAGAATAACCGGCTGCGGCGAGCGCCCGGCCTCTTCCAGTAACCCTTTCAGACGCGATTCAAACTCGCCTTTCATGCTGGCTCCGGCCAACAGAGCGCCAACGTCCAGCGCCAGCAGCCGTACTTCCCGCAGCGCGGGCGGCACTTCTCCCTGCGCAATCGCGAGGGCAAAACCTTCAACGACCGCCGTCTTTCCGACGCCCGCCTCACCAGTCAGTAGTGGATTATTCTGGCGACGGCGCAGCAGAATATCCGTCATGGTGCGGATTTCATGCTCACGCCCCGTCACCGGGTCGATTTTGCCGTCGCGCGCCTGTGCCGTCATGTCCTGACAGTATTTCGCCAACGCGGATTTACCGTCCTGCCCGCCGTTGGGAATCGCCTGACTGCTTTCACCGGGAATGGTTGATGCCAGGCCGGAGCCGTCGTAAGGGCGCTCCTGCGCTTCCGGCGATGTTTCGATCAACGAGGGCAGTATTTCAGTCAGTTCATCAACCGGAAGCGTGGCCAGCGGCGCGCAGATACTGCTCAGTACCCGACGCAGTTCTGGCGTGGTCAACAAGGCCAGCAGCAACCAGCCGCTGCGAATTTTGTTATCGCCGTAACGGACGCTCGCCAGCATCCAGGCCTTTTCAACGCTGAGATCGATATGGTGAGAAAAATCACTAATGGCGCTGGCCCCGGCGGGCAGCATATCCAGTTGCCGGAGTAACGCTTTCTCCACATCAGAAAGAGGGATCTGGTAATGCCGAAGAACGTGGAGAATATCGTTATCGGGCTGCTGTGTTAACTGGTGCAGCCAGTGAGTCAGCTCAACCCAGGGATTAGAGCGTAGTTTGCAAAATGCCGTTGCCGATTCCAGCGACCGGAATAGTGGGCCGGCCAGTTTTCCATACAACGCACTGCGTGAAACAGGAGTTTCCATGTGTTATGCCTTGTGACATAAAAATTCATAAAAATAATGCATCAATGCATATAAATATATAAACAATTCTTTATTGATAGCATCGAAAAAATATCGAAACAAAACAATGATACAGATCAGGGACTAATTAGCAACTAAGCCGTTAATATTAAATAATCAATGAACAGCAAGATAAAAATCGCAATTGCAGAATTAAAAGAAATAATATTTCAAAAAAGACATCTATGCATACAACAATTCATTCACGACGAAAATAATAAAAAGGGTGTCATCAATAATGACTCCCTATGAATTTAGTTAAAATTATTTATGAATTAAAACTCCCTAAACGTTTCCTCCAGAAAAATAAATACATTTAAGGGACATAATGAAACAAGACATGTGGGAATTACGGAAAATACAGTCGCAGGGTATAACGGATAACGCACAGTATCCCGCAGGGACATACATCGTATTTACTGCCGCCGCCCCCTACATTCCGCTTTTTGAGCAACATGGGAAAGACGATATCGCGCTCAGTCTTGTTCGCCACGAAGAGGCGTGGTGGATTGTTAATCACTCTGATGAACTGTGCTGTGCCGTCAATGAGCAGGTGATGGAACCTCATCACCGTATGCGGCTGAATGATGGAGATACGATTGAATGGGGTCTGTCATCCTGGTGCCTTGCCCGCACCAATGATGAGTCCCGTCCCGATGTTTCGTTTCCTCAGTTGGTTCAGTCATCTGAATCCGTTGCTGAGTACCTGGATCTGGACTGGTTTAAACAACAACAGCTCAATCCGCAGAACCCGTTCGATATTATTCCCGTCCGGGAAACCGCGCCCTCTTACACCGGCCATGAAGCGGATAGCACGCTACACCAGCTTTACCAGGAATATCAGCAGGCATTGCGGCCCTCCGGGCAGGAAAAGCCCCTCCGTGATAAACCGTGTCCCCGAAATGAAGACGCTGTCACCCAGGATTTGACGTCGTTATACGATAAAAAGGGCGACACCGACACGTTACAGGATATGGTGGCAGGCGCGCCCGGTATTGATGCCATTCTGGATACGCTGGACACGACCGGTGAGGGTGAAATGCACTGGCTGGCGATGGAATCAATGCCCGATATCCTACAACTGCTCTCGCCGGAACTGGGGGGGAAAACCGCACATAGCGAGATACTGCCCGATCTGACCCGCCGCGAGCATCGTATTATTGGCATCGATAGCCACTACCGAATCACTCCGACACAGAAAAATGGAAATACCGCCTATGAAAAAAACTGACACGCTTCCTGCTACCCTGTCCGCGCTGCTACAGGAATACTCTATTGCGGAGGGGATTCAGATGGCGGAGCAGAAGGTTCGGGAAAATCCGGCGAAGGCGCTCTGCCGCCACAGCCTGTTTCAGTTGCTGTGTGTGGCCGGAGACTGGTCGCGGGCGCTACACCAGCTTCAGCTATGTGCCAGGATGGAGGCCAATTATACCCAGGAGGCCCGGCTGTACCGGGAGCTGGTTCGCTGCGAAATGTTCCGCCACACCGTTTTTCAGGGTGAACAACGACCCGGTTTTCTTCTGCCGCAGCCCGTTTGGGTGGAGTCACTGCTGGCGGCACTCGCCTGTCATGACGATACCGGTGAGGTTGATAAACACCGTAATACCGCACTGGAAGCCATAACAGACACGGGCGGGCAGTGGAACGGCGGCGCATTTGACTGGGCGAGCGACAGCGATTCCCGCCTTGGCCCGGTACTTGAGCTGGTCACCGGCGGCGTGTATATCTGGCTACCGTTTTCGCAAATACGCTCGCTGGAATCGCCGCAACCGACGCGCCTGACCGATCTGCTGTGGAAACCCATTAATATCACCCTGATGAATGGCGATACGCACGGCGCCTGGCTCTTTACCCGTTACAGCGGTTCGGAAAGTGCATCTGACGCCCTGCGTCTGTGCCGGGAAACCGCCTGGCAGGACGGCCCCGGCGAAACCACCGTGCGGGCGCTGGGGCAGAAAGTGTGGCTGACCAGCCACGGCGATATCAGCCTGCTGGACATGGCCCATTGTACCTTTCATGCTCAGGAAAACGATGGCGCATGAGCACGTCTCGTTTTACACCCGCTAACCACCTGCTGCCCACCCTATTTGATCGGCTGTGTGACAATGCTCCGTATCAGAAAATTGACCGGGATATCAGCGTCACGCCGGTACAACTGAAGGAGATCATTCGTCGGGATCTCTCCTTTTTGCTCAATACCATTAGCCACGAAGGTGACATCGACGCCCGGCGCTATCCGCAGGCGGCGGCGTCAGTGCTCAACTATGGCCTGCCGCCGCTGGCGGGCAGCTTTATGTATGAGCATAAGTGGGACGATATCAGCGAGGCGATCCGGCGCGCCATTATCCGTTTCGAACCCCGGCTGAACGCCGCCACACTCAGGGTCACGCCCTTGCTCGATAAAACCCGGCAGGGTAGCTATAACACGCTACAGTTTGAAATTCGCGGACAAATTCTGACGCAGCCGTATCCCACGGAGTTTCTGGTACGCAGCGCGCTGGATATGGAGCTGAGCCGCATTACGTTCTTTTAATACAGGGCATTATTCATGGATCCACGGCTACTGGAGTATTACAACCGCGAACTGAGCTACCTGCGGGAGACTGGTGCTGAGTTCGCCACCCTCCATCCCAAAATTGCCGCCCGACTGGGGATGCAGGGAACCGATATTGCCGACCCGTATGTGGAACGCATGATCGAGGCGTTCAGCTTTCTGAGCGCCCGTACTCAGCTAAAAATTGACGCCGAGTTTCCCCGCTTCACACAGCGGTTACTGGAAGTCGTCAGCCCCAATTACGTCACCCCCACGCCATCGATGGCAGTGGTAAAGCTGTATCCCGATACGCAGGAAGGCGACCTGGCGAAAGGGGTCACCGTGCCGCGCGATACCGCGTTCGTTTCCCCTATCCCGGAAGGCGAAAATACCGCCTGCCAGTTTCGCAGCAGCCAGGACGTCACGCTGTGGCCGCTGTCCATCGAGGAGGTACGCCTGACCGCCGCGCCACCGGATATGCCCGCCCTGCACCGCTATCTGCCGCCTAATATTCATGTCGCCGGGGCATTGCGCATCACCCTGCGAACCTTCGGGGAACTGACTTTCAGCGAGCTGGCCGGTCCGGCACGGCTGCCCTTTTACCTCTGCGGCGAAGAACGCATTGCGTCACACCTGTTTGAGCTGCTGCATACCAGCGCCGTCGCCACACTGGCCGGTGAACCCGGTCACTTTGACGGCGAACTGAATGTGAATCTTCAACACCCGGTGGCGCACGAAGGGCTGGAGCCAGGGCAGGGGCTGCTGCCGCTCGCCTGGAACGTGTTTCACGGCCATAATCTGCTGCATGAATTTTTCGCCTGTCCGGAACGGTTTTACTTCTTCACCCCGACCGGATTGTCTGCCGGGTTACAAAAGGTGCAGGGCAATGTGGCGGAAATTGTCATACTGCTTAATCGCCTGCCGCCGGACTGGCTGATTCATCAGACGGACGCTGCACAGTTCAGCCTGTTCTGTACGCCGGTGATCAACCTGTTTCCCCGCACCACCACCCGGATTGAAGTCACTCACAGCGTGACGGAACAGCATCTGGTGGTAGATCGTACCCGTCCGCTGGATTACGAGGTGTTTTCTGTTCAGGAAGTCGAAGGCCTGGAAGCGGAAACCACACGGAAGATGATTTTTCGTCCGCTGTATCACACCCGTAATAATGACGAAGGCAACCACGGGCGTTATTTTTCACTGCGTCGTGAGCCGCGCCGCTCGTCAGAAAACGCCCGCCGCTATGGCACCCGAACCCCCTATACCGGCTCGGAAGTCTTCCTGTCGCTGGTTGATCAGCATGAAGCGCCCTACCCGGAAAATCTGCGCCATATCACCGTCACGGCAATGGTGACTAACCGCGATCTGCCCTGCCTTATTCCACGTAATGGCCGGGATGATCTGACCGTAGATGCGGCGATTCCGGTGGCGGGCGTGGGTCTTATCAGACCGCCGCGCCCGCCGCAGCCGCCGCTGGCTGAACGCGAAATGGCCTGGCGGCTGATCCGGCAGTTGTCGTTTAATTATCTGCCGCTGGCCGATCTGGATCACCGCACCGGCGGCCAGGCGCTACGCGATCTGCTGAATCTGTTTATTCCGGCTCACGACAGCCCGCAGTCGCGCCAGGTGCGCAGCCTGATTGGCTGCAAAACCACCCCAGTAACCCGCCGCCTGCCCGGCTCCGGCCTGTTGGTCTATGGCCGGGGCGTCAGTTGCGAACTGACCGTGGACGAAGAAGGATTTTCCGGTATCAGTCCTTACCTGTTCGGTCTGGTGCTGGAACACTATATTGCCCGCCATGTTTCCATTAATACCTTCTCACAGATGACGCTGCACTCGATGCAACGCGGGCATGTCATGACCTGGCCGGTAAGAACCGGGCAACGGGGGAGCGTATGACCGGCGCTCTCGACCAGGCGCAGAAAACCCCATGGCGTTACGGATTCCTGAACCTGATGCGGCGCGTGGATGCCCAGCTCTGTGATACTCCGGCAGGCAGTATCTGGCAGCCACGGATGGAAAAATTCCGTCTGGGACAGACGCCGACGATGACCTTTGCACCACGGGAAATCGCCCAGGTCAGCTGGCAGGATGGACGCCTGCACCTGAGCCTGTACAGCCTCGGACTGTGGGGGCCAAACGGCCCGTTGCCGCTGCACTATACCGAGCTGGCGCTAAATCGCTCAGAGAGCCGTCACGATCCGACGCTGGTTCATTTTTCCAATATTTTTCACCACCGCTGGCTGACGCAGTTCTGGCAGGCATGGCGCAGCGGCCAGTCCGCTGGTGGCGGGCTGGACAAACCGGAACACGACCGTTTTGCGTTTTATATCGCCAGTCTCAGCGGGCAGAATCTACGGGAAAGCGCCGAAAGCCCGCTGTCAGATCATGTTCGCCTGGCAGCCTCCGCTCATCTGGTACGCGAATCGCGCAATCCTGACGGGCTGGCCGCCACGCTGGCGCACTATTTCAGCGTACCTTTTGCGGTGAAAGAGTTCGCCCTGCACTGGATAACGGTGGCGAACGATGAAATCACCCGTCTGGGCACGCCCGCGCAGTCTTCGGTGCTGGGCAACGGGGCGCTTATCGGCCAGGCCGTACCGGATATGCAGTACAAATTCCGGCTAATTATCGGCCCGCTCACGCTGGAGGATTACCTGCGTTTTCTGCCCGGCGGCAACAATCTGCCCGTGCTGACAGAACTGGTGCGTACGTTCATCGGTTTTGAATATTGCTGGGAAATTGAGCTGCAGTTGAAGCCTCATGCCGCACCGCCTGCGGTGATCGGCGGCGCGCAGCGGCTTGGCTGGACGGCCTGGGCAGGTAAAGCCATGCATGACCGTCCGGTGACCGGCATGATTTTTGAACCTGAACACGGCTTAACCCACTGAGAGTAATGATATGGATATGTGCCTGACTAAACCAGTAAGCGCGGAACAACCATGCGGCCCCGATCCGGAGTACGATCCGGAATACCTGCTGCTGTTCAGCCGCGCCGCCCCCCAGGCGGAGGCGCAATATGGTGATTTTGTCAGTACGCCGGAAGCCGTGAACTGGCCGGAAATTGAGCGTGATGCGCGCCGTCTGCTCACGCGCAGTAAGGATATCCGGGTGTTGATCCTGCTGCTGCGCAGTCGCATCCAGCAGGCTGGTGCACAGGGACTGGCGGAAATGCTCACACAACTGGCAGAACTGAGCGTAATCTGGTCTGATGCACTCCATCCACAGCTGCTTACCGGCGAAGGCGCATCCGCAGAATCTATTGAAGATGCGGCGCTGGCGCGCAGTAATGCCCTGGCGGCGCTGCTGGATCACGAAGGCGTGATGGCAGACATTCGCGGTATCACGCTGTCAAACAGTGCCGCCCTGCGCCTGCAGGTACGGGATGTCGAGCGCGCGTTATCCGCTCCCCGCCCGGCTGATGCGCTGGCCCCCGAATCCGTCCGCCAGCAACTGGCCGACCTCGAAGCCCGTGGGGCATTACCGCTGGCGGCGTTTCGCGAAGCGCAGGAAAGCGCAGAACGCCTGCAAGTGTGGGCGCGTGAGACATTAGGCAATCTGGCTCCAGATTTTTCACGCCTGCGGCAGTTGTTGGCGCTGCTGCCTGACGTGGTACAGACAACCACGCCGGAAATTCCTCCGTCGCCAGCGCCAGCGCCAGACCCCGCAGGCACGGTTATGGATAATGCCGTTCCGGCACGGGCAGAGGATGTGCCGCCTGTCAACACGCCACCCGGTATATCCCTCCCACACAATGCTGAACCGGGGCCAATTCGCGATCGTAATGATGCGCTGGAACGCCTGCGGTGCATTCGTCGCTGGTTTGAGAGCAGTGAACCCAGCAGCCCGACCATCCCACTGTTACGCCAGGCTGAAAGACTGGTGGGAAAACGGTTCTCGGAGGTGATCAATGAGATCCCGGTGGAGTTGCTGGAGAAGTGGGATGCCCTGGAATGATGATACGCATGTCTGGCGGTTGTCCGTGATTATCTGAATGACATCAACATTACGCAGTCTGCTTCTGCGCTGAACATGTTCCGATCCCGGTTAAACACAGCCTATGAGGCCGCGCCTTAAATGTCAGTGGGACAAAATAACCATGACAGTGAAAGAAGTGGCGGTAATATCCTGTTCGTCATCCAGGCGTAGGCCCATTTGCGTCAGATTCCACGATAGACGGAGGAACTTCTTGAAGACGAAAAAAAACCGTATCCCTTTTACAGTGATACGGTTTTTTTACTTTACAGGATGTATAAAAAACACCCTGAGATTTGTATCTGGCGGAACGGACGGGACTCGAACCCGCGACCCCCTGCGTGACAGGCAGGTATTCTAACCAACTGAACTACCGCTCCGTTATGTTCCCGCTGGGAACGAGGCGAATATTACGGTTTGCGGTGTCGCCCGTCAACGCTTTTTCTCACCTTTTGAATCAGTTGCTGCAAAAATCGCCCGAAGGATGATTTTTATAGCCTAAAAAGGAATAAATTACGCCCGCCAAAGGCAACTTCCGCCCTTTTTCTGCACCAGATCAAGCCGCGATTCATGCGCAGCCAGCTCTTCATCAGAGGCGAAAACGACCCGTAACCGGCTGGCCTGGCGAACGATTCGCTGAATGGTCTCTTCACCTTGCTGCCGTTGCGTCTCTCCTTCCATCGCAAACGTCATGGACGTTTGCCCGCCCGTCATCGCCAGATACACTTCAGCAAGGATCTGGGCATCGAGCAATGCGCCGTGCAAAGTACGTTTGCTATTATCTATCTCATAACGCGAACACAGCGCATCAAGGCTGTTACGCTTGCCGGGGAACATTTTCCGCGCCAACGCCAGGCTGTCGGTAACTTTGCAGAAAGTATTGGTTTTAGGAATATCGCGTTTAAGCAGACCAAACTCATAATCCATAAAGCCGATATCGAACGATGCGTTATGGATGACCAGCTCCGCGCCGCGGATATAATCGAGAAACTCATCGACCACATCAGCAAAAACCGGCTTATCCAGCAGAAACTCATCGGCGATGCCGTGTACGCCAAACGCTTCCGGATCCACCAGCCGATCCGGCTTCAGGTAAACGTGGAAGTTATTACCGGTCAGACGACGGTTTATCACCTCAACCGCACCGATCTCAATAATCTTGTGACCTTCATAGTGCGCGCCTATCTGGTTCATACCGGTGGTTTCGGTATCGAGGACAATCTGTCGTGTAATTGCAGTGCTCATATCGGTCATTTATGTCAGACTTGCGTTTTGTTATCGATTTCAATTACAGGAAGTCTACCAGAGATGCTTAAACAGGTAGAAATTTTCACCGATGGCTCTTGCCTGGGGAATCCAGGGCCTGGTGGTTATGGCGCTATCTTACGCTATCGCGGTCATGAAAAAACGTTTAGTGAAGGTTACACGCTGACCACCAATAACCGTATGGAACTGATGGCGGCGATCGTCGCGCTTGAAGCGTTAAAAGAACATTGCGAAGTGACATTGAGCACCGACAGCCAATATGTGCGGCAAGGAATTACCCAATGGATTCATAACTGGAAGAAACGCGGCTGGAAAACAGCGGAAAAGAAACCCGTAAAAAATGTCGATCTCTGGAAACGTCTCGATGCTGCGTTAGGTCAGCATCAGATCAAATGGGTATGGGTCAAAGGCCATGCAGGCCATCCCGAAAACGAGCGTTGTGATGAACTGGCGCGCGCCGCGGCAATGAATCCCACGCAGGAAGATAGTGGCTACCAGGCGGAAGCTTAGCCATCCGGTTTGCGATATTGCCGGGTGGCGCCAACGGTCTGGCGGATAGGGGTTTTACTTTTATTATGTCGCAGCGGATTAAGCGTAAGCGGGATGGTCCGCTTACGGGCCACAATAAGCTGTAAACAGCCCAGCGCCGGGATATGCGTATTTAATAGCCGCCCTCCCTGCTTTTTCCAGGGTAAGACATGAAAACGGCTATAATGTAGCACTTCAAAATTGAGTAAAGACAGCCAGTCCAGTTGCCGCATAAGGGTAAACATCCGACTATTATAGGGCGGTGTTTTACGTAAAACGGGTACCAGTTTACGTAACCCCATCAAACTCAGCGGGTTAAATCCACTGATGACCAGCCAACCGTCATCAATCAATACGCGGTCGGCTTCCCGTAATAAACGGTGCGGGTCGGTACACCACGGCAAAGTATGCGCCAGCAGACAAACATCGACGGATTTATCCGCAAAAGGAAGATGTAGCGGATCGGCCAGAACCTGCATCGGCGACCCCTGCGATGAAACATTCACCTGATGGGAGACCGCGCACGCTTCGGAATTGATTTCTGCGCTTAAATTACCGATTTTAAGCAAATGGAAACCATACATTTTTGCAAACCACGGATTGAGCTGCTGTTCCAGCGCCTCACGGTAGTAATTGCCCCAGGGCAACTCACCCCAACATCCGGGCGCAACGACAGTTTGAGAGAGCCTTGCCGGTTTCATCGCAACCTTCCGCTAATTATTTGAGAGGTAATATATGAATCTTAACAGTATTCCCGCGTTTCAGGACAATTACATCTGGGTGCTGACCAATGATGAAGGCCGCTGTGTGATTGTTGATCCCGGCGAAGCGGCACCCGTCTTAAAGGCCATTGCTGAACATAAGTGGATGCCGGAGGCGATTTTTCTGACGCATCACCATCACGACCATGTTGGCGGAGTCAAAGAGCTGTTGCAACACTTCCCGCAAATGACGGTTTATGGACCGGCGGAAACGCAAGACAAGGGAGCACCCCATCTTGTTGGCGATGGCGATACTATTCGCGTTTTAGGCGAGAAATTTACTCTTTTTGCCACGCCGGGTCACACGTTAGGACACGTCTGTTACTTTAGCCATCCTTACTTATTCTGCGGCGACACGCTGTTCTCTGGCGGCTGTGGTCGACTGTTTGAAGGCACGCCATCACAGATGTATCAGTCACTTATGAAAATTAATTCTCTGCCTGACGACACGCTCATTTGCTGCGCTCACGAATACACTTTAGCTAACATTAAGTTCGCATTGAGCATACTTCCGCACGATTCGTTCATAAATGAATATTATCGTAAAGTTAAAGAGTTACGTGTAAAAAAACAAATGACATTACCCGTTATTCTTAAAAATGAGCGTAAGATTAATCTTTTTTTAAGAACTGAAGATATTGATTTAATTAACGAAATCAACAAAGAAACAATATTGCAACAACCAGAAGCGCGTTTTGCATGGTTAAGGTCAAAGAAAGACACGTTCTGATAATTCTTACTTGTCATTCGCTAACTTCGCCGTTATGATCGGTCGTCTTTTAAGCAACTATTGACACACACATGAAGGCAAAAGCGATATTACTCGCCTCTGTCCTGCTTGTGGGGTGCCAGACGTCTCAGAACACTGGCAACGTCCAACAGCACGCACAGAGCCTTTCTGCAGCTGGTCAAGGGGAAGCAGGAAAGTTTACGAGTCAGGCACGATGGATGGACGACGGAACGTCTATCGCGCCAGATCAGGACTTGTGGGCTTTCATTGGCGACGAGCTAAAGATGGGAATTCCGGAAAACAGCCGGATTCGCGAACAGAAACAGAAGTATTTACGCAATAAGAGCTATCTCCACGATGTAACTTTACGGGCAGAGCCGTATATGTACTGGATAGCGGGGCAGGTTAAGAAACGTAACATGCCTATGGAGCTGGTACTACTACCCATAGTGGAGAGCGCTTTTGATCCTCACGCAACGTCTGGCGCCAATGCCGCAGGCATCTGGCAGATCATACCGAGCACAGGGCGCAATTATGGTTTAAAGCAGACCCGTAATTATGACGCGCGTCGCGATGTTGTAGCCTCTACGACCGCCGCGTTAGACATGATGCAGCGTCTGAACAAAATGTTTGACGGCGACTGGCTGTTAACCGTTGCAGCGTATAACAGCGGCGAAGGCCGTGTTATGCGGGCAATTAAAGCAAACAAAGCGCGTGGAAAACCGACGGATTTCTGGTCGCTTTCTTTGCCCAGAGAAACAAAACTCTACGTACCTAAGATGCTGGCATTGAGTGAAATTCTCAAAAACAGCAAACGCTACGGCGTACGTCTGCCAACAACAGATGAAAGCCGAGCGCTGGCACGAGTTCGTTTAAACAGTCCAGTTGAAATGGCCCAGGTTGCGGATATGGCGGGCATGTCTATCAGCAAGCTGAAGACGTTTAATGCCGGTGTAAAAGGGTCTACCTTAGGCGTAAGCGGTCCGCAATATGTTATGGTGCCCAAAAAGCATGCCGAGCAGTTGCGTGAGTCGCTGGCTTCCGGTGAGATTGACGCCGTTCAGTCCCAACTGATCGCCGACAATACGCCGTTGAATAGCCGTAGCTATAAGGTGCGCTCTGGCGATACGCTTTCCGGTATTGCTTCGCGGCTTGGCGTAAGCACGAAGGACTTGCAGCAGTGGAACAACCTGCGTGGTTCGCGCCTGAAAATCGGGCAAAGCCTGACCGTAGGTGCTGGCAGCAGCGCGCAACGACTGGCAAACAATAGCGATAGCATTACCTATCGTGTCCGTAAAGGCGATTCGCTTTCCAGTATCGCCAGACGTCACGGGGTGAATATCAAAGATGTAATGCGCTGGAACCATGATACGGATAATCTACAACCGGGCGATCAGCTTACGTTGTTTGTGAAGGACAATAGCACGCCAGACTCCTGATATTGTCCGACGAAAAAGCCAAAAGGCGCCGCTTCCCCCGGCGCCTTTTAAATTGCTATACCGCTTTATGCGCTTCCAGCATGATAGTATCGCTGCTAAACGAGCCGTCATCCTGCAACTCAAAATAACGCTTCACCTCTACCGGGGCACTCGCCTGATATAATCGAATCGCTTCAACCAACGGCGCTGGCGTACGCATCCGCGTTACCCATGAGCGAAACTCCAGCGATAAACGATCGGTTATCACGGTATTCGTTACCAGCATCGCGTTATTGACCATCGCCAGCCATTCGCCACTGGAATAGTTACGGACATGCGACGTGTCGCGTAACGCCTCCACCGTTTGCAGCCAGATATCGCGTACAGGATGTCCAGGCGACATGACATCCATGATAATCAGCACGCCGCCGGGTTTTAATACACGATAAACCTCACGCAATGCCTGACCAACGTCGTGCCAGTGATGCGCGGAATAGCGGCTAATCACCACCTCAAACGATGCATCTTCAAAGGGCAGTTTTTCGGCATAGCCTTGCCGGAGAGTAATATTACTTAAATGTCTTTCTTCCGCCGCTCCAGCGACAACCTCAAGCATGCTGGCGGATAAATCGTATGCCACGACCGAGTTGGCATGTTGCGCAGCGACAAAACTCGCGTGTCCAGCCCCACATCCCATATCCAGTACGTTCGCGTGGGAAAAATCAGACAGCCTTTGCGCCAGCCGCGCTAAGTCACGACCCGATGCGTGAACGGCGCTATGTAAATAGGCGTTCGCCTGTGAACCAAACTGCTTTTCAACATTGTCATGGTGGGAATGCGTTGTCATGGTAGTGCCCTTCTGTTATGAGAAAAATAGAGGGCAGCACCCGAAGAGGCCTGCCCCACGGCAGACCTGACGCACCTTTATTGCTCAGGTTTGCCGGGACTGAATTCAACGAGTAGCGGATTGTGATCGGAAGCGCGCGTCACCAGTACGGAGGCTTCATTCACGTTTAACCCACGATAAAAAACAAAATCCAGCGGTCGTCCAAACGCACGACGGCGCTGATCGTCAGTGAAACGCACCTGGCGCAGCGACATCTCACGTGCAAAGCGGTACAACGCATTCATACGTGGGCGGCTCCAGGCATTAAAATCACCCGCCATAATGACAGGGCCGCTATGGTGCGCAATCTGGTCGCCGATCGGAAGTAACTGCTTACTGTATACGTCCACGCCCAGACTAAAATTTACCGCATGAACATTTACTACCATTAATAAACGGGTATCCGGCAAGGGATATACCGTCACCAGGGCTGATTTCGCCAAACGTAAAATCGGTTCTCTTTCCCGTAAAGGGCAGCAGTAAACAGGATGGGCGGCAGACAGCGTCATGACGCCAGACGGATGCTGAGGTAATACAAAAGCGGGAACCTGGTCGGCGGCAAGATAGTTAGCGGTGGCAAACTGTACCAGTTCAGGCGTCGTCTGTGCCTCCTGCAACAGGACCAGATGCGCATCTTTGCCGTAGTTCTTCAGCACCGATAACCATTCGGCTCGCTGCTGCTTGAATATATTCCACACGAGGATACGGATCCGCTCTTCACTGCTTAGCGGTTCCCCGGCGGGCAATGCCTGGCCAATGCTCGCAAACGACCCTGGCGGCAAAATCCGCTCGGCGGGCTGTCCGGCAACATAGCGCATCGCATAGGTGTTTTTTCGCACTTTTGACTTTCAAACCTCTGTAACGTCAACCAGTCCTCAACCGGACTGGTTCTTCTGTTATAGGGATTTTAGCACTCACTTTCAACGAACAATTGCAGTTTGTTTTGTAAGTAGGCGCTTACATCAATAATTTACTCCAGAGCAATGCGTACAGGTTTATCAAGACGTCCGCTGACACCCATCAGCAGGAAAGCCACCAGAACAATGAGGGCGCCAATCCACGGCGTCTGCGCCAAACCGTAATGCGCCACCGTTTGCCCGCCAATCACGGAGCCCAGCGCAATACCAATGTTAAACGCCGCAATGTTCAGACCTGACGCCACATCAACGGCATTGGGCGTAAATTGTTCCGCTTTCTGTACCACGTAGACCTGCAACCCCGGTACGTTACCGAAGGCAAAGATCCCCATCACCAGAATGGTAGCCAGCGCGGCATACTGCGTGGAGGCCGTCACCTGGAAGACCATCAGCAGAACAAACAGCGCGGCGAAAATGAATTTCAGCGCCGGCACGGCACCATGCTTATCCGCCAGTTTACCGCCCCAGATATTGCCGATAGCCACAGATACGCCATACCCCAGTAAGATCCAGCTTACCGCTGCCGGGGAGAACCCCGCCAGATCCTGCATCATCGGCGCCAGGAAGGTGAATGCCGTGAATACCCCGCCGTAGCCCAGCGCTGTAACGGCGTAAATCAGCAACAGACGAGGATGAGTCAGTACTTTCACCTGGTCACGAATGCTGGCGGCCGCCCGACCGGGAATATTGGTCGGGATCAGCAATTGACTACTCATCAGCGCAATCACGCCTAACAGTGATACCGCAAGGAAGGTCTCACGCCAGCCAAAATGCTGACCGATAAATGTGCCCAGCGGAACGCCTGTGACCAGCGCTACCGTTAAACCACCAAACATAATAGCGATCGCAGAAGCCGCTTTCTCTTTTGGCACCAGACTTGTCGCGATGGTAGATCCAATCGAGAAGAACACGCCGTGCGCCAGGCCCGTCAGCAGACGGGCGACGATTAATGTCATATAGCCCGGTGCCTGCCATGCCAGCAAATTCCCCGCCGTAAACAAGACCATCAGCGCGACCAGTAACTGTTTACGCGGCAGGCGTCCGGTCAGCGCGGTCAGCACCGGCGCGCCAATAGCCACACCCAGCGCATAGATTGAAACCAGCATTCCGGCGGAAGGTAACGAGATAGCCAGTTGTTGAGCAATGGTCGGCACCAGGCCGACAATCACAAACTCAGTCGTACCGATAGCGAAAGCACTTATTGTCAGTGCAAATAAAGCGAGAGGCATAAATAACTCCATAACAGCAGTAATCAGATGACACGCAGTATGCCTGGATGTTTTAATGACAAAAACATCCAAAATATCAATTTAATTTTGCTTCAGGAGCAAAAATGAAAGCCACCTCCGAAGAACTTGCAATTTTTGTCGCAGTCGTGGAAAGCGGCAGCTTCAGCCGGGCGGCAGAGCAGCTTGGACAGGCCAATTCCGCTGTCAGCCGGGCAGTTAAAAAGCTGGAGATGAAGCTCGGCGTCAGTCTGCTTAATCGTACGACACGACAGCTGAGCCTGACTGAAGAAGGAGAGCGATATTTCAGGCGCGTGCAGCAGATACTGCAAGAAATGGCCGCCGCAGAAACGGAAATCATGGAGTCGCGTAATACCCCGCGCGGCTTACTGCGTATCGATGCGGCAACGCCGGTAATGCTGCATTTCCTGATGCCGCTGATTAAACCTTTTCGTGAACGGTATCCGGAAATAACGTTGTCTCTTGTCTCCTCAGAAACGTTCATCAATCTTATTGAACGAAAAGTGGATGTTGCGATACGCGCAGGCACGTTGACAGATTCAAGTCTGCGCGCACGCCCGTTATTTACCAGTTATCGTAAGATTATCGCTTCACCGGATTATATTGCCCGTTTTGGCAAGCCAGAGACCGTTGAAGAGTTAAAACGGCATCTGTGCCTGGGGTTCTCAGAACCTGTTTCGCTCAATACCTGGCCGATTGCCTGTAGAGATGGGCAGCTCCATGAAGTCGAATGTGGGATTTCTTCCAACAGCGGGGAAACGTTAAAACAGCTTTGCCTGAACGGTAACGGCATTGCATGTCTTTCAGATTATATGATTGATAAAGAGATCGCGCGGGGAGAATTGGTGGAACTGCTGGCCGATAAACGTCTGCCGGTAGAAATGCCTTTCAGCGCCGTTTACTACAGCGATCGCGCCGTCAGCACACGCATTCGGGCATTTATCGACTTTTTGAGCGAATATATAAGAACAGCCCCCGTAGGAGCTGTGAAAGAGGGGGGTAAAGGGTACAAAGGGTCAGGCAATTAATCCCACTCAGGGGCCAGACCTTCCGGACTAACCAGGCGGTCGTTGCAATCCAGTGCCGCGATCGCATTTTTATCTTCGGCATCCAGATGCAGTTCCAGTGCCAGCAGGTTGCTTGCTAGGTTTTCACGCCTGGTGGATGAAGGGATCACGGAGTAACCTTCACCCATTGCCCATGCCAGAATAACCTGCGCCGGCGTCGCATTATGTTTAGCCGCAATGCGCGCAATCACTTCATCTTTCAGCGCTTTGCCGTATGCCAGCGTCATATAAGAGGTGATGTGGATACCGTGCGCTTTCGCCCAGTCAACCACCTTACGATTCTGCAGATACGGAGATAGCTCAATCTGGTTGGTGGCGATATTGTCTACGCCCACCGCGGCAATAGCCTTTTCCATCAACGGAATGGTGAAGTTTGAAATGCCAATTTCGCGAGTCAGCCCTTGTTTTTTAGCTTCAAGCAATGCCTGCATAAATTCTTCGACAGACACGGCATCACCCGGAGATGGCCAGTGGATCAGCGTCAGATCGACATAATCGGTACGCAGTTTTTTCAGGCTCTCTTTCAGGCTTGGGATCAGCTTGTCTTTGCTAAGGTTTTCAATCCAGATCTTAGTGGTGATGTACAGCTCATTACGCGGTACGCCGCTCTCAGCAATCGCCTGTCCAACAGCAACTTCATTATCATAGATTTGCGCAGTGTCGACAGCACGGTAGCCCAGTTCAAGCGCCGTTTTCACAGAAGCGATAACCACGTCGTCTTTCAGGCGAAAAGTACCTAAACCGAATGCAGGGATAGTCATAGAATTCCTCTTTTTAATCACTATGTTCGTTAACTGAGGGGATTATGACCTTCAGCGCTTTGTAGAAAAAGAGCGAGAAATGCAGAGGATTTTTGCGAATTGAGCAATAATTAAATGACAGGCAAAGAAATAAATATCCTCCGGCATAGCCGGAGGTTTTTCA
Source organism: Salmonella sp. 32082101201600294FB01SM01 (assembly GCF_017572865.1). Classification (NCBI taxonomy): domain Bacteria; kingdom Pseudomonadati; phylum Pseudomonadota; class Gammaproteobacteria; order Enterobacterales; family Enterobacteriaceae; genus Salmonella; species Salmonella sp. 32082101201600294FB01SM01. The sequence goes on along the minus strand of NZ_JAGESB010000001.1, from coordinate 1,263 downwards.
GATGCGCCTGTAAGGCTCTCTTACCAGCCGCGCCCTAACAGGCGCATACGATCTGACATTTGCATCAAACTTCGTTACTTACGGCCCGTAAACGGGCTGCCCGGATAAGGGATCGATAATTGCTCACCCATTTTATCCTCTTCAAGCTGGTGCTTTATGTAGTCCTGTATCTTCGCCGTGTTCTTACCCACCGTATCGACATAGTACCCTCTGCACCAGAACTCCCTGTTCCTGTATTTGAATTTTAGATCCCCAAACTGCTCGTAAAGCATCAGACTACTTTTACCCTTCAGATATCCCATGAAGCTCGACACACTCATCTTCGGCGGGATCTCCAGAAGCATGTGAATATGATCTGCACAACATTCCGCTTCCAGAATTCGTACGTTTTTCCATTCACACAATTTTCTTAATATGCTGCCTACTGCCCTACGCTTCTCTCCATAGAACGCTTGTCTTCGGTATTTGGGCGCGAAAACTATGTGATATTTGCAGTTCCATCGGGTGTGCGCTAAGCTCTTTTCGTCCCCCATTGGGACCCCCTTTTGATTTCTTGTTGAACTTTTGCAGTTGCCAGACCGCAAGATGTTTTAACAAATCAAAAGGGGTTTTAATAACTGGCTTAAAGCTGAAAGCTTTCCGGAACCCCCAGCCTAGCTGGGGGTTTTCCATAGACAAAAAGCCCTGAGCTAATGCTCAGGGCTCTTAATAAGTGGCGGAACGGACGGGACTCGAACCCGCGCCCCCCTGCGTGACAGGCAGGTATTCTAACCAACTGAACTACCGCTCCACCGAATTCTTTTACAACCACCGGTTTATGACCGGCTTACTGCTTAATTTGATGCCTGGCAGTTCCCTACTCTCGCATGGGGAGACCCCACACTACCATCGGCGCTACGGCGTTTCACTTCTGAGTTCGGCATGGGGTCAGGTGGGACCACCGCGCTACTGCCGCCAGGCAAATTCTTTTGTGCTCTGTACGCAATTCTTTATCGCATCAGCGGCGTTGCCTGCGCTCGTAAAGTCAGTCACATACTTCTGTATGCTCCTTCCTTTCCTTCGCTTGCCGCCTTGCTGCTGCGCAAATTATTGCGTACTCAACTCTGAATCAGTGCTGAAAATTGTTGTCTTCTCAACCGCCAAAACATCTTCGGCGTTGTAAGGTTAAGCCTCACGGTTCATTAGTACCGGTTAGCTCAACGCATCGCTGCGCTTACACACCCGGCCTATCAACGTCGTCGTCTTCAACGTTCCTTCAGGAGA